>JAYWGV010000071.1:0-28970 GCA_043778105.1 Bacteroidota bacterium
CGTAAAAAGAAAATCCGTAGTACACAGCTCGGAACTCAAAAAAAATAATTTGCAACATTATGAGGTATTTGAAGACGGGTAGCTGCAAGTTGGGTTAAAAGTTGACAAATGGCTAAACGAACAGTAGAATGGTCGAAAAGCGCTTTGCAAGACTTAATTGATATTTTGAATTATTACATACAACGAAATAAAAGCAAAGTTTACAGCCAAAAATTAAACAAAGAAATCAGATTGAAGTTAAAAACAATCGATTTTACAATTGCACTGCCGCAAAAAACCGCAACCGAGGATTTGTTTTATTTTACACATAATCATATTTCTGTTTGTTTTGAAATTTTAAATAATAATTTGAAAGTACAACTTGTAATTGATGATAGAAGAAATCCCTAATTGATTGAAAATCTTTTAAATTTTATTGAATAATACAAAAACTATATCTTATTTTCTGAAAAAATTAAATTTTATTGTAACAAATCTTGTTGTTGAAAGTCTAATGTTTATATTAAGCAAATTAAAATACGTAAATTTGCATTTTTTAATATTTACATGAAAAAAATAACCACAATTTTTCTATTTTTTACAATATTCTCTCAAGCCCAAACCAAAAAATGGACTTTGGAAGAATGTGTAAATTATGCCATTAAAAATAATATTTCAATAAAATTATCAGAACTTGATTCTAAGACTGCGGCAATCGAGAAAACTGGAGCAATAGGCAATTTTCTTCCAACAATAAATTCTAATATTCAACATGCTTGGAACATTGGTTTGAATCAAAACATTATTACGGGAACTCTAGAAAACCAAACACAACAAAACACCGCAGTTGGATTAAATGTTGGTGTAACGTTATATTCTGGTTTGCAAAATCAAAACCGTTTGCGATGCGCCAACTTGTCTATTATTGCGGCGCAATTTCAAATTGCAAAAATGAAAGATGATGTGTCATTAAACATTGCCAATGCTTTTTTACAAATTCTTTTCAATAAAGAAAACCTAAAAGTTCAAAACGAGCAATTAAAAAATACCGAAAAACAATTAACAAGAACCAACGAATTGGTTAGTGCAGGATCGGTGCCAAAAGGCGATTTGCTTGACATAAAAGCTACAATTGCTGGCAATAAACAAAATGTTGTTTTAGCCGAAAATGCTTTATTAATTTCAAAATTATCTTTAGCGCAATTGTTACAACTTCAAGATTTTAAAGATTTCGATGTCGAAGAATCAATATCTGATGGGAAACAAAGCACAATAATGCAAGAAAATCCTGAAAATATCTTGAAAAAAGCAAAACAAGAACGTATAGAACTTAAAATTGCAAAGTCAAATTTAGAAATTGCCGAAAAAGATATTACAATTGCAAAAGGTGCATTTCAGCCAACTTTAAGTGCGTTTTATGGTTTCAATACAAGAGCAGTTTATAACGACCAAGTAGTTGGAGTTACGCCAAACACTTCCAATCCTTTTTCGCCAGTTGGTTTTGTTGATGCAACTGGACAAACGGTTTCGAAACCAAACTTCATTCCTATTCTTGGAAATCCAGCTCCTATTTTTGACCAATTTTCTGATTTTAAAGGAAATTCTTTTGGTTTGCAATTGGCAATTCCCATTTTAAATGGTTTTCAAGTTAAAAACAATGTTGCAAGAAATAAAGTTAATTTAGAACGAAACAAAATTGCTTTGCAACAATCAGAACTTGATTTAGAACGCAATGTTTACACTGCTTACGCAAATGCCAAAGGCGCACAAAACGCATTCGAATCGGCAAAAACTGCTTTAGAAGCCAGACAAAATGCAGTCGATTTTGCCAAAGAAAGATTCAATGTCGGAATGATGAATTCATTCGATTTTAATCAAGCTGAGGTGTTGTTGGTCAACGCACAATCAGAAGTTTTAAGAACCAAATATGACTATATTTTCAAAATTAAAATCGTCGAATTGTATTTTGGAATACCTATTATTGCTAATTAGTTTGTAAGTTGTAGGTTTTAATTTTATAATTATAAGACTTAAGATTAATTCGTGGAAATTCGTGAAATTCGTGTCAAAATAAAATAAATTATGTCAAAAAAAACTATTTTAATAGTATCAGCCGTTATAATTGCATTAATTGCAGTTTTAATTATCCTAAAAAAGTCAGGAACATTTGGCGATAATCAAGAAGCAATCGAAGTCGAATTTGCCCAAATAAACGAAACAACAATTGTCGAAACCGTTTCGGCAACTGGCAAAATTCAACCCGAAATTCAAGTAAAAATCTCATCGGAAGTTTCGGGCGAAATAACTGCACTAGCCGTAAAAGAAGGACAAGTTGTTCGCAAAGGCGACTTATTGGTCAAAATAAATCCAGATTTATATACATCGGGATTAAATCGTTCTCAATCTAATTTATCAAGTTCTAAATCTGGTCTTAGTCAAGCTGATGCTTCATTTAGAGAAGCGAAAACTAGTTATGACCGAAGTAAAACTTTATTTGATAAAGGCATAATTTCAAGATCGGATTTTGACAAAGCTATTGCAAGTTTCGAAGTTGCCAAAGCCGTTAAAGAAACTGCTTATTATAATGTGCAAAGTGCCAGCGCAACGGTTAGCGAAGCCAGAGATAATCTTGGAAGAACAACAATATATGCCCCAGCTGATGGAACAATTTCTGGATTAACAGTCGAATTGGGCGAACGAGTTGTTGGAACACAACAAATGACAGGAACACCAATAATGACTGTTGCCAACCTTGATAATATGGAAGTCGAAGTCAATGTTAATGAAAACGATATCGTGAAAATATCAATCGGTGATTCGACCAAAGTGCAAGTCGATGCCTATTTAAAAAAAGAATTTAAAGGCATTGTAACCAGCATTTCTAATTCGGCTAATGCAACTTTAACTGCAGACCAAGTGACTAATTTTAAAGTTACCATTAGAATATTGAAAGAATCTTACGCCGATTTAACACAAGGCAAACCAGCAAGTTACTCGCCTTTTCGACCAGGAATGACAGCAACTGTTGACATTATTACCAAAACAAAATCTAAGGTTGTTGGTGTGCCAATTAGTTCGGTAGTTGTAAAATCTGACACAACAGCAGTGAAAATTACTGATGTTAAAGATGAAGACGAAGAAAAATTAAAACCAAAATCTGATAAAAAATTCGAATGTGTTTTTGTAAAAGTTGGTGATAAAGCCAAAATAAGAATTATTAAAACTGGCATTCAAGACGATTCTAATATTGAAGTTCTTGAAGGACTAAAACCTGGTGAAACTGTAATTACAGGACCATATACGACAGTTACCAAAGATTTACAATCTGGCGATAAGGTTAAAGAGTTGGTGGTCAAATAAGTGGTCAGTTTTCAGTCGCAGTATTCAGTTTTCAGTATTAGTTGATGCATTTTGTTAAAAATTAATTTTTTATTTGTGTTAATTCATGTCAAATAAATAATCTCATCAGTTCCAATCTCATTTATACCAATGAAAGTTTTCAAATCAAAAATCGGTCTTGAACTTTTTATTCCATTAATTTTGATTTTCGGGTTTTTGCTATTTCAAGCAATATTGTCTAATAATATGGTTGCAATTGTAATTTCTATTGTAGTAATTGGTCTAGTTTTACATTTATTTTTAACAACAGCATATACAATTATTGGAAATGTTTTGAACATTAAAAGCAGTTTTTTGATTAATAAAAATATTGCAATTAGTTCTATTACTAAAATTTCTAAAAGCAATAATTTATTGAGTTCGCCAGCAATGTCAATTGATAGATTAGAAATAATTTATAATAAAATTGATACAATCTTGGTTTCGCCAAATAGCAAAAAATATTTTGTTGAAGCTTTGTTAGCAATAAACCCGAATATTGAAGTAAAACTATAAAAATGTACATTTTAAATATCGAAACATCGACCAAAAACTGTTCGGTTTCATTAGCAGAAAACGGAAAAACTATTATTTGTAAAGAACTTTCTGAAGCTGGTTTATCTCATGCCGAAAAATTGCACGTCTTTATTGAAGATGTTTTAAAAGAATTAAACTTAAAGTTCCAAGATTTATCGGCAATAGCAGTTAGTCAAGGTCCAGGTTCTTACACTGGTTTGAGAATTGGAGTTTCGGCAGCCAAAGGTTTGTGTTTTGCGCTTGACATTCCGCTTATTGCTGTTGATACTTTGCAAATTTTAGCCAGTCAAGTTAATGTTAAAAACGGATTAATCATTCCGATGATTGATGCAAGGCGAATGGAAGTTTATAGCGCAATATTTGATGAAAATTATAATAAAATCCGAGAAGTTCAAGCGCAAATTCTCGACGAAAATTCTTTCTCAGAGATTAAAAATACTATTTATTTTTTAGGAGATTGCAGTGAAAAAGCGAAAACAGTTTTGACTAAAGAAAATTTTGTTTTTCTTGATGACAAACTATTTCCATCGGCTAATGAAATGAGTTTATTGAGTTTCGAAAAGTTTAATAATAATGAGTTCGAAGATCTTGCTTATTTCGAACCTTATTATTTGAAAGATTTTTTAATTACCACATCCAAAAGGGTTACAGTTTAGATAAAAAATCTATAATTTTAATTTTGTCTGCATCTTTGTCAAAATCGATTTTATTTTCTTTTACAAATGTTTCGATTGATTCTTTTTTATCAGGAAAAACTTTAATTAATTTTTTTCGACTGCTAGGAAATTCAAAAATTTTATCTTTGGTTTTTAAAAAATAATTATCACTAGATTGATAATATTTGGCTGGCATATTTTGCTCCAAACTTGTTTTTGCTATTTTTTCATCGGTTAAACCGATATTTTCTTTCTTTAATAATCCAAAATCATTTTTTTGATAAATATCTATCAAATAACCAAACTGAAATTTATCATCAAGATTTAAATAATTGACTAACTTATATTTGGTATTGGTTGCCACAAATGTCAAATCTTTAAAATCTTCAAGTTTATCAAGAATTAAAGTATCGTTTTTAGCTGTTATAAATTCGAATTCATCTTTGTAAACATTATAACGCATTTTCGATTTTTCTTCTACACTTTGCACTTTTACAAATGAAAAACTAGAATTTAAATAAGGAGAACCTTGTGGTTTAAATTGGTCTTTTGTACTATTATGAAAAATTTTGCCTGCTGTTTTTGGGTCAATTGCGTAGTATACATTTCCAACACCTTGGTTTTGACAATATGCATCACAAAAATTTAAAGTAGTCAATAATATTAGAATATATTTAAACATAATTTATAATTTTCCTGCAAATAAACAAAAAAAATCCTGCGTTCAAGCAGGAATTTTAAAATATAATTTATCAAAAATTAATCAGCATTTTCGTCTGCAACTTTTGGACTTTCTGCAACTTCGCTTGGTGTTTCAACAATTGTATTTGCAGTAGGAGCTTTTGGTGTTTCATCTGTAAAATCTGCAACTTTTTCTTTAACGGTTTCTACTGCACCGCCAGCCATATCGCCTGCTTTGTCAATTAATTCGCCTGCTTTTTCTTTAATAGTTTCTACAACACTATCAATTTTATCGCCAACACCTGGCACATATTGTTCAACTTTTGCTTTCGCCACATCAGCATATTCGTCAACTTTATCGACCATTTCTGCTGCAACTACTTTTCCTTTTTCGATTAAATCATCAGCAAAAACTTCGGCTTTGTCAACCATTTCTTCTACTTGTTTGTTATCTTTTCCAAATAATCCTTTAATGAATCTACCTAATCCCATAATAAGTTTGTTTTGTTAGTTTGAATTGCAATATTACATAAAATTATAAAACTTTAGAACAATTAATGTCAATTTTTATTCGCAATTTTTGAAATTTCGAAAAATAAAAAAATCCTATTCAAAATTTGAATAGGATTTTTAGAATTTAAATCAAAAACGTTATTGCTTAATAAGCTTAAATGATTTTTCAATTTTGTTTTCATCTGCAACTTTAACTATATATAAACCTTTCGACAATGATTCTACATCAAAATTATGGTTAGCATCAAAACCACCATTAAAAGATTTAACCAATTGACCAGTTGTAGAATAAACGTTAACCGAATTGGTAAAACTATTTAAAATAAAACTTGTTGAAGTTGGGTTTGGATATACTTCGATTGATTTATTAAAAACAAAATTTTCTGAACTTAAAACTGCAGGTTGATTCCCATAAATTAGAAATTGACCAGCTGCAATATTAATTTGTGCATTTACATCGGTAACATTTATGGTTGTATTATCCATCAAATTATACCAAGTTCCAACAAATGGAAAACTAGGTGTAATCAATTTTGAATCTGTGTAAAAATTTGTTAGAACGACTACATTTTTTAATTGAGAAATTGGCAAATTAGGGTCAAAGACATAAATTCTTTGTTTTAAATTATCGCCACCATCAGGACTAATATCATAATCACCTTCAAAAACTGGTTCATTAATTTTTAATGAATTCATTTTTGCCCAATCGTTGTAAATTTTTGCTCTAGCAGGAACTGTTAACCAATTATTAGTCCATTGCGGTTGTGGTTTTGTATCTAATTTGCAATTTCCAGGAGTTGCATCTGTTTCAGTGTTTACACTTAACCCGTTAGAGCAAGTGTAAATTGAATCATCCATACCTAAATCTGCAAAATGCCAAATCATTTTTGGTCCAGGTACTAATAAAGATATTGCGCCAATTGCAGACATTCTTGACAATGCATTATTTAAATTGTTTCTTATTGGCGCAGTGCCAGTTATTACACCATCTTTTATAGCAGTGTACATTATTCTTTCTTCATCGTGACTTTCAGGATATCCTATTACTCTTTTACCTAAAAAACTTGTTCTGCTTTTTGCGCCAATACCAGCTATAGAGGATCCTATTCCGTATCCGCCTAATATTCTTGAATAACTGCCAGTCATTTTGCCCCACATCATAACGCCTTTGCTTGGTGTTTCATTAATTTTAAAATTAGCCCATTCCTTTTCTTCATTTTCTGGTCCTAAATGTTCAAAAATTGCATAATGTGTTGGGTCTAATGACCAAGAATATTCGGCATATTCTTTAAGAACATCTACTCTATCTTGTTGATATGTGTTAGTACAACCTTCATTACCTGGGCAATTTTGAGTAAAACCTTTGGTTAAATCCCAACGGAAACCATCAATTTTGTATTCACTTATCCATTGTTTTACAACTCGTTTTACATAATTTTTGGTTCTTAATTGTTGGTGATTAAAATCACTTCCTACGTTATAACTATGGGTTGCATTTACGTTAAAATAAGGATTATCTGATGATGGAGCACCAAAACCATCTCCGTCTGGATCAGTCATCCACATTCTATTCATAGGATTTCGTCCAAAAGCATGATTTAATGCAACATCAAGAATAACAGCAATTCCATTAGAATGACACAAATCTATTAATTCTTTTAATTTGTCTGATGTACCATAAAATTTATCAAGAGCCATGTGAAAAGAAGTGTTATATCCCCAAGTTTCGTTCCCTTCAAATTCCATTATCGGCATTAACTGAATTGCATTAATTTTAAGATTTTTAAAATAATCAATTTTATTAATTAAATCTTGATAATTTCGTCTGGCATCAAAATCACGAACTAATACTTCATATACAATTAAATCATCTTTTTTAGGTTTATTGAATGAAGTATTTATCCAATTATATGGGGTTTGACCTGTTTTTAGAACAGTAACTTCTCTTTCTTGACCGGCTGGATAAGCTGGAATATTTGGATAATTAAGAGCAGGAATTCCTCCATCGTCATAAGGCGATAGAACTAGTGTTGAGTATGGATCGGCAGTTTTAACTAACACTGGAGAATTGATAACTGGGGTCGAATCTACAAGCCAATATTGGTATGAATGTGAAACACCAGCAACTAAACCAGTTAACTCAATCCAAAATTTTCCAGAAGTTGGATCTTTTTTCATAGCATAATTCGTATCCGGCTGCCAGTTATTGAACGATCCTGCAACATAAACAAAATCTTTTCCTGGCGCATCAAGTACCAAAAATGCTTTTGTATTGTCATTCGGAGGATAATTTATTCCGTCTTCTAATCCAGCTGGAATTGGTCCTGCTAATGCTCCTGGATTAACGATTGCACTAAAAAATTTAGACGTTGATACAGCGCCTTGTGTACAAACTAATTCATAACTTTGATTAGCAGTCAAAGCTGTATGATTAAAAGAATAAGTTGATGTTGCCGTTGCAGTATTTATCGAAATTCCGTTTGATTTTAGATTGTAATCAGCTGGACCATTGGTGTTTGTGGCTACAATATTTAAGCTTCCGTTGCTTGCAATAATTGTTGAACTGTTAGCTGCTGGCGTACTTAATGATAATTGCAATAAACCAACTTCGGCAAAATTATCTTGAGATTTTTTATCGCCAGTACCATTTTTTGCTTTAACTAGAAACCCAATTCGCCCAATGCCTGTTCTATTATAAAAAGCATTTGGCGTGAGCGTGTAAGTGTAAGTATCTGTACCAGAATTATATGTAAATTTATGTGCTTCATTAGAATTAATCCAAGTGCCATTTGTTGGAGAATCTATACCAGCTGTGTCGGCTAGATTAAATGACCAGGCCCATAAATATAGTGCATTTCCTGTTACAGCCCAAGTTGCTTCGTTAACACTAGAACCATTAATTGTTATTGTTATAGCTTGATTTTCTTCGAATGTTGGTGGCGATATCGAATAGGTAATAGTTTGTTGTTGCGAAAAACCAACAAAACCTACTAACAATATTGCATAAAAAATTATCTTTTTCATTTTTTTAAGGTATTAGTTAAAAAAGGCTGTAAAATATTACAGCCTTTTAAAAATTATTAATATTAGATTCTTACTAGAGTATAGGTATATTTTCGAGGATTTCTAACGTCTATTGTTACTCTATATTTATCTTTTTGGTTGGCGTTAAAAGTACCAGGTACCAATGTTTCGCTTACTGAACCCGCTGTGACACTATTTAAAAAACCGTCATTTGTAGCACCAAGCTCAACTGGTCTTCCAAATATTGATCCCGGAAGAATAAATGCTGGGTTATTTAAAGTATTAAAAACAGGTTCAACTAGAGGAATACTATTATCTCTTTGCACCACTGGAAATTTAATCCCAAGTCCTTTTACCAACAGAATGTCTGTAGTCCAAATATTATCTTTGTCTGAATCAACCATTGGGACAATGTTAACAAAACCATTGCCAGCTCTTGTTCCTCTGCCATTAATGCCAATTGTGTTGTAAGGCGAAATAGAATAAGTGTTCAATATTAGGTTAGCTTTTATAAAATAATAGCCTGTTGTTGGAATGTTGATATTTGCACCAGATACAATTAACGTGCCAGTTGATGCACCTTTTCCAATAATTGTTGGTGTTGCATAGCCTCTACAGTCGTCTGGAACATTAAACTTGTAGTCACCTGATTGCAAATAGCTGTAACACTCGTAGTCTTTGGAATTTTTACTGGCAGATAAGAGTTTATTGGTTGATGCATCGACAACATTACTATTTTTTATAAATGCAATTTCTAAAGGTCTAATATTGTATCCAGTTACTTTTACATTTATTGGGTTGGAATATTGTGTTGCAGCTATCTCAAGATTTGCACCTAAAATAGATTTAATTCTAATGTCAATACTCATTTCGCCACAAACAAATGTTGGCAATTGATTGATTAAATTATTGATCTCCTTATTTGTAATAGTCGCTTTTCTTTCTAAACTTAGGACGCCTGCCCCTTCATATTCAATAGGATTTTTTAAATTTGGGTCATTGATTTTATCAAATACTACTAATTTGTAAATAGAAATTGAATTTGGACCATTATTACTTGCTGTCCAATTAAACTCCGCAAATTTTAGAGATTCATCGTTAGGATTTAGTAAGATTGGCGAAATCACAGCTTGATCTTTAGTTACAATAAAACCATTCGAAACTGCAGTTGGGTCTTTTGGCTCACTGGTGCAATTTATTAGTAATAAAATTGTACTTATTAAAATGATATTATATATTTTATTCATAATTAAATTAATTAGGATAACCTTCTGTTTTTGTTAAATTTGGATTAGCTTGTCTTGCAGTTTTTGGAATCGGATAAAGTTTATAATGTTCTGGAATTCCTCTACCGTCTTTTAAATTACCTTTCCAAGGCCATAAGTATGTACTACCTGTAAATTGACCGAATCGAATTAAATCTGTTCTTCTATGACCCTCCATTGTCAATTCTCTACTACGTTCATCTAATATAAATTGTAAATCCATTTCACTTACTGAAATTGTTGTAGCGTTTGATCTGGTTCTAATTGCGTTAACATATCCCAGAGCAGTACCTAAATTGGCATTTGATGCACCACGTAAAGCACACTCTGCATACATCAAGTAAGCATCTGCAAGACGATACAAAGGAAAATCTGTGCTAGAAAATACTGTTAGTGGCTGATTACCAATTGATTTTTTATTTTTAAATTTAGCATATGGAAATCCATCACTCCACGTTTTATAATTATTCATTTCGTATGAATGACCAGAAGTCCATAATCCACTTGCACGAACGTCAGTAGAAGCTTCGACAGCTGCAGCAGTATTTCCATAAAATTTATAAAGTGCTTTTGTTGCCCTATGTCCACCCCAGCCATTTTCCTTAACGCCATAATCTGCTGGTGTCATCGTAGCAGCAAACAAACTTCCGTTTACTAAATATGTAGTATTACTATAACTTTGCGTCACTTCGCTATCACAAATTAATGGAAAAATAATTTCATTTTTAGCTAAAGTAATATTATTATCTGCTTCAAACAGACTATTAAAATCTGGAGCCAAAGAATACCCACCGCCAATGACTTTTGATGTGTAAATAGCTGCATCATTAAACCTTGGAGTACCAGTGTAAACTGCAGCATTTAGATACAATTTGGCTAAAAGCATTTGAACAACTGCTTTATTAGCTCTTCCATATCCATTTTGTTGAGGAATAGTTAGTTCAATTTCTAAAAGTTCTTTTTCTACATAATTAAACATTTCTATTCGTGTAGATTCGGATTTCAAATTTACTGATCCTAAATCATTTTCAGTTGCTAATATCCCTTTTCCAAAACAATCAATCATATAAAAATAAGCTAAAGACCTAATAAATCTAAGTTCACTAATATATTGTACCTTATTATTAATATTTGTTGTGTTTATTGCCTTAATAATATTATTACAATTGGGTACTGTAATATACACTCTATCATAAAAGTATCTAAAAAATTTATTAACATCATTCCATTCTGAAGTTGTTGTTAATTGATCTAATCCATCATCACCCCATCTATTTTTCATGCAATCCGCAGAAAAGTCCTCTAGATTTAAAATACCTCGAAGAAAACCTGTTTCACCTTTATCCGGGCCTTCAAGATCTGATTCACCAGGACCATTATTACTTGTTAAAGAAAGTCCAGCATAAAGTCTAGACACTAAACCCTGAATTGCGTTTGGATCTTTTCTTAATAAATTTTCTAGCGAATCCTCTATTTCAGGTGTAGTATTTAATTCATTTGAACAAGAATTAATTAAAAAACCTAATAGAATAATACCTAAAATTTTAATTTTTGAATTTTTCATAAGTATATTTTTTAAAAGTCAATATTAACACCAAAACTAAAAACACGTGGTCTTGGGTAAAAATTATTATCAAGGGCATTAAAATTTTCTGGATCTTGTCCAGTATAATTAGTAATGATAAAAAGATTGTTAGCGGCTGCATAAACCCTCAAAGAAGTTCCCTTAGAAGTATTGTTAAATTTATAACCTAAAGTTATGTTTTCGCATCTTAAAAAACTTGCATCTTCCAGAAAATAGTCCGAAAATGCAACATTTATTTGCGTTGCAAATGGTATGTCGGTATTTAAAATATTATTTAAAGAATTTGCAACAGGATTATAAGCCGCACTTATTGCTTGTCCTTGATAATTTTTCACGTTATACGTTTTCCCACCTTGTTGACCTCTAAAAGTAGTTGTTAAATCAATATTTTGATAATTTAACGATGTCCCAAATCCAAATGTTGTATTAGGTCTTAATGCCACAACGTATTTATCGTCATCTGTTACTAATCCATCGTTATTTCTATCTACATAAGCACCTTGTAAAGGTTGACCATTTGAGTTATATATCTGTTCAAAAACTTTTGCAGAATAAGGTTCTTCACCAACTATATTATAAATAAATCTTTGACCAATACCTGGCAATCCATTTTTTTCATCTTGAATTTCTGTAACATTATTAAGGTCAGTTACTTTACCTTTATTGTAACTAATATTACCATTTAATGCTAAACTAAAATTTTCAGTTTGGATTGCTTTAAAATTTAAATTAAACTCTACTCCTTTATTTTCAAGCGATCCAACATTTGCAATTACTGTATTTGTTAAAGAAGTACCTGGAGCTGCGGGAACTTTAGCCAATAAATCGGTTGTCTTTCTGTTGTATACATCAATACTTCCATTTAATATTCCTTTATTTAAAAGCTCAAAATCTAGACCCGCATTATATGTTGCAGTTTTTTCCCAAGTTAATCCAAAATTAAAAGGTAATGCTCTATAAGAGGCAACGCCAGGAAAATATTGACTACTATTTCCTCCTGTTTCAAACAAGGGTGAACTTGGAAAATAACCACCAGCATCAATGATATCATTTTGTCCAGTTAAACCATAACCCACTCTTAATTTTAAATCTTTGATAACATTTGAATCTTTTAGAAAAGATTCTTCTTTCATTTTCCAAGCGAATCCTCCGGCAGGAAAGTAGCCCCAACGATTTGATTCTTGAAACAACGAAGATCCATCGGCTCTAACTGTAAAAGTGAATAAATATCTATTTTTTAAATCTATATTTGATCTTGCAAAGTACGATTCTATTACATATGGGCTTTTATACCTGTTAGTGGGATTACTTGGTCTGTCTGGACGTAACTCTCTAAAATAAGTTTGTGTATTGTATGCATATATCTCTTTATCTCCTTGCAACAAAAAACTTTGAAAAGAATGACCAGCTGTTAAATTAAATTTGGATATATAACCTTGTAATGGTTTTTCAAAAACTAAATAAGCATCGAGCAGTTTGTTGGTAATCGTTTGATTCTCTACAAAATTTATTCCTGGATTAAAAGTATATGCCAATTGCGTACCTACTGGAGCTTGATTTATACCATAAGTTGCGATTGAGTTATCAGAATAAACTTCTTTAACATTTGATTTTGATGTATCAAGACCAGCGTTCACGACAGCTCTAATTGATGGAAAAAATGGAAGTTTATAATCTAATTGTATATTTCCTATAAGTTTATTAACATTTTCTGGTCTTTGACGTTGGGTTAACAAAGCCAATGGGTTTCGTGAACCTTGTAAACCCGTTAGGCTATTTTCTTGGTAAAAACCGCCAAAAATATTATTAGGATCTGTATCATAAATTGGTTTCGTAGGATCCATCGACAATGAATTACCCAAAGCACCATCACCATCTATTGCATTTTTTTCAGCTCGTAAAATTTTTAAATTAAAGTCAACTTTTAAGTTGTCTTTTAGTAAAGATGGAGTCAATTTTATAGACCCTGAGTACCTTTTATAATCGTTAGTTTTAATTACACCCTCGCTATTTAAATAACCTAATGAAAATCTTATTGGAAGTTTTTTAAACATATTAGCTCTAACGCTAAAATTGTGCTCGTAAGTTAATGAGTTTCTAAATATAGCTTCTTGCCAATCACTGTTAGCAAAATTTTGAACACCAAACTGATCTCTATAACCTAATAAATAAGTTTCATTTGGATAATTTTTTTCTATAAAACTTTTATATGTAGGACCATCCATTACTTTTATTTTTTTACTATCAGTAATGGTTCCAATTGAAGTTATGGCAGAATAATTAAATTGCGGTTTACCTGACGCTCCTTTTTTAGTGGTAATTATGATTACACCATTAGATGCTCTACTACCATAAATAGCCGTTGCAGAGGCATCTTTTAATATTGAAAAGCTATCAATATCATTTGGGTTTACCAGCGATAGAGGATTTGATATACCTGCGGGATTGACATTATCAATAGGGACGCCATCAATTACGATAAGCGGATTATTAGATGCGTTTAATGAAGAGCCACCCCTAATTCTAATATTCGGTGCAGAATCTGGACCACCACCTCCAGAAGTAATTCTAACACCTGGTGCTTTTCCAGCAAGCAACTGATCAGCAGATGTTATTGCGCCTTTATTAAAATCTTTTGATGTTATGACCGTCACCGCCCCAGTCGCATCTTTTTTCTTAACACTACCATAACCAACTTGAACAACAACTTCTTTCAATTCATTAGAAACTTCACCAAGTTTTACTTCGAGGTTGGTTTGTCCTGTAAATGTTATGGTCGAATTTCTATAACCAACAAATGAAAAAACCACTTTATCGCCCGTTTTTAATCCTTTCAAAGTAAATTTACCGTCAAATCCTGTCGATGTTCCCGATGATGAACCTTGCATGACAACGTTAACACCCGGAATGCTTTGCAATGTTTTTGAATCTACAACCTTACCTGTAAAAGTTGTTTGTGAAAATGCACAAACAGGAAGTAGAAAAAATAAAAATAACAACTTTTTGTAAATTGTTTTCATACGTATTTTTTAAGTTAGATAATAGATTGTTTGGGTTATATTTTTACTTCGAACGTTAAATTTATATAAATTAATTTACTTTCAAAATAATCAATTGTTAAAATCCATTCGAAAACGTTTTCGTGTTGAAAAGTTTTTGAATTTACTAGCTTTTTATGTCAAAAATTGTACATTTGAAAAAAAATTACTAAATAATTTTTGTTTTTAATAATTATTGAATTCACAACAGTTTAAATTTAGATTAAAATATATATTCATAATTTTAAACTTTTAAAAATATAAATAATCCCCAAATACAATTTATGCAAACTCATGAAAAGAAAAGTCACTCTAAAACAAATTGCTAAAGAACTTGATGTTTCTATATCAACAGTTTCTAAATCATTAAAAAATAGTTCAGAAATTAGCGAAGATACTCGTCTAAAAGTGCAAGCTTTTGCTAAATTGTACAACTACAAACCCAATTTAATCGCTCTGAGTCTTAAAAATAGAAAAACCAAGACTTTAGGAATAATTATTCCCGAAATTATTCATCATTTTTTTGCAACTGTCATTAGCGGTGTCGAAGCTGTTGCCAACGAAAAAGGTTATAACGTTATGGTTTGTTTATCGGATGAGTCATTTGATAAAGAAGTTCTGAATCTTGAATTATTAGCCAACGGCAGCATAGACGGTTTCATTATGTCATTGTCCAAAGAAACGCAACAAAAAAGTGACTTTCATCATATAATTGAGGTTATTAATCAAGGAATGCCAATAGTAATGTTCGACCGTGTTGCCAATGAAATTTTTTGCGACAAAGTCATTATCGACGATACTTTAGCTGCGTTTGACACTATGCAGTTTTTAATAAATAAAGGTTTTAAGAAAATAGCATTAATTACAACCGTAGATTACATAAGCGTTGGAAAATTGAGAACCGAAGGTTATGTTAAAGCGCTCAAGGCAAATGAGATTTCGGTTGATGAAAACCTTATTCTAAAAATTGAAGATGTTGCAAATTGTCAAGAAGCAATCGAAGAATTGTTCAACAATCAAAAATTCGATGCAGTGTTTGCGGTCAATGAAGTATTTGCAGTTCACAGCATAAAATGCGCAAATAAAAAAGGATTAAAAGTTCCTGAAGATATTTCGGTAATTGGTTTTACTGACGGAATTATCTCGCAATATTCATCGCCAACAATAACAACCGTGAGTCAAAACGGAGAAAAAATGGGCAGAAAAGCAGCAGAAATGCTCATAACTAGACTTGAAACCGAAGAAGTTGATGACGAAGAATACCAAGAAGTATATTCGACCGAAATTATTGAAACTAATTTAATTGAAAGAGAATCTACTAATTAGACTTCAGGTTCCAGATTTCAGGTTGTAGATTTTAGATTTCAGATTTCAGATTATGTTTCAA
Source organism: Bacteroidota bacterium (assembly GCA_043778105.1). Classification (GTDB taxonomy): domain Bacteria; phylum Bacteroidota; class Bacteroidia; order Flavobacteriales; family Flavobacteriaceae; genus Flavobacterium. The sequence continues at coordinate 16,044 of JAYWGV010000071.1, forward strand.
CCAAAAAATCTAAAATCTAATATCTAAAATCTAAAATTAAATTTATCAACATTATAACGTTTTCGCAAAGTTTTTTATAAAAATTTACCGTCAAAAACCCAAAAATTAAAATCTTTTTATATTTTTACAAATTATAAAAATCAAAACTTATATTTTTACTTCGAAATATTAATTAAGTTTTGATAAGCATCGCGCTTATCGTACCAACAACATTTAACCACGATAATGGAAAAGCGTAAATTAAGTTTCTGGCAAATTTGGAACATGAGTTTTGGATTTCTAGGAATACAAATGGGTTTTGCATTGCAGAATTCCAACATGTCTCGTATATTTCAAACTCTAGGAGCCAACATAGATGATATTCCAATTTTATGGGTTGCAGCGCCTTTAACAGGATTAATAATTCAACCTATCATTGGTTATTTTTCCGATAGAACTTGGACAAAATTAGGCCGACGAAAACCTTATTTTTTAGTTGGCGCTATATTAGCATCAGCAGCATTATTCATTATGCCCAACTCGCCTGTACTATGGTTTGCAGCAGGAATGTTGTGGATTATGGATGCATCTATAAATGTTTCAATGGAACCTTTCAGAGCATTTGTAGGCGACAATCTTCCAGAAAGTCAACGAACACAAGGTTTTGCGATGCAAAGTTTCTTTATAGGAATTGGTGCTTATGTCGCATCAAAATTGCCATTATTATTAACTTATCTTGATGTTAAAAACGAAGCTCCACTTGGAATAATTCCAGATTCGGTTAAATATTCTTTTTATATTGGTGGAATTGCTTTTTTAATAACGGTACTTTGGACAGTTTTTACATCTAAAGAATATTCTCCCGAAGAAATGGAAGCTTTTGAGAAAAATCAAGACTCTTTCAAAAAAGAAGCACATTCGTCAGAATGGTTTCAAAGAAATGGGCAATCACATTTATCAAAAGGACTATTGTTTTTTATTATCGGAATATTATTTTCGTATGCAATTTATCATTTTGAATTAAAAAAAGATTTATATGTAATGTCTTTAGGACTAATAGGTTCTGGCGGATTGGCAATGATAATTTCGGGATTGATGCAAAAAGCAAACAATACTCAAAATGGATTTGTAACAATAATGAACGATTTTCAATTTATGCCAAAAATCATGAAACAATTGGCTTGGGTTCAATTTTTCTCATGGTTTGCATTGTTTTCGATGTGGATTTATACAACTCTTGCAGTTACTCAACATATATATGGAACAACCGATACAACTTCGGCTGCATACAACACAGGTGCAAATCAAGTTGGCGAAATGTTTGCAAATTATAATTTAATTGCTGCACTAGCCGCATTTTTATTACCATTATTAGCGAAAATTACAAGTCGAAAATTTACACATTTTGTTGCTTTAACTTGTGGCGGATTGGGTTTAATTTCTTTATATTTCATTAAAGAACCAACAACTTTTAATATAGAATGGTTGCCAATGATTGGTGTTGGAATTGCATGGGCAAGTATTTTGTCAATTCCTTATGCAATGCTTTCTGGCGTTTTACCATCAAGCAAAATGGGATATTATATGGGAGTTTTTAACTTTTTTATAGTTATTCCTCAATTAGTAGCCGCTTCTATATTAGGATTTTTAGTATCAAAATATTTTAATTCAGAACCAATTTATGCACTTTTAATAGGAGGTTGTTCTATGATTTTGGCTGGAATTATCGCATTAACGATAAATGATAAATCGAATATTATTATCAATGAATAAAAAAGCATTCATATTTGACCTAGACGGCGTAATTGTTGACACAGCAAGATATCATTTCTTGGCTTGGCAAAAACTTGCACAAGAACTAGGAATCGAATTTACACCCGAACACAACGAACAATTGAAAGGCGTTTCTCGTGTTCGATCACTTGACATAATATTGGATTTGGGAAAAGTAAACGCATCGCAAGAAGACAAAAACCGTTGGCTTATTCAAAAAAACGAAGAGTATTTATCTTATTTAAAGGATATAGACATTTCGGAAGTTTTGCCAGGTGTAATGCCAATTTTGCAATTCTTGAAAGAAAAAAATCAGTCGATTGCTTTGGGTTCAGCAAGTAAAAATGCAAGACCAATTCTCGAAAAAACAGGAATTATTCATTATTTTGATGCAATTGTAGATGGAAACGATGTTACCAATGCCAAACCCGATCCCGAAGTTTTCTTGCAAGCCGCAAAACTTTTAGGAGCAACGCCAGAAAATTCAATTGTTTTTGAAGATTCGGTTGCTGGAGTTCAAGCCGCTAATATTGCAAATATGACAAGTGTAGGAATTGGTTCAGCAACCATTCTACACGAAGCAAAATACATTTTCAAAGATTTTACATATATGGATTCCTCATTTGTAGAAACGTTTTTACATTAGAGATTTTGTCAATGAGATAATTAGAAAATTCTAAATACTATAAATAAATTATTAAATGAGGCAATTATCACACTATCTAATTGCCTAATTATCTAATAAAAAAAATGAACCAAGATTATATAAAACCAGACAATTGGTCCATCATCGAAGAAGGATTTGACCAAGAACAAGTAAAATCTTCCGAAAGTTTGTTCAGCATTGGCAACGGAGCAATGGGACAACGTGCGAATTTTGAAGAAACTTACACTGGCGAAACTTTTCAAGGAAGTTATATCGGTGGCGTTTATTATCCAGACAAAACCAAGGTCGGTTGGTGGAAAAACGGCTATCCCGAATATTTTGCCAAAGTATTAAATGCACCAAATTGGATTGGGATTGACATCGAAATCAATGGCGAAAATCTTGATTTAGCAAAATCTCAATCTGTTACCGCCTTTAAACGTGAACTGAATATGAAGGAAGGAATTTATTACCGTTCCTTCAAAACAATTATGCAAAACGGTTTGAATATTTCGGTAAAAATTTCTCGTTTTCTTTCGTTAGATTTAGATGAATTAGGTGTTATCAATTACGAAATAACGCCTTTAAATGGCGATGCCAAAATTATTTTTAAACCTTATATTGATGCTGGAGTTTCGAACGAAGATGCCAATTGGGAAGAAAAATTTTGGGAAATTCAAGATTTAAAATATACTAATAATGAAGCATTTGTAACAGCAAGGACATTCAAAACCCATTTTGTTGCAACAACTTTCATGCAAAATTCAATTTTGTTGAATGGTAAAAAAACAAATTTTTCGCCATCAAATGTAAAGTCTGGAATAGATAAAATTCAATTTGAATATGAAATTAATGTTTTAAGAGAAGATGCTGCAACTATACAAAAATTTGGTGGTTACACAGTTTCATTTAATCATGAAAATACAGTAATCGCAGCTCAAAATGTAATCAAATTGGCATTAAATAAAGGTTTCAATAACTTATTACAAGACCAAATCGATGCTTGGGCAAAAATTTGGGAAATGTCAGACATCACAATCGATGGTGATGTGAAAGCGCAACAAGGCATTCGTTTCAATATTTTTCAATTAAATCAAACCTATTCTGGCAAAGATTCTCGCTTAAACATTGGTCCAAAAGGTTTTACTGGCGAAAAATATGGTGGTTCGACCTATTGGGATACCGAGGCGTATTGCATTCCGTTTTATATGGCTACTAAAGACCAGCAAGTAGCTCGTAATTTGTTGACTTACAGATACAACCAGTTAGATAAAGCTATTGAAAATGCTAAAAATAATTTAGGTTTTACAAATGGAGCAGCTTTGTACCCAATGGTTACAATGAATGGCGAAGAATGTCATAACGAATGGGAAATCACACATGAAGAGATTCATAGAAACGGCGCAATTGCTTTTGCGATTTTCAATTATTACAGATACACTGGCGATTACTCATATATTCCTGAAAAAGGATTAGAAGTTTTAATAGCAATTGCTCGTTTTTGGCAACAAAGAGCAAGCTTTTCGACCAACAAAAATCAATATATGATTCTTGGAGTAACTGGTCCAAATGAATATGAAAACAACGTCAATAATAATTTTTACACCAATTATATTGCTAAATGGTGTATTGATTACGCCTACGAACAAATTCAGAAAGTTTTTATAGAATTTCCAAAAGACCACAAACGAATTATCGAAAAGGTAAAACTTTCGGAAGCCGAATTGCAAGAATGGAAAAAAGTTGCCAATAATATGTATTTTCCAAAATCTGATGAATTAGGAATTTATTTGCAACAAGATGGTTTCCTTGATAAAGATTTAGTCAAAGTTGCCAATTTAGATAAAATTCACCGACCAATCAACCAAAAATGGTCTTGGGATCGTGTTTTGCGTTCGCCATACATCAAACAAGCCGATACTTTACAAGGATTTTATTTCTTCGAAGATCATTTCACGAAAGCCGAATTAGAGAAACATTTCGATTTTTATGAGCCATTTACAGTTCATGAAAGTTCGTTGTCGCCTTGCGTACATTCTATTCAAGCAGCATTGTTGGATAAAATTGATATGGCTTATACTTTCTACTTGAGAACTTCACGTTTAGATCTTGACGATTATAATAAAGAAGTCGAAGAAGGTTGTCATATTACAAGTATGGCTGGAACTTGGATGAGCATTGTCGAAGGTTTTGGAGGAATGAGAGTCAAAAACGATACTTTGCATTTTTCTCCAAAAATTCCGAAAGAGTGGAAAGGTTATTCGTTTAAAATCAATTTCAGAAACCAGATTTTGAAAGTTTCTGTGAATCATGATAAAACAACATTTTCACTTGAAGGAAATTCAGATTTAAATGTGTTTGTAAATAATAAAGAAATTTTGGTTGAACCAAATAATTTGGTTGTTGTATAAAAAATAATTTGCAAAACCCTTCCGTGTTATAATTGGAAGAGTTTTTTAATTTGTATAATAATGAAAAACGAAATAGTGTTTTTTTTAATTTTTATATGCGCTTTTATGAAAGCCCAATCTTTACAAAAAGTTACTGTTGGAAGAATCGAGCGAATCGAAGCTTTCGAATCGAAATTTATTGATAGTCGAATAATCGATATTTGGTTGCCAGAAAATTATTCCGATAATAAAAAATATGCAGTTTTGTACATGCAAGACGGACAAATGCTATACGATGCCGAAACAACTTGGAACAAACAAGCATGGGAAATCGAAGAGGTTTTATCGAAATTATCGCAAGAAAACAAAATCAAGGAAACAATTGTCGTCGGCATTTGGAATGGAGGCAAAGTGCGTCATGCTAGTTATTTTCCGCAAAAACCTTACGAAAATTTATCAAAAGAAGACAAAGCATTGGTTACCAAAAAACTACAAGAAAAGGGACGAACAACCGAAGCGTTTGTACCAAATTCTGATAATTATTTAAAATTTATTGTCAATGAATTAAAACCATTCATTGATAAAAAATATTCGGTTCGCACAAATTTAGAAAATACTTTTATTGGTGGCAGCAGCATGGGCGGATTAATTTCTATGTATACCATTTGTGAATATCCAGAAATTTTTGGTGGTGCAATTTGCATGTCAACACATTGGCCAGGAAGTTTTGAAGCTGTTGATAATCCAATTCCTGATTCTTTTTTGAATTACTTGTCAAACAATCTGCCAAATCCAAAAAATCATAAAATTTATTTCGATTGTGGCGACCAAACGCTCGATGCAATTTATCCAGAAATTCAGAAAAAAGTCGATGCTGTAATGATTTCTAAAAAATTCACATCAAACAATTGGTTAACAAAATATTTTATTGGCGAAGATCATTCAGAAAAATCTTGGTCTAAAAGATTAAATTATCCTTTAGAATTTATTTTGAAGTAATGTGATAATTTATTGTAATAACTTCCACATATTGTGATGTTTTGTCATTTCGACGAAGGATAAATCACATTAGCTGCTAATATTATGTGATTTCTTCTTCGTCGAAATGATAAACTTCTTTCTCAATAACTTAAAATAAAGTTTTCATAAATGCACTTTACAAAAAACAATAATATTTAAAAATGTATTTTATAAAAAACAATTATATATTATTATTGTATTTCATAAAAAACAAAATCTATTAAAACTTATTAGTTTTATAATACAATTTAGTTTACATTTGCACTATAAGAAATACAATTATGGAAGCATTATTCGAAACCCAGAAAAAATTAATCCGAAATCTCAATTCCGATTTTAAACGCAATTTGCAATTTACTTTACCGTGGGACGAACGCGCAATCATGCTTTTTGGTTCACGAGGTTCAGGCAAAACAACACTTTTTCTGCAACACATAAAAGAAAACTACTCGGGCAACGAAGCACTTTATGTCACACTTGATGATATTTATTTCAGGCAACACACATTGGTCGAAACCGCCAAAGAGTTTTCGCAAAATTTTGGTAAAATTCTATTGCTCGACGAAGTGCACAAATATCCAGAATGGAGCCGTGAAGTAAAAAACATTTACGATTTAATGCCCGAATTAAAGTTATTAATCACAGGATCATCGATTCTCGAACTCGAAAAATCGGGAGCCGATTTAAGTCGACGTGTGCTTAATTTTCATTTGCCAGAATTGTCATTGCGAGAATTTCTTGGCATAAAATACGGAATGGATTTACCGATTTTTACATTCAACGAGATTTTAGAAAATCATGAACAAATTGCCGAGATAATCATTTCGAAAATCGAAAAACCTATATTTTATTTCAAACAATATCTAGAATGGGGCGCATACCCAATTTTTAAGGAAACCAAATTCGTGCACCAACGACTCAAACAAACCATTAATTTAATCATTGATACCGATTTGCCAAACATTGTTCCGCTTGAGTTTTCGACACTAAATCAAGTTAAAAAATTGCTGTATATTATTGCACAATCGGTGCCATTCACGCCCAATGTCACCAAACTCGCCGAGCAAGTAGGTTGCACCAGAACCAAGCTTTACGAAATGATTGCCATGCTCAACGCAGCAAAACTCACTTATGGTTTGTACCACAGCGTGAACAATACGTCAAGATTGAACAAACCCGAAAAACTGTTTTTGCACAACACAAATCTTATGTTTGCATTATCAGAAAAAAAACCAGAAATTGGCACTTTGCGAGAAACATTTTTTATAAATATGGTCGAAAGCAATCAAAATACAGTTACTTACACAGCAAAAGGCGATTTTCTGGTTAATGAAAAACATACTTTCGAGGTTGGCGGCAAAAACAAAACAGGTCAACAAATAAAAGAAGTAACCAGTAGTTTTCTAGCCAAAGACGACATCGAAACAGGTTATAAAAACACAATTCCGCTTTGGCTTTTCGGATTTATGTATTAGATTTGGGCGTTACCTCGCCGAAAAGGCGGGTCGGGTCTTCCGCTGTATCTTTTTTCATCAATTGCCACGGGTTTAAACCGTGGCAATTGATAAAAAAAGGATGCCGCTGCAACCCCTAACGCAGACCAACGTTGATAAAAACATCAATATTAAAAACAAAACCTTATTGAATCTCAATTCCTTAATGGTTCAAAACAAAAAATTATGAAAAAAATCTTAATATTGCTAATCCCAATATTTTCATTTGCACAAAACGCCAATAGAAAATTCGAGACTTTCAAAGAAACTAATAATTCAATAGAAATTAATGTTTCAGACGGACAATATATCTTGAAAACCTATTCTGATAAAATTATTGAAACCACTTTTTTACCTAAAGGTGAAGTTTTTAATCCAATTTCGCACGCAGTTATTTTAAATCCAAAAAATGGAATTTTTAAAGTTTCTGATTCAGGAAATATTATTAATATTTCAACTTCTGGATTAATTGTAAACATTCAAAAATCGCCTTTCAAAATATCATATTTATATAAAGGAAAAGAATTATTATCTGAAAAAACAGGCTATATCAAAAAAGATTCCACAGAAATATTAGATTTCAATCTCGACAAAACCGAAATACTTTATGGTGGCGGTTCAAGAGCAATTGGCATGAATCGACGAGGCAAACGTTTGCAATTGTATAATCGTGCACAATATGGTTACGAAACTCGAGCCGAACTTATGAACTTCACATTACCAATTGTAATGTCGTCTAAAATTTATGCCGTTCATTTTGACAATGCGCCAATTGGTTATTTAGATTTAGATTCCAAAAAAGACAATTCTTTACAATATGAAACTATTTCTGGACGAAAAACCTATCAAATAATTGCAGGCGATTCTTGGCAAGATTTAATTTCGAGTTATACTGATTTGACAGGCAAACAACCATTGCCAGCACGTTGGACATTGGGCAATTTTTCTTCACGATTTGGTTATCATTCGCAAGAAGAAGTCGAAAAAACCATTCGTAAATTTAACGAAGAGAATATTCCTGTCGATGCGATTATTCTGGATTTATATTGGTTTGGAAAAACTATAAAAGGTACGATGGGCAATTTAGATTGGGACAAAGACAATTTTCCGAATCCTAATAAAATGATTGCTGATTTGAATGAAAAGAATATTAAAACAGTTTTAATTACTGAGCCATTCGTACTTTCAACATCAAGCAAATGGCAAGAAGCAGTTGATAAAAAAGTTTTGGCAGTTGATAAATCTGGAAATCCAGCCAGATTCGATTTTTATTTTGGAAATACTGGAATAATCGATGTTTGGAAACCCGAAGCAAAGACTTGGTTTTGGAATATTTATAAGAATTTAATAAATCAAGGCGTTGGTGGACTTTGGGGCGATTTGGGCGAACCCGAAGTTTTTCCGTCAAAAGCTATTACAGCTGCTGGCACAGCAGATGAAGTACACAATATTTATGGTCATAATTGGGCAAAATTAATTCATGATGGTTACAAAACCGATTTTCCGAAAGTGCGACCGTTTATTTTAATGCGTGCTGGAAGTTCTGGTTCTCAGCGATTTGGAATGATTCCGTGGTCTGGCGATGTTTCTCGATCTTGGGGCGGATTACAAAGTCAAACCGAAATTGCTTTGCAAATGGGAATGCAAGGTTTGGGTTATATGCACAGTGATTTAGGCGGATTTGCTGGTGATTATTTCGATAATGAATTGTACATTCGTTGGTTACAATATGGTGTTTTTCAACCAATATTTCGTCCTCATGCACAAGAAGAAGTTGCCGCAGAAGCCGTTTATAAAGATGTTATTACAAAAGCAAAAGCCAAAAAACAGATAGAATTGCGTTATCAAATGTTGCCATATAATTACAATTTGGCATTTGAAAACAATCAAAAAGGTTTGCCATTAATGCGACCTTTATTATTTGAAGAGCCATCAAATGTTAAATTATCAAATGTTTGCGAAAGTTATTTATGGGGCAATGATTTTCTAGTTACACCAATTACTAAAGCAAATGTAAAAACAACGTCGATATATTTTCCAAAAAACAACAATTGGTTCGATTTTTATTCTGATAAAAAATATTTGGCTGGAACAACATCTCAATTTAATGTTGCAGAAGAAAATATACCAACATTTGTTCGTGGCGGAAGTTTTATTCCGATGATAAAAACCATTCAAAACACGTCTAAATATTCTTTATCAAACTTTGATTTGCATTATTATTTTGATGAGAAAACCAAAGTTTCTTTTGGAAAATTATACAATGATGATGGCGTTACGCCAAATGCATTTGAAAAAGGAGCATACGAGATTTTGAATTTTGATAGTAAAATTAATAACAAAACTGTAATTTTAAAATTGAATTCAGAGGTTGGAAAAAGTTTTGCTAGTTCAGATAAAAATGTAAATTTGATACTTCATAATATTATACCAAAATCAATTTGGGTTGATGGTAAAAATATTGCATTCAAAATGAATAAAACTACGGTTGAAATTCCAGTTAACTGGTTGAAATCAAGTTTTAAAGAAATAAAAATAAAATTTTAAAAAAAACCTATAAGGATATAAAAACCTTACAGATTTGAATTATATAAAATATAAAACCAAATGAAAAAACTAATATTTTTATCGATTCTATCTTTCGGATTAATTACCAATTCGCAAGCACAAACCAAAAGAAAAACAATGCCTGAAACTTTAAAAACGCCTTTCGTTTGGGAAGGCGCAAATCTTTATTTTTTATTGGTAGATAGATTTAATGAGGTCGCAAGAAAAAACAACGGAATTTATTTTAATCGAACCAAAAAAACAGGGAAATTGCGTGGTTTCGAAGGTGGAAATATAAAAGGAATTACTAAAAAAATTGACGAAAACTATTTTACAGATCTTGGAATAAACGTCATTTGGCTCACGCCGATAGTAGAACAAATTCACGATGGTGTTGATGAAGGAACTGGCGTAACTTATGGTTTTCACGGTTATTGGACAAGAGATTGGTCGGCAATTGACCCGAATTTTGGAACCAAAGAACACTTAGCCGAAATGGTCAAAAAAGCACACGCCAAAGGCATTCGTGTTATGCTCGATGCTGTTATAAACCATACTGGACCAGTGACCAAAGTCGATTCAGTTTGGCCAGAAGGTTGGGTTAGAACTGGGCCACAATGCAAATATGACAATTATTTAAACACAACTTCTTGCACACTGGTTGCCAACTTGCCAGACATTAAAACCGAAAGCACTACCGAAGTTACTTTGCCACCATTTTTGATCGAAAAATGGAAAAAAGAAGGTCGATATGAAAAAGAAATCGCATCGCTTGACGCATTTTTTGCAAGAACCAAATATCCTCGTTTGCCAAAATATTACATAATGAAATGGTTGACAGATTATATTTCGGAATTCGGAATTGATGGCTACCGTTGTGATACCGTGAAACATACCGAAGAAGTAGTTTGGTTAGATTTTAAAACACAATGTGAATATGCTTTTGAAATGTGGAAAAAGAAAAATCCAACGAAAGTTCTTGATAACAATAAATTTTATTCGGTTGCAGAAGTTTATAATTATGGAATAAGCACTGGTCAAAATTTTAATTTTCCTGATAAAAAAGTTAATTATTACGAAAATGGGTTTGATAATATGATTAATTTCGAATTCAAATGGGATGCAAAAGGCAGTTATGAATCAATATTTTCTAAATATTCAGATAAATTAAATGCTGATTTAAAAGGATTTAGTGTTTTGAACTATCTTTCATCGCACGATGATGGTTCGCCATTCGATCCAAAACGAGAAAAAGCAATCGAAGCAGGAACCAAATTATTGCTATCGCCAGGAATTTCACAAGTTTATTATGGCGATGAAACGGCAAGAAGTTTGGTTATTGAAGGCACCGAAGGCGATGCAACTTTGCGATCGAATATGAATTGGAATGATATAGAAACCAATCCTGAAGTTCAAAAAACATTGCAACATTGGCAAAAATTAGGAAAATTTAGAAAAAATCATCCTGCAATTGGCGCTGGAATTCATAGACAAATTTTGATTAATACAAATTATGTTTTCGCAAGAACATTTTCAAAAGGAAAATTCGAAGATAGACTAGTTGTCGGTTTGGATTTACCAATCGGAAAAAAAGAAATTTTTGTCGATAATTTATTTGCAAATGGCACAAAGTTGAAGGACGCCTATTCAGGAAAATCAGGAATTGTTACAAATGGAAAAGTTGTGATTGAGTCGAATTTTGGAATTGTTTTGTTAGAAAAATAGACAAATATATCCTATAAGTTTTTAAAAAACTTATAGGATTTTTTAAATTCAAAAATTTATTAAATGCTAAAAATTGCTCATCGTGGCGCAAAAGGATATGAACCCGAAAACACATTAATTGCATTTCAAAAAGCGATTGACTTGGGTTGCGATGGCATAGAACTTGACGTACATTTAAGTTCAGATTCTGAAATTATTGTCATTCACGACGAAACAATTGATAGAACAACCAACGGAAAAGGTTTAGTAAACCAAATGAAATTATTAGATTTGAAAAGTTTTTTTATTGATAATAAATATGAAATTCCGATTTTAAAAGAAGTTTTTGATTTAGTAAATCATAAAATTTTAATAAATATTGAACTAAAAAGTTATGAAACTACTGATAAAGTTGTTGAACTTATCGAAAAATATGTTCGAGAAAAAAATTGGAAATATGAAAATTTCATTGTTTCAAGTTTCGATTGGAATGCTTTGCAACAAGTTCGTTTTTTAAATGACAAAATTCAGATTGGCGTTTTGACGGCAACCGATCTTGATTTAGCATTTGCATTTGCAAAATTCATAAAAGCCAAGTCTATAAATTCTTTTTTTCATTTATTAAATCAAGAAAATGTTGACAAAATTCAAGCTAAGGGTTTCGAAATTCACACTTGGACAGTTAATGAAATTGAAGATATTAATAAAATGAAAAGATTGAAAGTCGATGCAATAATATCTGATTTTCCTGATAGGATTTAAATTTTTGCAACCATTAATAATTAAAATATTTGACACATATTTTAACGAATTTTTATAAATTTTATTTTTCTTTTGGTTTGTAGCTAATTATAATACCAAGCACTTTTATAAAATAGTCTAAATATCATTAAAAAAAATATAATCATTATCGCAGATTCTAATTACTTTTTTTTGTTAATTAAATTAACTATTTCAGAAATAAAATCTTCTACTTCTTTTAATTTTTTGTAAAATTTATTAGAAAAAGCTCTTTAGTATTTCGCCCATATTTTTTCTGCTGAATTAAGTTCTGGACTATATGGTGGAAGAAAAACTAATAAAATATTTTGGGGAATAGTCATTTTTTTTGCTTTATTAAATCTACCATTATCTAAATACCATTATTTTAAGTTCGGTTAGGTTTTTGATTAGAAAAATCGTACAAGAAAATTTGAAAATTATCAGCATTGCAATGTGGTAGAATTAACTGAAAACAATCTCTAGTTATGGGTAAAAAAGCACCAGAAAGCCAAGTTGATTTAAAAACTTGTTGGAACGTACAAATTGGTTTAACCCTACTAGCAGTAAGAGATTTGCCGTTTCGAGTAAATAACCCAAAGCGTGACTCGTCTTG
>JAYWGV010000072.1:0-28191 GCA_043778105.1 Bacteroidota bacterium
AATTAAGATTTTTGTTTCAGATTTTGGATTCTTTTTATTGGATAGCATCGCTATCGAATAAAAAAAATCTGAAATATGGGGCAAAAAGACAATTTTGCAGCCAATTGAAAAAAAGCTTAAATCACTTCATTGCAAATTTAGAAAGAAATTCCTGCACCAATGCCAATAAAATTATAAACTGGTGTAGAAATTTTTAATCTTTCATAACCAACCGCTGCAAAATAATTTTTCTTGAAATATTTTCCTTTTATTTCGTAACTATTTACTGGATTTTCATTAATTGATGACCATTTGCAATCAGCGGCAATACTAACGTTTATATTTAGAAAATATTCAGCATTAACACCATACGAAAAACCGCTTTTTCGAACTTCATTGCCTACATAACTTGCGCCTATTGTCCAACCTAAATTAAAATTTTCTGTTCGAATTCGGTCATAAGCAAAATTGAAATAACACAACGAAAGTTGGTCTCTTTTTTTGGTAAATATATTGTATTCTGATAATTGATACCAATCGGTTTTTAAATAAAAATATTTCGTAGGGCGAATTTTAAAATCAAGATGATTCGCTGAAACAGTATTGCCAGAGGTTAAAAATTTATTTTCTATGTCTAACCTAAAATTTATTTTAGAAATTGTATCATTTTCGGAATAATTACCTCGACCATTTTCTGAAAACGGATGACTATTTAAATTGTTTCTTAAATGTTCTTCGTTGATATAATCGCCAATTAAAACACCATAGGTCGCATAGCCAAAAAACCTAAAAATAAACCAAATAGTTTCTGGATCAAAATCAGAAATACTGGGACTAGATGATGATCTTGACGAATTACCAGAACTTTTTTTAGAACCTAAATCTCTTTTCGAACGAACTACTGATTGAGAAAAAGCGGTATTTAGTGCTAAAAACACAATAATAAATAGGTACTTTTTTTTCATTAAATAAATTTCTCAAAAATTATACCGAATTTATTTTAGAAACAATTTGTGATGGCAAAATCGTTCGCATAACATCATTATAACCTGCAATTATTTTATTTCCATAAACCGATGTTGGCAATTTTGGATACAAATTTCTATCCGAAGTTAAACAATTTTCTAATGGTTGATTAAATGGCAAAAATCCTGCAAATGGATGTGTTGCGCCCCAAAGTGTAATGACTTTTACGCCCAACATTGCTGCAATGTGCGAGTTTGCCGAATCCATAGAAAGCATAATGTCAAGATTCGAAATGAGTTTCAACTCTTGTTCAAAACTAATTTTTCCTGCACAATTTATTACGTTTTCTTTATTTAGAGAAAGTAAATTTAAAGTTTCGATTTCTGATATTCCACCACCAAAAAGCAATATTTTATAGTCTGAATTTAATGCTAATTGATCAATAACTTGTTGCATTAAATCTAACGGATAAACTTTGGACTCGTATTGAGCAAAAGGCGCAATTCCGATTAGTTTTTGGTTTTGATTTTTTATTAAATCTTGAGCTTTTAAATCTAAAGTTGCTTTTTCAGGAAATTTCGGGTTCGATAAATCAATTTCAAAACCCAATTCTTGAAACACTTTGCAGTGCCGTTCAAACATTGTTGGCAATTGCTTAAAAATTTTATTTTCTGAACGAGTTAATGCTTTTTTTTCTGCTCGACCTTTATCTACAATTGCAGTTTTTTTTCCGCTTAAAGCAAATAATATTCCAATGATTTTGGATCGCAAAACATTGTGCAAATCGGCAAAAGCATCAATATCGCGTTTTTGTAAATCTCGAAATAAACGCATTAATCCCAAAAAACCTTTATGCCGATTTTCTGCATCAAATTCGAAAAAAGTTACATTTGGAATTCCTTCAAAAAAAGGTTTAAAAAATTTTCTAGAAATAAAAGTTATTTTAACATCTTGATTTTGGTTGACAAATGCTTGCAAAACAGGAACTGTCATAGCGACATCGCCCATTGCAGAAAGTCTCATTATGGCGATATGTTTGGTTTTTTGTTTCAATTTATAAATATTCTGTTAGATTTTATTGCAATTTTAGTCAAAGAATTGCAATTCTTGGTCTTTTCTTGGCCCTTTCTTGGCCCTTTCGAATAAAGTTAAGTCGTTATAAATCAGTAATTTATTTTTTAATTTTTAATAAAATGATTGATTTTGAGACTTTTCTTGGTCTTTTTTTGGCCCTTTCTTGGCCCTTTCAAATATTAGATTTATCAGCAATTATTTCAGTAATTATTTGTTTTATGTTTAGATGTTTTGCGTCTGATATTTTTCTTGAATGTTCAGAAATTAAATCGATCCAATCTGATATTTTTTTCTTTTCGGTAGTTTTAATTCCCCAATATTCGGATAGTTCAATTGCGGAAGTCTGAACCAAAGTTTCAATTGTGAAATCTAAATTCTCGAATAATGTTAAAAATATTCTTGGAATATTTTCGTAAACTTTTGTTCCAACCAAAATTTTCCCTTTTCCGCCAGCAGTAAACAAATCTCGAACATTTGGACAAACTACACCTTCCCGAGTTACAAGCCAAATTGCTAAACGTCCGAATTTATCATTATTATTGCTAAATAATTCAGGAAAATAAACCATAGATTTATTTTTCGCTTCTTGTTTTTCTTTCAATGATAGGTTGTTCCAAATTTTTATTACAAGATTACTTGGTTTGCTGTTTTCTTGGTCAATCCACCAAAGTTCCTCACCAGGTTTTAGTTTACTTTTGTAATAGTCAACAACGTGACGAAGTGGATTTTCTTTTTTTCTCAAAACATCATATGGCGTATTTATTTTGTCAAAAATTGTTTTACCAACCGCCAAATTCATATCAATTAAATATCTTGGTGAATGTGTAACTACAACTTCCGACAAACACTCTTCATAGGGTCTGCATCTAAATTCAATTGGACTTGCAAGTTTTGCAAAAAGCATAAATATTCTTTCAACATCTTCAACTCGTGTACTTTCCAAAACACTATTTCCGGTGGTTTTCCAATGATTTTGAGTTGTAGTTTTTACTTCAATTCCATAATATTTTTTAGCAACAATATCAGGAAATTTTTGTCCGCCAATTAGTTCAATCGAGTTTTCAAATACTGTTCCGATTGCTAAATCGGTCATTACATCACGAACATAAGGTTCAAGTTTGTTACCAGCAAGTGTTGAAACTAATTTTGACGATTTAGTTGCGTGAATATTTAATTCTGTTAATGTTGAATTTAACAAAATGTCAAATTCTTTTCTATTTGGTTCTGAATTTGCTGAAATTATCATAATTATTTTTTAAAATATAAATCCCAAACATCTTCAATTCTTTTTGCTAAATTGTATGCAAGAAGTGGCGGAACAGCATTTCCAATTATTTTATATGCTTGAGATGGACTAACTAAAAACGAACCTTTTCTTCCGTTTTTATTTTCTATAACAAAGTCATAATCTGGAGGAAAAGTTTGTATCAATGCACATTCTCTTGGCGTTAATCGTCTTTCGATTAATCCTTTTGAAAGTTCGCTATCAATTTTACCTCCGTTTTCTTTTGACAATCTCCTAAACTCAATATTTCCGTGATGTTCGGCACGAATAGTTGGACCAATTCCGTTTGGTTTAATTTCGGTTTGTCCTTGGCAATGTGCGCCCATATACTTTGCTTTCGAATAGAATTTTTGAGATAAATCGTTTGTATATTCAGGTTCTTCTAACAATTTAAAAATCTCATTTAATTCAACGAATTTTTTTAAATTTTCGCCTTTTGCTGTATAGGAATGTGTTGGTTTTGGATATGGATTATATTTATCTGAAATAATTTCTTTTTCTAATTCTTCTAACGCAGTTTTTGAAAGTTCAGATTTTTTAATTCCAATAAAAATAACTCTTTCTCTTGATTGTGGAACACCATAATTTGCAGAATGCAAAACTCTTGGATTTAAAACAATGTAACCATTTTCTCCAGCAGAAGAAAAATCATTTTGAATAATTTCTTTTACGTTTTCAAGATTTACCAAACCTTTTACGTTTTCGGCTATAAATATTTTAGGCTTAGTTATTTCAATAACCTGTTTCATCCACATATAAAGTTTTCCACGAGTTTCTTCGGTTGGATTTACTTCATCTATCAATTTTCCGTTATGGTTTTTATGTGAATTAAAACCGTTTCGTTTTCCTGCAACGCTAAAATCTTGGCAAGGAAAACCGCCTGTAACAACATCAATATTTTTCGGAAAAACATCTATTCCGCTTTGATGAAGTTTTACTAAATCAACAATGCTTTGTGTGTAAAACAAATCGGCTTCTCGTCCTTTTTTCAAAAAATGGTTAACCCAAGCGTTTCTTGCATCATTCAAAATATCATTTGCAAAAACTGTTTTAAACTTTGTTTTTTTGAGTTGAACAAATCCATTATTGGTTTTTTTATCTATAAAGTTTGGCGATAAAACTTCGTTTATTGATGATTTTAAAACTGAAAATCCACCTTCAAAACCTAAATCCATTCCGCCACAACCTGAAAAAAGTGATAAAACATTTAATGTTTCTGCTTTTTTAGGTTTTACGTCACTATTTTTTTGAACTGGATTAACATAATATTTAAAATCTAATTGTGGTTCTTCAAGAACATCAATTTCTGCTGTTGCTAAATAATCTGTTCTCATATTTAGTATTATAATTTTACTTTTTATTCAAATACAAAACAGGATTCAAATCATCGTCGTTGTACATTTTCATTTGTTTATAAACTTTCATGAATTTGTTTCCATGTTCAATATCTGATAACAAATCATCGATTGCTGTTGATAAATCTATTCTTTGTTCTAACAAAATATTTAGTTTTTTCTGGCAATTGTCGCGATGTTCTTGACTAGCAGCTGCTCGAGTCGCTTCTTCGTTCATGTGATAAATTTTCAAAGCCAAAATACTCAATCTATCAAACGCCCAAGCTGGACTTTCTGAATTGATTTTAGCGTTTTCTTTGACCACAACATTGCTGTATTTTTTTAAGAAATAGCTGTCTGTATATTCGACCATGTCTGTGCGTTCTTGATTCGAAGTGTCGATTCTACGTTTTAATGTTAAGGCTGCAACTGGATCAATATTTGGGTCACGAATAATGTCTTCGAAATGCCACTGAACTGTGTCTATCCAATTTTTGTGATACAGCAAATGTTCGAATTTTTCTTTATCAAATGGATTATTTATTGGTTGATTTACATTATCAAACTTGTGATAATCTTGAATACTTTGCTCGAAAACTTCGTAGGCTAATTTTGAAAACATATATTTGTATTTTGAAACACAAATATAGTTGCAAAAAGTTTAAAAGTTTAAAAAAGTTTAAAAGTTTAACTCATAATCCTAAATCTCAAATCTCAAATCCTTAATTTTTAAATAATGCAAATTCACTACATATCTCAAAACAACAGCATTTTGAATCATTTTTTGGCTCAGATTCGTGATGTCAATATTCAAAAAGATTCGATGCGTTTTCGCAAAAACATAGAACGTATTGGCGAAATTATGGCCTATGAATTAAGCAAAACACTTGATTATAAAGAAATTGAAATTGAAACGCCACTTGGCATAAAAACTACAACAACTATTGCCGATAATGTTGTTTTGTGTTCCATTCTTAGAGCTGGACTAGCTTTACACACTGGTTTTATGAGCTTTTTTGACGATGCCGAAAACGGATTTGTTTCTGCCTATCGGTTTCATCCAAATAACGATGATGAATTCGAAATTAAAGTTGAATATCAAGCTGCGCCTTCATTTGACGGAAAAAATTTAATTCTGATAGATCCAATGTTAGCAACTGGTCAATCGATGGTTGCTGTTTTTAACAAACTAATTACCGAAGAAACGCCCAAAGAAATTCATATTGCAGTCGTAATCGCTGTTCCTGAAGGAATTGCTTACTTAGAAAAGCATTTGCCGAAAAATTGTCATTTGTGGGTTGCGGCTCTTGATGAGAAATTAAATGAGAAAAATTATATTATTCCAGGTCTTGGCGATGCTGGCGATTTGGCCTATGGCGATAAATTGTAGGTAACAATTTGTAATATTAATTGATTTATAAAAAATGTTGTAGCTAATCAGTTATAAGAAAATCTGACACTAATTTCACTAATTTGCACAAATTAAAATAATTTTACTTACTAATTTCTTGTAAAGAATATAATTTTTTAAAAAATTAGTGGAAATTCGTAAAATTCGTGTCATTTATTTTTAAAATGCTTTCAAAATTTAGTATAACAGAATAGTTGCAAAATGTTCTTGTTTTTTAAAATTAATAATAATTCCTTTAAATTTTAAGAATTGTTTAATTTTTAACTACTTTTAATATTCTTTTATATAAGTAAGACTATGAAAAAAATTTACATTGTTTTCTTTTTTGCATCTTATACTTTCGCTTTTACACAACTCAAAGTTAAAGACACAACAGTTCGACGTGCCAAAATAAACTATTTTCTAAAAGCCAATTCAGTGCGATTTGCGCCAGAAACGCCGCCATTAATTCCGATTGCTGGTGCGCCGAAACCCAGCTACAGCTATCTTTGGGAAATGGGCGATGGACATTACAGCCGTGAACCTGAACCTAAACATGTTTATAAATCCAAAGGAAATTACAACGCCCGAGTTGCAGTTACCAACAATTATGACAATGGCAAACCGCCAGCAACAAGACCAAAAACAGTTGCTGTTAACGAAATGTCTAACGAAATTTACAAAGATGTAGCGTCGATAGAAACACTAAACGGACTGAATATTCAAAAAAACTGTGATCCAATTCCTGATCAAGAAATGGTGGTTGTTTTGAGTTATCAGAATCTAGAAAATTATGTCGCAAACGGAAAATTATACCTATATTATAATGAAAAACAGTTCAAAACCAAAAATTTTGAATTAATAGAATTTCGTACACACAACGGCGAGCGCGAAATTAAAGAAAATATTGTATCTTCAATCAATGATTTAGATGCATCGAATAGGTATTTGGCAAGCGAAAACGCATTTGTAGAAAACAAAAAAAACCGCAAAACAACTACCGAAGAAAATCTTGATGCGACCTTGCTTGAAGCAAATAAAACTTACTTGAATTCGACAGTTTTCGAAATGGATAATTTTGAATCTAAAGAAACTCGAAACTTATTTTTTACTTTCAAAACCACGCCCGAAATGATAAAAGACACCAGCGCAACTGTAACAATGCGAAGCGTTTTTGTGCCAAACAGAAGTTACAAAAACCACAAAGTCAAGAATTTAGAAATGCAAATTGTGACTTCTCACGATCCAAACAAAATGAGTTCGACGGGACAATTTTTGAATTATAGAACTGTTCGATTTAAACGAATAAATTTCAAAACTCAATTTCAAAACAACGGCGAAGGACCAGCTAGAATGATTCGATTGGAAACTGATATTCCAAAAATGTTTGATATAAAAACATTTCAAGTCGAAGACATGTATCCAAAATGTCCAATTTGTCCAAAAAACGAAACGCCAACCGAAAGTTGTTTGGACACTATCATTAAAAAAGACCAAATTCATTTTACTTTCAAAAATATTTATTTGCCAGGAACTGCTCAAAAAAATGTCAAAGAAAAAGATTCGACCAAAGGTTTTGTAAAATATTCGATGAAATTTGCCAAAGATTTTCATAAGACCAAAACCAAAAGTCGAACGTTAATATTTTTCGATAAAAACGAACCAATTATTACCAACTATGCCACTACCCGATTCATGCCAGGCATTTCGATTGGAGCTAGAACTGGTTATAATTTATATTCAAAACTTGAAAATGCCAAAAGTTATTTTGTTGGTGCAACGGTTTCGCCTTTTAAATCATATAAAATATATTGGCAATCAGAATTGTATTTTAACAACTTAGAATCAAGTTCAGAAAACAAAACTACTGCTACTGACGAAACACTTGAAAAACCATATTTTTTTGGCAATGGAGTTGTATTTGATCAAGCAAATACTGAAACGACAATCTTGAGTTCTAGAAAAAGAAATGTTACTGAAGTTGTTCCAATTTCATTAAGATATAATTTAAATTCATTTATTGGAATTGGTGTTGGTCCACAATTTTCGGTAATTATTAATGAAGTAGAAACTTTTAATAAACAAAAAAAGTTTTTTGGAAAATCTGGAAATCCAGCAACAGGCGTAATTCGAATAATTGAACTCGAAAAACTCGAAGAAAATAAAAACTTAGAAAATAAAATCGACGCTTTTAAAGAAATTCAAACTAATTTTTTCGCAGATATAACGCTTGGATTTGCAAGAATTGGTCCAAGTTTAGGTGTTCGTTATGTTCTAAATACTAAAACTACCGACTTGTCGCACACACAATTTTTCGCAATTTGGAAATTTTAAAAAAACCTTAATTTGAATTTTAAAATTTTATATGTTTTAATTTTAATGTCACTTTCAGTAAATGTTGGTGCGCAAAATCAATCTTTTCAAGATAAAATTTATACTGTTTTGGATACATTTGTCGAAAATCCAAAACCTGAAAATCTAAAAAATTTAGACCAAGTTAATAACGATTTTTTTATCAGTAAAACTTTAAAAACCAAAAATGATTTGCTAGCAATTGTAATTTTAAATTGCAACAAGGCTTTTTACGAAAACCAATTTGGCTTGACCAAAAAAGCAATCGCAAGTTATGAGAAATCTTGGTCATTATTTCAAAAAAACAAACTTTCTAATTACGATATTATAGAATTTTGCTTGAAACCTTTAGGCAATCTTTACACCACAATTGGCGATTATGACAATGCCGAAAATATCATAAAACAATATTATTTTTTAGCAGAAACTAACAAAAATAATGCTGTGAAAATTGCAGCAATTCTAAATTTATCTAATGTATATCAGAATTCTGGTAAAATTGAAATTGCAATCGATTTATTGAAAAACACAATTAAATTTGAAAAATTATCTAGTCAAGAAAAAGGAAATTTATGGAACAATTTAGGTTCGAATTATTTGATTATTAATGATGTTGCTCGAGCAAAAAAAGCGTTTGAAACAGCGGTTAATTTTTTAAAATCTGATGCTGTTCAATCTGAAAATTTATCGAATGTTTACAGTAATTTATCAAATATTTATGCCAACGAAAATGATTTTTTATTAGCCAATTCTTATATTGAAAAAGCAACAAAACTGTTTTCAAAAACTACAAATTCAGCACCTCGAAAACTGGCAAAATTCAATTTAGATTATGCACATTTATTTTTTAAACAAAAAAAATACAGCGAAAGTTCATTAGAACTAACTAAAGTTTTTTCGAATTTAATTTCAAATTATTCCGATAAAAAATCAATCTTACCCAATCAAAATTCGCTTTACGCAAATAATGTTTTACTTGATGCTTTGGATTTGCAAGCCGAAATTTTCGCATATCAAAATTTGCCAAAAAAAGCTTTAGAAACCTACGAGTTATCATTTTTTATAGAAGATTTATTCGAAAATTTATTGCTTTTCGAAAACTCAAAAATCATTAATCAAGTTCGTGTTCGAAATCGTGTCGAAAAATGCATTGATATTTATGAAAAATTATTTCAATTTGACAAAAAACAAAGCTATTTAGAAGCTGCTTTTTTATTATCAGATAAAACTAAATCGAGTGTTTTAAAA
Source organism: Bacteroidota bacterium (assembly GCA_043778105.1). Taxonomy (GTDB): domain Bacteria; phylum Bacteroidota; class Bacteroidia; order Flavobacteriales; family Flavobacteriaceae; genus Flavobacterium. The sequence goes on from JAYWGV010000072.1 coordinate 9,629, forward strand.
AATTATTTAACCAACAACAAATCGATTTCTAATGACGAAAAATTATTGCAAAACCAACTTCAAAATATTACTAATGAAATAATCAAAGAACAACAAAAACTAAATTTAGCCGATATAAACAAAATAAACAATCTGATTAAAAAACAAAATCAAACGATGCTTTTACTGAAATCTAAACAAAAAGTAAATCAAAATTCGAATGAAAAAACATTAGATTTAAAAATTCTTTTCGCCAAATTAAATAAAGACAAAGCAACTTTAATAGAATATTTTGTTGGTCAAAACAATATTTATTCATTTGCCTTGAGCGATAATAAAATTCTTTTAAACGCAATCGAATATTCTGATATAAATAAAAACAAAATCATAAAGTTCATTGATTTTTTTGCAAATCCTGATGGGATTGCCACTGATATTTCAGGTTATAACGCAACTGGAAATTCGGTTTTTGAAATGTTGAAATTACCTAAAACCAATCTGAAAAATCTAGTTGTTATTCCTGATGGATTGTTAAATTTTATACCTTTTGATGCTTTAATAACCAAAAAATCATCAACTAGTAATTTTGCGAAAATAAATTATTTAATGAATGATTTTGCAATTGCCTATAACAATTCGGCAAGTTTTTATTTAGATTCGAATGCTTTAACGAATAAAAATTCGGTTCTTGGAATATTTCCTGTTTTCGAAAAAACCGATTTGGAATTGACATTTTCGAAAACCGAAATGCAAGCCATAAAACAAAATTTCGAAGGTAAATTTTTCGATAATTCGAATGCTAATTTCAAGAATTTTAAAGACAATTCGAATGCGTTTTCGATTTTGCATTTAAGCACGCACGCCGATGCTGGCGATATTGAATTTCCTGCAACGATTAAGTTTTACGACCAAGAAATTATGTATTCTGAATTGTATAATTTAAAAATTAATCCAGATTTAGTTGTACTTTCTGCTTGTCAAACAGGCATTGGAAAATTATATAAATCTGAAGGTTCAATGAGTGTTGCGCGTGGTTTTCAATTTGCAGGTGCGCAAAATTTATTGTTTTCGTTGTGGAAAGTTAACGATTTTACCACTTCGGTTTTTATGACCAATTTTTATAAAAACATTAAAAACAAAATGCCTTTTTTCGAAGCTAATCAGCAATCGAAAAAAGATTTTTTGAATGATAAATCAATTTCAAATGCTAAAAAATCGCCTTATTATTGGTCTGCATTTGTTTATTATGGCACTTTAGAAAAACCTTCGAATTACAATTATTGGATTTGGATTTTTGGCGGAATTGTTTTGATGGGTTTTGGTTGGTTTTTGGTTAGAAGATATAAGAATAAGGTTTAAACAGCTTTTGTCATTTCGACGAAGGAGAAATCACATTAATTGCTCACGTTATGTGATTTCTCCTATCGTCGAAATGACAAAAAAAGCACTATTTTATCAATCAAACCTGATATTATTAAACGCTTAATAAAACAACAATCTTCATTAAACAAGATTAATTGTTAAAATTTAATTTATATCTTTGACCTTTAAATCCCTACGTTATGAAAAAAATACTACTTTTTTTGTTATTGACTATTACATTTAATTTTTTTGGGCAAACAATTTCGCCTTTATTAAACGGTTGTTTTGGAAATACATTTGATTTGACGTCTAAAAATCAAGAATTATTGAATGGTTTAAGTGCTAACAATGCAGTTATCACTTTCCATTTAACTCAAGTTGATGCAAACTTTGGAACGAATCCTGTTGTTAGTCCAGATAATTTTGTTGGTACAAATAACCAGGTTATATTTGTAAAAATTTTAGACACAACTACAAATGGATCAACTTTTAATAATTTTAGTTTAATTGCGGCAACAAGTCCTTTATTTTTATCTGTTGAGGTTTTATCACCAATTAGTTGTTTAAATGACGGAACAATTAATGCCATTGCAAGCGGTGGCGCTGGGAATAATTTTTATACTTTATTAACAGAACAAAATCAAATATTAGTTGGTCCAACAACTTCGTCCTTCTTTTACGTTGGCTCAGGTTTTTATAGAGTTCGTATTAGTGATAGTGCTGGTTGTGATGTCTTTTCAAATATAATTTCTTTAGTAAATCCTCCTCAACTTTTAGCAACAACCCAAGTTTCTGGCAATACAGCGACAATTTTGGCAATAGGCGGAGAAGCACCTTACATGTATTCATTAAACGGAAGCGCATTTACAACAACATCAGTTTTTACAATGTTACAACCAGGGACTTACACTGCAACTGTAAAAGATGCAAACGGTTGTATTGCAACTTCATTTGTTACAATTTTAACTGCTACAGGTTTAGTTGCGAATGATGACATCAGAAATTTTTCAAATCCGCCTGTAATCACACCTCCTCTTATTTTAAATGACACTTTCAATGGAAATCTTATCACTGACACTTCTAATTATAACTTGACATTACTTTCGGTATCGCCATTTACAGATTCTATAACTTTAAATCAATTTGGTTCAATCCAGATAAATGAAAATACAGCAAATGGTCAGTATATTGTTAATTATCAATTGTGCACAAATGATTTGCCAAGCATTTGCGATACTGCAATAGTAACCATAAATGTAAATAATTGCAATTTTGATGTTTTAGTTGGCTCAACTTTAGATATGCCAATCAGTACTTATATTTTTACGGTAAATAGTCCATTAGTTCTTGCTGGACCATTTCAATATACATTGGACGGTGGGCCGCAAATTAGTATCCCTTCTTTTAATTCAAAACCTACTTTTTCAATTCCTGTAGCTGGCTTAACAAGTGGTCTACATACTGTTCGGGTTACTGATTTGTCAACAATGTGCACCGTAACCGTGTTTTTTGATGTGTTTGCAGACAACAAATTAACTGGCAGCGCAATTGCAACCTATGTTGACAATAATAATGACGGTTTAACGAATGTTGGCGATACTGTTACTTATCAGTTCACGGTTAATAATCCTACGAATGGAATTGCATATAATATAAGTCTCGAACAAGGAATTCTAATTGGGCCAAACCCAATGCTTACTTTGTTTGGCGAAAATATTCCAAGTTTAGCGATTGGCGAAAGCAATAGTACTAATTTTACTGGCATTCGTGTCATTACTCAAAACGACATTAATCAAGGTGTTGTTTATCAATTTATTGGAATAAATGGTGCTAATCCTTCTGGTTTTACTATTGACAACTACCTGCAAATAAATACGCCGTTAATTATTTCTGATGGATTAAAGCTCAATGCTTTTATTGATAATAATGGCAACGGCACACAAGAAAATACCGAGCAAAATTTTCCGCTAGGTCAATTTCAAAAACAGTTAAATGGTGGTTTGGTTCAAAATGTTGGAACAAATGGTGTACATTATATATATGAAAATAATCCAGCTAATGTTTACAATTTCAATTTTGTTATAAATCCTGATGTTGCCAGTCAATACAATCCATCGACAACTGCTTTCACGAATGTTTCGGTTGCTAATAATTCTGGTGTAACAACTTTAAATTTCCCAATTACTGCTTTGCCTTACAGCGATTTAGCGGTTCATTTATTTGGCGAACAACCACGACCAGGTTTTACTTATTTCAATACAATTGTTTATAAAAATGAAGGAAACACAACAATTTCGTCTGGAACTTTGACTTTCAATAAAGACAATGCGCTGTCGATAATCAATGTTTCCCAATCTGGCACAACAGCAACTGCTAGCGGTTTTACTTATGATTTTACAAATTTAATGCCTTTTGAAAGCAGAACAATTTATGTAAATATGCAAATTCCGGTTATTCCGATTGTGAATTTAGGCGAAATACTTACAAATTCAGCTAGCATTTCTGTTCCAGTTAACGATATTAATGTTGCCAATAACAATTCGACTTTGTATCAAATAATTGTTGGTTCATTTGACCCGAATGACAAAGCCGAAAGTCATGGTGGACAAATTGTGAAATCAGGCTTTGGCGCCAATGATTATTTAACTTATAGAATCAGGTTCGAAAATACAGGAACTGCAAGCGCAATTACCGTTAAAGTTACTGATGTTTTGGACAGCAAACTCGACGAAACATCAATAAAAATGGTTGATGCATCGCACAATTATGTTTTGAACAGAACTGGCAGAAATCTTGAATGGAAATTCGACGGAATTAATTTACCACCATCAATAGAAAACACACAAATTGGTCATGGTTACGTTTTATTTCAAGTGAAACCAAAACCAGGATTTGCGGTTGGAGATATTATTTCGAATATTGCTAATATTTATTTCGATTTTAATCCAGCAATAACAACCAACGAAAGTTTAACTGAATTCGTAACTGTATTATCAAACGATAATTTTGTTTTCAATAATTTGAAAGTTTATCCAAATCCAGTAACCAATATTCTAAATATTAGTAATGATAAAATTATTGATAAAATTGAAATAAGCAATGTTTTAGGACAAACAGTTTTAACAAAAAATATTAATACTTTTCAATCAAAAATCGATATTTCGACTTTTACAAATGGCTTTTATTTTGTAAAAATAATAAGTGCTGAAAATGAGAAAATTCTTAAAATTGTGAAAGAGTAATTTTTAAAATAAGATTATCAATAATAGTGTGGTTTGTAAAAAAATTGAAGTCGTTTAAACTTTTTTTGATAAATGCGAAAAAGTTCAAACGACTTACCTGTTTTGATTAAAAGGTTTATACATTTACAGATTATAAAATCTAGATAAACTCATTTTATGAAAATTGAAAACACCAATATAGAAACTATAAAACAATTAAAATCTGCTATTTTATCGAGCCGTTATCGCGTTGCTGTTTTGGCAAATAAAGAAATGCTAGGCTTATATTTTGCAGTTGGAAAATTAATTTCCGAGAAAGCACATCAAGAAAAATGGGGTGCAAAAGTTCTTGAAATTTTATCCAACGATTTACAAAAAGAGTTGCCAGGATTAAGGGGTTTTTCGGGTTCGAATATAAAGAAAATGAGAGTTTTCTATGAAACTTGGGCTGATTATTTTTCAATTGGTTCGTTAGCAGCGAACCAATTGAAAAAGTTACAAGACAATGAAAATCAATTATTTGTAATTGGTTCGTCAGTAACGAACGAATTAGAAATCTATTTTGAAAAAATTGGTTTTACTCATCATTTTGAAATTTTATCCAAAACAAAAACACTCGAAGAACGGATATTTTATATTCAAAAAGTAGCATCAGAATTTTGGAGCGTTACAACTTTACGATACCATTTAAAATCAAATTTATTTCAGCAACAAGGAACTTTACCTAACAACTTTGCCAAGACAATATCTCAAGACGATTTGCGAGCCAAAGCATTATTGGCTTTCAAAGACGAATACTTTTTAGATTTTATAAACATCGAAGATCCTGACGAAGAAAACGAAAGGTTGATTGAAAATGAAATCGTTAGAAATATCAAGAAATTCTTGCTTTCACTAGGAACCGATTTTGCATTTATTGCCAATCAATACCGATTTATTTTAGACGAAACCGAATATTTTGTTGATTTATTATTTTATAATCGCAAAATGCAATGTTTAGTTGCTTTCGATTTGAAAAAAGGAAAATTTATTCCAGAATACTTGGGGAAAATGAATTTTTATCTTTCAGCATTAGATGATATGGTAAAGTTGCCACACGAAAATCCATCAGTTGGAATTATTCTTTGCAAGGAAAAAAACAACAAGGTCGTTGAATTTTCTTTCAGAGATTTTAATAAATCAATGGGCGTTTCGACATATAAAACAGCTACAGAATTACCAAAAGAGTTCGCTGGATTATTGCCAGATGCCGAAACCTTAAAAAGATTAATGGATTAACAAAAAATAAATTTTAGTTAATCAAACCAAACAAAAAATAAGTTTAAGTACTTTTATAAAAAATTTAAAACAACAATGAAAGGAGTATTATTAGTAAATCTCGGTTCGCCCGAAAGCCCTACTGCCAAAGACGTCAAGCCTTATTTAGATGAATTTTTAATGGATCGATTCGTTATCGATGTTCCATTTTTGCTTCGGGCATTATTGGTTCGTGGCATCATTTTGCAAACACGTCCAAAAAAATCGGCAGAAGCTTATGCTAGAATTTGGACTGATGAAGGTTCGCCATTGATTGTAATTTCTAAAAAAATGCACAAAAAAGTGCAAGAATTAGTTAATGTTCCTGTAGCTTTGGCAATGCGTTATGGCACAATCACTATATTGAAAGGTTTGCAAGAATTGCACGATAAAGGCGTTACCGAAGTCATGCTTTTTCCTTTATATCCGCAGCATGCAATGGCTTCGACAACAACCATTTTGGTGTTGGCCGAAGAGTTGCGCGCAAAACATTTCCCTGAAATGAAATTTAACATTGTTCCAGCATTTTACAACAAACCCGACTACATAAAAGTTTTGGCTGAAAGCATCAAGAAAAATCTTAATGGTTTCGATTATGATCATCTTTTATTTTCATACCACGGAATCCCGAAACGACACATTCGTAAAACCGATATTACCAAATCGCATTGCAAAATTGACCGAACTTGTTGCAGCACACCAAGTCCTGCACACGAGTTTTGTTACAGCCACCAATGTTATGAAACTACCAAATTGGTTACAGAATATTTGAATATTCCTAAAGAAAAATACAGTCAAACTTTTCAGTCAAGATTGGCTGGAGACAAATGGTTGACACCTTACACTGATGTTGAAATTAACAAAATGCCAGACAAAGGAATTAAAAAACTGGCAGTTGTTACACCAGCATTCGTATCTGATTGTTTGGAAACTCTTGAAGAAATTGCAATGGAAGCACACGAAGAATTCGAGGTTCATGGTGGCAAAGAATTCATGGCAATACCTTGTTTAAATGAGGAAGATGCTTGGTGCGAATTGGTTGCGAAATGGATTGGGGAGTTTAGCCCCCTAACCCCCAAAGGGGGAATTGTTAATATTGAAAAAGAAGTTATATAAAATTTTTATAAGGATTTAGAAATGTTTTTAGATACAATATCTGAAATCTAATATCTGAAATCTAATATCTGAAATCTAATATCTCAAATGGAATTCTACAATTACCTAAAATCGCTTCACTTAATATTCGTAATCACTTGGTTTGCAGGATTGTTTTACATCGTTCGATTGTTTGTTTATCAAATAGAAGCCAACGAAAAACCATCGCCTGAGCGAGAAATTTTGCAAGCGCAATACAAAATAATGACCTATAGATTGTGGTATATTATTACTTGGCCAAGTGCAATTTTGGCTAGTGTTTTTGCCTATTGGATGTTGTTTTTTACCGATTTAGGTCAAGCTTGGTTAAAAATGCCTTGGATGCACGTGAAACTTGGCTTTGTTTTTGTGTTGTATTTATATCATGCAAAATGTCAACAAATTTATAATCAATTGCAACGAGATGAAGTTAAATATTCTAATAATTTTATGCGATTGTGGAATGAAGGTGCAACCATAATTTTATTTGCAGTTGTTTTTTTAGTTGTATTAAAAAATGCAATTAATTGGATTTATGGTGTTTTAGGAATATTTCTATTTTCAATAATAATAATGTTGGGATTTAAGTTTTATAAACGAATTAGAGAGCGAAAATAGTTTTCAGTTTGAGTATTGGTTTTTAAGAAACATTTTGAAACCTGAAACCTAAAACCTGAAACTTGGAACCAGAATAAATGAAGAACTTCAAAATATCAATGCTTTCACTTCGAATAAGAATTTTCTTATCGATGATTTTGTTAATATTAATTTCGCTTGTAATAATGGCATCGATTTCGATTTATCAATTCAAGAACGAAGCAAAAGTTTATCATCAAGAAAAGTTAGATCGTAAAGAAGTCGCTATTAAAGAAAACATCGATTATGTTCTTGCCAATACAAAGTATGTGTTAAAGTCTGGAAATTTAAGTTATATTTTCAAAGACAAAATTCACGAATTGGCCGACATTCATAATCTTGAAATTAATATTTATTCTTTAAAAGGTAATTTAGTAAAATCGTCCAAAGCCAAATTTTCGGTCGATAAACAATCGCCACCAATCAAAAAATTTATTTTAAAATTAGTTCGATCATCTATCGAAAAACGATATGTTGACATTTCTCGAGGAACTGACGGAAAAAAATATAGGTCATCTTATAGTTTAATAAAAGACGATAAATTCAAACCAATCGGAATTTTAAATTTGCCGTATGTCGAAGACGACAGTTATTACGAAGCTGAACTATCAAGTTTTTTATGGCGTTTGGCACAAGTTTATAGTTTCATGTTGCTTGTTGCATTTGCTGTTGCCTATTTTTTATCGTCATATATAACTCAATCTTTAAAGACCATTTCTGATAAATTAAGCGAAACTTCACTAAATCAGAAAAACGAAAAAATAGTTATCGAAGCCAATAGCAAAGAAATCAATTCGTTAATTGCTGCTTATAATAAAATGGTAGATAAACTAGAAGAAAGTGCATTGAAATTAGCACAAAGCGAACGTGAAGAAGCTTGGCGTGAAATGGCGAAACAAGTTGCGCACGAAATCAAAAATCCGTTGACACCAATGCGATTAACAGTACAAAGTTTCCAAAGAAAATTCGATGAAACCGATCCAAATTTAAAACAAAAACTTAAAGATTATTCAGAAACTTTAATCCAACAAATCGATGCAATGAGTTCGGTTGCATCGGCATTTTCTAACTTTGCATCAATGCCAGCACAAGACAACGAAAACTTGAATGTTGTCGAAGTTGTCGATTTGACGCTAGATATATTCAACGAAGAATATATTGTTTTTGAGTCCGAAGAATCAGAAATTATTTCTAAAATGGATCGTTCGCAATTGGTTCGAATCGTTAACAATTTAGTTAAAAATGCCATTCAATCCATTCCAGAAAATCAAATAGAAAAATCGGTTTTGGTGGCTGTGAAGAAAATCGAAACCAATGTTTTAATTTCTGTAAAAGACAACGGAATTGGTATAGAACAAGAAAATATTGACCGTATATTCGAACCAAAATTCACCACTAAAACAAGCGGAATGGGTTTAGGACTAGGAATTATAAAAAATATTATAGAAAATTACAAAGGAACAATTACATTTGAATCGCAATATGGACAAGGAACAACTTTTACGGTTTCTTTGCCTTTGATAAAACAATAAATCATTATTTTTGTATAAAATAAAATTAAAATGTCAGTAGTTTATAATTTTTCTGATTTAGATTTAAACAAAACTTATAGTTATTCTGACTATTTGTTATGGAAATTCGAAGATCGTGTAGAACTTATTAAAGGATTTATATTAAAAATGAGTCCCGCACCGAGTATGGGTCATCAGACAGTTTCTCAGAATTTGTCTGGTTGCTTTTATGAAAATTTCAAACGAAAATCTTGTCGCGTTTTTGTTGCACCATTTGATGTTAGATTATCAATAAAATCAGCAAAAAAAGATACTACCGTTGTTCAACCAGATTTATGTGTCATTTGTGATGAATCAAAATTAGACGAAAGAGGTTGTAACGGAACACCTGATTTAATGGTAGAAATTATCTCGCCAAATAATAGTAAACACGACATTCATACCAAATTTAATTTATATAAAGAGGCAGGTGTTGCCGAATATTGGATAATCGAACCTTATGATAAATTGCTTTTAGTTTACACTTTAAAAGATAATGAATACATAGGATTGCCTCCACAAACCGAAGGCGAAAATATAAAAAGTCCTTTATTTCCAGAATTACAAATTGCACTTGAAGATGTTTTTTATAAAGTTTAAAAAAATCTAAAAATCTAAATTTATTATGACATACGAAAACATATTGGTTGCAACCAATGAAAATATTGCAACAATAACAATTAATAGACCAGAAAAATTAAACGCTTTGAACGTTGCAACAATTCAAGAATTGCACGACGCATTCGAAACATTAGAAAATCAGAACGAAATTAGAGTGATTATTTTGACAGGCTCGGGCGAAAAAGCATTTGTCGCTGGCGCAGACATATCAGAATTTGCCAATTTTTCGGTCGAAGAAGGCGCACAATTAGCTGCACAAGGTCAAGAAATTTTGTTTGATTTTATCGAAAATTTCAAAAAACCAGTAATTGCGGCAATCAATGGTTTTGCGCTTGGTGGCGGATTAGAATTGGCAATGGCTTGTCATTTTAGAGTAGCATCTGACAATGCTAAATTAGGTTTGCCAGAAGTTTCATTAGGTGTAATTCCTGGTTATGGTGGCACACAAAGATTACCGCAACTGGTCGGTAAAGGTCGCGCAATGGAAATGATTATGACCGCAGGAATGATAACTGCCGAAACTGCTCAAAAAATTGGATTGGTAAATCACGCCTTATTGCAAAAAGACCTTATGAATCATTGCAATGCAATTGCAAGTCAAATTATTAAAAATTCGCCAGTTGCAATTTCGCAAGCGATAAAAGCTGTAAATGCGAATTTCAAAGATGGCGAAAACGGTTATAAAACTGAGATCCAAGCCTTTGGAAAATGTTTTGAAACCGAAGATTTTAAAGAAGGAACAACTGCATTTTTAGAAAAAAGGAAAGCAGTTTTTGTCGGTAAATAGTTCTGAAAAAAAATATATAATTAAAAAAAATGCCTTCACATTTCTGTAAAGGCATTTTAAGTATTTATAACTTTATAAATTAGTTTTTAACGAATTTCTTTGAAATAGTTTTTTCATTTTCTGTCGCTTCGAAAACATAAACTCCTTGAAGTAAATCTGAAACATCAATTTGTTTTTCGCTTCTATTTCCTGATTTTACTATTTGACCAATCAAGTTTGTAATTCTATAAGTAGCTTTAGTATCTGATGAATCAGAAATATTTAAAACATTATCAACCGGATTTGGATATAATTTTAATTCAAAAACATCATTAGAATTTGTTGAATTACTTGTTCCAGTCAAAGTCGTGATAGCCGTTGCCGCAGTAATATTTACTGTATAATCTTCAACTTGACCATAAGATAAAGTCTCGCATGATGTCGGAATTCCGTTATATTTCATAGAAACTCGCATTCTGGTTGTTCCAAGAACTGCTGCTGAAGGAATGGTGAAACTTCCACTGACTGGTGTAGTTTGAGAAGCAGTTTTTGAAAAAACCATTTCGCCAGCATCTGTAAAGAAACCATTTTTGTTATAATCAATCCAAACGCCATAACCTTCGTTGTATTTAGTTGAAGTCCAAGATGGTGTAATTGTTATTGTGTTTGCTGTACCTCTTTTTAATACTGTTGATTGAGCTGTAAAATTCTCATAACCCGCTGTTCCAGTCGAGGTATTGCTAATTGTTCCAAGAACAACTTTTCCGATTTTTTCGTCAGCCGTGCTGTTACTTGTAGATGCACAATAAGTTACAGTTGTTGTTGCGGCAAGAGTTGTAACACTTACAGCATTGCTTGAAGCCGATAAATTTCCAGCAGCATCTTTAGCTCTTACTGTAAAATTATATGTTGTTGATGCTGTTAAACCTGAAAGTCCAGCCGAATTAGTAGCTGCTGTAAAAGCAAGTGTTGTTCCATTATAAATGTTATATCCAGTTACACCAACATTATCAGTCGATGCTGTCCAAAATAAATTGACTGCTGTGGCTGTTGTTCCAGAAAAAGTCAAACTTGCTGGTGTTGAAGGAACTGTTGTGTCTGCAACAGTAGAAACATAGGCTGCTCCTACACCAACTGCATACCAAGCATTGGTAGTTGCAATAACTTCAGCAGAACCATCTCCATATAAATCAACAGCTGCTTGAATTCCGCCTGTTCTTGCTATTGCAAATGTTGAATTGGCAGATAAATAAGCAGTTTCTAATTTATAAGCAATTTTAGCTGCTTTAGCAATCGAAATTCCTGTTACATTATAAACGCTTCCTTTATCATTTGTACCTGATTTTCCTACTGATAAAATATAAAACCAATGGTTTAAAACCCCTGAATTGGTGTGAACACCACAATAATCATTTTGTTGAGTTGGAGTTCCACAATTAATTAGTTGCCAGTTTGTTCCGCCATAGGTATCTGGTTGAGATAACGATTTTGGGTTGCTCATTGAACGCAAAGCAGCATATCCAGCGCGTCTTTCAATGTCTTCTCCAATTAGCCAAGTCGATTTAGCAGGTGCGGCAAAATATTCTACACAAGCTCCCCAAATATCAGAAAAACCCTCGTTCATTGCTCCAGATTCTTTTTGGTAAGCTAAATTTGCTGATGTTTCGCAAACAGCATGACCAATTTCATGAGCAGCAACATCTAAAGAAGTTAATGCGTCAAAATAAGTTCCAGAACCATCGCCGTAGGTCATTCTTGTGCCATCCCAAAACGCATTATCATAGGCATTATCATAGTGAACATAACTGTTAATTTTGGCTCCAGCATTGTTGTAACTGTTTCTAGCGTGAGTTGTAGAAAAATAATCATAAGTTTTTTCTGCACCCCAATGTGCATCTAAAGCCGCATTATCTTTATTAGTATTTGCAAATTCAGCTGCTGTCCAGTCGTTATTTACATCAGTAAAATTTACTGCTGCAGTATAACTTGTTCCTTTTTTACAGTTGTAAGTTTGCATTCCGCCACCACGAGTATTGTCAGATAAAATATAAGAAGCACCACTCAATAACGTTTGAATTGATTGTGTTCCAGAATATCTTGTTGCAGCATTTGCGACTACAAAAGCCGAATTGGTTTCAGAAACTTCATTGTCATGATGTGCTTCGCCAGATTTGTGTCCATGTGCAAATTCACCTAAGTGTTTAATCGTTGCGTTGTAATATAAAACTTCACCATTATTAGCATCGATATACAAATCTCCACGAGAAATTGGTGCAGTTGCATAAATATCAAATTTATAAGCTAATCTTAATTCATCTTTAGCGTTTTCTATTCCTTGATTTGCCATATTTGGCAGCAAAACCAATTCTCCAACTGGTTTTTGATAATTCATAAATTGAGCTTCTGCTTGGTTGTCCCACATGTATTTGGTGGCTCCAGTATAAACAATTGCTTTGTTAAATGCATTTTGTGCAGAAATTGACGCTGTTGTTTTTGTGTTTTTTGAATTGTAAGTTTCGCCACTCATCGAAACGATTTTTCCGTTTTTTGAATGTAAAGTATAAGTAGCATATTCTACCTTAATACCTTGTTCGAAGAGTTGAAATTTTTGATGTGTAAAACCTTCTTGATCGGTTTCGGTTTTTAGAATGGAATAATTTTGATTGGATTTTAGACCCAATTGTTCCTGAAAAACTTTTTTAGAATCTGAAGTTTTGTAGTTCGATTTTTCGTTAAATGTAATCAAACTTGGCAATCCGTTTTCGCTTGTACTTTTCTGATTGACACGGCGGTCTGCGTTTTGCGCAAATGTTGTAACAGTAAACAACGACACTGCAAAGATTCCAGCAATGCTAGTAATTTTCTTTTTCATAATTTTTTGGTTGGTTAGTAAATATCAAATTACCGCAATTGGTTTAGGTTGCATTTTTCGTAATGTGACGTGCTAATTTAAGAATAAATTATTGATAATCTAATAAATTCTTAATTTTAACACAAAATCATAGTTTTAAATGCAAAATTAAACAAGTTGTAAAATTGATTTGGATTAGAATTTTCATCTAAGAAAAATATTATTTCAAACAATATAAAAACTTGTCAAAAAGTAAAAATGCAAAATTGTAATTGACATTGATTTTGATTAAATTTGTAAAATGAAAACCAATTTACTTGAAAACATAATCAATCCTTCCGATTTACGAAAACTCGCCATTGAAAATTTGCCAGAATTAGCAAAAGAATTGCGAGAATTTATAATCAATGCGGTTGCTGCCAAAGAAGGTCATTTGGGCGCAAGTCTAGGAGTTGTCGAATTGACAATCGCCTTACATTATGTTTTCGACACACCAAACGATTTGTTAGTTTGGGATGTTGGCCATCAAGCTTATGGGCATAAAATTTTGACTGAGCGTCGAGAAATTTTTCATACCAATAGACAATTAAATGGCATTTCGGGTTTTCCAAAAAGATCAGAAAGTCAATATGATACTTTTGGTGTTGGACATTCATCTACTTCGATTTCGGCAGCTTTGGGCATGGCAATTGCGTCAAATTTAAAGGGCAATATCGATAAACATCACATTGCGGTTATTGGCGATGCATCAATCGCAAGCGGAATGGCGTTCGAAGGGCTTAATCATGCTGGTGTGACCAATGCCAATTTATTGGTCATTTTAAATGACAACGCAATTGGCATTGACCCAAGTGTTGGCGCATTAAAAAACTATTTAACAGCTGTAAAAGAAGGCGAAAATCACAAAGATAACAACATTATAAAATCATTGAATTTTAATTATTCTGGACCAATTGACGGTCACGATATTTCTAAAATTATTGATGAATTAAATCGCTTAAAGCAAATAAAAGGTCCAAAATTTCTGCATATTATTACTACCAAAGGTAAAGGTTTGCAACAAGCCGAAATTGACCAAGTTAAATATCACGCACCAGGAAAATTCGATGCTACAACAGGAGAAATTTATTTAAAATCTGATGAGAATTTAGCTCCAAAATTTCAAGATGTTTTTGGTTTGACAATTTTGGATTTAGCAACAAAAAACAAAAAAATAATAGGAATAACACCTGCAATGCCATCAGGAAGTTCGTTGAAATTAATGATGGACGTTTTTCCTAATCGCGCTTTCGATGTTGGAATTGCAGAGCAGCACGCAGTGACATTATCGGCAGGAATGGCAACTCAAGGCATGATTGTTTTTTGTAACATTTATTCAACATTTTTGCAACGTGCTTATGACCAAATAATTCACGATGTGGCTTTACAAAATTTGCCAGTTATTTTTTGTTTAGATCGCGCTGGTCTTGTTGGCGAAGATGGTGCAACACATCATGGCGTTTTTGATTTATCGTATTTGAACTGCATTCCAAACCTAATAATTCATGCGCCAATCAATGAAATTGAGTTGCAAAACATTCTTTATACAGCATCGTTAGGTTTGAAAAATCCGATTGCAATTCGTTATCCGCGTGGACGAGGATTTGTTTTAGATTGGAAGAAAAATCATTTTCAAAAATACAATAAAATAGAAATTGGTCACGCCAAATGCCTAAAGTTGGGTTCTAGAATTGCAGTTTTATCAACTGGAACAATTGGTAATAATGTCGCAAAAGCAATTTCGAAATCAAAAAATAAATCTGATATTTCGCATTATGATTTTGCATTTGTCAAACCATTAGACACAAAATTATTAAAACAAATTTTCTTGAAATATGACCAAATTATTACTGTCGAAGAAAATGCAATTATTGGCGGATTTGGTTCGGTTGTTAACCAATATTTCTTGAATAATAAACTTACAATTCTAATTAAAAATATTGGAATTCCCGACAATTTTATAGAACATGGAACTGTTCAAGAACTTCAAAAAATTTGTCGAATTGATGTTGAAAGTTTAATTGCTGTATTTGAAAAAATCTAACACAATTAAATTTTAATGCGCCATTGTCATACAAACAACACTAATTTTGGTTCCAGGGATTTTTAATAATGCCTTAGCGCATAATTCTAGAGTTGCACCAGTAGTGAAAACATCGTCAATAAGCATAAAGTGTTTATTGTGATTTTGGTCAGTAAAAACTACATCAAAAATGTCAATATTGCCATCATTTCGTTCTAAAAAAACTTTTTTTGACTGACTTTCTTTATAAATTTGTCTGAACAAAATATTAGGGTTGTAGTCAATATTTAATTTTTCGCTCAATGCCAAACCGAAAGTATTTACTTGATTGTAACCGCGAGATTTCATTCTTTTTTTGTGTAATGGAACTGGAATAATCTCGTTGATGGTTTTCATGATTTCGAGATTTTTTAAATCATCGGCGAACCAATATCCAATTTCGGCACCAATTTCTTGATGACCAAAATATTTTAGGTTATAAATCAGCTTCTGAACAATTCCTTTTTTATGAAAAAACAATTTGGCTCCAGCAAACTCAACAGGAATTCGTCCATAAAAACGCTGGTACATTTCGTTTTCGAATTGATAACAATGGTTTGTAATCGGAATTTCGTGCCGACAATTGCTGCAAATTACGCTTTCATTTGCCAAAATAATGCTGTCGCAACCAAAACATACCACTGGAAAAAACAAATTGACAATATTTGTAAGCATATATAAATCTGAATTTTAACAATTAAAATTAATGTAACTCTTTCGCAATCAATTATTAATAACAACGCTTACTAAAACTAACAAAGTCGCAAATAATCAAAGAAAAGTTCGGTAACTATTTAAAAAAAAATCGAATTCATATTAAAACTTAGTGTCTTTGTATCTTAGTGGCAATAATCTAAAATAAATTTGATGTCTGAAACAAATTATTTCATTTTATTTACAACCGGATTGGCATACATGTTCAAAAAGCCTTCCAATTCGATTGGGTTTTCGGCATCGATTTTCATTTCTAATCGGCGTTCGAATAATGATTTTTCGTTTTCGGAATATTTATCAGCATATTTATTGGTATTATTTAAAATATCAAAAGCGATGTAATTAGTAGGCCAAAGTTTGTAGTTTTTTACTATGTGTTTGTCTAAAACAATTGCCAATGCTTGAATTTGTTTGTTAGAATTATCAAATTCTTTTGCGATTTCATCTATTTCTGAATCTAAAATTTCGCCAACATGAATGTGAATGTGTTTTTTTTGCCCCATCATTCCAGACATTAAAGTCAAGAAATCTTCGTTTTTGCTTTTTATATACGTTTCGTCGTTGGCTTCTGCCACAAGTTGAGGCATTTTTAAAGCATCGGTTGGATCATATTCATACGAAATTGATACTGGAACAATTTTTAAATTTTTGAAGTATTGTGACAGTTTCAGGTTTTCATTGCCCATTGCCAACATTTTCAGAATGCCAGGATTGGTGGCATCGTTGCCATCTTTGGTGCGACCTTCGCGTTGCGCAATCCAAACCGAACGATTTTCTCGAAGCAATAATTGTGCAATATATTCGGACATTAATTTGGAACTTTGCAACATTTCTCTTGGCGACAAACCACGTTGTACTAAAAAATTTCGGTTCAATTTGGCAAGCGTGTTCATGAAATCGCGCTTTACCAAATTGTCGCCAATTGCCGAAGCCGTCATTACCAAACCGTGTTCGAACAAACAAGCGTTAAGCAATGAAGTGTCCAATATAATATCTCGATGATTCGATATAAATAAATACGAAGTGTTTTTTTGAAGTTTTTCGAAACCCGAAGTTGTTAATCCATCTGATGTTTTTTCGAGCACTTTTTGCAAAGCCTGATAAATAAAATTGCATTGAAAATCACGAATCGAAAAAGTGCGTTTTAACTGCTCTTTCCAAACGGCATCGTCTTGATCAGGAAAAGTGAAATTCATAACCGCTTTCATCATCGGATGATTGACCGAAAATTTCAAAGCTTCGTTTACTTCGGCATCATAAAACGGTCGAATGGCATCAAATCGTTGCATTATATTATTTTTTATATTGGCACAAATTAACTAAATTTTAGTTTAATTTTTAACAAATTGATGTTAAATCCCAAAAATTGATTTAGAATTTTCGGTTGTAATTCTTGCGATTTCATCATTTGACAAACCATAAATTTCGGATAATTTATTGACAACATTAACTAAATAACTACTTTCATTGCGTTTGCCACGATAAGGGTTTGGTGCCAAATAAGGCGAATCGGTTTCGAGAACTATATTTTTAATATCGATTTGATTTAAAAATTGGTCAATTTTGCCATTTTTGAAAGTAACAACGCCACCAATGCCAAGTTTCATGTTGAACGAAATGGCTTGCAATGCTTGTTCATAGGTTCCAGAAAAACAGTGAAAAATGCCAAATAAATCATCGGATTTTTCAGATTCTAATACTTCAAAAATTTCGTCGAAAGCTTCACGACAATGTATATTTATTGGTAATTTGTATTTTTTGGCTAATTGAATTTGGTATTTGAATGCAGTTTTTTGGATTTCTAAAGTAGATTTGTCCCAATATAAATCGATGCCTATTTCGCCAATTGCGCAGAATTTTCTTCGAGCCAATTCGTTTTCGACTAATTGCAATTCATCAAGATAATTTTCTTTTACATAACAAGGATGCAAACCCATCATCAAGAAAACGTTTTCGGGAAATTGATGTTCTAAATCATACATTTTTTGGGTAGAATTAGAATCGATTGCTGGAATAAAAAATCTTGTTACACCATTTTGAATTGCTCGATTGATGGTTTCTGTTCGATCTTCGTCAAATTCTGATGCGTATAAATGAGTGTGCGTATCTGTAATTGTCATTTTACAAATTTAAAGAAAATCAGGTTAAATTCAATCTTATGTCTAGGAATTAACTTCTTAAATCTTAGCCACTAGTTTCACTAATTTACACAAAGCGAAAAGGTGTTACATTAAACCGATTATATTTTATTACAATAATCTTTGACAAAGTTTAAAACTTTGTCAAAGTTGTTCAGGAAAACTTTTCAGGATGTAAGGATATTTATTCGGTT
>JAYWGV010000073.1:0-27378 GCA_043778105.1 Bacteroidota bacterium
CTGTAAATGAATTACTTATGAAATCGGATTACAATAATATCAAAGAACAAATTACTAATCAACTGGTTTTCAACTTATTTTAAGTGGACACTAGTGTTATTATATATTAAATAAACATCCAAAAGGTTCAATTTTGGAGATTTGTAAAGTTTCCGATAAAAAAGAAAATCCACAAAACAATCTCGATAAAGAATATATATATCTTGGATTAGAACACATTGAAAGCAATTCAGCAAAAATTACTATAAATAGAGAATTTGGAAGACAGATTTTATCAACAAAAAACATATTCGTTGAAGGCGATATTTTGTATGGTAAATTACGACCATATTTGAATAAAGTCGCTGAACCAAATTTTGCTGGAATTTGTTCAACAGATATTTTAGTTTTAAAAACAAATATTCCTAAAATATTGAAATGGTTACTTTTATCAGATGATTTAGTAAGCCAAACATCAGTTTTAATGAAAGGCGTAAGTTTACCGAGAATCGGAATTACAGATTTTTTAAATCAAAAAATCCCACTTCCACCACTTTCTGAACAACAAAAAATAGTATCCCAAATCGAAAAAATCGAGGCGAAAATAAATGTTTTAGAAACAGATATTGCTGAAATTCCAAAACTAAAAGAAGCCGTTTTAAAAAAATACCGCTAAAACATTTCCATAAAACTTAAACATTTATTGATACTTTTTGCATTTTCAAATGTCAACAACAATCTCAATCCTGCAGGAGTTTGCTTCTCTTTCATTCTGCAAATACTTGGATTTTTTTGAACGAATTGCAACACTTTCGAGAATTGTGGCGAGTTGTAATAACTGCTTTGTTGGTCAGAAACAAAATAGCAAATCATTTTGCCTTGTTTCATAATCAATTTTTCGATGCCGAGTTGTGTGGCAATCCATTTTATTTTGATGCTGTTCAATAACGAAATGGCTTGTTTTGGTAAAGGTCCAAATCTATCAATGAGTTTATTTTCGAAAATTAACAACTCTTCTTCGGTTTTTATTAGACTTAGTTCGTTGTACAATTTCAAACGTTCAGAAATGTTGTTGATGTATTCGTCAGAAAACAACAATTCGAAATCGGTATCTATCTGTAAATCTTTAACATATACTTTTTCAGGTTGGTTATCTTCATTTTCATACAAATCTTTAAACTCATTTTCTTTGAGTTCGTCAATGGCTTCGTTCATTATTTTCTGGTAAGTTTCGAATCCGATTTCATTTATAAAACCAGATTGTTCGCCACCAAGCAAATCGCCTGCGCCACGAATTTCAAGATCTTTCATTGCGATATTGAAACCCGAACCCAATTCTGAAAATTGTTCCAAAGCCTGAATTCGTTTTCTAGCACTTTCGGTCATCACCGAATAAGGCGGACAAATAAAATAACAAAACGCTTTTTTATTGCTACGACCAACACGCCCACGCATTTGATGTAAATCAGAAAGCCCAAAATTATTGGCATTATTTATAAAAATTGTATTCGCATTTGGAACGTCCAAACCAGATTCTATGATTGTTGTCGCTACCAAAACATCAAATTCTCCATTTATGAAAGCCAACATTAATTCTTCGAGTTTGGCACCTTCCATTTGTCCGTGACCAATTCCTACTCGTGCGTCTGGAACCAATCGCTGAATCATTCCCGCTACTTCTTTAATGTTTTCTATGCGATTATTAACAAAAAAAACTTGACCGTTTCTTTGAATTTCATACGAAATAGCATCACGAATTAACTCTTCAGAAAATTGTACGACATTGGTTTCTATCGGATAACGGTTTGGTGGTGGCGTAGTTATTACCGATAAATCTCGTGCAGCCATCAACGAAAATTGAAGCGTTCTCGGAATTGGCGTTGCAGTCAAAGTTAACGTATCGATATTGGCAGCAATGGTTTTGAGTTTGTCTTTTACGTTCACGCCAAATTTTTGTTCTTCGTCAACTATTAGCAATCCTAAATCTTTGAAAACTACATTTTTGTTAACCAATTGATGCGTTCCAATAACAATATCTAATTTCCCATCGGCTAAATCTTTTAGCGTTTCGGCTTTTTGTTTTGCAGTTCGAAAACGGTTTAAATAACCAATAGAAACTGGCATATCTTTTAACCTTTCGGTAAAAGTTCTGTAATGTTGGTATGCCAAAATGGTCGTTGGAACCAAAATTGCGACTTGTTTTGAATTGTCAACTGCCTTGAAAGCGGCACGAATGGCAACTTCGGTTTTTCCGAAACCAACATCGCCACAAACTAGTCTGTCCATAGGTTTGTCGCTTTCCATATCGGCTTTGACTTCTTGCGTAGACTTGGTTTGATCTGGCGTATCTTCATAAATAAATGAACTTTCTAACTCGGCTTGCAAGTAACTGTCTTTAGCAAATCGAAAGCCTTTTTCGAGTTTTCGCTTTGCGTATAACTGAATTAAATTGAACGCAATGTGCTTGACTCTCGCCTTGGTTTTCTGTTTAAGAACCTTCCAAGCATTCGAACCTAACTTATAAATTTTGGGCGGCGTACCGTCTTTTCCATTAAATTTCGAAATTTTATATAATGAGTGAATGCTAACATAGACAATATCATTATCGGCATAGACCAATTTTATCGCTTCTTGGGTTTTGCCTTCGACCTGAATTTTTTGCAAGCCGCCAAATTTCCCAATTCCGTGATCAATGTGCGTGACATAATCGCCAATGACAAGCGTTGTCAATTCTTTTAATGTAATATTTTGCTTTTTGGAAACGTTGCTTTTAATATTGAATTTATGATAACGTTCAAAAATTTGATGATCGGTGTAACAAGCAATTTGGTTTTCTTCGTCGATAAATCCTTGATAAATTGGTAAGTTTATGGTCGAATATTGTTTTCTTATGCTTTCAGAATTGGCTTCATCTAAGCTTTCGAAAATATCGTGAAACCGCTTAGCTTGCGCATCATTCGAGCAAAAAAGATAATTTTTATAACCATTAAAATGATTGTCATTTAAATTATTTAACAACAAATCGAATTGTTTATTGAAAGATGGTTGTGGCTGAATAAAAAATTCAAATTCTTTTTTGGTTCTAAAAGTTGGTTTCGATAATTCGATAATAGAAAAATCCAACGCTTTTTTAATGAATTCTGATTGATTTAGAAATATTTTTGCAGGTTCTAACCTTTTGATTGTCGAATTGAGATTATCGAAAATTTCTTGAGATTTTGCAAATAATTTATCGAGTTTCGAACAAAGTAATTCTGTATTTTGAATAACGATTATGGTTTCTGACGAAATATATTCTAAGAAACTTTCACGGTTTTCTTCGAAAAATTTATTTTCAACATTAGGAATAATCGTGATTTTCTTTTGTTTTTCGATAGATAATTGCGTTTCAACATCAAAACTTCGGATAGAATCGACTTCATTGCCAAAAAACTCTATTCTATACGGATTATCATTTGAGAACGAAAAAACATCGATAATTCCACCACGAACAGAAAATTCTCCTGGTTCGGTTATAAAATCAACTCGTTTGAATTCATATTCAAACAAAACTTCATTGATAAATTCTATTGAGATTTTATCGCCAACAGCGACTTTTAAAGTATTTTTTTCTAAATCTTTTTTAGTAACGACTTTCTCAAAAAGCGCTTCGGGATAAGTAACAATTATAGCTGGTATTTTGCGAGAATTTATCCGATTTAAAACTTCGGCTCGAAGCAAGACATTGGCATTGTCGGTATCTTCAATTTGATAAGGTCTTCGATAAGAACCTGGATAAAAAAGAACGTCTTTTTCGCCAATGAGTTGTTCTAAATCATTAAGATAATAGGCCGCTTCTTCTTTATCGTTAAATAAAATTAAGAAAGGTTTTTCGGTTTTTACAAATAATGAGTTAATGACAAATGACAATGATGATCCCACCAATCCTTGTAAAAAAAGTTTGTTTTCTGGAGTTTGTAGACTATCGACAATTTGCTTTATTTTTGGTGCGTTGTCGTAGGTGTTTTGTAATTTAGATTTGCTCAATTTTTGGTTTTTTTGCCACAGATTTCACAGATTTCACAGATTTTTAGTGAGAAATGTTAATTTAAATATTTTTTATTTACGGCAAAAGACAATGCCGCCAAAATAGATTCATTAGTTAATTCTGGAAAATCTTCTAAGATAGCTTCATTATTTATTCCTGAGGCGAGCCACGATAAAATATCTGCAACTGTAATTCTGGTTCCAATTATTGTTGGTTTTCCAAATCTAATTTCGGGATTTATTTCGATAAGTTTGTTCCAAGTATCCATTCTTAAAATATTTTAAAGCAAAATTACAAATAATTTATTGAATATTCAGATTAGCATCCAAAGGAACATTTGGAATGGCTCGAGTTGTATCCATCATTTTTATTAAATCGCTTTCGCCAACTTCGGTTGGAATTTGGCTTCGACGTGTAATCTCGTCCATTTGGTTTTGCAAAGATTGAATTTGTTCGTTAATTTCGTTAATTAAGAGAATAACTTTAGCGTCGGGAATTTGACTTAAATTGATGTATAAATCTAAAGAATTGACTTTAGTAATCAATACAGTTATTCGAGATTTTATTGCTGGTCCATTAAACCTTGCTGGAATTTTACTTTTTAAATCGAGTGCTTTTTTAGATAAATTTTTGGCTTTTTGTTGAAATGCGCCAATCGTCGATTTTGGTTTTTTGGACATTTCATCAAGAAAAATGCGCCATTCGGTCCAGTTTGTGGTTAATGTTTGCGACGTTGCATTGCTTGGAGTTGTATTAAAAACCCATGCTTTATTGATGTTTGCAAAAATAATTTCTTTCTTTTTAGAATCTTTTAAGTTTTCGGCAAGCCTGATTTCGTTATTGTTTTTGCAAGAGATTATTAAAAAAAAGAGGCTTATATATAGGTAGAATTTCATTAAATTTATTTTTTACAAATATACAAAAATTCTTGAAATGAATGCAAAAGCCCTAGCCCTGATGGAAGGGAAATCCTTTTTTTCAATTTCTCAATTGCCAAGCCTTTAAAGGCGTGGCAATTGAGAAATTGAAAAAAAGATTGGAATGACAGCAGGAAATAGCTTCAAATCCTGAAATAAATTCAGTATAAATAAATCTATTGCTTATTTTTGTGCTTTATTTAAAATTAATATGTTAGAAAACCCAAAAAGATATACCATTACCGCAGCTTTGCCATATACCAACGGACCAATTCATATTGGACATTTGGCGGGTGTTTATGTGCCTTCGGACATTTATTCGCGGCACTTACGATTACAAAATAAAGATGTTGCATTTATTTGCGGCAGCGATGAACACGGCGTTGCTATTTCGATGAAAGCCAAAAAAGAAGGCATTTCGCCACAAGAAGTTATCGATAAATATGACGGAATTATTAGAAAATCGTTTCTAGATTTCGGAATTTCGTTTGATAATTATTCTAGAACATCGTCGAAAATTCATCATGAAACAGCTTCGGAATTTTTTAGAAAATTATATGACAACGGCGATTTTATTGAAGAAACAACCGAACAATTGTATGATGCCAAAGCCGACCAATTTCTGGCAGATAGATTTGTGGTTGGAACTTGCCCGAAATGCGGCAACGAAGAGGCCTATGGCGACCAATGCGAAAAATGTGGTTCTACTTTAAATGCTACCGATTTAATAAATCCGAAATCGACAATTACGGGCGAAATTCCAGTTTTGAAATCAACAAAACATTGGTTTTTGCCACTTGACCGATATTCTGATTTTTTGAAAGAATGGATTCTTGTTGGTCACGAAAAAGATTGGAAAAACAATGTTTTAGGTCAAGTAAAATCATGGATTGATGGCGGTTTAGAACCAAGAGCAGTAACCCGAGATTTAGATTGGGGAATTGATGTTCCCGTTGAAGGTGCCGAAGGAAAAAAACTTTATGTTTGGTTCGATGCGCCAATTGGTTACATTTCGTCAACCAAAGAATGGGCTGCTCGTGAAGGCAAAAACTGGGAAGATTATTGGAAGAAAGATTCCGCAGACGGCGGAACAAGTACTAAATTGGTACATTTTATTGGCAAAGACAATATTGTTTTTCATTGTGTGATTTTTCCTGCAATGCTAAAAGCCGAAGGAAGTTATATTTTGCCAGACAATGTGCCAGCCAATGAGTTTTTGAACTTGGAAGGCAACAAACTTTCGACCTCGAAAAATTGGGCAGTTTGGCTGCACGAATATCTTGAAGATTTTCCGAATCAGCAAGATGTTTTGCGTTATGTTTTAACCGCCAATGCACCCGAAACTAAAGATAATGATTTTACTTGGAAAGATTTTCAAACGAGAAACAATAGCGAATTGGCATCGATTTTTGGAAATTTTGTAAACCGTGTTATTGTTTTGACTAATAAGTATTATGATGGAATTGTTCCTTCGCCAAACGAATTTTCTGATGCCGATATTCAAGTTTTAGCTGATTTAAAAACATTTCCAGCAATAATTTCAAGCTCGATTGAGCGATATAGATTTCGTGAAGCACAAGGCGAAATGATGAATGTTGCCCGACTTGGAAACAAATATTTAACCGAGCAAGAACCTTGGATAACCATAAAAACCAATCCAGAACGTGTGCAAACACAAATGTATATTGCGTTGCAAATAACAACTGCATTGGCAATTTTGTGTGAACCGTTTTTGCCGTTTACATCAAATAAAATAAAGCGATTATTGCATTTTGATATTAATTTTGGTTGGAATGATATTAGTTCGATTTCAGAATTATTGAAACCAAATCATTTAATTCAAACCGAAAAAGCCGATATTTTGTTTACGCAAATAGAAGATATTCAAATTCAAAAACAAATTGATAAGTTAGAAGCTACCAAAACTGCGAATAAAGTTGAGATTGCATCTGCAAATGCCGTAATTGTTCCTCAAAAAGAAGCCATTCAGTTTGATGATTTTGCTAAAATGGACATTCGAATAGGTACGATTCTCGAAGCAGAAAAAATGCCAAAAGCCAACAAACTTTTAATCTTGAAAGTTGATACTGGAATTGATATTAGAACAATAGTTTCGGGTATTGCAGAAAGTTTTTCGCCCGAAGAAATTATTGGTAAAAAAGTCACAGTTTTAGTCAATTTATCACCAAGAAATTTGCGTGGCGTTGAAAGTCAAGGTATGATTTTAATGACCAATTTGCCCGATGGAAAATTGGCGTTTTTGAATCCAGATGTTGATGGGGTTGAGAATGGTGAAATGGTTTCGTGAAATCCGTAAAAACGTTGCAATGCGACGTTTAAACATTAACCTTGCAATACGACGTTTAACCATTACACATACGTTTAAATAATAATAATAAAATAGAGACTTTGCAATGCAACTTCTCTACCAAAAACCGATAATTTAATGCCTGCGCCAAAATACAAAAATAAATTTCGAATAGATTCTACACGATTAAAAAATTGGGATTATGGTTCTAATGGTGCCTATTTTATAACTATTTGTACAAAAAACAGAAAACGTTTTTTTGGTGAAATTGCCAATAATAAAATGATTTATAATGAAATTGGTTGTTTGGCGTATAATTTTTGGGCTGAAATTCCAAAACATTTCCCGTTTATTGAATTGGGTAATTTTGAAATCATGCCAAATCATGTTCATGGAATTTTGATTATTAATAAACCGAATATGGATGATGACGTTGATGGTATTGCAAACGTTGACGATATTTTAGAGACGTTGCATTGCAACGTCTCTACGGAAAAAACGGATAAAAATCAAAAAATGTCTAAAATTTCACCAAAACCTGGTTCTATTTCTACAATAATACGTTCATATAAATCGGTTGTTACAAATAATGTGAAATTTTTTGACGATAATTTTGGATGGCAAGCCAGATTTTGGGACAATATTATTCGTGATTCACAAGCATTTGAAAGAATTCAAAATTATATTGAGAACAATCCAAAAAACTGGAAGGAAGATAAATTTTATAATTAAAAAAAATGAAATGAACCCAAAAATTATAGCATTCGATGCCGACGACACACTGTTTGTCAACGAACCATATTTTCAAGAAGTAGAACAAAAATTTTGTGTATTAATGCAAGATTATTTGTCGCACCAAGGATTATCGCAAGAGTTATTCAAAACCGAAATCGAAAATTTGCCATTATACGGTTACGGAATAAAAGGTTATATTTTATCGATGATAGAAGCTGCTATGAAAATTTCTAACAATACAATTTCGTTGCAAGTAATTGAAAAAATCATTGAACTTGGCAAAGAATTACTCGAAAAACCAATCGAATTGCTTGAAGGTGTCGAAGAAACTTTAAAAGTTTTGCACGGCAAATACAAACTTATCGTTGCAACCAAAGGCGACTTGAAAGACCAACAAAGTAAGTTGCATCGATCGGGTTTGGGGCATTATTTTCATCATATTGAAGTAATGTCGGACAAACAAGAAATTAATTATTTGCATTTGTTAAAAAGATTAGAAATTGAACCTAAAGATTTTTTAATGATTGGAAATTCACTAAAATCTGATGTTTTACCAGTATTGGCAATCGGCGGATTCGCAGTTCACATTCCGTTTCACACAACTTGGGAACACGAAAAAATTGACCATAAAGTCGAACATAATAACTTTTTTGAATTCAAGAATGTTACTGAAGTTTTAACTTTCATAAAATAATAATGAAACAAAAATTGGATTTAGAAACTTGGAATCGCAAAGAACATTTTGAGTTTTTCAATAAAATGGAAGAACCTTTTTTTGGAATAACAACCAATATTGATTGCACTATTGGTTATGAAAATGCAAAGAAATTTGGTATTTCATTTTTTACTTATTATTTGCATAAAACATTAATGGCGGTTAATAAAGTTGAAAATTTCAGGTATCGAATTATTGACAATGAAGTTTATGTTTTTGATGCAATCGATGCATCGGCAACCATAATGCGTGATGACAAAACTTTTGGTTTTTCTCATATAAAATTTGAAGAGAATTTGAAAGTTTTTTCTGAAAACACAATCAAAGAAATTGAAAGAGTTCGCAATACAACAGGACTTTTTACAAGAGAATTTTCGTTGATAAATTTGATTCATTTTTCCACAATTCCTTGGATAAATTTTACATCGCTTTCGCATGCACGAAGTTTTAGTTTCCCAGACAGTTGTCCGAAAATAACTTTTGGAAAAATAATTGATGAAAATAATAAAAAATCTATGGCAATATCAATTCATGTTCACCACGGATTGGTTGATGGTTATCATGTGGGCAAATTTGTAAATTTGTTTCAAAAACTGATGAACGAATAATGTTTCCAATTGCATTTCACCCAATCTATAAACATCCGTTACCAGAAGGACATCGTTTTCCGATGTTAAAATATGATTTACTTCCAAAACAATTATTACACGAAGGAACAGCAGAAAAAACTGATTTTTTTGAACCAGAAATTTGCGATTTGCACTATGTTTTGGCAATTCATGAAAAACAATATGTTGACGATTTATTGAATTTAACTTTAGATCCTAAATTGGCTCGAAAAGTTGGTTTTCCACTTTCAAAAGAATTAATAGAACGCGAATTGCGAATTGCAAACGGTACAATTTTAGGTTGCAAAAAAGCATTACAAAACGAAATTTCTTTTAACATTGCAGGCGGAACTCACCATGCATTTAGCAATCGAGGTGAAGCTTTTTGCATGTTTAATGACCAAGCTATTGGCGCACAATATTTGATAAATAACAATTTTGCAAAACGAATTTTGATTGTTGATCTTGATGTGCATCAAGGAAATGGAACCGCAGAAATTTTCTCGAATAACGATAAAGTTTTTACTTTTTCTATGCATGGAAAAACCAATTATCCTTTCAAAAAAGAAATTTCTGATTTAGATATTGAACTTGAAAATGATACAAATGATAATACTTACTTGTCGATTTTAATTGAAACTTTACCAAAATTAATCGAAAAACATAAACCCGATTTTATTTTTTATTTAGCAGGAGTTGACATTCTTGAGACCGATAAATTAGGTAAACTGTCTTGTACAATTGATGGTTGCAAAAAACGAGACGAAATTGTTTTTGCGATTTGTAAAAAATTGGAAATTCCTGTTCAAGTAAGTATGGGTGGTGGTTATTCACCAGAAATAAAAACAATTATCGAAGCTCATGCCAATACTTTTAGGGTTGCGAGGCAAATATATTAAACTACTTAATATTTTTTAAATAAAGTTTTTAAATTATTTGAAAAATTGGTGTGTATAATATTTTATTAATTGAATAAAGTTGTGATAGAAATTTGTAGATTTTTTTATCCAACTGTTTGATTTAAAAACTTATCAGGATTATCTCTTGCAATGCAGTCAAATTCTTCTTCAGATAAATTAAACATAGTGTTGACCAACATTTCTTTTTCGGTTAGATGATTTCTAACGACATAAAAATCGGTGCCAAAAAGTACTTTTGGTTTTAATTTTTCATTATTTAGTGTCTGTTTGAGTAAAGGAAAAATTTCTGTATCATGAATAATGTAGCTAATATCTGCATATACATTGTCATATTGAAGCATTAAACTGCAAATAATAGAGTACCAATCGACATGTTTCCAAATATTTTCTAATGTGCCGTGGGATTTTGTGAGATTTTCTTTTTTAATAAATGTAATTCCAAAATCGGGTTTTTTTATTAATTGTTGAGCATAATTGTATCGATCGCTGTTTAAAAAATTTTTCCATTGGTCATCACCACCAAAGTGAGCTAAACATATTTTTAAATGACTTAAATTGTGTTTTACAGTTTTATTATTGGAATTGTATTCGAATAAATCTTTAATTTCTTGTGACGATTGTGCCACTAACTCGTTAAAAAGTAACGGATTTAATAAGCAAAGATAATTTAGTGGGTGATTAAAATCATTAGAAAAATCGGCGTTGTTCTGACTTGGTAAAAATAAATTTTTAAATTCCGCAGGATTACTATTTATTCTTTGTTTGAAAACTTGGTGGTAATTCCATTGTTTTTGTTTTTTGCCTCTGTAATATATTGTTCCTTTAATGCAATGAGTGGTTATTGGTATGCCATTATCGGCGGCATATTTCCAAAGTGGCAAAAGTTTTTCATCGAATGGAAAATATCCAAGTGCGGGATAAATTTTAAAGCCACTAAATTTTTCTTTTTCGATGTATTCTTTTATGAAACATTCGCCTAGAATTACTTTCCCGTTTGTGGTTGTCCATTTAAAAAAAGGTTGTTCTAGAACAGAATCGATTTTATTCTGATCAATTTCAATTCGTCTTGGATCAATGAAAATAAACGGCAGTATTTGTTGTCCAAAACTGCCATTTTTTATTTTCTTTAATTCTTCCATCTGCGATTTATAGTTGCCTTTGGCGCTTGTTGTGCCAGCTTCCATAAATTGCATGTCCATTGGTAGAACAATAAATTTAGTGTTTTTTGGATATTGTTGTCGTAGTTTACTAAATATTGTAGCTTGATTTTTATAGTAAGCATATCGACCAATGTTGATGTAACGCATTGCAAAATCGATGTATTTTTTATCGAATAATAATGAGGGTATTTTTTTAGAAGCCTTCAAAACAACTAAGGCTAAATGTCTGCCTATTGGAATAAAAACTATAGAGCAAATTATTATTATCAATTTAAAAATATTCAAATCTTGGTATGGAAAATTAATTTTTTCTAAAAAAATGTCTTGATATTTATTTAAAAAATTAACATCGATTTCAAGAAAAAATTGTGCAATAAAATAGGTTGCATAAATAACAATGATAAGTCCGATTGTTTTGTAAATAAAATTAACTACAAAATTGCTTTGCCAAAGATTTCTGAACCAAAGGTTAATTTTTTGCAATTTTGTAAACGTAAATCTAAAACTAAAACGGAAAACATAAGGACTGTACTTGCTAGTGAACCAAAACCTACAAATTTTAACAATTAATGGAATTGTAATTATTTTGTACATCGGAAACGGCAAAATTGTTTTTGCAATTTCTGGTGCAACATTTTCTCCAATAAAAATGTGTGTGTGACAATTAATTATTGGTTTCTGGTTCATGTGCTAAAAGTACATTTTTTATATATAAGTTTTATATGTAAAAATATTTTTTACACATCTTAAAAAAATTTTAAAAAATTGTCGTTTTAAAAAAATTTAACCTGTAACTTTAAATTTCTGACATTACTGTTTTTGCGAAAATTAGCTTGCTAATACTTATGTTAGAAGACTGAAAAATCAGACAAATAAAACATTTTATGTAATTTTTCATTCACCAAAATAACAAAACAATACATTTATTGTAAAAAATTAATGGCTTCGAAAATTTACATTTTTCTTAAACACAACCTTAATTTTTTATATTTAATTTAGATTTTCCAAAACCATAATTGATTCCGAATAATGTAAAAAGTTTATTGGAATTTCCAAAATTGTTTCCAAAAGTTCCATTAATAAATACACCGTCGCTAATTTTATACTCGATTACGCCCACGCTTCTTTCACTGTTTAAATTAGAATTGTTTGCATAATTTCTTTTTAAATATTCGTAAGAAATAGATAAATTTTTTATAAGATATTGTAACTTAAATCCAAGATCAAAAGCATTTTGTCTTTTGTAAATGTTGGTTGTATTTGATTCCAATAAATTATCGCTTATGATTTTGGCAGAAAAAAGCATTGTGAGGTTGTCTTTTAATTCTTCATTTAGACTAAAAGCGTTTAAAGCTGCATTGATCCAAATGCCACTTCTGTTAAAACGTTGTTCGCCAGATTCATTGTTTGGTAATGCCTCTGAATAGGCAAATGCAGCATCCACTTGAAACAAAGGCAATGTTTGAAAAAGACTATAATATTCTTTGATCTGTTCATCTTTGTCCATGTTTTTCTCCAATTGATCAGGCAAGGTTTCACTCAACGTACTTATTTTGAATTGTATAACTGCTTGTTCTTTTAATGAATTTTCATAATCTTGTTTTGCTTTAATAATATTTTCTTCTTTTGCATCTTTATAATTGCTTGCTAAACTATCGGTTTTGATTAAATTATTTTGCAAATTCATTTCGAGTTCATCAATTTCAGATTGATGTGCTCTAAGTTCTTTTACTCTTTTTGAATACTCATTTAAAGCGTTATTAATTTTTTCTGATTGTTGTTTGGAACGATAGGTTATAATATTAGTTCTAATGCCAAAAGCTATGTAATTAGTTTTTTTTATTAGATTAGCCGCTGTCGAATCGCTTGATACCGATGCTAATGAAATGCTCATTTTTCTGAAAAGTCCACTAAAAATGTTTGAATTTTCTTTATTTTCGATATTTAAATATTTATAAATACTAGTAGTGTTGGATTTAACATACCAAAATGGCGAAAATTCAACTGCAAAATTCTTTGGAATTACAGTGCCATTGCTGGTTAAATTCATTACAGAAAGTGCAAATTCTTTAGGATTAGTCGGCCTTTCTATTGAAGTTGGAGCGATGTCTAGAATTTGAAATCCAGGCGAACTTGGCGTTTTCAAATCTTTCAAATCAATATTTTCTTGACCTATACTATTTGAAATAATAATCAAATTAATAAAAATAAATACAGCTAATTTTTTCATAATATTTAACTTTTAAAAACAAAGTATTTTTTGGTAACAATTATTCTTCCAGAACTGCTTTTATATTTTATATCCTCGATTTCTAGCTTAAAAATTTCATTTTTATCGCCACCATCAAACAAGTATTCTATTGCAAGGTCGTTAAATATTTCTTGCCAATAGTCGTTATCGATTAATTTTAAATCAATATCTGCTTCAATAACAATTAGTCCATTAGCAAGGTCTTTATCGGTATCTATTAACGATTTTTCTATAAATGCTTCGCCATTCTTAGATTCGGCTTTTATGTATTTTTTGTTATTAATTAGCAAGTTTACATCTGCTGTAACTAGTGCACCATCGGTGGTAAAAATATTTGCCGAAATATAAATTTTTTTGCCACCAGTTCCAATTTTGTATTTTTCTACTTTCATATTTTCTAAAATTTTAATATAAGACATTACTTAATTACAGGTTATTTACCCATTCTTAGGTATATTTTCATTAATAATTTGTTCTACACTTTCGAACAAAGTTAATGCTTTGATGCCATCGCTTAGTGTATATTCTTTTAGTAAATTGTTCTATACGAAGATATTAATTTTTTTTTCAATTTCGCTATTGTCTTGATTGACTTAGTTTTTAATTTCCTCAACAGTTCTAAAGTTTTTATTATCTTTTAAATTGAAGTTAAAATTTATATGTCTTCAGGCATGATTACTTTGTCAAATTGTTTTTGGTTTTAGGTTTTACAATTCTTCTTTTATGTTTTGTAAAATCATGCCCGAAATGGAATTTAGAAATGAAATAAATGAGAATGATGCTATAATGCAAAAACCAGCAAAAACTAAATAATTTTTTAGCGCTTTGCTGCTGTAGGGAAAATTTCGGCTATTTTGGCACTTGAAACGAGTTGCAAAAATAGTGGGACAGTTAGTGTCTCGTCCTAAAAGACTAGAGTGCTAAATTTTTTATTACAAAATAGAAAACCCATTCAATACTTGGTAGTACCACTTATAAGTTAATAATTAAAAAACCATTTAGTAGATCCTAAATGGTTTTTTAATTTATATGTCAATAAAAGTCTATACTAATTAAACTTAATTATTCTACTAGTATTTTTAGGATTTATATACTCATAAAATTAAACTAATCAATAAGTATAATTACTTCATTGTCTTTCATTTCTAGTGTTCCAGAATTAATAGCAATTGAATAATTTTGGTCATTTTGTTTTACGAATAATGCAATTGCTTCTTTATTTAAATTAAAAGATTGAGCAACAATATTAACGCTTCCTTTTTGCAGAATGGATACAATGGGTGCGTGATTGTTCAATATTTGAAAATCTCCGTCAACGCCAGGGACAGCAACCGACGTTATTTCGCCTTTAAATAAAGATGCTTCTGGTGATACTATTTCTAAAATCATATTTTTTTGAGTTTTCAGTCGCAGTTTTCAGTCGCAGTACTGAGACTGGGACTGAAAACTGAAAACTTTTTTAAGCTTCTGCCAACATTTTTTCTCCTGCTTCAATTGCGTCTTCAATTGTACCTTTGAGGTTGAATGCTGCCTCTGGCAAATGGTCTAATTCTCCGTCAATAATCATATTGAAACCTTTGATGGTATCTTTAATATCAACCAATACACCTTTAAGACCAGTAAATTGCTCAGCAACATGGAATGGTTGCGACAAGAAACGTTGTACACGTCTTGCACGAGAAACCGATAATTTATCTTCTTCAGATAATTCTTCCATACCTAGAATTGCAATAATATCTTGCAATTGCTTGTATTTTTGAAGTATTTCTTTAACTCTTTGCGCACAATCATAATGTTCATCACCCAAAATTTGTGGCGTTAATATTCTAGAAGTAGAATCTAACGGGTCAACTGCTGGGTAAATTCCTAATTCGGCAATTTTTCTGGACAATACTGTTGTTGCGTCAAGGTGAGCAAATGTTGTTGCTGGAGCTGGATCGGTTAAATCATCTGCAGGAACATAAACCGCTTGAACAGATGTAATCGAACCTTTATTGGTAGATGTAATTCTTTCTTGCATGGCTCCCATCTCTGTTGCCAAAGTTGGTTGATATCCTACTGCTGATGGCATACGACCCAAAAGAGCCGAAACCTCAGAACCTGCTTGTGTAAAACGGAAAATGTTATCAACAAAGAAAAGTACATCTTTTCCTTGATCCGAACCAGCACCATCACGGAAATATTCTGCAATAGATAATCCAGAAAGTGCCACACGAGCACGTGCTCCTGGTGGCTCATTCATTTGACCAAAAACGAAAGTCGCTTTTGATTCTCTCATTCCTTTCATGTCAACTTTTGACAAATCCCATCCGCCTTCTTCCATAGAATGCATAAATGCGTCGCCATATTTTATAATTCCTGACTCTAACATCTCGCGAAGTAAGTCATTTCCTTCACGTGTTCTTTCTCCTACTCCTGCGAATACAGAAAGTCCGCCGTGACCTTTTGCTATATTGTTAATCAACTCTTGAATCAATACTGTTTTACCAACACCAGCACCACCAAACAATCCAATTTTTCCACCTTTTGAGTAAGGTTCAATTAAATCGATAACTTT
Source organism: Bacteroidota bacterium (assembly GCA_043778105.1). Taxonomy (GTDB): domain Bacteria; phylum Bacteroidota; class Bacteroidia; order Flavobacteriales; family Flavobacteriaceae; genus Flavobacterium. Next base: position 16,178 of record JAYWGV010000073.1, read on the forward strand.
AATTCCGGTAAATAAAACTTCTGATGAAGTTGATAAATCTTCGAATCTTGGAGCTGGACGGTGAATTGACATTCCGTTTTCGCCGTCTTTTGGTAATTCTCCTAAACCGTCAATTGCATCGCCAATTACGTTGAACAAACGTCCGTAAACGTCAGCACCAATAGGCATTTTTATAGGATTTCCTGTTCCCACAACTTCGTAACCGCGAGACAATCCATCAGTAGAATCCATAGAGATTGTACGAACAGTGTTTTCACCTATGTGCGATTGTACTTCTAGAACTAGTAAAGTTCCATCTTTTTTAGTGATTTCTAATGAATCATAAATTTTTGGAAGTTCAACATCTTTACCATTAAAAACTACATCGACAACTGGTCCGATGATTTGGGCAACTTTTCCTATTACTTTTGACATTGTTTATGAGTGTATTAACCTCTCCCAACCTCTCCAAAGGAGAGGAGCTTGATAAATGAAAACTTATGTTTTTTAATTTTGTGCAAAGATAATTTTTAAATTTATAATATCCATAATTATTTTAAAAAAAATTAATGGTTTTTTACGGTATTGTTTGTTGATTTTATTTTTATTGATAAAATTGCTATAAAAGCAAAAAACCACCTTGCAGGATTGCTTGGTGGTTTTTATGTTTTCAGATATATAAGGAACTACCAAAGTGTATTGATGTTTTTATATAAATGTATATTCTCATCTTTTGTAATCAAAATCAATTCTTCCGATTTTGTTTGAGCGATAATAATTCTATCAAATGGGTCTTTGTGAATGAACTCAAGATTTATTAAATTTTGGGTATTGATTAAAATTAATATTTAATATTTCAATTTCGTTTCTTAAAAGATAATCTTCAATTTCATCAAACTCAATTTCTAAAAATAATTTATTTAAGGAAATTTTTATAGCGATTTCTTAAATACTTGCGGTACTAATAAAACATTTTGAGTTTTTGTTTTCTATTATCTCTTTAATCCTTTGTGGTAATAAACTACTACCATCCATAAACCACAACAAAACATGAGTGTCAATTAAATAATCCATTACATGTATTCTTTAAAATCATCTAATGGCTCGTCAAAATCATTAGCGATTTTAATTTTACCGCTATATTTCCCAAACTCTCTTTTTTTAATAATAATTGGTTTTTTATTAATTAATTTAGTTTTTAAAAAACCTACAAAATCTTTTACTTCAGTTTGCATATAAATTGGCAAAGATTGTATTTCTGAGATTAATTGAGTGTCCATAACAAATGTTTCTACAATTATAATTAAAATATATTTATTAAACCAAAAAAACCATCAAACGAAACTGCTTGACGGTTTTTTTGTGTAATAGTTTTAATTTTATTTATTTCCGTCTCCAATTACTGCTGGATATAAAAATCTGTAATTACCTAAATCTACGGTTTTGATGTTAGAACCGTATGTTTTGTTGATTTCTCTAATGAAAGAGTTTGCTATTAACGCATAACCTCTAGGTGCTGGATGTACACCATCCATAGAAAATGCTCCGCCCGTTGCGTATGTAGCTCTTAAAGTAAAGCCTCCTTCATTAGCACCAAATGAGAATAAATTTTTTAAAATTAAATTTGCATCTATGAAAGCAAGTCCTTTTGCGGTTGCTAAAGATTTAATTGAAGCATTATATGCATCAGTGGCAACAGTTACAGTTTGTACTTCACTAGGCGTTAGAACATAACGATCTGGCAAAGGGAAAGACACGCCCATTGCATTTATAGTTGGTGCTGGTGAGGTAACACCATCTTGTGGCACATTTGGTGCTTGACCAATTCTAGTTGCACTACTAAAACATATTAAATCTGTTTCTTTAGTTTGTCTTGCTTGTCCAAATACCGAACCTAAAACGGCTGCTTGTCCAGCCGCTAATGCAGGAGGCAATCCTGCAGCCGTAAAAATAGTTGTTAATTGAGTTGTTAAATCAGTTGATACGTCGGTTAATGACTTGTCTCTCATAATCATTGGGTTATTACCAGTTGTAGCCAATAAATTTAATCTGCTGCCTTGACCTAAATTTGATAATGCTAATTTTAAAGGGCCGTAAAGTTTTGCATTTAATTCAGGGACTTGATTTACACCCTGTACAGTTAAATTTGCTTGCGTAAGACGATTATATTTTATGGCGTAAAAAAATGGTAAACTAGTTACATAAGGAATATTTGCAACAGCACCTTTTGCACCTTCAGAAGTAAGTTTATTTAATAAATTGTTGTATACACCTGAAAACAAAGTAGGATCTGTAATGTCACTATCGCTGTAAGATGCTGCGTTTGGATTGCCAGTTTGGTCAACTCCGTCGCCACCAAAAGTTGCGTAAGATAAAACATCGTTGTTACCTATCCAAAGTGAAAAAAAAGTTGGTTTTTGGTCAAATGCATAATTTAGCATGGACTTAGCATCTGCACCTTGTGGTGCGAAACGTGCATAATAAGGATTAGCTGTTGGAGGAACTGTTATTAAATTTAAAAGTTGACCATAACCAGAAGAAAGCACATGAAAACTTTTTGCACCAGGAACACCCACGTTGTTGTAGGGTCCACCAATTGCTAAGGTTTGATTGAAAACTTCGTTAGTTGCAACTCCAACCCCAGATGCTTGAGCCACAGGTGAATCTGGGTTACCTGTAAAATAAAATCTTGCGCCAAATCGAGGGTTTACATTACTATTAAATAACAATCCACCAACATTATTATTTGTTAATGGAATTTTAAATTCTCCACCACCAACAGTTTTAAATTGTTCTGCCAATATATTTGTCCAAGAACCCAATTGACCAGCTTTAAATAATGAATTGTCACTAAAACCAGCAGTTAAAGAATTTCCAATGGCTACGTATTTTGCAAAATTTGCGGTTCCAGCGGTTAAAGCCAATCCATCAGATGAGTTGGCAACTACAATTTTTTCTTCTTCTTTCTCGCACGCTACAAAAAACAATGATGCTAGTGCTAGTATTTTTATATTTTTTATCATGATATTTTTATTTATCTAAATTAATATTTATGGATTGATTGTCCAAGAAGCATATATTTGTTGTCCTATTAGTCCTGCTCCTACTACTTGACCATATTCCTTACCACCAATATTAGTAGCTCCAATTTTTATAGTTGATTTTAATGCATTCCAATTGTAATTAGCCTGAACATCAATAACGGTTGCTTCTGCAATGACTCCATCTGCGAAAGTAGATTCCCATATGTATTCGCTATTCCAACGACCACCAATCGATATTCCTAGTTTTCCAAATAACTTATCGTTACTTAAAGTTGCTTTAGCTCTGTGTTTTGGGGTATTAAAACCTGCTTCGAATCCTGCATCAGCAGATTTATCAAATTCAAATTGTGCGTAATTATAATTTCCAGACAATTCAAAATCTCCTACAATTTTTCGAGATAAACCCAAACCAACACCAATTGATTTAATCTCTAAATTAGTATTGGTGTATAGTTGAAACGCTCTTGTATTACCTGATAAAATTGCATTCACTCCAGTATTACCTGTTATGGTTGTGATTGCTGGTGAATTTTCTGCAATTCCGTACAATGGTGCCAATGCATTTACGTTTCCTAAGAAATTATTATAAATATTGTAATAACCATTAACGTCTATAGAAAAACCTTTTACTTCACCTCTATAACCTAAGTCAAAAGCCTTCACGGTTTCTGGTTTTACAAGACCAACATTCGTTTTTCTTAATTCTGCAAGTGCTTCAGTTGGATTTGTTGCAAATTTAGTAGCAAATTTTGTAACTGAAGCTGCTGTAAATGAATTATTATATGCATTATTACCAGTGATTTCCTGATCATAAGCATCCACAAAAGCAGTAGGGATTGGAGTAATAGTAGGGTTTACTCTAACTGTTTCTTTATATCTTTCAAGATTATCTGGAGCAGAACCAACCAATACAGCGTTACCTATATTAAAACCAATGTATTGATCCTGAGTAGAAGGATTTCTAAAACCTGTTTGAAAAGATGCTCTAAAATTGTGGTTTTTAACTTTCCCAGCGGAATAAACTACTGATGCTCTTGGAGAGAAATTACCATCAAAATTTTTAGCTTTGTCATATCTAAGTGATGCACTGAGTTTTAATCTATCATCAATAAATTTAGTTCTCCATTGTGTATATAGCCCATATTCGTTGTAATTAATTGGGTCATTTAAATCGGTATAAATTCTACCTGACGAATTTAAGTTGAATAATCTATAAGACCCACCAACTTGAATTTCTGCAAATTTAACTATTGATTGTCTGAAATTATAGTTAGCATCTGAATGATAAATTCTGGAGTTATCTACTAGTCGTGAACCAGTTAAAATATTTGGATCTGCAATTACTTTATTAAATGCTTTCTTAAATTCAGGTGTTCCTGGTTCAAACCTTTTTCCGTTTGGAGCATTAGGATTTGTCGGGTCTACTGATGGATTAAGTCCTAATCCGACTGGCGATTCATTATAGTCTGCAAATTTTCTTGCTAGTTTTTCAGCTTGTTGAGCTGTGGCACCAAGTAGCAAACTTGAACGCGCATAAGCAGTAGCGTAATCTGTAAACCAATTTTTATCCGCTTTGAAAGATCTGTTTATGTTTAATGCAGTAAAAGTCATGTCATAAGATCGTCCACCATCCTCAGTTGTTGTGTAACCTCTTACAAAAAAATCTTTACCTTTAATTTCAAGTTTGTGTTGTTGCATGAAGAAATTATTTAAATAATATCTACTTGCACCTTGGTAAACTGTATTTCCAAAACCAAATTTAGATTGCCAAATTACTTCAAAATCATTATTAAATGGCTTAAAATGCAATGATAAATCTGCTTTGGTATTTGTTACTTTATTATCTGTTAAATCAATTTCTCGAAAACCAGTTCTTGAAACTCTATCATTTGGTAAACTTGGAGCAGATAAAATGGTTGCTGCTTCGTCTCCATAAATGTTTAAACCATCATAACCGTGATAATTTCTATCTCGACCAGCTACATTTTTGTCTGAATAGTCTGTAGCCCACCAATCGGTTCCTCTCATGAAAGTTACATTGCCTTTTGCAGCAAAATGTCTTGAGAATTTTTTAGCTACTCGAACTCCAAAATCGTAATACGAATTTTGTCCAGCAGCTTTTTGGCTTGTTTGTCCATACTTTAAATAAGTAGAAATTCCTTCACTCGTAAAAGGGCTTTTACTTGTCATGAATAATATACCGTTAAAAGCATTGGCTCCATATAATGCAGAAGACGCACCTGGCAACAATTCAACACTTTGAACATCAATTTCAGAAACTCCAATAAGGTTTCCTAAAACGAAATTTAATAAAGGAGATGAATTGTCCATACCATCAACCAATTGCATGAAACGTGTGTTGGCAACTGTTGCAAAACCACGTGTATTTATTGACTTAAACGACATTGAACTGGTGTTCATTTGCACTTCTTTCATGTTTTCTAGACCATCGTAAAAAGTCGGAGCTGCGGTTTTTTTGATGTCTTTTAATGTCATTCTTTCGATAGTAACTGGCGATTCTAAAACTCTTTCTGGCGTTCTTGATGCCGAAACTACAATTTCGTTAAGTTTCGTTTCTAGATCTTGCAACATTATTGTTACTTTGGTTCCAGCAGTTGCTTGTGCTTTTTTAGTTTCATAACCTAAATTAGAAACTTCGATTGTTGCTGTTGCTTTTGAAGATTTTACAGTAAATGTTCCGTCAAAATCGGTCGATGTGCTTGATGATTCACCAGCTACTTTGACATTTGCGCCCGAAATTGGTTCGTTTTTACTGTTGGTTACAGTTCCTGAAATTGAATTTTGCGCAAACGAAATTCCGCAAAAAAACAATGACATAATGAATAAATAGATTTTCATTGGGTTAAATTTTGTTAGTTTAAGAAGCCAAATTAAACATTTTTTTTGATATAACTAAAAAAGTAAGAAAAAATTTCAAGATTCATAAAAAAAACATAAAAAATTTACGAAATCACTTACGAAATCGTTTTCTAAATTTCTATTGACAACTTTTAACCAAGATTGCGAATTAGTATTCTATTATAAACATTTTGTTTCGATAGTCGCACTTTTAGTCTAGAATGTACTTCAAATTTTAGCGCTTCATTCGAGTTTTATTATTTTCATTTGGTATTCATCTATCTTCGATGTATATTTTTTTTTACCTTAACATATAACATTTGTTTTCAATCTAAAAAAACTGCATGAGCCCAAATTTTATTGCATAAATCGTTTTGATCACGAATCGTAATGAGTAATGTGGGTTTAAACGTTTGTTATTTGCTTTTAAATAGAGAATGAGTTATTTTAGAAATAATTTCTTCATTTTCTTTATGAATTAAATTATTTAACCAATAGGAAAGTAAAACAGCAAGCAAACCAATTGTTATCATGAAAATCCAATTTGAATTGTAGCTGTAATTTTCAATAACTGTTAAACTTGTTTTAGCGCCTAAAATATGAGCAATGCTATAACTTATTGTAAAAAGTGACATATATTTGCCTTCTTGATTAACGTGTGATCGTGTCATTGCGAAAAAACTTGCAAACGGAAAAGTTAACATTGCTCCAAAACTCATTAAAAGCATCATTAACATTAACACCATTGGATTGTTGCTTATTAATAAAACCATAACATAACTTGACACCATAAATAATAATCCAAGAATTATTACTCTCATTTTATTAATTTTATTTTTTTCGATGTAATTAACTAAAGGCAATTCAAACAACAAAATCAGTACGCCATTCATGCTCAACAACAAGCCACAATTAAGGTCTGTTAAATTGAATTGAAATTTGTTATAAATTGGCATTATTGTAAAAATTTGAAAGAATAAAACACCCGTTATTGTTGTAATAATTAAGTGAACCAAAAAAGGCTTGTCTTTAATTATTGAATAATAATCTTTTCCAATTTCGTGTTTTTTTAGTACAAAAGGTAATTTTCTTTCTTTGACAAAAATTACAAAAATTGTAACTCCCAAAATACAAGTTGCACCATCAATAAAAAACAACTGAGAATAACCATTATTCATTATGATTAATCCGCCAATAACAGGTCCAAATAAAAAGCCCAAATTTACAGCAGATCTAACCAAAGTGAAAGCTCTAGTTCTATTGGTCTTTTTGGTAAATGAATTTAAAGACACCAACATTGCTGGCCTGTACATATCGGAAATACTAGTTAAAACAAGTATTCCTATACAAAAACCAATAAAAGAAGTTATGAATTGTAACATAAAAAACATAAAACCAGTGGCAAACAAACTAAAAACCATTACTTTGTAAAATCCAAAAATATCTGATAATTTTCCGCTCAACCAAGTTCCTATTATAGAACCTATTCCAAAAAAAACTAAAACCCAGCCTATTTGACTGAAACTAAAATGCAGACTTTCATTCAAATATTTTGATAGAAATGGTATAACCATAGTTCCAGCTCTATTTATAAAAGTCATTAATGTTAATATCCAAATTTCTTTTGGGAAATTTTGATAATTTTGTAGGTAATTTTTAATCATTTTTTTGGGGAAAAAAATTATAAAATTTGTTCGAGATGTGGGTAATAAAAATCTCAAAAATTTGTATTAAATTTTTTGAGTATGCTTAGAATAAAAAATTAAATTTTTTCAGAAATTTCTTTTTTGTATTTGTTTAAAAGAGCTTTAACCATTCCTAAATTGGCTTTTGTTGCATCTACGGCCAAGTAAATAAAATATTCACTATTTGCAGAAATATCTATAATATGTATTTGTGTTGTAAGTTCAATCATTATGGTATTAATGTTCTGATTTTTTAAACCTAAAACACTAATTGCATTTAATTTCGCTTTGACCACTTCTAGGTTAAAAGCTGCTGCTAATTCTGGATCAAATGCAGGATCAATAGTTAATGAAAAGTAGGTAATTCCGCTTTTAATTTCTGCAACAGCCACCGCAATAAAGCCCTGAATGTTTGTTTTAAGCTCTTCTCCGAATTGGTTTAAAAAATCTGACATACTATTAATTTGGGGTTAATTATTTTCAAATATATTGGTAAAAATTCAAATATTTTGGAATTATTGTAACAAAACTATATGATTAACGTTTGTTTATCAGTTATAATATTTTAAATTAAAGTAATACAACAAAATGTTTGTCAGTTATGATAATTTTATTTAAAATATTATATTAACCCAAATTACGCATTAAAGAATTTTTTTAGTTTTATAAACCTTTGTCAAAGTTTTTAACGAAAGGAAATTGAACTTTGACAAAGGTCAAATTTTTAAATAGTTCTAATGCGTAATCTGAGATTAAAATATTTTTCAAAAATAATTTATTTAAATCGCAGTAAACCAAGTATAAATACCTGTTTTTTTTATTTTCTGAAATAATTAAAAATCATACTAAATTAAAAAAAAATCAAATGGAGATCAATTTGAAAAAATTCTGAAATAACATTGAATCTAAATTTTGAAGAATGAAGTCGTTTAAACTTTTTTCAATTGGCTACAATCAAAAAAGTTTAAACGACTTCAATAATATAAAAAATAAAACTCATTTTTGAATATTAAACTTTAAAATGAAAAAGTTATATTTGTATTATATAAAATAAAAAATGGATACTAAAATTCTGATTATTGGTGCTTGCGGACAAATAGGAACCGAATTGACCCAAAAACTTAGGTCAATTTATGGCATTAATAATGTAATTGCGGCCGATATTCGAAAACTGAATAATGATGTTGTTAATTCTGGACCATTCGAAGTTGTTAATGCTTTAGATTTCAATCAAATAGAACATTTAGTAGAAGTTCATGCAATAACCGATGTTTACCTAATGGCAGCTTTATTATCGGCAACAGCCGAAAAAAATCCAGCTTTTGCGTGGGATTTGAACATGAATTCGCTTTTTCATGTACTTAATTTAGCGAAAGCCAAAAAAATAAAAAAAATATTTTGGCCATCGAGTATTGCGGTTTTTGGACCAACAACACCAAAAGAAAACACGCCACAATACACAATTATGGAACCAAGCACGGTTTATGGAATTAGTAAACAATCGGGCGAAAGATGGTGCGAATATTACCACAATATTTTTGGTGTCGATGTTCGAAGTATTCGTTATCCTGGTTTAATTTCTTGGACAACATTGCCTGGCGGTGGCACGACCGATTATGCAGTCGATATTTTTTATAAAGCAATCGCCGATAAAAAATATGAGTGTTTCTTGAGTTCAGAAACCAAAATGCCAATGATGTATATGGATGATGCAATTGATGCAACAATCAAAATTATGCAAGCCGATGAAAATGACATTAAAATAAGATCTTCATATAATTTAGCTGCAATGAGTTTTACGCCGACTGAAATTGCCGAAGAAATTAAAAAACATATTCCAGAATTCGAAATAACCTATAACCCAGATTTCCGTCAAAAAATTGCCGATTCATGGCCAGCAAGCATTGATGATTCTTGCGCTAGAAAAGACTGGAATTGGAAACACGAGTTCGAATTAGAAAATATGACCAATATTATGCTCGAAAATCTTTCTAAAAAGTAAATTAATTTTTTAGTTTATCAGGATTGTAACCAATATATGGCATTTCGGTTTCTTTGAAATTAATTCCGTAGTTTGTTAATTCTTCAAGAATTGGCAAATAAACTTCTTTGGTAATTGGCAATTGAACTCCTGGTGTAGCAATTTTCCCATTCAAAATTAGTAAAGTTGCAATCGCCACAGGCAAACCAACAGTTTTTGCCATTGCAGTGTAAGTTTGGTCATCGCCAATGCAAACCATTTTAGAATCGATTTGGTGTTGTTTGCCATCGATTTCGTAACCAAATTTATGATACATGACAATCATGTCTTTGTCAGATTCCTGCAAAGTCCACTTGTCAGACAATATTTTTTCTAGAATTTGAGCTGGTGATGCATCATGTAAACCTACAATTTTGTTAGAATTAAATAAATCTAATTCCAAAAGTTTGTCCCACATGATATCGTCTTGATCGATACCCAAATACAATCGGGTTTTTATTTCGACCGAATCGGTTGGGTGATATGGCAAAAATAGATTCAAAAATTCGCGATACGAAATGCTGTCAGAATTGTCAATTTTGTAACTGTCGTCGGTCATGCCGAGTTGCACGAACATGTTCCAAGCTTTCGAGAAACCAACTTTTCTAATTGTTCCTCTATATAATGTAAGAACATCATCGAGACCATAAATCGATCTGTATTTTAAAGAATCTCGATTGGCGTAACCTTCGAAACGACCATAACCTTCGACTTCTAGAAATTCGGTTCGGCGAAAAAGTTTGTGATACGGAATATATTTATAAGTTCCTTCTTGAATAAATTTGGCACTGCCGCCTTGACCAGCTAAAACCACATTTCTTGGCGCCCAAGTAAATTTATAATTCCAAAGATTATTGTCAGATTCGGGTGCGACTAATCCGCCACAAAAAGATTCGAAGAGAATAATTTTGCCGCCTTTTTCATTAATTTCATCAATAACTTTCATCGCCGACATGTGATCAACGCCTGGATCAAGCCCAATTTCGTTCATAAAAACCAAATTATTTTCTTTGGCTTGAGTGTCGAGTTCTTGCATTGCATCGCTAATGTAAGATGCTGTAACCATGTGTTTTTTATAAACAATGCAATCTTTGGCGACTTCAATATGTAAATGAGCAGGCAGCATTGAAATTACTATATCGGCTTTTTGAATTTCGGTTTTTCGTTGCGTTTCATTAAAAATATCTAACGCAATTGCAGTAGCATTTTTATGATTGTGCGTTTTTTTTTGAGCCAATTCTAATGATAAATCACCAATTGTTAAATGCAATTTTTCTGAATCAGATTTATTTAATAAATATTGAATTAATGTCGATGCCGATTTTCCAGCACCAATAATCAAGATGTTTCTCATGTTGTTTTTAATAAAATGCAAATGTACTACTAGTTTTTAGATTATAGATTTTTGGACTTACAGATTTTTAGACTTAAAGACATTAGACTTAAAGACATTAGACTTAAAGACATTAGACTTAAAGACATTAGACTTAAAGACATTAGACTTATAGACATTAGAATTATAGACATTAGACTTAAAGACATTAGACTTAAAGACATTAGACTTAAAGACATTAGACTTAAAGACATTAGACTTAAAGACATTAGACTTAAAGA
>JAYWGV010000074.1:0-5590 GCA_043778105.1 Bacteroidota bacterium
GAGGTTAGATATTTGGCATCAATTGCCGTTGACTTCAGTCAACGGTTTAGAAGTTGGCCTTATATCGGCTTTAGCCAAAAGAGATGTCATTTTGGATAAAAATAGTTAAGAGTTTTTAATCATCATCTTTAATTAAAACTAACGGCAATTGAATTATGAAGAAAATTATGACAAGAACTTAATGCAACTTAGTTTCTTAGTGGTTAAAAAAAAAATATTGCTTAAAATACGAACTAAAAAATAATTGTTAATTAAGAATGAATTTATTAAAAAAAATATACAACTTTATTTTTGCTTTATTGGTAATTCTTGCGAGTGCTAAAACATTTTCGCAAAATGATACTTTGCCAAAATTGGCAGTTTATGGCAAAGGAAAAGTCAAAGACAATAAAATTTTGTTAAAATGGGCGGTTAACGATCCAGTTTTATGGAAACAATCATTGACAAATGGTTACAAAGTACAGCGCACAACAATTACCAAAAATGGACTAGCAATAAATAGAGACGAAACCATCACTTTATATGAAAAATTATTGCCTTTGCCATTAGCCGATTGGCAAGCGATTGTCAAGAAAGATACTGTTTCGGGTGTAGTTGCCCAAGCCATTTATGGAAAAAATTTTCAAGTTGCACCATCTAAAAAAGGAATTGCCGAAATGATGTTGCTCAATGAACAAAGCGAACAACGGTACGCATTTGCATTAATGGCTGCCGAAAGATCATTCGAAGCAACCAAAGCCGCTGGTTGGGGAATCGAAGACGCAACTGCTAAAGCTGATGAAAAATATGTTTATACTATTACACTTTTAGGTTTGCAAAAACCAATTCAAAATGCAACTATTTACATCGGTTTAAAAGACAATTTTAAAGATGTAATTCCGCAAAACATCGAAGCTTTATTTGGTAACAAAACAGTAATGGTTATTTGGGAAAATAAAATTCAGAAAGAATATTTTTCATCTTTTAATATCGAACGTTCAGAAGATGGAGTAAAATATATAAAACTAAATAGAACACCAATTTATTCTTGGGATAAAAAGAGTTCGGCAATTACCTATTCTGATAAATTATCTGCCAACAATAAAATTTATTATTACCGAATTCGAGGCATCGATGCATTCGGGGCAATAAGTCAACCATCGAAAGCTATTTCGGGTAAAGGAGCCGATATTTTAGAATATTCACCACAAATTATCGCCAAAAGTACTAGCAAAGAAGATGAAGTCGATTTAGAATGGGATTTTCCGAAAGAAGGGGAAAGCAAAATAAAAGAGTTTCAGATTCATAAAAGTGATACCGAAGACGGCATTTTCGAAATGATTAAAGATAAAATCTTGCCAAGTGTTAGAAAAGATAAATTTAAAACACCACTAAAACCATCTAATTATTTCATGATAAAAGCGGTTGCACCAAATGGGTCGGTTCGTACTTCTTTTCCTGCGCTGGTGCAAATAATAGATTCTATTGCGCCAATGCCACCAATTAATTTAGTAGGAATTATAGACACTCTTGGCTTAGTAAAATTAAAATGGAAAAAAAATCTAGAAGCCGATTTATATGGTTACAAAGTTTTTAGAAGCTATTTTAAAAATCAAGAGTTTTCGCAAGTTACAACGCTCGTTCATTTGCCAAACAATTTCGAAGACAAAATTGACATGAAAGCCTTGAACGGACTTGTTTATTACAAAATTATTGCCTTAGATAAAAGATACAATGAATCGAAATTTTCTGAAATTATCGCAATCAAAAAGAAAGATAAAATTGCACCAAGTGCGCCAGTAATATCAGATTATGAAATAAATGAAGGCGAAATAAAACTAAAGTTAATTCAAAGTTCATCGGTCGATGTTGCGAAACACATTTTGTATCGAAAAAATGAAAAAGACTCGAAATGGTCAGTAGTTTATGAATTTACTGATAAAAAAATTAATGAATATAAAGACAATGACATCGATTCTGAAAATAAATTTTATTATACTTTAATTGCCATCGATGATTCGGGCAATGAAAGCGAACCAGCCGAACCGTTAATTGTTGAAGCATTGCCAACATTGGTTAAACCTGCTATTAAAAATTTTGGATTTGTAGTTGATAGAAAAAATAAAAATATAGAATTATTTTGGTCATCCAAAGAAAAAAAAATGGCTGAATATCAATTGTATAAAAAGAAAAATGATGCTCCATTTATTTTATATCGGGTTTTTGAAGCATCCGAAAAAGTCAGGTTCATTGACGAAATGTTAAATCCAGGCAATATTTACAAATATGCAGTAAAATGCTTTTTTGAAGATGGAACAAGTAGTAAAATTGAAGAAATTATAGTTGAATATTAGTTGTTTTTTGTCATTCCGACGAAGGAGGAATCTCACTAGTGTTCATGTTATGTGATTTCTCCTTCGTCGAAATGACAAAACTTATTTTAAGTTTAATTTTAAAATGTAATGATTAATAACAAATCCTTTAAAAAATAATACAAGATTTATGCATAATAAAAACAAAATATTTTTAGTTTTGATGACATTATTTTCACTTTCAAGTTGCTTGAAAGAAGAAATTTTGATTGCAAATTCACAATTTTCATACCAATTGGTTGAAGATAACAATACTACTTTCGTCACTTTTTCGAATTTATCTTCGGGTGGCGAGGCCTATGAATGGATTTTCGAAGGTGGCAATCCGTCGGCGTCGAACCAGTTTGATCCTGGAAAAATAAAATACACACAATCAGGAACCTATAATGTTACTTTAAAAGTTTCTAATAAAGATGGTTCGCAGTCGCAAATGACCAAAGAAGTAAACATTGACGGAATTGTAAAAGCCAATTTCACAGCCGATATTTTAATAAATGATTATGCGCCAGCCGAAGTAAAACTGACTAATTTGTCTGAACAAGGAACAATTTTCAATTGGATTTTTGATGGTGGCAATCCCGCAACTTCTAATTTACAAAATCCTGTAAATGTGATTTTTAATACGTCTGGTTCGCACACAATCACTTTAACAGCCAAAGATGTAAATAACGAATCTTCACAAAAATCGATTACGATAATTGTCAAGCCAGAATTAGCAACAGCTTTTACAACATCGGTCAATGCTATTGATGATGATTACGAAGCACCAGTTACCATAAAAACCAATAACACAACCACAAGTGCAACGAGTTATTCTTGGGAAGCTGTTGGCGCAATTCCAGCAACATCAACCGCTGTAAATCCTGAATTTGTTTACAATATTGCTGGTACTTATGAGATAAAACTAACAGCAACCAATGGCAAGCAAACCCAAACAGTTTCTAAGAATATTATAGTTTTGCCCAATTCTAATTTAAGTACACAAACCAATATTAAGCTTGGTATAAACTCTGCGCACGAAACGATTGGTTGTTTTTATTCGACCAAAGAGAAAAAGGTTTATAAAAAAAACGAAGTCAATAACACAAATGGCGAATTAATTGACATTGTCTTTTTTGGATTAAATGCCACTTTTGCAAGTAATAAATTTGTTTCGCCAAGCATTGCAAGCACTTTAACTTTTGATGCCATACCCAATGCCACAACAACCAGTTTTATTAACAAGCAAGAAGATTGCAATTGTGGCAGTAATATTACTGCAACCCAATTCGACGGAATGACCAACGATGCATTATTGCAAAATATAAAAGTCACCAACCAAAACCTTAGTTTTAGCAGCAGTCTTGTGCCTAGAATTGTACCTTTTAAAACCCAAGACAATCGCAAAGGTTTTATTAAAATCAAGCAATTTGTGATTGATGGTTTGAATTCTTACATTATTATTGATATTAAAGTACAAAAACAACCTTAAATTAGAAGGATTATGAGAAAAATATATATAAAACATAGAAAATATTTAAATTATTACTTTTCAATATTTTTTTTATTAGCAACTTTTTGTTTTACAGCTCAAAATAGAATATTAATAGATGTATATCATAATCAAAATGAACATGTTACCACAAATAGGACTTCTGTCTTTGGTGCAACAAATTATTTATTCTATGAAGTAAATAATTTTAACTCTGGATCTTTTCATAGTATTGATTTAATTGAATTTAATAATCAGCAATTTCCAGTAGGCTTGTCTCTATATGGAACTTTTCATTGGCAAGGAGGTGGTAATATCTGTGATGAGGAATCTGTAGACGGTTGGAATACACAACAAGAATACTATAATAGCAGAGTATTAAGTGCGTACGCTTGTAATAATTCAACATATGTATATAATTTTAATTTACCTAATCCTTCAATTAATAGCGTTGGTCTTTGTGAAAATATTTTTTTAACTACAGAAAAAATAACAAAGTATTATTTTGCAACAAATATTGAAAATATCAATAATGGAATTGATCAATGGGTTGAGTTTTCTGCTCCTAACCACGTCGGAAATAATTTAAATTTTATTCCCGGCAATTTACCTAACATAGCGCAAAACTATCAAGGAAATATATACATAAGAGCAAGTTATACTGCCACAAATTTGACTCACAATAGTAATCCAAGACCGAATGTGACTTTTTACACAAATGTTATTATTTACAGAATCATCCCCTGCTCACCCAACCTAACTATAAACCCACCAACCGCAATAACTCAAAACATTTGCAGTGATGGTCAAACTGGTGCTGTAACCTTTAATTTTGATAGAGCATTAGGTGCAAATGAATTTTTTAATATGACAATGTATAAAGTCACACCAACAGGCAATGCACTTGTACCACAAAGTTATCAAGTTCCCCAACAAGCTCAGTATACATTCGATTCTGTAACTAATTCTTATAAATTTAATTGGTCAGCTGGTTTAGAATCAGGAACCTATTTCTTAAGATACCAAACTTTCGATGGTACAACAACTCCTGCTCAAGAAACAAGTGTTGGAGAAAGTCTACCATTTACTATTACCGCCCCGCCAGCAGTAACTTTTTCCACAACCCAAGAAAACATACTTTGCAAAGACGCAGCCACAGGCAGAATAACAGTCAATGCAACTGGTGGCAAAACAGGAAATACTTACGAATACAGTAAAGATGGCGGAACATCTTGGCAAACCTCAAATTTGCCAAATTCATATATTTTTGAAAATTTAACTGCTGGCAATTACAATATTTTAGTCAAAGACAGCAATGATTGCATTGCGCCATCTGGCATAAAAACTGTAAATCTTTCTGAACCAACAACCAACATCACTTTTGAACCTTCTAGCACCTCAATAACTCATCCAAATAGTCCAACAACAAATGGTAGCGCTGGCGTAATGGCTTCTGGTGGCTTTGGTGCAATTACATATTCTTGGGCAAATGCACTTGCACCAAACACAAGCATCGCAACAGGAAACACGCTAAATGCACAACCCGAAGGTTCTTACATTTGCACAGCAACAGACGGAAATAGTTGCACCGCAACAACTACAATAAATCTCGTTGCATATTACGCTAACATTCAAGAAATTGCAAGTATAAATTGCTTTGGGCAAAGTACTGGAAGTCTTCGAGCCACAATTTTTGGAGGAACGCCACCTTTTATTGTTCCAACAAGTTGGACTGCAACTTCTAATAATCGTGTTTTTGAGAAAAGTA
>JAYWGV010000075.1:0-27251 GCA_043778105.1 Bacteroidota bacterium
GACGCGACATTTTACCGTTTTGTGGAATTCTGCCTTTTGCATATCCTGCATCAAAACCTCCACCTTGCCAGTCTCCTAGAAAATCTGCACCAACAGAAACAATTACATTGGCTTTAGAAAAATCATAATCAGCCAAAGCTCTTTCGCCGTATACAGCTTCAAATGCATCTAAAGCTTCGGAAGAAGAAACGGCATCATAGATTATATGTTTTGCATTAGCATTAGCAGCAATAAATTGGGAAATTAATCTGTCTGTAGAAGGACTTGCAGAAGTATTCGTTAATATGACAACTTTCCCACCTTTTGCTTTAGCATCGGCAACACTTGCTTTTATTCTTGAATTGACTTGATCCCAAGTGGCATTTTTTTGTTCAATTTTAGGGTTTTTGAGACGTGAACTATCATATAATGACAACACAGAAGCATGAATCCTGGCATTGGCATGGAAATTTGCCCCTTCAATTTTGTTATTTTCAATTTTAATTGGACGACCTTCACGGGTTTTTACTAATAAATTAGCAAAATCGAAACCATCCGCTACAGTTGTTGCATAATAATCTGCAACACCTGGGATAATTTCTTCAGGTTGAACCACATATGGTATAGACTTATTCACTGGACCTTCGCAAGCAGCAAGCGTCGCCGCGGCTGTACTAAATCCAACATACTTAAGAAAATCACGACGTGTAGTAGACGATGTTGCCAAAGTAGCAGCATCGGCTAAAAACTCATTTGTTGGAATGGCTTCCACAAATTCGTTATTTCTAAGCGTCTCAACAATAGAACTATTTTCGTTTAGCTCTTCAACACTTTTCCAGTATTTTTTGTTTGATGACATATTATATATAAATATTTAGCTTCTTAAATTAATTTTTTTTAACAAATAAAAGTTATTGATCAAGTCTCAACATCTGCATACTGAAAACTGATGACTGCAAACTTTTTAATAATGGCATTTTCCACATTCCAGTCCACCCATTTGCGCTGCGGTAAGTTTTTCGACACCATATTTTTTGGATAACTCTTCGTGAATTTTGGTATAATATTCGTTACCATCCATTTTAACTTCGGTTTCACGGTGACAATTAATACACCAACCCATTGTTAATTTAGAATATTGTTTCATGATTTCGTAAGTTTGAACAGGACCATGACAAGTCTGACATTCAATCCCTGCTACTTTAACGTGTTGCGAGTGATTAAAGTAAACAAAATCAGGAAGATTATGAATTCTTACCCATTTAACTGGTTCGGTTTTTCCTGTATATTTTTGTGTAGCTGGATCCCAACCTACTGCTTTGTATAATTTTTTAATTTCGCCATCGTAGAAAGATTTAGAATAATCGGCAGTTGCTGTAGTATCAGAAACCTCTGCAATTTGCTTGTGACAATTCATACAGACATTCAACGAAGGAATTCCAGAATGTTTACTAACGCTTGCTGATGAGTGGCAATATTTACATTCTATTTTATTGCTTCCTGCATGAATTCGGTGAGAATAATGAATTGGCTGAATTGGTTCGTAGTCTTGATCAATGCCAACTTGCATCATAAATGAATAGGCAAAATAGGCACCCAACAATATCATTAGTATTGATGAAACTAACACTAAAAATTGATTTTTAGCAAATGCAACCCAAATTGGCGTAGTTGCAACTTTTTCTATTTTTTCTATTTCTAAACCATTTTGCTTTGCAATTTTAGACAAAACATTATTTACTAAAAATAGCATTAAAACCAAGATAGCCATTACTAAACCAAGTGCACCGAGAATTAGATTATTGGAAATTCCAGAACCAGTTGCATCTGGACTACCAACCGCAACTGGTGCAACAACTGCAACAGGAATTGGTTCCATTGTATAGGCAATAACATTATCAATATCGCCTTTTGATAACTGCGGGAAATTGTTCATTACTGATGGTTTGTATTCATTCCATACAGCAACTGCTTGCGCATCGCCCGATTTAATTAATGCTTGGCTATTGGCAATCCATTTATAAAGCCATTCTTTATCGTATTTTGAACCAACGTTTCTTAATGCTGGACCAGTCATTTTAGCATCAAGTTTGTGACAAGCTGCACAATTTGCGTTAAAAATTTCTTTTCCTTTGGCTGCATCAGCTCCACCAGCTGCTGGTGCGGCAACATCGGTTGCTGGAGCGGCTGCTGATGTAGCAACAACTTTTTCTTGTGCTAAAGAAAATAATGATAAACCTAACGAAAACGTTAAGCTAAAAATTAGATTCTTTTTAATCGAATTAGGGATTCCCTCCTTTTTCATATATGTAATTGTTATCGACTTGAGTTTTTTTATGCGATTTTTACTAATAGATTTATGCTAAATTGCATAACTTTTTCAAAAACTTGGACAAAAATACGACATAAGAATTACTCTAAAAAACCAAAATATAACTAAAATCCAATTTATATTAATTCTAAATAATAAACCTCATAATGATTTATTCAATAAATTGTACATTTGCAAGAAAATCATTGCTTTATGAAAACTTTAACGTTAAATACCTATTTTTTATTGGTTGTTTTGTCATTTATAACTTCATCAAAAATTATAGCACAATCAAATGTAAGCATCATCCAAGATGAAAAATTCGAACAATTATTGAATGAAAAAAGAAAAATAAACAATTCGATTACTGTTAATGACAGATATAAAATCCAGATATATAATGGCGACACCGAAACTGCTAAAACAACTCTCAATGATTATAAGAAATTAAATAAAAATAGCGACGGTACAATAGTTTTTGTTACACCTATATATAAGGTATGGGTTGGAAGTTTCAAAATACGAATAGACGCTGAAAAAACTTTGGTTGAATTAAAGAAAAAATATCCTTTAGCGTTTTTAATAAAGCCTAATAAGTAAATTTTGTAAATGAAAAAGTTACGAACTAAAATGAATGACTTAAGATAATTTTTTTATTAATCTATATAATATATTAAATTTTTGGAATTGGCATATTATTTTTGGTTGTGTTACAGAATATTGTAGATTTTAAAAAAAATAGCACTGTAATAGAGGAAACTAATACTTTTGTCATTTCGACGAATGAGAAATCACATAACGTTAGCAAATTATGAGATTTCTCTTTCGTCGAAATGACAAAAATCCAATATGTTTTTCAAAACCACATTACTTTATTTAATTACGAACTTTTTCAATATCTAAAATATATTAAAGTGGTTGTGAAAAATATATTTAGGATTGTAAATGTCTGAAAGACATTAAATTAATTAAATGAATAAATATATAAAACTTTTTTTAATCATTATAGGAACTATAATTTTGGTTATTATTTTCTCAATTGGAATTATTTTTTTATCAATGAGCATTAGTAGAAGTAACAAAGAAATTGAAATAAAAAAATATTCTAAAAAATGCGATTCTGTTTTGTATATTAATGAAAAACCAGAACTAAAATTTGCCACTTTTAAAAAAAGCGAAATTAAATCATTGACATTTCAAATTTTAAGAAATGGAAAAGTTATTAATGATACTGTTTTGAATAATAAATCGGAAAAGATAAATATTCCTTACAAATATTTTTTAAAAACAGATACAATAATCTTAATTACTACTAATAAATTACATTATTACATATCAGGTTACCATCACGAAGCATCTTGCAATTGGGGAATGACCGGACCAGTTGGAAGTCCGTTTTGTGTACTTTCAATTGATTGTACAATAAACAATTCTAACTGCAATGGCACTATTGTTAAAATTAATGGTTGGGTTAATCCTAAAAAATCAAAGAAAAATAGATTAGTCTATGCCAGTTCAAGAGAATTTGATAGTTTAGGAAAAGTTTATAAAATAACTTATAAAAAAGCAAATCTAATTTTTAATAAAAATCGCAAAAATAAAGTTTGGATGTCACAATTTACTGTTGGAATTCAAATAACTCCTTATGCCAGTTATTATATTTTGGGCGAAGAATTAGAATCTAGAAAAAATCAAAAAGACATTATTAAAATTAATACCGAAACTGGCGAATTTAAACGATATTCTAATTATCCATTTTATAATTAAAAAAAATCTTACAAACATTTTTTAAACAAAAATAAAAAATTGGTTGTGTTATAGAATATTGTGGATTTAATTAAAATATTCGTATATTTTGTAATTGCTTCGCCAGTTAGCACTTACAGGCTCGGGTTCGACAAATGAGAAATAACATTATTTGCTCACGTTATGAGATTTCTCCTTCGTCGAAATGACAAAAGTATTAGTTTCTCTATTACAGTGCTAGTTTTTTTAAAATCTACAATATTCTGTAACAGAACCAAAAAATTTAATTTCGACTAATAAACCAGATTCCTTTGAGAAAAGTTTTAATTTTAAACGAAATTTATAGGTAACTAAAAATTTTGAAAAAATTATTTTTTCAAAGATTCATAAGCAATAAAAAAACTAATTATCATTAAAAATCCTCCCAAAACAAATGGTGCACCAGCAAATTGAAAAGGTGCTGATTTATGAGTGAAATAATAAAAAACATTAGTCATTAAAGGTGGACCAATAATTGATGAAGCACTTATTAAACTGGTCAAAGTTCCTTGAATTTCGCCTTGTTCACTTGCCGAAACTTGTCCAGAAACCGCCGATTGCAAAGCTGGTCCAGAAATGCCACCCAAGCAATATGGAATTAAAAACACAAACATCATCCAGCTTTGGGTTGCTGTTGCAAATAAAAACATTCCAACACAATACAGCGCAATTCCTATAAAAATACTATTGTTGTTGCCTAATTTTGGGTTGGTATATCGAATTAAAATGCCTTGCACAATTCCGACCAAAAGTCCAACTATTCCCAGTGAAATGCCAACCATTTTTTCATTCCAACCAAATTTATAGATTGTAAAATAACTCCAATTGCTTTGCACGGCATTAGACCCAATATTTAAAATAAAAATTGAAACCATTAATCCGATTAAAGTTGGGTGTTTTTTAAGATTCAAAATCGCACTAATTGGGTTAGCTTTTTTCCAATCGAATTCTCGTCGGTTTTCTTTTGCAAGAGATTCTGGCAGAATAAAAAATCCATACAAAAAGTTGATCATACACAAAATTGCAGCTGCATAAAACGGAATTCGTGCGCCATATTGACCTAAAAATCCGCCAATAACTGGCCCAATAATAAAACCCATTCCAAAAGCTGCTCCAATTAATCCAAAGTTTTTCGCTCGGTTTTCTGGTGTACTCACATCGGCAATATACGCAGATGCTGTTGTAATACTTGCTCCAGTAATTCCAGCAATTATTCTTCCAACAAAAAGCCAAACAATGCTCGGGGCAAATGCTAAAAATAAATAATCTAATGAAAAACCAAATAATGAAATCAAAATAACAGGTCTTCGTCCAAATTTATCGGATAAATTTCCTATTAAAGGCGAAAATATAAATTGCGTGAATGCATAAGCAAATAACAACCAACCGCCATATTTAGCTGCCTCGCTAATGTCGCCCTGAATGAGTTCAGAAATTAATTTCGGAATAACCGGAATAATTATGCCAAGTCCCATGACATCGATCAGCATTGTTATGAAAATAAAACCGATTGCTGGGGAATTTTTATTTTGTATCATAATCTACTAAATAAATAAAAAAATCCCGAAAACCAATTTTGGAATTTGGGATGTTTTTATAAAATCCTAAAAGTTTTTTTTAAAATTTTCAGGATTAATATTATTTTCTATAATTCCAAAGCTTTCACAGCATTGCCACCCATCAACAATTCCAACGGATTTTCTAAAGCTTCTTTCACAGCAACTAAGAAACCAACAGATTCGCGACCGTCAATAATTCTATGATCATAAGAAAGTGCTACATACATCATTGGGTGAATTTCCACTTGACCATTTACTGCAATTGGACGCTCAATAATATTGTGCATTCCTAAAATTCCAGATTGTGGCGGATTGATAATTGGCGTAGATAACATACTTCCGAAAACGCCACCATTTGTAATCGTGAAAGTTCCACCTGTCAT
The DNA here is from genome assembly GCA_043778105.1 of Bacteroidota bacterium. GTDB lineage: Bacteria > Bacteroidota > Bacteroidia > Flavobacteriales > Flavobacteriaceae > Flavobacterium. The sequence goes on from JAYWGV010000075.1 coordinate 6,018, forward strand.
GTCATCAACCGTAATCTGACCATCACGAGCACGAATTGCTAATCGTTTTATTTCGGCTTCAACACCTCTAAATGTCAATAATTCGGCATTACGAACAACAGGAACCATCAAACCTTTTGGTCCAGAAACTGCAATAGAAATATCTGCAAAATCATAAGCAACTTTATAATCTCCATCCATCATTGAGTTTACATCAGGAAAAAGTTGCAATGCACGGGTTACGGCTTTGGTAAAAAACGACATATAACCTAAACCAACGCCATTGTGTTTGGCTTTGAAAGCATCTTTGTATTGGTTTCTGATGTTATTTATTGGAGTCATGTTTACTTCATTAAAAGTAGTTAACATAGCTGTTTCATTCTTCGCAGCAACCAATCTTTCGGCAACTTTACGACGCAACATTGATAGTTTTGATCGTTCTGAACCACGACTTCCGCCAGTTGGTGTTCCCATCGATGGAACTGCGTTTACAGCATCTTCGGTAGTAATTCTTCCTGCTTTTCCGCTTCCAACAACATCAGCAGGTTGAATATTTTTTTCATCCAAAATTTTTCTGGCTGCTGGCGATGGTGTTTGTGCAGCATAAGTTTTTTCAATTTTTGGAGCATCAGCATTAGCATCAGCTTTTTTATCGGCTAAAGCATGGTCAGGTTTTGGAATTTCTCCAATAGGCACTTCCGCAGATACTGGTTTAGCTGCTGGGGTTTCTGGTGCTGGACTTCCATCGGGTTTTGCAGCAGATGTGTCAATTAAGCAAACCACTGCGCCAACGGCAACAGCATCGCCTTCTTCGGCTTTTAATGTAATAATTCCGCTGGCTTCGGCTGGAAGTTCTAGCGTTGCTTTGTCAGAATCGACTTCGGCTATTGCTTGGTCTTTTTTTACATAATCGCCATCTTTTACTAACCAAGTTGCGATTTCTACTTCTTTTATTGACTCGCCTGGTGAAGGCACTTTCATTTCTAAAATCATTGTATATTTATTTTAAATGATGTGTTTATATTTTAAATTATGGTTTTATTCTAATAAATTTTCGATTAATATGTCTTCGTCAATTTCTTCCCAATGAATTCCTTCTCCATTACCAATTAATCTCCATTTGTTTAAATGTTCAACTGTTGCTTTTCTTAATCTTGGAAACCATTCTAACGGAATTGACAATTCGCGCCCATCTTCGAAAAATACAATCATTTTAGAATCTGAAAAAACAAGGTCAATTGCTCTTTTTGATTTATTAATTACTGAAAACATTTTTTTTAACTTTCAACTTTATGACTTTTAAACTTTTGACTATTTTACCTAAATAAATCCTTGTCAAAAACCATTCTAATCGCATCAGCGTGACGGCGTTTGGCTCGTGTGTAACTTCCTGCTGCTGGTGCGGCATAAGCTTTTAATGATGCCAATCTCCATTTGATGAAATCGAAATTCATTAACATAAAACTATATGCGCCCATGTTTTTAGGCTCTTCTTGTGCCCAAACATAATCATCTGCGTTTGGATATTTAGCAATAATTTCTTTGATTTGAGCAACTGGCAACGGGAACATTTGCTCAATTCTTACAACTGCAACGTCATTACGTTTTAAATTTTCACGTTCGGCTGTAATGTCGTAATAGAATTTTCCAGTACAAAAAACCAATGTTTTAACATCAGCTTTATTAACCGAAATATCATCAATCGTTTCTTGAAATTCGCCATTGGCAATTTCGTCTTGCGTAGATACACATCTTGGATCACGAAGCAAACTTTTTGGTGTGAAAACTACCAATGGTTTTCGGTATTTGGTCAACATTTGTCTTCTCAACAAGTGGAAGAAATTCGCTGGAGTCGTGCAATCGGCTACGACCATATTGTGTCTTGCGCACAATTGCAAGTAACGTTCCATTCTGGCTGATGAATGCTCTGCTCCTTGCCCTTCATATCCGTGAGGCAACAATAAAACAATGCCGTTTTGGTTGTTCCATTTGTCTTCGCCACACGAAATGTATTGGTCAATCATAATTTGTGCACCGTTTGAGAAATCGCCAAATTGTGCTTCCCAAATTGTCAACGCATTCGGATTCGCAAGTGCATAACCATAATCAAATCCTAAAACCCCATATTCTGAGAGGTGCGAATTGAAAATATTAAAATTCCCTTTTTTATCTTTTAATGTATTTAATAAAACAACTTCTTCTTCAGAATCTTCTACTTTTACAACAGCGTGACGATGCGAAAATGTGCCACGTTCAACATCCTGACCTGATATTCGAACATCGTATCCTTCAATTAAAAGTGAACCATAAGCCAAACTTTCTGCTGTGCCCCAATCAATAACATTATTGTCATACATCGTTTTTCTATCGGTAACGATTTTCGAAATTTTATTGATGAATTTCTTGTCTGATGGCAATGTCGAAATGGTTTCTAAAATAGCATCTAATTGTTTTTTATCGAATTTGGTATCTACTTTTTGAAGCATTACATCATCAGAAACTTGAACAAAACCATTCCATTCATTTTGCATAAATGGCGTAATAATTGTCAAAGATTTTAATCGTGAAGCTTCAAGATTGGTATCTAAATCGTCTTTATATAATGTCTCTAATTCTTTTACAAAATTATTGTCAATTATATTTTGTGCCAATAATTTTTCTGCATAAATATCACGAGGATTTTTATGTTTTGCAATTATTTTATATAATAATGGCTGGGTAAAACGAGGTTCGTCGCCTTCGTTATGACCATATTTTCTATATCCTAACAAATCGATAAAAACGTCGCGACCAAACTGCATTCTGAAATCTAAAGCAAAAAGCATTGCGTGAACAACTGCTTCGGCATCGTCGGCGTTTACGTGTAAAACTGGCGAAAGCGTTACTTTAGCTATATCAGTACAATAAGTCGACGAACGTGCATCGAGATAATTAGTCGTAAATCCTACTTGATTGTTGATTACAATATGAATGGTTCCGCCTGTTTTGTAACCGTCAAGTTGCGCCATTTGAATAATTTCGTACAAAATGCCTTGTCCAGCAATTGCAGCATCACCATGAACGGCAATTGGCAACACTTTCGAGAAATCGTTAGGAAAATATTTGTCTTGTTTGGCACGTGTAATTCCTTCAATAACAGCACCAACAGTTTCAAGATGCGAAGGATTTGGAGCCAAATTAATATTAATATTTTTGCCAGAACGTGTTTTTCTGTCTGATGTTAAACCCAAATGGTATTTTACATCCCCATCGAAATATTCTTGATCGTAATCTTTTCCATCAAATTCTGAAAAAATATCTTGAGTTGATTTTCTGAAAATATTTGCCAAAACATTCAAGCGGCCACGATGCGCCATTCCCATTACGAATTGTTCCACGCCTTTATCTGCAGCAGCTTCGATTAATGCGTCTAAACCCGGAATTATTGATTCGCCACCTTCTAATGAAAATCGTTTTTGACCTACATATTTAGTATGTAAAAAGTTTTCGAAAGAAACTGCTTCGTTGAGTTTTTCAAGAATAATTTTCTTCTGATTATTATCAAAATTCGGAAGATTGTCATTAATGTTTAATTTATCTTGAACCCATTGAATTACTTCTGGATTCCTGATGTACATATATTCTATACCAATGTGCTGACAATAAACGTTTTGCAAATGTTTTACAATTTCTTGTAATGATTTTGGTGCGTGACCAAGAATTTTTGCAGCATCGAAAACTGTATTTAAATCGGCAACAGATAATCCAAAATTTTCTAATTCTAGTGTTGGTGTATACAATCTTCGCTCTCGAACCGGATTGGTTTCGGTAAATAAATGTCCACGATTTCTGTAAGCATCTATTAGTTTAAGAACGCTAAATTCTTTGGTTATTTTATCCGAAATTTGACCATTATCGACATTTGCAACAGCAATATTTGCCATTTGCTTAACAGGATTTTCATCGTTGTAGGTTGTCATTCCAAAATCGAAACCTTGAAAAAAACTTCTCCAAGATGGCTCTACGCTATCTGGATTTATTAAATATTGATCGTATAATTGAGCAAAAAACTCGGTATGTGCGGCATTTAAGAACGAAAATTGATCCATTTGTTAAAGTAAATTCCTGATTTATAAAAAATGTTTCGCAAAAGTACGATATTTCGTTAAAAATATAAATAATTTTAGATACTTTTATATTTTATTAATTAACTTTTGTTTATTATGAAGACAAATTACTTTTCGATTATTAAAATGACATTTATTTATAGCATTTTATTAATTCTATCAAATGATATTTCGGCACAAACAACAACGCAACCAGACTTTTGGAAAAATGTTCAATTTGGAGGTGGTTTGCAATTGAATATTGGCTCAGGATTTACCAATATTGGTGTTTCGCCGAGTATGTTATACAATATCAACGAATTTGTATCGGTTGGAACTGGTTTGCAAGTAAGTTATGTTTCGGCCAATAACAGTTATTCTTCTTTAATATATGGTGTAAATTTAACAACATTGTATAATCCGATTGAATCTATTCAACTTTCGGTAGATTTGGAACAATTACGAGTTAGCACAACTTTTGACAATATAGCAATACCAAAACAAAGTTTTTGGAACACTGGCTTGTGGCTTGGCGCAGGTTATAGAACCAACAACATCACAATTGGTGGCAGATACAATGTACTTTTCAATAAAAACAATAACGTTTACAGCAATGCATTCTTGCCATTTGTTAGGATTTATTTTTAGTATGACCAATATATAATCACTAATGGAATAAATGAAAATTTGCAATTGCTTAAAAGTTTTTTAACAAATTGAGATGAATTTTTGATTTTGATTGTTGTTAATTTGCAAATCATTAATATAAACCAAAATGAAATATTTATATCTAGCATTAAGTCTTCTTGTTTTAAACATTGGATTTTCTCAAAAAAATCTATCAATATCAGCTTTACAATCTGGTCCAATGGTTGGCTATTGCGAAATGAAAGAAGCTATGATTTGGTTACAAACGACAAAAAACGCATCAGTAAAAGTAGAATATTTTGCAATTGATAATCCTACTGAAATATTTGTATCAGATAATTATTCGTCAATTAAAGAAAATGCTTTTTGTAATCATATTATATTAGACAAATTACAACAAGATAAAAAATACAAATACAACGTTTTTATTGATAATAAAAAAGTTGTTTTGCCTTATGAAACTTCATTTTCATCAAAAAAATTATGGCAATGGCGCGAAGATGCTCCAAATTTTTCGGTTGCAGTTGGCAGTTGCAATTACATTAGCGAAGAAGCACTTGATCGACCAGGAAAACCTTACGGAAGTGGCTATTCGATTTATGAAACTATTGCAAGCAAAAATCCAGATATTATGGTTTGGGGCGGCGATAATATTTATTTGCGCGAAGCCGATTGGGATTCTCAAACTGGAATTAACTACAGATACACTCATTCTAGATCTGTAAAAGAAATGCAACCTTTGTTAGCGAAAACGCAAAATTTTGCTATTTGGGACGATCATGATTTTGGTCCAAATGACGGTGATAGAGGTTTTTATCATAAAAATTTGACTCAAAAAGCGTTTAGAAATTTTTGGGCAAATAAAACCTATGGAATGGACGACAACCAAAACGAAGGAGTTTATTCAACTTTTAATTGGGGCGATGCACAATTTTTCTTATTAGACAATCGCTATTTTAAATCTCCAAATGATCGAAAAACAGGCAAAAGAGAAATGCTTGGCGATGACCAATTAGAATGGCTTATTGACAATTTGGTTACATCTAATGCTGTTTTTAAAATAATTATAATTGGCGGTCAAGTTTTAAATACCGAAGCAATTTATGAAAATTACAGCAATTATGCCGATGAAAAATCGAAACTTTTAAAAGAAATTCAAGATAATAATATAAAAGGTGTTTTCTTTATTTCTGGCGATAGACATTTTAGTGAATTGGCAATGCAAACTCGTGAAAATACTTATTCGTTGTATGATTGGACGGTTTCACCATTAACTTCGGGTGTTGTTCCTGCTGATAAAACAATTAACGAAAAAAACACCAATCGAGTTGAAGGCAGCATGTTTAACGTTAATAGTTTTGGAAACTTAATTTTTTCTGGCGATAAGAAAAACCGTCAAATGAAATTGGTTTTGTTCGACAAAGACGGAAAAGAATTGTGGAATAAAATAATTTTGAAAAAAGATTTGGAATAATTTCAATATTTGTTACGAAACCAAACTTTTTGCCATTCTCGTTTCAAAATCAAAAATGCTACTTGAGCAGAAAGTTCTGAAATATCCGAACCATCGAGTTTTTTTATTTGATCCTCTGGAACATCAATAATGTATAATAAATTCAAATATTCGGCGAATTTGTATTGAATTAATCTATAAATTTTTTCGTGTAACTGAATTTTCAAATCGACGGGCGAAATACTTATTGGGAAGTCAATTCCTTCATTTGCCAAATTGAAATCTTTGTTAATTTGTTCGATTAATTTAAGGTATAAGTTTTCACTTTCGGCTTCGAAAAGTAATAAATCAGTATTTGTAGGATAAATAAACATTTTTAGATTACAAATTTTAGATTGCAAATTTCAGATTGCTATATGACCAACTGAAACTTGCCAACTGATTACTTTTAAACTTTTCTTCCCATTAAATTTTCACCAAACGATCGCAAAATATCTTTCTTTTCGTTATCAATACTAATATTTTGCAAAGTATCGAATGCCTTTAAAGTAAAATCTTGAATGGCTTGCCGAGTTGCTTTGGATGCGCCACTTGAGTCAAATATTGCTTTAACCGATTCGATTTTATCCACATTATCTGTAGGGTGAATCGAAAATAAATGCAATAACTGTTCTTTTTCTGATGCAGTTGAAAATTCTATCGCTTTCAAGTACAAATAGGTTTTTTTATTTTCGATAATATCACCACCAACCTGTTTTCCAAAAGTTTCTGGGTTGCCAAAACAATCAAGATAATCGTCTTGAAGTTGAAACGCCAAACCAAGATTCAATCCAAAATCATAAATTAAATCGGCATTTTTTATCGATGTTTCGGCAACTATAGCACCCATTTTCATTGCTGCTGCAACCAAAACTGCGGTTTTATATTCAATCATTTTTAAATATTCTGAAATAGAAACATCATCACGAGTTTCGAAATCGACATCCCATTGTTGTCCTTCGCAAACTTCAAGCGCAGTTTTGCTAAACAATTTGGCTAATTCTCTAAAAACATCAGTATTATATTTTTCGAAATATTGATAAGCCAGAATCAGCATCGCATCGCCAGAGAGAATTGCGGTATTAATATTCCATTTTTCGTGAACCGTTTCGTTGCCACGGCGCAATGGCGCATCGTCCATAATATCGTCGTGAACCAAAGAGAAATTGTGAAAAACCTCAACTGCCAAAGCTGCTGGCAATGCCAAATTATAATCAGCATCGAAAACTTCTGCACTCATTAATGTTAAAACTGGTCGCATTCTTTTTCCGCCCAATTTCATAATATAATGAATTGGTTCGTAGAGATTTCGAGGTTCCTTGGTTTCGTATTGTGTCAATAAATAATCCGAAATAAATTCTTGATATTGGTATATGGAGTGCATTTTGCTTTTTAGTTTGAGGTTTAATGTTTCAAGTTTCACAAAAGTAACGCAAAAAACTTGAAACCTAATACCTGAAACTTTGCTTTATGTTAAATTTATCAAAATACTTTGGAAACTTTTTTGGTATTCAAAGTTTCCGTTTTATATTTGCATAAAAATAACCAAAATTAATGGAAGAAATTATTAAAATAGCTACAAAAATGTTCATTACACTTGGTTTTAAAAGTGTAACTATGGACGATGTTGCCGCTAAAATGGGCATTTCTAAAAAAACCATTTACAAATATTTCGAAAATAAAGAAGCACTTATTGAAGCTGGTGTAAATCACGTTCATTTGGAAATTCATGATAAAATGCTATCAATTTTTAATTTGAACAAAAATGCAGTCGAAGAGAATTTTATCATCAGAGAAATGTTTAACGAAATGTTCAAATCCGATGGCGATTCGCCAGTTTATCAATTAAAAAAGCATTATCCCACAATTTATCAAAAGGTTCACGAACAAGAATCTGTTCAATGCAAAGAAATTTTTACTCATAATATCACGAACGGAATTCAACAAGGATATTATCGGTCTGATATTAATATTCAAGAAACAGTTTTGTTTTATTATATGTTAATTTTTGGGATAAACGAAAATTTCCAATCAGAAAGAGAAGTTAATAAACTAGAATTATCTGCATTAATTTATCATACCAACGCAATTGCAACACCAAAAGGTTCAGCAGAATTAAAATTACAATTATTAAAACATAAATAATGAAAAGATTTTTTACAATAACAATAATAATTTTCTCGCTCACGGCAAATGCACAAAATCCTGCAAAACAAAACTTTAGTTTTTCATTGCAACAAGCCATTGATCACGCAGTAAAAAACAATTATAAATCGATAAATGCCAATCGAGATATTGACATTTCTAAAGAAAAAAAATGGGAAACAACAGCAATGGGTTTGCCGCAAATTAACGGAAGTATTGGATATCTTAATAATATTGTTATTCAAAAATCATTAATACCAGCCGAAGTTTTTGGTGGTCCAGCTGGAACATTTGCCGAAGTTGCTTTTGGAACCAATCAAAACGCATCGGCAAGTGTGTCATTGAGTCAATTAATTTTCGATGGCTCGTATATAGTTGCACTACAAGCATCTAAAGCCTATTTGGAATATTTTGTAAATGCCAAAAAGAAAAACGATGTCGAAATTCGCGAAATGATAATCAATACTTACGGAAATGTTCTGTTGGCAGAAGAGAGCATTAAAATATTAGAAAGCAATAAAAAAATTCTTGATAAAAATTACAACGATGTCAACCAAATTTATAAAAATGGATTGGGCGAGCAAGAAGCAGTCGAGCAAATTGCCATTACACAAGCAACTGTGAATAGCAGTTTGAAAAATGTAACAAGACTTAGAGAAATATCATTAAAAATGCTAAAAATTAATATTGGAATCGATATAAACGACGATTTAATTCTTACTGATAATTTAGATAATCTCTCAAAATCGAATCTTGCATTGTTCGCCGATGTATCGGAATTTAAAGTCGATAATAATATTGATTATCAAATAGTTTCAAGTTTGGTTACTCAAAAAAGATTATTACTAAAACTCGAAAAAGCTAAAGCATTACCAAGTTTGGGTGCAGCATTTAACCTTGGTGCCAATGCTTTTAGTCAAGAATTTACGTTTTTAAATGGCAATCAACGATGGTTCAATTACAGTAATGTTGGTGTAAATTTAAATATACCAATTTTTTCGAGCTTAGCAAGAAGATCAAGAACAGCACAAGCAAAAATCGCATTCGAACAATCTCAAACTCAACAAAAAGAAGTCGAGCAAATGCTGAAATTAGGTTACGAAAAAGCCAAATCTGATTTTGATTTTAGTATTGAAGAATATGCAACAGCAAAATCCAATCTAAATCTTGCTGAAAGAATAGAAAAAAAACAACAAATAAAATTTAAAGAAGGTTTGTCAACTAGTTTCGAATTCAGCGAGGCACAAAGACAATTATATGCAACGCAACAAACCTACTTGCAAAGTATGGTTGATATCATCAATAAAAAAGCGGCTTTGGAAAAGTTGACGATAGCCCCCTAACCCCTGAAGGGGGAATTCTCAACATAACAAATAACATTTTATCTAGAATTTTAAAATTACTAACTGAACAAAATTAAAACTATTACAAATGAAGAAGTTATTCTTATTAGCAACAATTTCAATACTACTTTTTTCTTGCGGAGAAAAAGAAGAAGCAAACATCGACGATTTAATCAAATCGAAAGATTTGGTAGCAATTAAAGCTAAAAGAGATGGCTTGCAAGCCGATTTATCCAAACTCGAAACTGCCATTGCAAGGTTAGATGTTAAAAAAGTCGAAGAAGCATTAGTTTCAGTAATGACTGTAAAAGATACTATTTTCAATCATTATTTAGAAGTGCAAGGAAACGTAAATACCAATCAAAATATTCTTATTCAGCCAGAAATGCCTGGAACATTGGTTTCGTTAAACGTAAAAGCTGGGCAACGAGTTGGCAAAGGTCAAGTTTTAGGAAGAACAGACGATGCTGGAATGAGTCAGCAACTGGCAGCAATGGAAAACCAATATAATTTGGCAAAAACCACATTTGAGCGTCAAAAAAACCTTTGGGATCAAAAAATCGGGTCAGAAATTCAATTTTTACAAGCACAATCACAAATGGTTGGCGCACAAAAAGCAGTTTTACAAATGAAAGCCCAATTGTCCAAAACCTTAATAAAAGCACCGTTTAATGGAATAATCGACGAAGTTTTTGTAGAACGCGGACAAGTTGTTGCTCCAAGTATGCAAGGATTAATGAGAATAGTGAATTTATCTAATATGTATGTTTCAACCGAAGTACCAGAAACGTATATTGGAAAATTAAAAGTTGGAACCGTTGTAAATGTTGGTTTATCGAGTTTAGGAAAAACTTATGTTGGTCGAGTTCGCCAAGTTGGTAACAATATCAATCCAACCAACAGAAGTTTCGGAATCGAAGTTGGCGTTCCAAATCCTGATAATTTATTGCGACCGAATCAAGTTGCTAAATTGCAAATTATCGATTATACCAGCAAAAATGCCATAGCAATTCCGACCAATGCAATTCTATCAAACGGCGACGGAACAAAATATGTATATACTGCCGAAAACAGCAACGGCAAAACAGCAACGGCAAAAAAAGTAGTAATCACAACCGGTCAATCATCAGGCAATGTAACCGAAATTCTGTCTGGTTTAGATGCATTAGATGTAATTGTAACCGAAGGCTTAAACACGATTGCAGAGGGAACGAAACTTAATTTTTAAGAAAGTTTAAAGTTGTTTAAAAGTTTAAGGTTGTTTAACCACAACAATCTTAAACCTTTAAACTTTTTAAACAATTTTAAACAAAAAAGAAAATATGGAACACAAAAACCACGAATTCGGAATATCATCTTGGGCGGTCGACAATCGCATCACCGTTTATATTTTGACCTTAATTATTATTGTAATGGGAACCATGGCCTATATTAATATGCCACGAGAAGATTTCCCAGAGATATTAGAAAATAAAATATTTGTATCTTCAATATTTCCAGGAAATTCATCTGAAGATGTTGAGAAATTGGTCATTAAACCGCTTGAAGATCAGTTCAAAAACATTTCGGGTGTCGAGAAAGTTACCTCAAGTTCTTTTCAAGATTACGGAATGATTATCGTCGAATTTGATCAAAAAATCACGATTGCCGAAGCAAAAGTGCTTATAAAAGACAAAGTTGATCAATCGAAAGCCAAAACCGATTGGCCTAATTTAGATAACGGCAGCAAGGTCGAGCCGAATGTTTTTAATATAAATATTTCAGAAGAAGTTCCGATTTTAAATATTAATTTAAAGGGAAATTATACCACGCAACAACTCAAAAAGTTTGGTGAATATTTGCAAGACGAAATCGAAAATGTTCCCGAAGTTAAAAAAGTTGACATTTTGGGTGTTGATGATAAAGAAGTCGAAATTGCAATTGACGTTTTCAAAATGAGTGCAGCACAAGTAAGTTTTGATGATATACAAAACGCTGTAAAATATGAGAATATGACGCTTTCGGGCGGAAATTTAGTGTCGCAAGGTTCACGAAATAACATCAGAATTGTGGGTGAAATTTCTTCTCCAGATCAACTTAATAATGTTGTTGTAAAATCATTTAATGGAACTGTTTATCTTAAAGATATTGCTGTAGTAAGTTTTAAAGAAAAAGAAAAAACAACCTATGCTCGCGAATCTGGACAAGAAGTTGTAATGCTAAATGTCAAGAAACGTTCGGGTCAAAACATGATTTCGGCAATCGATCAAGTCAAAGAGATTGTTGCCAAAGCACAAAAAGATTTCTTACCAAAAGATTTAAGTTTAAAGATGACCAATGACCAATCTGATAGCGTCGAACATCAAGTTAACGAACTTTCGAATCATATTATTTTTGGTATTGTATTGGTAATGATCGTTCTGATGTTTACTATGGGGTTAAGAAATTCACTATTTGTTGGCGCTGCAATTCCGCTTTCGATGTTGATGGCATTTGCAATATTATCAGCTTTCGGATTTACATTGAACACGATGGTTTTATTCGGATTAGTAATGGGATTAGGACTTTTAGTCGATGACGGAATTGTAGTTGTCGATAACGTTTTTGCCAATATGCGAAAAGGAATGAACCGAATCGAAGCCTCAAAAATTGGAATTGGCGAAATTGCTTGGCCAGTAATATCATCGACAGCGACAACACTTGCGGCATTTATTCCACTGGCATTATGGCCAGGAACTGTTGGTAAATTTATGGTATATTTCCCAATAACTTTGTCTTGCGTTTTGGGCGCATCTTTATTCGTAGCGATGATTATAAACGCTGCAATGACAGGCGGATTTATGGATATTGAGGATAGAAATATTAGTAAACAAAAACTAAAAAACCAAACTATAATTTTACTAGCAATAGCAATTCTATTTGGAATGATAGGTTATTTGATAACTGGTTATTTCGGAATTACGATTGTAATTTTTAGTGAAACTTTTTCAAAAGTAATTTGTCATTTATCATTAATGTATTTAGGATTAATTTGGGCTTATCATCTAAAAGTTTACCAATGGACACAAGATTTCCAACACAGTTTTTTTCCAAGACTAGAAGCCAAATACCAAGTTTTCTTAGGTAAAATCTTGACTGGAAAGCGAGCCGTAATTTCATTAGCCGTAATCATCGGATTGTTGTTTTTCTCATTTGTTTTACTCGGAATTTTCCCTCGTGAAGTATTGTTTTTCCCAAATAATGTTCCGAAACAAAACATCGTTTATATCGAATATCCGCAAGGAACCGATATTTCGAAAACCAATACCGCTACTTTATTTGTTGAAAAACAAGTAATTAATGTCTTGAAAAAATATGTCGATAAAGATACTAACGAAAATTTCTTAGCAGAAAGTATTGTTTCTCAGGTTGGTATGGGCGCAGGAAACCCAAATGTCGATGTTGGAAACCAATCGGAGTCGCCATATAAAGGTAAAGTAACAGTGAATTTTGTCGAATTCAACAAGCGTAGTGGGATTGATACCAACGAAGTTCTAGAAGAAATTCGTGCCAAAGTAAACAATATTGCTGGTGCAAAAATTACAGTCGAAAAAGATGCTGCTGGTCCGCCAAGTGGTTACCCAATAAGTTTGCAGTTGTCTGGAACCAACTACGATCAAATGTTGGTCGAAGCTGCTAAAGTTATTTCGTTTATCAATTCGAAAAACATTTCGGGTATCGAAAAACTAAATATCGATGTAAATAAAGAAAGTCCAGAACTCGAAATGAAAATTGATCGTGTTGGCGTAGGAAGTTTAGGCGCAACAACAGGTCAAGTAGGTTTCACGATGCGTCGTGCGATTTATGGACAGGAAATTTCGAAATATAAAGAAGGAAAAGACGATTATGACATCACAATGCGACTTCAAGAAGACCAACGCAAAAGCGAAAGTGTGTTGTTCAACCAACCAGTAACATTTAGAAATCAGAATAATGGACAAATTATTCAAGTTCCAATTTCGGCAATTTCTACAACCGAAAAGAAATATACTTTTAATCAAATAAAACGTAAAAATTCTAAACGTGTCATGACGATTTATTCGAATGTTTTGACAGGTGCCAATGGCGACGGAATTACAAAACAAATAGAAACTGCTTTGGCAACTGCCAATTATAAAATGGCTGGCGATATAACCTATTCGTTTTCGGGCGAGCAAGAACAACAGAAAAAAGATTCGAGTTTCCTATTCGGCGCATTGCTTTTAGCATTGGCGAGTATCACGATAATTATTGTGTTGCAGTTTAATTCGATTTCGAAAACAATGGTAATTATGTTTACAGTTTTACTGAGTTTTTCTGGAGTTTTCTACGGATATGTTATTTGTCAAATGGATTTCGTAATTCTTATGACGATGATGGGAATTATTGCCTTATCAGGAATTGTGGTAAAAAACGGAATCGTATTAATGGATTTCTTCGTCTTATTATTAGATGCAAAAGTTGCGCAAAAGAAAGTCAATTCACACGATGATTTGTCAATTTTAGAAATTAAAGAAGTAATTATCGAATCTGGAAAATCTCGTTTACGACCAGTTTTATTAACAGCTTTAACCGCAATTTTAGGATTAATTCCTTTAGCAATTGGGCTAAATTTCGATTTCTTCGGATTAATAACCGATTTGAATCCGCACCTATACATGGGTGGCGATAACGTGATTTTTTGGGCACCACTCGCTTGGACTATTATTTTCGGATTGACTTATGCTACAGTTTTGACATTAGTTATGGTTCCTGTAATGTTTTATTTGGTCAAACGAATGAAATATTGGTTGCGTGATCGTGGCAATAAAAATCAAGAAATTGATGCAATTGGAATAAATTAATTATTAAAAAGGTTCGCAAATTGTGAACCTTTTTTTATATTGCAAATAAATTTAAAAAAATATGAAAAAATATTTTAATTTATTGATAATCGCAATTATTCTAATTTCGTGTGGGCAAGAAAAAGAAATTGCAATTATAAAAAAGAACAATTATAGTGTCGAAATTCCAAAAGATTTAACCGAAACAACTATATTGAACGATGTTGCATCGTTGCAATATCAAAATTTATTTAAAGAATTTTATGTAATTGTAATTGATGAATCAAAAAAAGATTTAGTTGATGTATTTGAGCCAAACTCAATTCAGCCAAATAATCTCGACGGTTATTCTGCGTTATTAAAAGAAAATATGTCAACCGTAATTGGTAATGTTGACTTTTCTAAAATAAAAACGCAGAAAATAAATGGCTTGAAAGCAAAAGTTTTCTCAGTAAATGCTAAAATAGAAAATTTAGATGCTTTTTATAAATTTGGTTTTTTTGAAAGTAAAACCTATTATTATCAAGTAATGATGTGGACATTATTAGATAAAAAAGACGAACTTGAGCCAAGAATGCAAAAAATTATTGATTCGTTTAAAGAAACCAATATTAATCGAGAAGCAAAACCAAAAGATTAATTGTAATTTTTAAATAATAAAAAATTCTTTAAAAATTATTAAAATTCCCATCGCTAAAACAAACCAACCAAAACCCGTTTTTAGTTTGCTAGCATCGATTTTTTTGGATAAATAATCACCAATAAAAATACCGACTATTGCAAAAGAAGTAAAAGTTAAAAGAAAATTCCAATCAATTAAAGTTGATGTATCGCCCAAAAAACCAATTAATGATTGCAATGCAATGATAAATAACGAGGTTCCTACTGCAGTTTTCATAGGTGTTTTAGCAAAAACAACAAGCGAAGGAACAATCAAAAAACCACCACCAGCACCAACAAATCCTGCAAGAAGTCCGATTGAAATTCCAAGAATTAAAATCAATAAATAATTGATTTTCGTAGCAATTTTTTCAGCTTTCAAAATCTCTTTTTGGGATTTAATCATCGTGAGCGATGCCAATATCATTACAAATGCAAATAAAACCATCAAGAATAAAGATTTAGTTATTGCAAAATCATTAATATTTAAAATTTGATTTGGAATATTTGGAACAATATATTTTCGAGTCATGAAAACCGAAAAAAGTGTCGGAATTCCAAAAACAAAAACCATTTTAAAATTAACTAATTGCTGATTTGCTTTTTTGATTCCGCCAACCAACGCTGATGAACCAACAACAAATAATGAGTAGGCTGTTGCCAAAACTGGATTTATGCCAATAATATATACCATTATTGGAACCGTTAAAATAGAACCACCACTACCAATTAATCCAAGTGTTATTCCGACTAAAATCGCTAATGCAAAGCCTGTTATTTGATTAATTTCCATAAATTAGTTTACAAATTTGAGCAAAATCGATAATAATTCATCTTGGTTTTCTATATGACTCATGTGACCATTTGACAAAGTTGCCAATTGAATCTGAGTTTTTTCGACTTGTTTTAGGTTTTCCTGATAATCCAAAACAGGATCTTTTTTACTCAAAATTAATAATGTTGGAATTTTTAAAGATTGTAAAATTAACTGACGATTTTTTCTAATTTTCATTCCTTCTTGAGCAGCAATTATTCCTTGCAATGGCGTTTTTAATGCTTCGAGTTTTGTGTTTTCAATTCCATTAATTAAAATTTTACGATTTTCTTCGCTAAATAAATTTGCTATCGATAGTCGCACAAAAGTTGTATAATCTTTCTTGACCATTTTTATCGCTCGCTCACGATTTTTTTTGCGATCTGGGCTGTCATTAAATGAAGTTGAATTTATTAAAACCAATGATTTTAAACTTTCAGGATATAATTCGGCGAAAGCCAAAGCTATATATCCGCCCATTGAATGACCAATTAATATTGCTTTTTTGATTTCTAAATGTTGCAAAACGGCGAAAACCATATCCGCTTGGTCTTCCATTGTATGAATGTAACCCAAACATTCTGACTTGCCGTGACCTAATAAATCGATTGCAACAACACGGTTGGTTTTGGTCATTTCTGGTATGCAAAAATCCCACATCGAACTATTTTCTAAAAATCCGTGAAGTAGAATTATTGCGTCACCTGAACCAGAATCGGAAAATGAGATTTTTGTGTTTTTGTGGAGAAATGTTTTCAAGGTTATGGTTTATTCTTGTTTTTATTTTGACTTGATATAAAAATAATTAGAATCAACATTGCAAAAGCAAATGAACCAAGACCGCTCAAAATATTAAAAATCCATAAATAAGGAGATGAAATTAGAATTAGTATCAAAAAAAAATCTTTATAAATAATTTTATTTTTTGAAACCTCAATTTTTAATAAAATTTTAATTAGGTTTAATAGTAAAGATAAAATAAGAAAAGTTGTAATTGAAAAAACTACTTTACTTCCTATTGAAGAAAGATAATTGTAATTAATCTGAAAAAATGGTAATATTACTAAACTAACAAAACATATAAAAAATGCAACTCTTAAAAAATCATAAAAAAAACCTTTCCAATATTTTATATTATTAGATGTTTTTACATAAGTAAAATTAATGTTTATTATATTTTCGTTAGACAATACTAACAAATTACCGTCTATTGATTTTTTAAAAACTTTTTTATCTGAATAATTTTTATGTAAAGTAAAAATATTTTCTTTATCTTTTATAGATTTCTCAATTGCATTAATTTTATCAAATTCAGTTTTCTCAATTGAAATAAATTTATAAGCATTTGACAAAATTATATTTTCAAGTTTATTTTCTTTATCTAAAATAAAATTGTTGAAAATGCCACGATAAAGCACATCTTTGATATTATTCTTTACTAATACGTCTACAAAAGTTGTATATACATCGCCAATTTTTCTATTTATTCCATTTTCTTTGTAAGCTTCGGATAAATAATGCCAATTATTTTTGAACTTAAATACAGGAAATCTATCAAGAGATAAAATTCTAATTAATTTATGTACCAAATACCCTAAACTTGCAGAAATGAAATAAATTATAAAAATTAAGAATAGAAAACTTTGAAATTCATTCTTGTTTTCAAACGAACTTGGATATTCGTTTTTTGAAAGATTTTTAAAAATTGAAGTTATTTTATCAAAATCTATATTATCCAATGGATGTAAATTCAACACGGAACTTAAAAAGAAAAATAGAAATGATACTGAACTAAGACAAATAAAACTTAAAAAAAGAGACCACAAAAAACGCTCTAATAAATTTCCTTGTTCAAATTGATTTCCAAACTGACCTGAAAAATAAAATTTTCTAAATAAAACTCCAGGAAATAAAAATACCATTATAAGAATAATGGTATTTAAGGCTATATTAACATTCAAATTATTCTAATGATAAGGTTAATGAACTCTTATTTGATAAAGATATTTTTTTATTTTTAATCTCTTTATGTTGCTTCAGGAATTCAATAGTATCGTTAAAAAGTAATTCATCTGATGGGTTTTCTAAAATTCTACTTATTGCAAAATTATAATTATCTGAATTATTAATTTCTGATAAATCTAAACTTCTAAAAATTTTAATAAAAGCATTTTCAATATTAGACGAAAAACTGCTAAGATTATATTTCAGTGATTCCATAATTTATATATTTATTGTAAAATTAATAATTTAAAAAAAGAAAACAAATTTTTTAAGAATTTTAACGAAACCTAATTCATCAAACTTTCAATTTCGTCAACTTCAATCGGAATATTTCTCATTAAATTAAAAGGTTCGCCTTTTTCTTGAACTACAACATCGTCTTCAAGACGAATTCCAAAACCTTCGGCTGGAATATAGATTCCTGGCTCGACTGTAAAAATCATATTTGGTTTCATTGGTTCGTGCAACAAGCCATAATCGTGCGTGTCCATTCCTAAATGGTGCGAAGTGCCGTGCATAAAATATTTTTTGTAAGCTGGTTTTTCAGGATCTTCATTTTGAACATCGGCTTTATCAATTAATCCTAAACCAAGCAATTCTGATGTCATTATTTTGCCAACTTCAATGTGATATTGCTTCCACAAAGTGCCTGGAACGAGCATTTTAGTAGCTTCGTTTTTTACATTCAAAACTGCTTGATAAACCGCTTTTTGACGGTCAGAAAATCGTCCAGAAACTGGAATCATTCTGGTCATATCGCTAGAATAATTGGCATATTCGGCACCAACATCTAACAAAACCAAGTCGCCAACCTTACATTGCTGATTATTTTCTATATAATGCAAAACATTAGCATTGTTTCCTGAAGCAATTATTGGTGTGTAAGCAAAACCTTTAGAACGATTTCGAAGAAATTCGTGAGCAAATTCGGCTTCGATTTCATATTCCATAACATTTGGTTTTACAAATGAAAGCAATCTTCGAAATCCTTTTTCGGTTATATCACAAGCTTTTTGAATCAAGTCAATCTCTTCTGATTCTTTTATCGAACGAATGCGTTGCAAAATCGGGTTCGACTTGGCAACTTGGTGAGCAGGATAATTTTCTTTCCACCATTTTACGAATCTTGCCTCACGGGTTTCGGTTTCAATAACCGCGCGATAATGTTCATTGGTATTGATATAAATCGTTTCGGAATAGGCCATAACTTCTTTCAAAGTTTTATGGAAATCTTGTAGCCAAAACACGGTTTTAATGCCCGAAACTTCAAATGCTCGGTCTTTGGTCAACTTTTCACCTTCCCAAATTGCAATGTGCTCGTTGGTTTCTTTCAGGAACAAAATCTCTTTTAAATTATCATAAGGTGCATCTGGAAAAAGCAATAAAATGCTTTCTTCTTGGTCCACGCCAGATAAATATAAAATGTCACGATGTTGCGCAAATGGCAAATGACTATCGGCAGAAACTGGATAAATATCATTAGAATTGAAAACTGCAACAGCATTAGGTTTCATTTGCGAGGTAAATTTCGCTCGGTTTTTAACGAAAAGTTGAGAGTCTATTTGGTGGTATTTCATAGAATTAAATTTTTAAATCAAAGATAATATTTTTTTGAAGCAATTTCCCGCTATCATTCCAAATCTTTTTTATGGCGAAGAAAAATCCCCATAAAAAAGGATTTTCCCTTCTATCGGGGCTAGGTTTATTACAAAACAAATAATTATTTTTTTAATTAAAATCTCATTCATTTAAACTGATTCTAAATAAACTTGATTTGCTTGTAAATTTGGCTCATTTAAAGTAATTTTGTTCCTAATTTAAAATAATATTTCAAACCATGTCTAATTCATCTCCTTTAAAATCATCTATTGCCAAAAAAGTTGCTATGGCACTTTCGGGACTTTTCTTGATTTTATTTCTTGCCCAACATTGTTTTATCAATACAACATCGTTATTTGGTCCAGATACATTTAACATGATCTCGCATTTTATGGGCAATAATCCTTTGGTGCAATACATTATTCAACCAATTTTGATTGTTGGAGTTATTTTTCATTTTGTTATGGGAATCGTTTTAGATTATAAAAATAGAGCATCAAGACCAGTTGGTTATGCTAACTTTAATGGTGGCGCCAATTCTAGTTGGATGTCAAGAAACATGATAATTACAGGTTTAGTTGTTCTTGCTTTTATGGGTTTGCATTTTTACGATTTTTGGGTTCCAGAAATGGTGTATAAATATGTAGACGGTTTTCCACTAGTCGAAGACCGATATTATGAAGAATTGCAACATAAATTTGTGAGTTTACCAAGAACCATTATTTATTGCATTTCATTCGGATTGTTAGCATTGCACTTGTGGCACGGTTTCAATTCATCGTTTCAATCGGTTGGTTTTAACAATAAATATTCAAAATCATTAAAAACATTTGCATACAGTTTTTCGGTAATTGTGCCGTCGTTATTCGTGGTTATTGCTTTGGTGCATCATTTTTCTCACGTGGAATAAAAAATGACAAAACAAGAACATATAAATTATTGGAGTTTCCAAGTTGAAAACGATTTCAAAGCTTCAGAAGTTTTATGTTTAGCAGCATATTATGTTCAATCATTATTTTGGGCACACTTATCTTTAGAAAAGTTGTTGAAAGCATTATGGTTAAAAATAATGTTAGTAATACGCCACCATTTGTTCATAATTTATTGAGAATAGCATTAGAAACAGAATGTGAATTTAATGAAAACGAATTAGAATTTTTTACCGAAATGAATATGTTTCAAATAAAAGGTAGATATCCTGATTATGCAGAAAATTTAGAACAAACAATAACCAAAGAAGTTGCCCAAGAATATTTATTAAAATCTAAAAATATGATGTTATGTATTCAAGAGAAACTGCAATAGCATTATCACAAAATTTTGTAACTGATTGTTTAAAACAAGGTATCAAAATTGAAAAAGCGATACTTTTTGGATCAATGGCAAAAAACCAACAAACCGAAAATTCAGATATTGATGTTGCATTAATATCAAATATGTTTGGGAATAATTTTATTTTGAATAATAAAATAACATCTAAAATAAACATAAAATATCCTCGTATTGAAATTCATCATTTTAATAATGATTATTATAAAAAAAGTGATCCATTTATTGATGAAATTAATAAAACAGGGATTGTTTTAGAATAAAAAATAAAAAGTTAACGATTTAATATACAATTATGGCATTAGATTCAAAAATT
>JAYWGV010000076.1:0-26723 GCA_043778105.1 Bacteroidota bacterium
CTTCTTTTTCTTCCTGACTCAAAACCGCATCTGCCGAAGCCAATGGTTCCAATGTTAATCCAGATAAATCCAATCCTGAACTTTTAATGCATCTTCCAACATTTCTGATTGATGATGCCTGACCAACCACCACATGGAAACTACTTTCCAAACGACCACCGTACATGCCAATGGGTTCTTTGATTTCAGATTGCCCATCGATTTTAAATTCTTGTGGCAAAACGTGAATTATTTCTTCACCCGGCAACATCGCCAGTTTTTGTACTTGATTGATCAAAACATGAATATCGCTTTCGCTAATAACCTCCTCAGCATTTGGTCTTGAAATATAATCACTATGTTGGATACTGCGAATGTGCTGACCCGCAATACCTACAACTACGTCTTTTATTTTGAAACCCGAATCGGCTTCAGCCATAGCAATAGCTTCCTGAATAGACTGTATGGTTTGTGTAATATTATTGACCACGCCACGAGAAACACCGAGACTTTTGGATTTTCCAACACCTAAAATTTCCAGCTTTCCGTACTCATTTTTTTTGCCTATCATGGCTACAATCTTGGTTGTGCCAATATCTAGTCCTACTGCTATCTTCTCTCTTTCCATACCTAAATTATTTTGTACAAACTACTTGTTTGGTAAACTTGAGATTAACTTTTTTATAATTTTCAATCAAAGTGTCTTGCACTGCTTTTTGAAAAAACGCTTTATAATTATTGAATTTTCTATCCATTTCAATGGCTTTTCCAAAAACAATATCGTAATTATAATTTCTATTTTTCATTATAATATTCCCATCGTGCAATATTTGAATTCCGATGATATTTTTTTTCAAAAATTCATCATTATAAATTAGCTTCAAAAGTTCAACAAAATGTTCGTTATAACGATGGTTAATTTCGTCATAAACCAATGGAACCCGGGCTGTAAAATTGCTTGAAAGCGGCATTTTTTTTCCTTTATAATCAATATAAAAGGACTCATTATTGTTGAAAACTCTAGCAATTGGCGACTTTTGTTTTACAACTGTTTTTAGCTTGCCATCGACACTGACAAACACTTCAGATTTTTCAATCATGTTGTGTTTATTGAGTGTCAGTTCAATATTTTTCAAATTTACCCTATCTTTTTGGATACTGAATGTTCCTCCAAAATTTTCTATTAACAAGTTATCAACCATTTCATTGGTCACGAAAGGACTTTCGCCATTTACAAATTCAATTTCTGGTTTTGCAATTTTTCGTTTTTTATTTCTATTTCCAGTAAAGGAATATAAAAATGCAACCAAAAATAAAATGGCTATTAATTGAATATTTATGATAATATTATTTTTCATCTCACTGAATTATAATTTTTTATTTGTGTTCGATGCAATTCGCTGATCAACTTTACTTTTTTTAAATAAATCATCAATTAAGCTCATTGTCATCGAGTGCGATTTTAATTTGTGAAACCATTTCGCCAATATCTCCTGCGCCAATTGTAACAATTACTGATGCATCGGAAGCTTTTAGAATTGAAATCAATTCGTTTTTTTGGATTAATTTTTTATTTTTAATTTTAATTTTGTTTAACAACCATGCTGACGTAATTCCTTCCATAGGCAATTCTCGGGCCGGATAAATATCAAGCAGCAAAACTTCGTCAAACTGCGATAAACTTTTAGCAAAATCATCGACAAAATCTTTAGTTCTACTGAACAAATGAGGTTGAAAAACAGCCAATACTTTTTGGTTTGGATACAGCTCACGAACGGCTTGATGCACGGCATTTATTTCCGTTGGATGGTGCGCATAGTCATCAATATAAACGAAATTTTCTTTTCTGATTTGGAAAGAAAAACGACGTTTGACACCTTTGAAGATTGCCAATGCTTTAGCAATAGATTCGGTTGGGATGCCGAAATTTTGAGCCATTGCCATAGCAAGCAACGCATTTGTAAGATTGTGTTTTCCAGGTAATCCGAATTTTACATCTTGTATATTTTCGGTTGGAGTTTTTACATCAAAAATATACCAACCATCAATGATTCTAATGTTGTGAGCATAAAAAAGCCCCCTAGCCCCCAAAGGGGGAATTTCATCAGCAAACGCTCCCCCTTCGGGGGTTGGGCTTGTTTCATTATACCAAAATGCCATCGCCGCACCAGTCGCAGGAATAGCTTGCATTCCAGTTGCCGATGATTGATGCGGGATTTTTGGTTTATCATCGTCTTTTAAACTTGGGTGACAATAATACGTTCTTCCTCCCGAAAACGGATCGTCTTTTTTAGCCATTAATTGCAACATTAAATCATACGGTTGCATTCCAATTCCCAACAACATTGCATCGTCACGATAATAAGGAAAAGCATAATCTTGTGGCAATAACTGCATCGCCACAGCAATCTGAATCGCTTCGTGTCCTCGCGAAGTAGCGTGAACATATTTTGAAACTATCTTGAAATTATCTTCATACAAATTGGTCATTGCCTTGGCAGTTGCCATAGTTGAAAATGCTTTTTCTAGTATTTTTTTATCTAACATTTTGACTTTACTTTTTATGAACCATTAAGTTATTAAGATACATTAAGTGTTTTTTTTAAATGAAACTGAAAATAACTATTACTATTTTTTAACACTAAGATTTTTTTTTAATTTTTCTTAATTTCTTAATGGTTTAAATTTTCATTTCGCTTCTACAATCCAACCAAATTTATCTTCAATTTCTTGCAATTTTATTCCTTTTAATGTTGAAGCAACTAATTGTGAAACTGGGTTTTCTTTCGGAAACTGAATCGTAAAATCCATATTGCCTATTTCTTCAATCATGGCGATTCCGACGGCTGTTCCTGCTCCGAAAGCTTCTTCTAAAGTTCCACGTATAGATGCTAACTTTATTTCTGAAATTGTAATTGGACGTTCAATAACTTCGAAACCTTTGTCTCTCAAAATAGTAATGACTGACATTCTGGTAATTCCAGATAAAATCGAACCACTTAAATCGGGTGTAAGAATTTTTCCATCAATTTTGAAAAAAATATTCATGGTACCCACTTCTTGAATGTATTCGAAATCTTGCGAGTCTAACCACAATACTTGATCGTAACCTTTGGCTTTGGCAAATTCGGTTGGACGAATCGCTGCTGCATAATTTCCTGCTGCTTTTGCTTCGCCTGTTCCGCCATTTACAGCACGAACATATTTGGTTTCGGCATATAATTTTATTGGTTTACTAAAAAATGGTCCCGCAGGCGATGCCATGACAATAAACTTAAAACTTGTGGCGGCTCGCATGCCAATAAATGCTTCGTCAGCATACATAAACGGACGCAAATACAACGAACTTCCATCAGAAGTTGGAATCCAATTGCGTTCTAAATCGACAAATCTTTTGAGACTTTCTACAAACAAATCCTCTGGAAAAATTGGCATTCCCATTCGGTTGGCGCTAAAATTCAGTCGTTTTGCATTTTCAATAGGACGAAATAATAATGGCGTTCCGTCTTTACCTAAAGTGGCTTTCATTCCTTCAAAAATTGCTTGTCCATAATGCAAAGCCATAGCCGCAGGATGTGTCGGAATCATTTCTAATGGTTCGATTCTTGGATTGATCCATTCGCCATTTTGATAATCACATACAAACATGTGATCGGTAAAGGCGTTGCCCATCATGATGTTGTTGATGTCAACTTGATCAATTTTTGATTGGGCGATTTTTGAAATTTTTATATCGTATGACATAGTTTTTATTTTTTTCCTCTCCCTGACCCTCTCCAAAGGAGAGGGAATTGAAATTGGAATGTTGTTGTTTTTTATATTTCAAACTCCTTCCCTTTGGGAAGGCTGGGATGGGATTCAAGATAATCGCCAATTTTTCTTAAAAAAGATCCTCCTAGAAATCCATCAACTACTCGATGGTCAAAAGAAAGGGATAGATACATCATACTTCTAATCGCGATTTCGTCTCCTTTGGAAGTTGTGATTACTTCTGGACGTTTCTTGATAATTCCGAGTGCTAAAATTGCCACTTCTGGCTGGTTGATGATTGGTGTTCCCATTAAACTTCCAAACGTTCCAACGTTAGAAATCGTGAACGTACTTCCTTGAACTTCCTCTGGTTTTAGTTTGTTATTTCTTGAAGCCTCAGCCAAATGGTTTACTTCTTTTGCCAATTCTAATAATAATTTATCGTTGGCATTTTTCACAACTGGAACGATTAAATTTCCATTTGGTAATGCGGTCGCCATTCCAATATTAATGTCTTTATGAACAATTATTTTCTTGTCATCAACCGAAACATTTATCATTGGGAAATCTACAATTGCTTTGGCAACCGCATCTACAAATAAGGGTGTGAATGTTAGTTTTTCGTTGTATTTCTCTTGAAATATATCTTTGTTTTCATTGCGCCAATTCACTAAATCGGTAACATCAACTTCGATATATGAAGTGACGTGCGGCGATGTTTGCTTGGAGTATACCATGTGATTAGCAATCATTTTGCGCATTCTGTCCATTTCAATAATGCTGTCTTTTCCTTCGACAAAATTGATTTTGTAAGCCCCCCCCGCCCCCGAAGGGGGAGCCACTGCAGCCACTGATATACTTTTTAATGGATATTTTCTATTTTTCAAATAATTAAAAACATCACTTTTTTGAATGCGACCTTCTGCGCCTGAACCTTCAATAGTTTGCAATTCTTCTATTGAAAGATTTTCTTTTTGAGCAATTGAGATTATTAATGGACTTATAAAAGTAGCCCCTCCCGACCTCTTCGAAGGGGAGGAGACGTTGGAAGAATGTAATTTTGGATTATTATTTTCTATGTTTTTAGTATTTTTTTCAAAATCATTTTTGTTTACTAAAATTGGAGTTCCCCCTTTGGGAGCTAGGGGGCTTGGGCTTATCAACGCCAAAACTTCACCAACAACAACAACATCGTCTTTTTGAAAACGAATTTCTGTAATCACACCAGAAACTGGAGATGGTACTTCGCTATCAACTTTATCTGTAGCGATTTCTAAAATTATTTCTTCGGCATTGACATAGTCGCCAACGTTTTTCAACCAATTAATGATTGTTGCTTCGGATATGCTTTCGCCCATTTTGGGCATTTTAAATTCTGCTATTGGCATTTTTTATTTTTTTGCAGTACAGACGTTGCAATGCAACGTCTCTACCAATCATTTTTTAAATATTTCATAAAACGCTTCCTGCGTTGGTCGATTGGCTGGTATTTCTCGCAATGGCTCGACTACTTTTAAACTTTCGTAACATTCGCTAGGTAATTTTTGATACAAGGTAGTTCCCTTAGTTTTCCATTCAATCATTTCATCAGAAACGTCTTTTATTATTATTGCTGGATTTCCGACAACCATTTTTCGATTGGGTATTTGCATTCCTGCTTTTACAAAACTCAACGCTCCAACAATACACTCGTCGCCAAGATTGACATCGTCCATAATTACGGCATTCATTCCTATTAAACAATTGGCTCCGATATTCGCTCCGTGAATGATTGCTCCGTGACCAATATGTGCTCCTTTTTTCAAAGTCAATGATTTTCCCGGAAACATGTGAATGGTGCAATTTTCTTGCACATTGCAACCATCTTCAATAATAATTCCTCCCCAATCGCCCCGAATCGCTGCTCCTGGACCAACATATACGTTTTCCCCAATAATCACATTGCCCGTAACTGCTGCTTGCGGATGAACAAAACTACTTTCGTGAATTACTGGAATAAATCCTTTGAATTCGTAAATCATTTTTAACTATTTCTAATATTTCAGACGTTGCAGTGCAACGTATCTACGAATAACTTTTCAATTTATCTTTCGTAAAATCAGACAATACTAATCTTCCGCTGATGGCTGCTCTTTCGGCTAATAAATTATCCCAATCATCTGTTCCTCGCCAAAAAACTTTTTTCATTTCAATCATCGCTTCTTGATTGTACGTGCATAAATGTTCGGCAAATTTCAGAACTTCTTGGTCAAGGATTTCGATGCTTTCATAAACATTGGCAAACAATCCTTTTTCTCTTGCCCAATTGGCATCATAAAAATTATTAGCATCAATGGCGATTTGTGACATTGCCGAAACTCCGATTTTTCTTTCGATTGCTGGCGAAACCACAAATGGTCCGATACCTACATTGAGTTCTGATAATTTTATGGATGCGTATTTAGTTGCCATACAATAATCGGTTGCAGATGCAATTCCTACTCCGCCACCAACAGTTTTTCCTTGAATGCGACCTATAATGAATTTCGGACATTTTCGCATTGCGTTGATTACATTGGCAAATCCTGAAAAGAAAATTTTCCCTTTTTCGGCGTCATTAATTGCAATTAATTCTTGAAAACTGGCTCCGGCACAAAATGTTCTGTCGCCACCACTTTTTAGAATGATGATTTTTACATCCAGATTATTTCCAACATCAGTTATAGTGTAGGCTAATTTTTTTAATAAATCGCTTGGCAAAGAGTTTTGTTCTGGATGAAAAAACTCGATTGTTGCGATGTTGTTTTTTATTTCTTGATTAACGTATGCTTCTAACATAATTACTTTTTTTTTAACTCAGATGACGAAGATTTATAGGATTTTCGGGAATTTATTTTATTCTAATCTTTTGATTTGTTTGTCGAAATCGGAGATTATTTTTTGTGTTTTATTAAATATTTCGTATTCGTTTATTGCTTTTTTATTAGCTGTTAATTTTGATGTTTTTCCATTTCCGATTAAAGTTTTGTAATCATTGAAATTTAAAAATTTATTCACACTTTCAGACAATTGCTCCATTGTAAATGTGTTTTTTCTTTCTATTAAACCTTCTATATAATCAAAATATCCTGTAACAGTTCTTTCAAGTTGTTTGATTTCTTTTTCTTGTAAATAATTTTTTGCTACGATTACATCTTGTTTTAAAACTCGACCTTCTGGAGCATTTTTCCAAGTGGTTAATCCCATATTTTCTGAATTTCGATTTGCTGATTTATAGATTATTTCGGCGGCTGTATTGCCCGAAATTGCAAAATGAAATTTATTTTGAACGGTTGCAAAAAACATTTTAGTGGTTTCGGAATTCTTGTCATAATCGATACTGCATTCTGCAAAAATATCTGTGATTTGTTGGTAAATTCTTCGCTCGCTGGCACGAATGGAACGTACTCTTTGAAGCAATTCTCTAAAATAATCTTTACCAAAAAGTGTTTGTCCTTGTTTTAATCGTTTATCATCAAGCACAAAACCTTTTATTATAAATTCTTTTAAAGTATTGGTTGCCCAAATTCTGAATTGAGTTGCTTTCGATGAATTTACACGATAACCTACTGATATTATTGCATCGAGGTTGTAAAAATCAATTTCGCGATTTACACTTCTTGTTCCTTCTTTTTGAACTATCCGGATTTTCCGGTTAGTTGCTTCTTTAACAATTTCGTTTGAAATGAAAATATTTTGAAGATGTTCATTTACAGTTCTAACATCAACATCAAAAAGTGTTGCCATTGCTTTTTGAGACAGCCAAACAGTTTCGTTTTCAAGCAATACATCAACACGAACTTCGCCAGATGGTGTCGAATAAAGAATAAATTTATTTAATTGGTTTTCCATTTTAAGAAAATGTTTCTATAAATATAGTAATTTTTTAGCCCCGATAGAAGGGAAAATCCTTTTTATCAATTGCCACGGGTTTAAACCCGTGGCAATTGATAAAAAGATTTGGAATGATAGCGGGATTGGCTCCAAATAAAAATTATAAAATATTAAATTGTTTAAAATGATGGTTTAAATGTTTTCGTTCTAATAAATAGGATTCATATTTGTTTAATTCTCCAAAAACCATATTCTTCAAAATGGCTTCGGGATTTTCTTTGAAAAATGTTTTATATTGTTCTCTTGCCTCCAAAAATTTGACTTTTGCTGTTTCAAAATCAGGATGAATTAAATTTTCCAATTCGCCAATTTTCATTGTTGGATAAGGCTTTTCTTTTGGAAATTTATCGAAATTATATAACGAGTGATGCACTTTTTCTAGAATATTTTCGGGAGTTGCAATTTCGAAATCTTGAATTTGCCCTGACATAATTTTGTAACCTTGTTCCAAATGTTCCAAAAGATGTTGTGGCGTTAAAATTCCCCATTTAGGTTTGGAATTTTCAGTTAGATTATTCAAACATTCTGCAATTTTTTCATCGTTCATTTCGACAAAAGTTTGTTGTTTTTTCTGAACCATTGTTAGAATTGTGGCAACTGCTACCAACTCATTCTCGGTGTCAAAAACCTCAACAAACCATTTTACAATTCCGCTTGGATGTTCGGCTGAAGCCACATCTCGATCAATTTTTTGTTTGCAAGTTAAACGAACATAAACTGTATCGTTGTGATAAATTGGACGTAAAAAACGACATTCTTCTAGACCATAATTTGCTGCAACTGGTCCTTTATTTGGATAAACGAATAATCCTGCCGCTGCTGCTAAAATAAAATAGCCGTGAGCCGTTCTTTTTTTGAAAATACTTCCGTCGAGCGAAGTAATATCAGTATGTGCGTAAAAATGATCCCAAGTAATATTGGCGAAATTAATAATGTCAGTATCCGTAACTGTTCTATTGTGCGTTCGCAATGACATTCCGGGTTGGATGTCTTCCCAATGGTATTGAAATGGATGTTGCGTGATTTCTTTATATGCCGAATTGGGTTGATAAATGCCTGTAACTTCGGTCAATGTTGTTGGCGAACCTTGAATGGCGCAACGTTGCATATAGTGCTTGATGCCACGAATTCCGCCCATTTCTTCTCCACCACCAGCGCGACCTGGACCGCCGTGAACTAGTTGTGGTAATGGCGAACCGTGTCCTGTGCTTTGTTTAGCATTTTCACGATTAAGAACTAAAATTCGTCCGTGGTGCGTGGCAGCATTTATGACATATTCTTTGGCAATTTCATCAGAATTGGTAACAATTGATGATACTAACGAACCTTTACCCATTCGAGCCAATTCGATGGCTTCGTCTAGATTTTTGTAGGGCATTATGGTTGCTACTGGACCAAATGCTTCGGTTTCGTGAGCGGTTAAATTGGTAAACGGATTTTCTTCTCGAAGCAAAATTGGTGCAATAAACGCTCCTTTAGCAGCATCGGCACCAATTAAATTTAGTTTATCGAAATCGCCGTAAACAATTTTGGCAGTTTTAGCAATTTCATTGGCTCGGTCTTTTACTTCTTGCACTTGCGACATTGAAACTAAAGAACCCATTCGAACTTCTTTTAATCTGGGGTCGCCAATAACGACTTTGTCTAATGCCTTTCCGAGAGCGATTTGAACATCGTTCATCAAGTTTTCTGGAACAATAACTCGGCGTATTGCGGTACATTTTTGACCACATTTTACGGTCATTTCGCTTCGAACTTGATTGATGAATAAATCGAATTCTGGTGTCCCGACAACTGCATCTTGACCTAAAATAGATGAATTTAACGAATCGGCTTCCATATTAAAAGGCACGGATTCATTGATGATTCTGGAATGTGCTTTTAACATTCGACCAGTTGTTGCCGAACCTGTGAACGTTACCACATCTTGGCTTTCGACAGTATCTAATAATGTATTTGCCGAACCGCAAATGAGTTGTAATGCGCCTTCGGGTAAAATATTGGATTTTATAATTTCTCGAACAACTGCTTCGGTTAAATAAGATGTTGATGTTGCTGGTTTTACAACTGCAGGCATTCCAGCCATCCAATTACAAGCGCATTTTTCTAACATTCCCCAAATGGGAAAATTAAATGCGTTGATGTGAATTGCAACTCCAATTTTTGGTACTAATATATGGTGTGCCATAAAGCGTCCGCCTTTTGATAAATCTATGGGGTCGCCTTCGACGTGATAGGATTGGTTTGGGAATAATTTCCGAAGACTGGCATTGGCAAATAAATTTCCGAATCCGCCTTCGATGTCTATCCACGAATCGATTTTGGTTGCTCCGGTTCGGTAACTTAATTCGTAGAAAGCATCTTTGCGTTTGGTTAAATACATCGCCAAACTTTTGATCATATTGCCACGTTCTTGGAAAGTCATTTTGCGAAGTTTCTCGCCACCTTTTGTACGTCCGTAATGCAAGATTTCTCCAAAATTTAACCCTTCAGTTGATGCGTTGCCGATTATTTCGCCAGTTACAGAGTCGAATAATGGAGTACCTTCGCCTTTTCCATCTACCCAATGTCCGTTTATGTAGTTTTGTATTTTGTTCATATTTTGAACATTTAATTTGTTTTTTTAAAACATTAAGCAATTAAGGTTCGTTAAGTTTTATATATCTTATTAGCCCTCAGATTTTTCGGTTTTACTCTGATTTTAGTTTTCTGGATTTACTCCCTCCCTTTGGGAGGGTTGGGGTGGGCATCTTTCTATAATCGCTGCATATCCTTGCCCAACTCCGATGCACATTGTTATTAATGCGTATCTTTTTTGTTTTATTTGTAATTCTAATGCTGCCGAATAACAAATTCTTGCGCCAGTTACTCCTAATGGATGACCGATTGCGATGGAGCCACCATTTGGGTTAACTCTTGGGTCGTTATCTTGTAAACCTAATTCTCTCAAACAAGCAATACTTTGTGAGGCAAATGCTTCGTTGAGTTCGATAATATCTATTTGATCTAATGTTAAATTGGCTTTTTCTAGAGCTTTTTTAGTTGCTTCGACTGGACCAATTCCCATAATATTAGGAGCAACGCCAACAACTGCAGAGCTTACTATTCGCGCCAATGGTTGTAAGTTATATTTTTGGACCGCTTCCGCAGATGCTATAATGACTGCACAAGCACCATCGTTTAATCCTGATGAATTTCCAGCAGTTACGCTTCCGTCTTTTTTGAATGCTGGTCGCAATTTTGATAAACCTTCGATTGATGTTGCTGGTTTTATGAATTCGTCATTTGAAAATTGAATTGGTTCGCCTTTTCGTTGTGGAATTTCGACAGTTACAATTTCTTTGGCTAGTCGTCCCGAATTTTGAGCAACAGTTGCTTTCATTTGGCTATTGAATGCAAAAGTATCTTGATCTTCACGAGAGATATTGTATTTTTCTACTAAATTTTCGGCTGTTTCTCCCATAGCATCAGTGCCATACATTTCGTTGAGTTTTGGGTTGATGAAACGCCATCCGAAACTAGAATCATACATTTTGGAATCGGTTCCAAATGCTGATGATGGTTTAGAAACTACTAATGGTCCACGGGTCATATTCTCGATTCCGCCTGCAATGAAAACATGTCCGTCGCCTGCTTTTATGGCACGATTGGCGTGAATGATAGCTGATAATCCTGAACTGCAAAGTCTATTTACTGTTTCGCCAGGAACTGTTTCGGGTAATCCTGCCAATAATAATGACATTCTCGCCACATTACGGTTGTCTTCGCCTGCTTGATTGGCGCAACCCATAATGACATCATCGTAGGCCTCTTTTGGGATATTTGGATTATTTTCGACAACTGATTTTATAACCAATGCACCCAAATCATCAGCACGAACTGATGCCAATGCTCCTTGATAACTTCCGATTGGAGTTCGAATTCCGTCTATGATAAAAGCCTCAAGCCCCCTAACCCCCGAAGGGGGAACTCCTATGTTTATGCTTAAATTATTCTTATCCATTTTATACGCTTTAGGTCTAAATTACTTTCAAAATCTTTTTAAAGTTCCCCTTGAGGCTAACTCCCCCTTCGGGGGTTGGGGGGCTACCATTCTTTATTGGTTCTATAAACTACTCCTTTGAAAAGTGCTACCATTTCGTCTCCTCGTTTTACTTCTATAATATTAAATCCTAGTTTGTTATTTACTTTTTCGATTACACTTTCCGCAACTAAATAATCGCCTTCGTTAATGGCTTCGATATGATTTATTGAAGTTTCGATTGAAACAGCAAATTTTCCGTGTGTGTTGGCGGCAAATCCGAAAGCTGTGTCGGCTAACGAATAGGTAATTCCGCCGTGGGCTTTATTCATTGAGTTGAGCATTTCTTTACGAACGGTCATTGCGACTTTGCATCGACCGATTTCGCATTCGAGAATTTCGATGCCAAGCCATTGACTGTAATTGTCTTGCGAAAGCATTTTGTATGGGATTTTTTCTCCTTGCATTTTGATTTTAAATTGTAGATTAACGATTTATGATTTTTGATTTCTTTGAACTTCTGAAATCAAAAATCGTTAATCTTCACTCATAAATTTTTTATTTTCTCGTTTCATTTTTCGTAATAACGGACTACATCTGTATCGATCTTCGTGGTATTCGTTGTATAGATCATCCAGTTTTTCGACGCACCAATCAATACTTTTTTCATTTGCCCAAGCCAATAATCCTTTTGGATAATTGACACCTTTGGTCATTGCGTTGTCAATGTCATTTGCGGAAGCGATGTTTAAAAATAATGCTTCGGCTGCATCGTTAATCAGCATTACTAGAATTCTGTCAAAAATAATTTGCAAGATTTTTACATCTTGATATGGTTGATTTTGTATTGAATTTTCACTGTAATCATAAAAACCTCTACCCGATTTTCTGCCATAAAAACCTGCTTCGACTAATCGTTTTTGGGTGAATGATGGTTTGTATCTTGGATCGAAATAAAATGCTTTGAAAACAGTTTCAGTAACAGTATAATTGACATCATTCCCTATGAAATCCATTAATTCGAATGGCCCCATTTTGAAATTTCCGATCGTTTTCATTGCATAATCGATGGTTTCAAAACTTGCAAATCCTTCTTCGTAAATGCGTAATGCTTCGCTGTAAAATGGCCTCGCAACTCGGTTTACTATAAATCCTGGCGTGTCTTTGGCAACGGCCACAACTTTTTTCCAATCAGAAATTATTTGGATAGTTTTTTGTAGAACTTCGTCGCTGGTTTGAATGGCTGGAATGGCTTCAACCAATTGCATTAAAGGTGCTGGATTAAAGAAATGTATACCGATTACTCGTTCTGGTATTTGACAAGAACTTGCAATTGAAGTTATAGATAATGATGATGTGTTTGATGCCAAAATGCAATTTTCGGAAACTATTTTCTCTAAATCAGAAAATAATTTTCGTTTGATTTCTAGATTTTCGATAATGGCTTCAATTACTAAATCGGAATTTGATAATGCCGATAATTCATTTATATAAGTGATATTATTTGAAATTCTTGATTTCTCTGAATCATCGATTTTACCTTTTTCAACTAATTTTGATAATGTATTTTCAAGATTGGCTTTGCTTTTTGCCAGCGCCTCTTTATTTATATCGAAAAATTTTACAGAACAACCAGAAGTTGCTGCAACTTGTGCGATACCGCTTCCCATTGTTCCAGAACCTATTATTCCCACACAACCCTTACAAATGGAGGGCTTTTCAAATGATTCTGTACTATTTTCTTTTTTCATTTTATAAAAATCTTTTTATACAAAATCCTCAAACGGTTTGAGGATTTTATTTTTAATTATCCGATGAAAATCGAACCAATTAAATAGGTTTTTGCTTTTCCAGAAATCAAAACTCTGTCGCCTTTTTGTTCACAAGATAAAAACCCTTTTCTTTCGGATAATTGAATAGCAGAAAGTTTGGTTTTATTCAGTTTTTCGCTCCAATATGGAATTAAGGAACAATGCGCCGAACCAGTAACAGGATCTTCAAGAATACTTGCTTGTGGTGTGAAAAATCGAGAGACAAAATCGGAATTTTCTCCTTTTGAAGTGATAATTACTCCACCCGTTTCAAGGTTTATTTTATCGAACATTTGTCGGTCGATTTTGATGTTTTTTATATCTAATTCATTTTCGAAAACCAAAACATAATCTCTAGATTTTAAGGTTTCGATTGGCTGAATATTGAATGAATTAGAAATAATTTCAGGCAATTTACAAGCAATTGGTTTTCGTGATGGAAAATCTAAAGTATATAAATCATTATTAAAAGTTACAATCAAATCGCCACTTAAAGTTTCGAAAATAATCTCATTTTTCGGGTAATTCAAAATCGAAATCAATACATGAGCAGTTGCCAATGTTGCGTGTCCGCACAAATCCATTTCTATTTCGGGCGTGAACCAACGCAAATGAATTTTCTCTCCTTTAATAACATAAAAAGCAGTTTCGGCGACTGCATTTTCTTGGGTTATTTTTAATAAAACATCATCAGAAAGCCAAGTTTCTAAAGGAATTATACATGCTGGATTTCCTCCGAAAATGGAATCTGTGAATGCGTCGATTTGGTAAATATCTAGTTTCATTTTTATTT
Organism: Bacteroidota bacterium; assembly: GCA_043778105.1. Taxonomy (GTDB): domain Bacteria; phylum Bacteroidota; class Bacteroidia; order Flavobacteriales; family Flavobacteriaceae; genus Flavobacterium. The sequence goes on from JAYWGV010000076.1 coordinate 14,267, forward strand.
AATCAAATAATACCTAACAGGTTTTGGAAACCTGTTAGGATAAATTAATTGGAATTAATTTCCTTTAAAAACTGGTTTTCTTTTTTCTACAAAAGCATTGACACCTTCGGAATAATCGTTGGTTGAACTGGCTTCGATTTGCAAATCAGATTCTAATTGAAGTTGTTGCTCGAGATTATTGGTTAGCGATTGGTTCATTAATCTTTTGGTTAATCCTATTGCTTTTGTTGGCATATTTGCTAATGTTATTGCCATTTTCAAAACCTCATCTTCGAAGATATCGGCTGGAAAACATTTGTAAATCATTCCTAAACTTTCGGCTTCTTGTGCAGTAACTTTATCGCCTAACATCATTAATGCTGTTGCTTTTTGCAAACCAATTAATCTAGGCAAGAAGAATGTTCCAGCACTGTCTGGAATTAATCCTATTTTACTAAAAGCTTGAATAAAACTGGAATTTTCTGATGCTAAAACAATGTCGCAAGCTAAAGCAATATTAGCTCCAGCACCTGCTGCAACTCCGTTTATGGCTCCGATTATTGGTTTTTCGATGCTTCGGATTTTTTTAATAATTGGATTATAATGATCGTCCAAGATTTTTCTGAAACCTGGATTTAATTCTGGATTTGTAATTTCGCCAATGTCTTGACCAGCACAAAATGCTTTGCCATTTCCAGTAATTACTATGGCTCGAATGTTGTCGTCTTTGGCACAAATATCTAATGTGTCTTGCATCAAAAAAGCCATCTCTCGATTGAAACTATTGAAAATATCTGGTCGATTTAAAGTTATAAATGCGATTTGGTTTTCTATTTTTAAAAGTATTGAACTCATTTATTTTATAATTTAAACCTATAAGGTTTTAAAAACCTTATAGGTTTGATTGGTTGCAGGAGTCGAGATTATTTTAAACATTTGAAATAATCAAATGGCTCTAAACAATCTTCACATTGAAAAAACGCTTTGCAAGCCGTTGATCCAAATTGACTTACTAGTTTAGTGTTCAAAGATTTACATTGAGGGCATTTGACTAATTTTTTATTTCCTAGAAGCGCTTCTTTGTCAGCATCTGGTTCGAGTGGCGATGCAATTCCGTATTTTTCGAGTGCCAGTCTTCCTTTTGGAGTAATCCAATCGGTTGTCCAGGCTGGTGCCAAAACTAATTTTATTTTGGCTTCGAAACCTTCATTTGCGAATGCTTTTTTTATATCGTCACCAATGACATCCATTGCTGGGCAACCGCTATAGGTAGGAGTTATGGTGACTTCGACAATATTGTCAATGACTTCATAGGAACGAACAACGCCCATTTCCATAATTGATAAAACTGGTATTTCTGGGTCAGAAACCGTTTCGAGGATTTTGCCAACCCAACCCTCCCAAAGGGAGGGCTTTGAGCAAGATGTCTTCAATATCTCTTCTTTTTTTTTATTCATTTTTTTACTCCCTCCCTTAGTGAGGGTTGGGGTGGGCTACCAACTCATATTCGGGAAACTGCGTTGCATGTATTGCATATCGGCTAATAAAAAACCCATATGTTCACTGTGAATTCCAAGTTTTCCACCTTTTTGAAAATATATTGATTCTGGGGTTTGCAATGTTGCTGTTTCAAGAATTTCTGATATTTTTTTGTAATAAATTGTTCTTAATAAATTCACATCAACTCCAATATTTTCATTTACCATTGCAATATCTGCTTCGGTTTGATGAAATAATTCATCTGTAAATGTCCATAAATCGTTAATGGCATTTTGCATTTTGTCATTACTTTCTTCTGTTCCATCACCTAAACGAATTAACCAATCAGACGAAAAACGAACGTGATAAGTAACTTCTTTAATACTTTTTTTTGCAATTGCCTGCAACATTTCGTCTTTTGAATTTTGTAATTCGGTTAATAATAACAAATGATACATATCAAATAAAAACTGTCTTGTTATTGAATAGGCAAAATCGGTGTTGGGTTGTTCAACCAACAAAACATTACGGTATTCTCGTTCGTTTCTTAAAAATGCAATTGTGTCTTCGGTAACATTATCATCGATTGATAATTTTGCTACATATTGATAATAACTTCTAACTTGTCCCAACAAATCGAGTGCAATGTTGGTCATTGCAATGTCGGTTTCTAAAATTGGTCCGTGACCGCACAGTTCTCCTAATCGTTGTCCGAGTATTAGAGAATTGTCGGCAATTCCGAGTATATATTGAATTAAATTTTTATTCATTCATTAAAAAGTTTGACATGAATTTCACTAATTGACACGAATTCATTTTTATTGAAATTTCACTAATTTTTTTGACACAGATTTCACAGATTTTCACAGATTCTTTTTGAAAATTGCAACTATCTTTACATATGCTTCAACTCATCTGGCAACTCATAAAAAGTTGGATGACGGTACACTTTGTCATTTGCTGGTTCGAATAATTCGGCAGAATGTTCAGGGTTTGATGCTGTAATTTGAGTTGAAGGTACAACCCAAATACTTACTCCTTCCATGCGACGCGTGTAAACATCACGCGCATTTTCAAGTGCCATTGTTGCATCACTTGCGTGTAAACTTCCGCAATGACGGTGTTCCAATCCGTTTTTTGATCTAACAAATACTTCGTATAAAGGCCAGTTTTTCATTTCTTCTAGTATTCAGTCACAGCCACAGTTAGCAGTCTGAAAACTGAAAACTGCGACTGAAAACTTTTTATATTGCTTCTTTAAATTCTTCGTTTGAATGTTTCTCGGCATGTGCCATTGCTGCGTCACGAACCCATTTTCCATTATTCCATGCATTTTTTCGGGCATCAAGACGCATTTTATTGCAAGGTCCGTGGCCTTTGACAACTTGCCAAAACTCATCCCAATTCATTTCTCCAAAATCGTAACGTTTGGTTGTTTCGTTCCATTTTAGGTTTGGATCTGGAATTGTTAATCCAATCATTTCGGCTTGAGGAACAGTTTGATCTACAAATTGTTGACGCAACTCATCGTTAGTTTTGCGTTTCAATTTCCATTTCATAGATTGTTCGGTGTGAACCGATTCGGCATCTGTTGGTCCAAGCATCATTAAAGACGGCCACCACCAACGATTGAGTGCGTCTTGCGCCATTGCTTTTTGTTCTTGCGAACCATTTGCTAAAGTCATCATAATGTCGAAACCTTGACGTTGATGAAAACTTTCTTCTTTGCAAACACGCACCATTGCTCGTGCATAAGGTCCAAATGAAGTTGCTGTTAATGGCACTTGATTAATAATTGCTGCACCATCGACCAACCAACCAATTGCGCCCATATCTGCCCAAGTTACAGTTGGATAATTAAAAATACTTGAATATTTTGCTTTGCCAGAATGCAATTGATCGTATAATTCTTCACGAGAAATTCCGAGTGTTTCGCAAGCAGAATATAAATATAAACCGTGTCCAGCTTCGTCTTGAACTTTGGCTAATAATGAAACTTTTCGACGTAAAGATGGGGCACGAGTAATCCAATTTCCTTCTGGCAACATTCCAACTATCTCGGAATGTGCGTGTTGTGATATTTGACGAATGTGCGTTTGACGGTATTTTTCGGGCATCCAATCTTTGGGCTCTATTTTTTCGTCACGAGCGATTCTTGCATCAAATTCGGCTTCTAAACTTTTCACTTCAAATTCTGACATAATTTCTACAAATTAGGTTATTTTTTTACCATTAAGGAATTAAGATTCATTAAGGTTTTTTATTTCTAAACTTACAATTGAAGGTTTAGAGTATTTATTTTTACTATTTATTAAATCTGAAAACTGCGACTGCAAACTGATTACTTTTCTTATACTCCAAACTCAACAACAACATTTTTAGATGTTGGAACGGCTTGGCAACTCAAGATTAATCCTTTGGCAACTTCGGCTTCGTCGAGGGCATAATTAACTTTCATTTCGACGGTTCCTGATATAATTTTACATCTACAAGTACTACAAACGCCGCCTTTACAGGCAAATGGTAAATCGGCTCCGGCTGCCATTGCGCCATCAAGAATGTTATCGAACTCGTCGTTCATTGTGAAATGAAACTCTTTTCCGCCATCGATAATCGTGACTTCGGTGCCTAGAATTTTATGTTCTATTATACTTTTTATTCTTTCTTTATCTTCTTTGGTATTTCCTGATGAAAACAATTCGAAATGTATATTATCTTTATTAAATCCTGCAGCGATTAATTCGTCTTTTATCAAGAAAATCATCTCTTCTGGTCCGCAAATAAAACATTCATCAGTATTTGGAATATCAATTATTGATTTGGTTAATATTTTTAATTTATCTGATGTGAAACGACCGTTTAATAATTCGATATTTCTGAATTCTTTTGTTAAGAAATGAAAAATTTCAAAACGTCCAAAATATTTGTTTTTAAGTAATTCAATTTCTTCTTTGAAAATTATTGATTTTACGGTTCGGTTGAGATAAAATAATTTGAATGTGGCGTTTGGCTCGGTTGCCAAATGCGTTTTTATGATTGAAAGTATTGGCGTTATGCCACTTCCTGCTGCGAAAACGATATAATTTTTTGCTTTTGTTACGTTGGTTTCGGTAAAAAACTTTCCATTTGGTGGCATTACATCAATTAAATCTCCTGTTTTGAGGTTGTCATTAATATAAGTAGAAAATAATCCGCCGTTGATTTTTTTAACAGCAACTTGCCATTTATTTTCGGTTGGCGATGAACATAAAGAATAGGACCGACGCACATCTTGGTTGTCGATAATGGTTTTTAATGTCAAATATTGACCTTGTTTATAATCGAAATCTTGTTTCAAATCATTAGGAATTTCGAAAGTAACCACTGAGCAATCTTTGGTTTCTTTGTAAATATCTTGGACTTTTATGGAATGAAATTGCGACATTTATTTACAATTAATTAAAACTAACGCTTGTTAGTTAGGTATGCAAATTTAGTAAATATTTTGATTGGTTTACGAAAACGATTGAATTTTTTTTCCTCACCCAACCCTCTCCGAAGGAAAGGGAGTTGAAACTGCTGCAATATTGCACATAATTTATGATTTAGATAATTTAATTACAAAGGCACAAAGGTCACAAAGTTGAGAACAAAAACTAAATTTAAGCGAAATGCCCTAGCCCTGATAGAAAGGAAAATCCTTTTTAAAAAATTGATTTTTCTTCAATTTTTTAAAAAGATTTGGGATGATTGCTTCGCCAGTTCGCACTTTCAGGCTCGTGTGAAGGAAATGGCTTCAGAAAAACCTAAACGATTCCGTTGAGTAAAACTTTGGTCATATTGGATTTTAGTACTTTTTCGTTGATTGTGTTTTTTTTACCATACCATATATATAAGGTTCGTAAAGTTGAAAGCATTGAGAAAATAATGACTTCGGGGTTAAGGTTTTTGATTTCTTGATTGGCGATTCCAATTTTGACGATTTTTCGAAAATTTTGCTCGTAATCGTCACGCATTTTTTGGAAATATACAAGGTTTTCGTTTTCAAGATGCATCCAATCGTTGTTTAATGAAGCGAGTTCGTTGGGATTTCTGATTGTAATATTGATATGAAGTTCGATAATTTTTTGTAGTTTTTGGATTGATGTTTCTTCAGAAATTACAATTTGGTTCATTTTATTGGTAAATTCTTCGGCAATTTCTATAATTATTAAAACCAAAATTTCTTGTTTGGACTTGATGTGGTTGTATAAACTTGCGGCCTTGATGTCGATTTCTTGAGCTATGTCTCGCATTGTTACAGCCGAGTAGCCTTTTTCTTTAAAAAGTTTTGCAGCAATAGATATAATTTCGGATTTACGGTCGATTGGTTTCATTGTTTCAAATATAATTAAAACTTTATCATATAATTTATTTGAATATTAAATTTTGTTATATGATAAATAAAAATTAATTTTGGAATAAATAAATTTATAGTATGAAAAAATTAATTTTATCGTTCTCGTTTTTAATATTAATTTCGAACTTAATAATTGCGCAAGAAAAGAAATCTGCTGCCACTTTATCTGCAAGTATTAAAACTGAGGAAACCTCGGAATCAATAGAAAAAGCTATGATTGCCGAGCAAAATAACACTAAAGAAATCGCATTTAAATTTGTTAAAACTTTAGGACTTAATGAAGTATATATGAATTCTTTTATAACAATAATTAATTTAAAGAAGCAAAAATATTCTGGAACAAATTATTCTTTTGAAAGAAAAAAAACATTAATGCATGAATTTGAGAAAAATGTTAAATTGGTTATTGATGAAAAAGTGCTAATGAGTGTAAAAAGTAATCAAGAATTAAACGATTATCTTTTTGGAATTAAATCTGAGAAATAATTCTAAAATAGAGCCTTTCGGAAATTGAAAGGCTTTTTTTTTGAACTAAAAATTTTTAGAAACTTTATTAACAGCATTAATTGTGAAATCTAAATCTTGATAAGTCAAGGCATCGGTTATGAACCAACTTTCGTATGCCGATGGCGCAATATAAATGCCTTCTTGCAACAATCCGTGAAAGAATTTCTTGAAAGTTTCATTGTCTCCTTTTTTAGAAGTTTCGAAATCTATAACTGGATTTTCATCAAAATGAACAGAAATCATTGAGCCAACTCGGTTGATTGTGAAATTTACATTATTTTGATTTAACACTTTATTAATTCCATTAGCTAAATATTCGGTTTTGTCTGCCAAACGTAGAAAAACATCTGAATCATTGTTTAAAGATTCTAACATTGCTAGTCCAGCTGCCATCGCCAAAGGATTTCCTGATAAAGTTCCTGCCTGATAAACTGGCCCAAGTGGTGCCAAATAATTCATAATTTCTTCACGAGCAGCAAATGCGCCTACTGGCAACCCACCACCAATTACTTTCCCGAAGCAAACAATATCGGCATTGACTTTGTAAAGTTCTTGTACGCCACCTTTTGCCAGTCGGAAACCAGTCATGACTTCATCGAAAATCAATAAAATATTATTGTCGTCGCACAATTTTCTTAAACCTTCAAGAAAACCATTTTTGGGTGGAATGCAACCCATATTTCCAGCAACTGGTTCAACAATTATAGCCGCAATTTCGTTTGGATTGGCTTGAATTAATTGTGCAACATTTTCTAAATCATTATAATTTGCCAATAAAGTATCTTTAGCAGTTCCGGCAGTTACACCTGGACTATTTGGCGTTCCAAAAGTTATTGCACCACTTCCTGCTTGAATTAAAAAAGAATCAGAATGTCCATGATAGCAACCTGCAAACTTGATTATTTTTTCTTTTTTAGAAAAACCTCTAGCCAATCGAATTGCGCTCATACAAGCTTCGGTTCCTGAGCTTACAAACCTAATTTTGTCGATATTTGGAACCATTGCAACTGCCAATTCTGCAATTTTGGTTTCGAGTTCGGTTGGCATTCCAAATGATGTTCCAAGTTTTGCTTTTTCGATTACTGCATTTACAACAGGTTCGTATGCGTGACCCAAAATCATTGGTCCCCAGGAATTGATATAATCTATCAATCGATTGCCGTCTTCGGTATATAAATAGGCTCCTTTAGCCGATTTTACAAAAATTGGTGTTCCTCCTACTCCTTTAAACGCACGAACTGGCGAGTTTACACCACCTGGAATTACTTTTTCTGCGTCAGCAAAAAGCTTGCTACTTCTTTCGTATAACATATTTATTTTTTGATTTTTATATTTTGACCAATCGATAGATTATTTTCTGTCAAATTATTAATTTGTTTTAATTCATCAATCGGAATATTGAACTTTTTAGAAATAGAATACATAGTTTCTTTTGGCTGAACAATGTAAAAATTTTGCGAATTTTCTAATTGGTTTTCAATCGTATTAATTGCAGAATCTGATTCAGTTATAATTACAATTTCTGATTCAACTTCTGGTTCGATAATGATTTCTGGTTTCGATTCAATAACAACTGCGTTGGGTTTTACCTCATTATCAATATCATACAATTTATATTTTTCTATGAGATTAATCAATTTTTGAGGATATAAAGGATCGGTTGCATAACCAGCAGCTTTTAAACCTTTCGCCCAAGCTTTGTAATCTTTAACATCTAACTTAAATAATTTTGCATACCAAGGTTTGCTTAACAAAAATTGCGAATGGTCTTTGAATGAATCTTTTGGATCGTCATATTTTCTGAAACATTCTTGGAGTGCATCATCATCATATTTCACACTTGGTCCAGTCCAATCTTTTCTACATTTTATTCCAAAATGATTGTTGGCTTGCAAGCATAAACTGCCAGTGCCACTACCCGATTCTAACAATGCTTGCGATAATGTTATACTCGCTGGAACGCCAAATTGTTGCATGCTGTTTTTGGCAATTTCTTTGTATTTTTGAATATAATCCAACACCATTTGATTGGTAACTTTGACTTTGCTGGTGGCTTCTAGAACTTGAGAATCAGATGCATTTTTTGGAAATGAAGTTTTAATTTTGGGTATTGATTCGACCATAACTGGGTCGATTTTTTTTGGAATTACAGCAACTTTTTTATGAATTACTTTTGGTTTTGGAGCGTAAACCACAGCTTTTTTAGAACCGCAACTTACAATTATAATCAAAACTAATATAGAAATTATTTTATTATACATTCGTATTTATTAAAGTCTTGTTTTTCTTGCTTAAGATATTATTTATGCCTTGAATGCCTTGCAATCCACCAGAATGTATTAGTAAAATTTTAGAATTTTCTGGGAAATAATTTTTATTAATTAAATCTATAACGCCAAAAACCATTTTAGCGGTATAAATTGGGTCTAATAAAATTTTAAATTCACTAGAAAATTGATTCATAAAATTAATCAATTCTTCGTTAATTTTTCCATAACCTCCAAAATGATAATCATTCATTAATTGCCAATTCGATTTAATGACAAAAGTACGAATTTCATTTTGAAGAAAATCTCCTTTTAATGTTGGAAATCCTAAAATTTTTTGATTAATATTCGAACTATTAATAAGTCCAGAAATTGTTCCGCCAGTTCCTACGCATACGCAAATGTAATCGAATTCGGAATCATTATAATTCAAAATTTCTTCGCATCCCTTAATTGCCAGTTCATTGGTTCCGCCTTCTGGAATGAGATAAAATTCTCCAAATTTAGATTTTAAATATTCTAGAAATTCATAATCGTTTTTATTTTGATATTGATTTCTTGTTACAAATTCGAATTTCATATTGCATTCTTGCGCAAATTTCAATGTTGGATTTTCTTGAATTTTATTAAATAATTCGTCGCCACGAATGATACCAACTGTATCGAAACCATTTTGTTGACCAGCATATGCAACAGCGCCAATATGGTTAGAAAATGCGCCACCAAAAGTCAAAATTTTAGTTTTCTTTTGATTTTTGGCTTCTAGTAAATTGTATTTTAGTTTCCTGAATTTATTTCCAGAAACAATTGGGTGAATTAAATCTTCGCGTTTAATTGAAACGTGAATATTGTTTTTAGAAAATAAAAATTGGTTGATTGTAATCAAGTTTAGCGAATGAATTTGCAAATTTAAAATAATAAAAAAGGTTATCAAATAGAAATATCATAATTTATGTAAAATAAATTTTAACTAATTACTTAATTTTCAATAAGTTAAAAATAAATTAAAATTTACTATTTTATTGTTGTTTATATAGATTTTGGTTGTATATTTGCACTCGAAACATCGCGGGATAGAGCAGTAGGCAGCTCGTCGGGCTCATAACCCGAAGGTCACAGGTTCGAGTCCTGTTCCCGCTACTAAGATACCCTTTCAGAAATGAGAGGGTTTTTTTAATTAAATGGAAGAATTTGTAGTTTACATATTATTTTCTGAAAAATACAATAAAAACTTATGTTGGTTTCACTTCTAACTTATTAGAAAGATTTAAATCTCATAATTTACTTGGAATAAAAGGTTACACAATTAAGTTTATACCTTGGAAAGTTATTTATGTTGAATTTTTTAATTTTAAAGCTGATGCTTTTATGAGAGAAAAATTCTTAAAAAACGGTAATGGTAGGGAATTTATAAAAGAATTTATTTCTAGATTATAATTTACTCTTGAACTCCTATCCGCCGCAGCGGACAAAGATTCGAGTCCAGTTCCCGCTAACAAGTTAAAGCTTTCTAGAAATAGGAAGTTTTTTTATTTATACTAAACCGAAAATGTATCCTTACATCAAAAAATAGTTTTATTAATATCTTTGTCAAAGTTTGAAACTTTGACAAAGAAAAATGTTATGTAAATTTATCGGTTTAATTTAATATTGTTTTGCGAAAGGGATAGAAGGGAAAATCCTTTTAAAAATTTTGAGGAACGAGAAAATTTTTAAAAGATTGGAATGATAGCTCGACTTTTTTATTCGGTTTTTTCAACCGATTAAAAAAGTTTCGCCATAAATAAAAAATTATTAATTATGACACACAAAGCAGGTTTTGTAAATATTATCGGGAATCCAAACGTTGGAAAATCTACACTAATGAATGCATTTGTTGGCGAACGTTTGTCGATTATAACCTCGAAAGCGCAAACAACACGCCACCGAATTCTTGGAATTGTTAACGGCGAAGATTTTCAATTGATACTTTCGGACACACCTGGAATTATTAAACCAGCCTACGAAATGCAGCAATCGATGATGAATTTCGTAAAATCGGCGTTTGAAGATGCTGATATTTTGATTTATATGGTCGAAATTGGCGAGCAAGATTTGAAAGATGAAGCTTTTTTTAAGAAAATAATTTTCTCTGAAATTCCGGTTTTATTATTGCTAAATAAAATTGATAATTCTAATCAAGAAGTTCTTGAAGAGCAAGTTAAATTTTGGACAGAAAAAGTTCCAAATGCTGAGATTTTTCCGATTTCGGCTTTGAAAAATTTTAATGTTCCAGAAGTATTTGACAGAATTATTCAACTTTTGCCAGAAAGTCCAGCATATTACCCTAAAGATCAATTGACTGACAAGCCAGAACGATTTTTTGTAAACGAAACTATTCGTGAAAAAATATTGTTGAATTATTCTAAAGAAATTCCGTATGCAGTCGAAATCGTAACCGAAGAGTTTTTTGAAGATGATAAAATAATTAGAATTAGGTCATTGATTATGGTCGAACGTGAAACCCAAAAAGGAATAATTATTGGTCACAAAGGCGAAGCTTTAAAGAAAGTTGGTGTAGAATCTCGAACCGATTTAGAGAAATTTTTTGGCAAACAAATTCACTTAGAATTATATGTCAAAGTCAATAAAAACTGGCGCAGCAATGCTAATATGCTGAAGAGATTTGGTTATAATCAATAAATTATTTGCTTTTTATATTATCGATTTCTTTGGATTTTGCTTCATATTCAATAGCTAAATTTTCTTTGCCTGTATATTTCAAACCAATTGCCATATACATATTTGCCATAGCATCGTTTGGGCTAATTTCTAACGACGATTCGGCATTTTCTTTAAGCTCATGCCATCTTTTTAATTCAATATAAATTGAAGATAAATTGTTATAGATTAAAATATTTTTTGGTGATTTTGAAATTGCTTTTTTATAATAACCAATCGATGCTTCGAAATTTTGAATTTTTTCTGAAACAATTGCAAGATTCTGATAATCGTTGGCATTAAAATCATTTTCGTTGGTTGCCAAGGCTTTTTTATATTTAATTTCGGCTTCTTGAAAACGGCTGTTGTCTAATAAATAATCGGCAAATAACTTTTCGACTTTGTTTTTATTGATAGTTTTTGCATTTAGTGCTTGTTCAAAAAACACATCAACATTGTAACTTTGATCAATTTTTTTGGAACAAATAACAGCTTCAAGATAATTGGTAATATTATTTGGTTGTAATTTTATTTTGAATTTTAAATCATTTAGACTTTCAGTAAATTGCTTGTTTTCTGAATAAAAATAAGCTCGATTTGATAAAAAATCTAAGTTTTTTGGTTCCAAAACTATAGCTTTAGATTGGTCAATAATAGCTTGTTCATAATTTTCTAAAGTTGCATAAGTTGTAGATCTTGCAACATAAGCTTTGGTAAATTTAGGATTCAAGGCAATTGATTTTGTAAGATTTATAATGGATTGATTATAATCTTTTTTGATATAACTAAGCATTCCTTTTAAGAAAAAAACTTTAGAATCGATTGGAAATTTGGTTTCTAATGCTAATAAATTCTTTGTAGCTGTTGCAAGATTATTACTATTATTCAATTTAATAGCTTTGTCAAATTCTAATTGCGTTATTTGTCCAAATCCACTAATTGAAAATAAAATGAAGTAATTAATTAAATTTTTCATAACAAACATATTTAAAACAATTACAAATTTACTGGAAATATATAAAATTTATATGCGTATTTATACGGGTTTTATCACTAGTGTCCACTTAAAATAAGTTGAAAACCAGTTGATTAGTAATTTGTTCTTTGATATTATTGTAATCCGATTTCATAAGTAATTCATTTACAG
>JAYWGV010000077.1:0-26522 GCA_043778105.1 Bacteroidota bacterium
AATCGAAGAAGGTTTCTGGATAATTGCCACCGAAATTACCTTCAAAAAAAACGTAATGCTCAAGGCGATTTATGATGAAGATGTGCCTAGCGATTATCATACATTGACTTTTTCGGTATTTGAAAGTCAAGTAAAGTTGCAAAATACTTTTCAAGATAAAATTCCTTTTTCAAGCAAATATTGGGGTTTTAAAAAACCAAATACCGAAGTCGGAGCTTATTTTTATAAAGATTCTGTTTGTAATTTTTATTTGTATTGTTTTAATGACAATTGGATTAAAAATAATTTGGCATTCGAAACCTTATCTAATGACAATCAAATAAAAAGTTTTCTAAATTCTAAAAACGGATTCATAACCTATCAAGACATTGTGCCAAATGCAGCCGAATTGTCAATGCAAGTTTATAAAAATCTAGAACGAGCAAAATTTGACCCAGAAAGTAATTCGAAATTGCAAGCGCAAACATCGAGTTTGGTAGCTAGTTTTTTTACAAATGCTTACAATAATAATCGTAAAGCAGTAACCGACCCACTCGAAAATACAGATTATAGAAAAGTTGCCAAAGCCGAAAAATTAATTACAGACAATTTAGCAACTACTTTTTTGGGCGTCGAGGAAATTGCCAACCAAGTAAATATGTCGCCAACCAAACTCAAAAATTCTTTCAAGGCGGTTTATGGTACATCGATGTTGCAATATCATATTTCGAAAAAAATGCTTTTGGCAATGCAACTCATTCAGAATACCGATATGCAAATAAAAAATATAACTAATGAAGTTGGATATGAAAGCCCGAGTAAATTTGCAGCCACTTTCAAAAAACAATTCGGAAAATTGCCTTCTGAAGTTAGGAGTTTTTGAGTTTTGAGTTGTAGGTAATATATGTTTATCTTATCATATACTTTTTGTCATTCCGACGAAGGAGGAATTACATAATGCGAGCAACTAATGAGATTCCTCCTTCGTCGGAATGACAAAACTAACAAAAATGAATTATGAACTTAGAAATATGTTTTCATGTCTTTACATTAAACATCTACTCGTTTTTCATTATTTTCATCTTTCAAAAATAAAATTCACAATCATTTTACAAATTATTTTTTCTAAAAAAGGCTATTTCTAGCCTTTTTTTATGGTTTTTATATTCTTAAATAACTTACATTCAATAGCTTAAAAATTCAAAATGTTAAAGTTTCGATTTGGTCGTTTTGGGCTGTCGATATGTCTTAATGGGCTATTAATTGTTAAAGCATTGATTTAAGTTTGTCCAAACAAAAAGACTTTAATTAAATTTTAAAAATTCAGGGGTTTATACGTATATGAATCTATTTTATTTAAAGCCAACTTTGTAACATTAAAAACTAAATTAATTAAACTATGAAAAAACAATTATTTTTTACGCTAGCACTTTTTTGGTGCAGTTTGGTGTCTTTTGGGCAAACTTTTAATTATCTCGGAATAAATTATTCTTTTATAAGCCAAACAACTGTTGAAGTAGGATCCAATTCTGGTTTTAGTGGTGCTGCTACTATTCCTGCAACGGTGGTTTATCTCGGTACTAATTATGCTGTTACTAGTATTGGTCAACAAGCATTTGTTAGTTCTACTGGTTTAACATCTGTTTCTATTCCAAATTCGGTAACATTTATTGATAATTATGCATTTGACGAGTGCACTGGTTTGACTTCTATAAATATACCAAATTCTGTAACGAATATTGGTGTTAGTGCATTTACTCAGTGCACTGGTTTAACTTCTATAACTATTCCAAATTCGGTAACAAGTATCAGTAATGATACATTTAGTTTTTGTACTGGTTTAACTTCTATAACTATTCCAAATAATGTAACAAGTATTGGTTTTTATGCATTTTATAATTGCACAGGTTTAACTTCGGTTACGGTCAATAGGACAACTCCAATACTTATTAATTCCAATGTTTTTGGAAATGTAACACTTAGTAATGTTGCTTTAAACGTTCCCTCAAATACAGCTGCGCTTTATGATGCTACTGCTGTTTGGACAAATTTTAATCCTATCATAGAAGCACCAATTTTAGGGCAAACATTTACTGCAAATGGCATTAATTATATTGTTACCAAAGATACTTTGCCTTATGAAGTAGCGGTGCACACCCATAGTTCTTTTTCAGGTGCAGCAAACATACCAACATCGGTCGCTAACGCTGGGAATACTTTTTCGGTAACCAGCATTGGTCAAGCTGCATTTGAACTCTGCACTGGTTTAACTACGGTAACTATTCCAAATTCGGTAACAATCATTAGTGCAGATGCATTTTATAGTTGTACGGGTTTATTATCTGTAACTATTGGAAATTCGGTAACCAGTATTGGTCAACGAGCATTTTCATCTTGCAGTGCTTTAACATCGGTAACTATTCCAAATTCTGTAACGAGTATTGGTAATGGAACGTTTTATAACTGCACTGGTTTAACATCTATAAACATACCAAATTCGGTAACAAGTATAGGTAATACTGCATTTATTTTTTGCACTGGTTTAACTTCGGTAACTATTCCAAATTCGATAACTAATATTGGTAATAGTACATTTTATGGTTGTACTGGTTTAACATCTATAAACATACCAAATTCGGTAACAAGTATAGGCAATACTGCATTTTATAATTGCACGGGTTTAGCATCAGTAACGGTTAATTGGGCAAATCCTATAGGTATTGAAGCCAATGTTTTTCAAAACGTCGCTATTGGTACTGTTAATCTATTTGTACCCGCTGACACTGTTGGTGTTTATCAAGCTTTTGCGCCTTGGAACAATTTTAATATCATTGAGCAATTATCGGCACTAGAATCACAAAACAATGTTCCTTGTTTTGGCGGTAACAATGGTACTGCAACAGTTATTGCTTCTGGAGGAATTGCTCCTTATAATTATTCTTGGTTACCCTCTGGCGGAAATGGTGCAACAGCTTTTAACCTGACTGCCGGAAATTATACTTGTACCATAAATGATTTTATTGGAAATTCTATCACTAAAAATTTCACAATAACGCAACCCGATGCAATTTCTGCAACACAATCGCAAACCAATGTTTCTTGTCTTGGCAGTGCCGATGGTACAGCAACTGTAAGTGCTGCTGGTGGAACAGGATCTTACACCTATTCTTGGTTTCCAAATGTTTCTTCTGGAGCAACTGCAACTGGATTATCTGCTGGCAATTACATTTGCACAATTGCCAATAGTGATGTTACACTTGGTTGTCCGTCAGCAAGTGTATCATTTTTTATTAACGATTCATTTACACCTACAACCACTCCAACATTCACGCAAGTGGCACCAATTTGTTTAGGAGATGCGTTGTCTTCTTTGCCATCTACGTCTAACAATGCAGTAACAGGCACTTGGTCGCCAGCATTAGATTTAGATGTAACCAAGTTATACACTTTCACGCCAAATGCAGGACAATGTGCTGTAAGTACAACAATGACAATTGTGGTCAACCAAAAACCAATAGTCAATATTTATGCCAATCCTTTCTTGGTTTGTGCGGGTACAAGTACGGTTCTAACTGCCGAAGCAGTCAATTTTCTACCAACATTATCTTTTGGAAATAATCTAACTAATATGAATGTTGCTAGTTTTGGAGTACCATTGACCAGTGCGCTTTCTGGAACATTATTTATAGCACCAAGCAATGGTTGCACACCTTTTGCCGCTGGATCTATGACTGGAAAAATAGCATTGATTGAACGAGGCAGTTGCACATTTGTAAGCAAAGCACAAAACGCTCAAGATGCTGGTGCAATTGCAGTAGTTTTCTATAATAATGTAGCTGGAGATATTGTGCCTGGTGGTGCATCGTCGACAATAACAATTCCTGTATATGCAATATCACTGGCTGCGAAACAAGCAATAAGTAGTTATAGTGAAGGGGCGATAGAGTTGCCAGTAACCCTAGGCTTGCCGCCAGTTCTTTCTTATCTTTGGTCCACTGGAGAAATTACCAAAACCAAAGCCACCAGTGTGTTAACTGCCAATACTACTTATTCGGTAACAGTAACCAATACCGCAACTGGTTGTTCAACTTTACAAAGTGTTGAGGTTGCTGTAACGCAAAATATTGTTCCTGCATTTGCAGATGTTGCCCCAATATGTTCTGGTACAACATTAGCGGCATTGCCAACAACATCATTAAACAATGTTGCAGGAACTTGGGCACCAGCTCTAAACAATACTGCAACAACAACCTATACTTTTACTCCAACTCCAGTTGCTGGACAATGTTTGGTAACTATAACATTGACAATAGTTGTTACGCCATCAACAACCAATACTACAACAGTTTCGGCAGTTGGCAATTATATTTGGCCAGTTAATGGTGAGACTTTAAGTACAACACTTATAGGTTATGAGTTTCCAAATGGCAATTGTAATACCGAAATATTAAACCTGACAATAACTCCAGCTACAATTACTATTACCAATGACAACGGAGTTTTAAATGCAGTTACCAATGCGCCAAATGCAACTTACCAATGGTATAATTGTATCAGTGAGCAAAACATTGCAGGACAAACTAGCACAACTTTTACGCCAACACAATCGGGTTCGTACAATGTAACAATTAGAATTAATGGCATTTTATCTGGAAGTGCTGGTTGTTTCAATTATAATTTACTTGCCAACAACACTTTTTCTGAAATTGCTGGACTTGATTTATATCCAAACCCAAGCACTGGAATTTTCAATTTGAAATTACCACAAGATTTGCAAATCGAAATTTATAATAATCTTGGTCAATTGCTTTCGTCAGAGAAAATGTTTTCTGGTTCGAATGTTATCAATATTGCTGATAAAGCCGCTGGTGTTTATTTCTTGAAAGCCAATGATGGCAATAATATGAGTACATTTAAAATTATCAAAAATTAGAATTTTAGTAGTCCTGCGCGCAGACAGGCAGGTTTTTAGTTTTAGAATCCTGTTCGACGAAAGTTGGGCAGGATTAAATTATAAAAATCAATAGTTTTCCTAACCTTTTTATTAAACAATTTTTCTCCTCAATAAACTTTAAATCTTAAAACTATGAAAAAACAATTATTTTTAACAATTGCATTATTTTGGTGCAGTTTGGTGTCCTTTGGGCAAACATTTTCTGACAACGGAATATCTTATACAATAACAGGTACAGTTAGCCCATTAACAGTAAGTGTGTCATCATATAACCCTAACGGAATTAGCGTTGCCAATATTCCTTCTAGTGTTATTTACAATGGTAATAACTATTCTGTTACAAGTCTTGAACTTGCTGCATTTTATACTTGTACTAGTTTAACATCAGTAACTATTCCAAATACTGTAACTAGTATTGGTTATAGTGCGTTTAATGGCTGTTCGGGATTAACTTCGGTATCAATTCCAAATTCGGTAACAAGTATAGGAAATGCTGTATTTCAGAATTGTTCAAATTTAACATCCGTTACGATTCCAAACTCTATAAATACAATAGGAAATAATGTATTTTTTAATTGTTCTAAATTAACATCGTTAACAATTCCAAATTCGGTTACAAGTATTGGTATTGGTTGTTTTAGAGCTTGTACTGGTTTAACATCGATTATTATTCCAAATTCGGTCGCAAGCCTAGGAATTTCGTCGTTTTTTGGTTGTACAGGTTTAACATCGATTACTATTCCAAATTCGGTAACAAGTATTGGCTCCTCTGCTTTTGGTAATTGTACAAGTTTAACATCTATAATTATTCCAAATTCGGTAACAAGTATTAGCGCAAATACATTTCGTGGTTGTACTGGATTAACATCAGTAACAATCCCGAATTCGGTAACAAGTATTATTGATTTTGCATTTGCTAATTGCGCAGGTTTAACATCGTTATTTATTCCAAATTCAGTAATAAGCATTGGAAGTAATGCATTTCAAAATTGTATAGGTCTTACAGATGTAACCGTTAATTGGTCAACACCTTTGACTAACATAAATTCATTTGCATTTTCAGGTGTAACTATTGCCAACGTAAAACTATATGTACCGTTGGGAACCATAGGTGATTACGATGCTGCACTTGTGTGGACAGATTTTAATATTCTCACGTTTATAACCGCAACACAATCGCAAACCGATGTTTCTTGCAATGGTGGTAGCAACGGATTGGCAAGTGTCGTGGCTTCTGGCGGAACAATGCCGTATACCTATTTATGGTCAAATGGT
Source organism: Bacteroidota bacterium (assembly GCA_043778105.1). Lineage (GTDB taxonomy): Bacteria > Bacteroidota > Bacteroidia > Flavobacteriales > Flavobacteriaceae > Flavobacterium. The sequence goes on from JAYWGV010000077.1 coordinate 6,209, forward strand.
TCTAACTCTGCGACTGCAACTGGCTTGACAACAGGCAGTTATTCTTGTACAATTACCGATGCTGCAATGGTTAGCATTATTATAAATTTTGTTATTACAGAACCAACACAATTAACGGCAACACAAGCGCAAACCAATGTTTCTTGTGATGGCGTAAATCTCGGAAGCATCAGTTTAACTACGTTTGGCGGAGTAGCTCCTTATAATTATCTTTGGGAAAGCGGTTCTACGTCGGCTGATCGAACAGGTCTTACAGAAGGAAGTTATTCGGTAGTTATTACAGATTCTAATACTTGCACTATAACTCGAAATTTTGAAATTACACAACCAATACCTACTGATAATGTTACAGATATAACAGTGTGTGATTTTTATATTTGGAACGGAACTTTATACCAACAATCTGGATTATACATTGGTGCAACAAATAATTGTGTTACAGAAAAGTTGAATTTAACAGTTTATCAAACCAATAGTAATGTAGCATATATTTATGCTTGCGATAGTTACACTTGGGCTAATACTGGTCAAATTTATACGACTTCTGGTATTTATACTGGCACTACAACAAATTGTGTTACAGAAGTATTGTATTTAACAATAGCTCCAAAAACAACAATTACTACCAATGAAACTGCCTGTAATAGTTTTCTTTGGTCGGTTAATGGTTTAACATATACTCAATCTGGAAATTATACTGTAAATTTTGGATGTGAATATTATGAATTAAATCTTACCATCAATCCATATACTACAAATACAACAACTGCAACTGCTTGTGGTAGTTATACTTGGCTCGGATCGACCTATACAGCATCTGGACTTTACAATTTAAATTTTAACAATTGCTTAATCGAATATTTAGATTTAACAATTACACCAAGCTCAGATAATGTTACAGTTGCAACAGCTTGTGATTCTTATACTTGGAATGGAACAACTTACAATCAAACTGGAATTTATGTAGGAACAACAACCAATTGTATAACCGAAAAATTAGATTTAACTATTACACCAAGTTATTACAACAACACAACTAGATCTGCTTGCGATAGTTATACTTGGGCGAATAATAATCAAACCTACACACAATCAGGAACTTATTATGGAACAACAACCGGTTGTGGTACAGAAAAATTGAATTTGACAATTACTCCAACACCAATTGCCGATGCACCTGCAAATGTTACCGCTTGTCAAGTTTATATTTTGCCAGCACTTTCGCCAGGCAACAAGTATTATTCTGAATCAAATGGACAAGGAATAGAATATGTAGTTGGTGCCAACGATGGCATAACGCAAACTTCTGAAATTTACGTTTTGGCTAGATCTCCATTTTTTCCGTTTTGTCAAACTCAAAATAGTTTTACGGTTACTATAACGCCAAATAGTGGAACAACTGCTTCGGTAACTAATTGTGGTTCTTACACTTGGGGGATTAACGACGTAACCTATACAACCTCAGGAATTTATGAATATGTTTCGGGTTGCAATACAAGTTATTTGAATTTAACGATAAATCCGATAACAACCACTGCAACAAATCAATCACGATGCGATAGTTATTATTGGGCAGTTAGTGATGCAGTTTACAATCAATCTGGAACGTACAATTATAATGTAGGGTGTGAATCATTTGTTTTAAATTTAACAATCACACCAAGTTCAACCAATACAATTACCGAAACGGCTTGCGATTCTTACACTTGGAATGGTCAAACTTATACAACTACTGGCATTTATGAAATTACAACCAATTGTGTTACTGACCAACTAAATTTGACAATCACGCCAAGCACAAGCAACACAACAAATGTTACTGCTGTAGGAAATTACACTTGGTCTAGCAACAATTTTAATTATACTCTATCAGGAAATTATAGCTATGTAGATGGTTGTGATACTCAAATATTGAACCTAACATTAATTCCAGCAACACTTTCGATAACTAACGAAAATGGTGTGCTTACTGCCAATACCAATGCTTTAAACACAACTTTTATATGGTATGATTGTGGTCTTGAACAAAACATTGCAGGTCAGGCTAGCGCAACTTTTACACCAACACAATCTGGACAGTATAGAGCATATATGTATATAAATGGAGTTCTTTCGGTACAACTTGGTGGTTGTTTCAATTTCACATTTCTTGCCAACAACACATTTTCAGGAATTGCTGGACTTGATATATATCCAAACCCAAGCAATGGCATAATTAATTTGAAATTACCAACCGATTTGCAAGTCGAAATCTATAACAATCTTGGTCAATTATTATCGTCAGAAAAAATGTTTTCTGGTGCAAATATTATCAATATTTCTGATAAAGCTGCTGGAGTTTATTTTCTAAAAGCCAATGATGGAAATAATATGAGCACATTTAAAATAATCAAAAACTAGAATTTTTAGTAGTTTTTTAGTTTTTTAAATCCTGTTTAGCGCAAGTTGGGCAGGATTTTTTTGATCAATGATTTGTTATAATTTACAATCAAACATTGTAACTTTACATAAAAATTTTAAAAACAAAAAAATGCAGAGACAAATAAAACTAATCTGGGATTTTCGTGGAGAAGCATCTGCAAAAACCGCCGAACATCACGAAATTCATCTTAAAGAATATATCGCAATCGAAAAATTAGAAATAAAAATTACTGGTTTCGAAATTTTAAATGAAATGCACGCAATAGCATTTATGGTTGTAACCGATGACGACATGATTCAAGTTCGTGATTCATTGAAACCACATCGAGGCGAATTGTTTGAAGAGTAAATATTTAATTTAAAATGAATTGTCACGATAATCAAGTAGTTTTTTATATTTAGTAATCATTTCATTTTGCGATGAACCATTTTTATACATTTTAAAAATTTTATAATAAGAATATTGCACTTTTAAATAAGAATTTGATTTAAATTTTCGAGCCGAAATTAATGTTGGTTTTTGAATCAATTTAAATTTTCCAAATTGATATAATCTCCTTAAAAAGTCATAATCTTCCATAATTAACATATCGGCGTTGTATGAGCCAATTTTTTCCCATAAACATTTGGTAACAAAAATCGTTTGGTCGCCGCCACGAAAACACAAATAATTAAATCTTGTAAACCATTCATTGAGTTTTAATAGCAACTTATTCGAATCGAATTTTGATGTAAAAGTGCCACAATCTAAACCTGATTTTAATGCTTTTTCAATTTCATTAAAACAATCTTGGTTGGGCAAACAATCTGCATGTACAAAATAATATATTTCTCCAGAAGCTTGTTTTACGCCAAAATTCATTTGCCCTGAGCGACCTTTTTTATCAGAAATTAATACTTTTACGCCTAGATTTTTAGCGATTTCAATTGTGTTATCGTTGCTATTAGCATCTGATATTATTATTTCAACATCAAAATTTTTGCTAATTTCACGAATGTGATTGATTGTTTTTGCAATGTTTTGCGATTCATTAAAAGTTGGAATTATGATACTGTAAAGCATTTTTTGTGTTTTGTTGTTTTAATTACAAATGAATTTTTGATTTAGTTTATTAATAAAAAAGGTTGTGTTGTATAATATTGTAGATTTTTTATTAAATTTTAACTCCTTGCAGGATTAACCAAACAACAATTTTCTAGAACACAACCATAAAAAATGAAACCAAAATTAATTAATTTTCGTATTTTACAAATATATGTACTTAATTTGCATAGACGTCAGGATTTATAAAAATTACAGTCTAACATATAAATAATTTAAAAAATGAGCAATTATTACGATTCAGCAGATTTAGGCAAATTCGGAAAAATAGGAGAATTTCAAAAAGAAATGTCCGACAAATTCTTTAGTTATTACGGCGAAGTATTTGCCGAAGGCGCACTAACAGCAAGAGAAAAATCGTTAATTGCATTGGCAGTTTCGCATGCAGTTCAATGTCCATATTGTATAGATGCTTATAGCTCAGACGCTGTTGAAAAAGGTTACAGCAACGCCCAAATGATGGAAGCAGTTCACGTGGCAGCAGCAATTCGAGGCGGCGCAACATTGGTTCATGGCGTTCAAATGATGAATAAAGTTAAAAAAATTAGTTTGTAGAAAAAAAGGTCACCACCAATTTCACAAATTATTCACGAATTTGTTATCTTAAAATAAATTTCACAAAATCTTATTTTATCATTAGCGAAATTAACAAATAATTTTAAATTAGTGAGATTAGTGAAATTCCTGGCAAAAAAAATATTTAATGAGTGAATTTAAAAAAGTAAAGTTAAAATCATTAAAATCTAATGATAATTCGTTGTCAAAAGCAGCAAATCAAATTATGATTTTAGAACAAAATCCTGATTTGATAACGCCTTTTAAATGGCAACTCGAAAACATTGGAATCAAACAATTAAAACCTACGCAACTCGAAGTTTTTCAAGTTAATTTGGGCAAAATGTGCAACCAAGTTTGTTCGCATTGTCACGTCGATGCTGGTCCAGATCGCAAAGAAATTATGACAAGAGCAACAATGCAATTGTGCTTAGATGTTTTGAAAACCAATTCGACTTTCAAGATTGTCGATATGACTGGTGGTGCGCCCGAAATGAACCCAGATTTTAGATGGTTTGTCGAAGAAATTTCGAAACTTAAAATCCAAATGATTGTGCGTTGTAATTTGACAATAATTACAGCCAATAAAAAATACAACGATTTACCCAATTTTTTCAAGAAACATAAAATCGAAGTCGTATCGTCTTTACCATTTTATTCGCAAGACAGGACCGACAAGCAACGTGGCGATGGTGTTTTTAAAAGTTCAATAAAAGCTTTGCAAATGCTAAACCAAGTTGGTTACGGAATGCCAAATTCTGATTTAAAACTCAATTTAGTTTACAATCCAGCGGGTGCATTTTTGCCACCAAATCAAGACGCTTTAGAAAAAGAATTTAAAATAAATTTAAAAAAAGATTTCGATATTGATTTTAATAGTTTATACGCAATTACCAATTTGCCAATAAGTCGTTATTTAGATTATCTGGTTTTATCTGATAATTATGAAGATTATATGATGAAATTGGTCAACGCTTTTAATCCAACTGCGGCGCTAAATGTAATGTGTCGCAACACAATTTCTATCAGTTGGGACGGATTTATTTATGATTGCGATTTTAATCAAATGCTGGAAATGGAAGTTTCTTGCCAAGACTCTAAACATTTATCTGAATTTCAACACGAAAAATTATTAAAGCGAACCATAAAACTCAACAATCATTGCTATGGTTGCACGGCTGGCGCAGGAAGTAGTTGTGGTGGAGCAGTAGCTTAGTTTTCAGATTGCAGATTTCAGAAAGCAGGTTTCAGAATCACAAAATACATTATACAATTTACATTACACAATATACAAATTTTAAAAAATGAGCAATTACCTAGACGCAACTAACGATTTATATAAAGCAGCAGCATTAACACCAGATATAGGATTGTGTTGCACAACAACGCCAATTTGGAAGTTTCCTGGTCTTGAAATACCAATGATTATGCAAGAAATGAATTATGGTTGTGGCAGTACAATTTCGGCTCAAGATTTAATAAATAATCCAAAAATTCTTTACGTTGGCGTTGGTGGCGGAATGGAATTATTGCAATTTTCGTATTTTTCTCGTCAAAAAGGAGGCGTTATTGGTGTTGATGTTGTCGATGAAATGCTGGAAGCGTCACGTCAAAACTTTAAAATTGCCGAAATCGAAAACGATTGGTTCAAAAGCGATTTCGTAGAATTAAAAAAAGGCGATGCCTTAAACTTGCCAATTGAAAACGAAAGTATTGATATTGCAGCACAAAATTGCTTGTTCAATATTTTTAAAACCGACGATTTGCGCAAAGCACTCGAAGAAATGTATCGTGTGTTAAAACCTCGTGGCAGATTGGTTATGAGCGACCCAACTTGCGAGCAAGAAATGAATGAAACATTAAGAAACGACGACCACTTGCGAGCATTGTGTCTTTCGGGAAGCATTCCGATTGCCGATTATATTAAAATGTTGACCGATGTTGGTTTTGGAACAATCGAAATTCGTGGTCGTCGCCCATATAGAATTCTTGATCCAGAAAATTATGAAACCGATGAATTGATTTTTATAGAAAGTATAGAAGTTTGCGCCATTAAAGATCCAATGCCCGACGATGGTCCTTGTGTTTTTACTGGAAAAGTAGCAATTTATTATGGAAAAGATCAATTTTTTGATGATAAAAATGGACATGTTTTAATGAAAAATCAACCTTTAGCAGTTTGCGATAAAACCGCAAATGCAATTGCAAGTATTGATAGAAATGATATTTTTATTAGTGAATCGACATTTCATTATAATGGTGGTGGATGTTGCTAGCACAATCATAAAATTAAATGCAAGTTTTCTAACAGATAAATATTTTTATGGAGAAATTTGTATAAATAAATAAATAATTTTTTATGGTTTAATTTTAGGTTCTACAATTATCAGACTGGGTTTTACAAATAAATTAAAAAGACTGACACGAATTATGCGATTTTACAAGAAAAATATTGATATTAATATTGCACAAATCCATTTAAATATTAAAAACATGTGCTTATTTCACTTTAAAAATTATTAATTTGTGTAAATTGGTGCAGTTCGTGTCGAAAATTTAACGTGCACAATTCGTGATAAAACCCAATTTTAAAATGTAAATTGAAATAACCTTCAACTTTTTACTATTTAGAAATTAATATTATAATTAATAGATCTCTAACATTTTGGCTCTAATGGCAGATATTGCAATAAATGTTCTATTATAAACTGTTTTTTCATTAACGTTAAAATGGGTTGCAGTTTCTTTAATAGTGTAATTGTTATGCCAACGATGAATAAAGATTTTTGTGGTCAAGTTTGGAAGTTTTTCTAATACTTGAGCCATAATCTCATTAATTTCTTTTTCTTCAATTTCTTCAATTACATGCGAATAATGCATTTCGATTTTTGAATTATTTTGGATATTATTGTGGTTATCTAATTTTTCTCTTTTTTTAAGAATTCTTAAATAATCCAAAATTCTAAAAGTAAAAAAGTGCAATAAGTAATTTTTGGCAGAACCAACAATATTTGTTTTAATTAATGTTGGATCTATCCACAGCGAAGTCCAAAATTCTTGTGTAACATCGCTAGAAATATCAAAATTTTGGGTTCTATTTAAAACCCATTTAAACAATAATGAAGCATATTTTTTATAGAATTCATTAAATGCAAATTCATCTTTTTTTGCAATTGATTCCAATAATTCTTGGTCAGATGTTTTCATTTTTCGATAAATTTTTTTTAACTGATTGAATTTAATTTAACATTCAAGTATTTAAATCTTGAAAATATGTTTCTGAAAGAAACGATGGAGATTTGCAAAAATACGTTTAAGAAGACAAATTAATATTACCTAAAAGTTATCGTTAAAAGCAGTTTTTAACATATTAACTTAATTTTTGTAGGTTATTTTGTTCTGTTAATCAAGCAGTTATAAAAAAATGATTTAGAAAAGATTTTGATAAAATCTAAAATTTTTTATGCTGGCTAAGGTCTCGAATTCATAGAGGTTAATGTTTAGATAACTAATTTGTAACAAAAAGACAAACTACTTCTTGAAGAAAAAAAGCTGTTTCAATACGATTATCTTTAAAACAGACAAAATTAAATATCAATCAATCAAAAAAATCAAATCATGTTTAACAACAAACAAAAACTTTACAACCAAAATTTTAATAAATATTTACTGGCTCATAAAATTTTAGCAACAAGTTCAAATACTCGTGCAAAAGAAAGTAGTTTAAATTTTTGGAATTTTTTATTTAAAATAAAAAAAATGTAATTTATTAATTTATCCAATAATTATATAACACGCAACTTATATATATAAATGAGAATCGAAAAAATGCACACCTTTTTTTTATTGAATAGAAATTTTATAATTATTATTTTAATTTTTATTATTTGCAACAGCAATGCTAAAAACTTTAACAAATTAAATAATTTTTCCCAAACCATCCAATCAACTGGAATTAGCGGAAATATTACCGATTCACAAGGTTTACCAATTCCTGGCGTAAATATTAAAATAATAGAAAATAATCAAAACACAAGTTCAGATTTCGATGGAAATTATTTCTTAGCAATTAAGTCAGGAAGTTACTCAATAGAAGCAAGTTATATATCATTTCAAAAACAAAAAATTACCAAAGTTGTAGTTGTATCAGGCAAAAACACTAAGCTAAACATTATTATGCAAGAAAGTACCAATTCATTATCAGAAGTTGTCGTGACAACAAGTTATAAAAAAGCATCTGTGTCTGAATTGTTTTCGATTCAAAAAAAAGCAGTTTCATTTACTGATGGAATAAGTGCCGAACAAATTAAACAAACATCTGACAATAATGTTGCGCAAGTCTTGCGAAGAGTTTCTGGTGTGACCATGCAAGACAATAAATTTGTTGTTGTTCGTGGCATGAGCGAACGGTATAATAACGTGTTGTTAAACGGTTCGTCTTTGCCAAGCACCGAGCCTAATCGAAAGAATTTTTCGTTTGATATAATTCCGAGTAACTTGATAGACAATGTTGTAGTAGCTAAAACATTTACTCCAGACATGTCTGCAGAATTCACTGGCGGAACTGTAAAAGTAAAAACGCTGTCGGTTCCTAAAGAGAAGTTTTTAACAATAAGTACCAGCAGTGCTTATAATACACAAAGTTTTGGAAAAGATTTTTACAGTAATATGCGTTACAGTGGCGATTATTTTTTTGGGACAAATAAAAGAGATTGGTTCAAAAATGGTTGGTATGATAAATACAAAACTTTTGGTGGATTTATAAATATCAATCTTCCACCAGAACCTATTGACCCATCGCGTTTTAAATTAGCAGCAGAAATTCCAAATCATTGGGGTTTGCAGAAATTTAGTGGAAATCCTTCGCAAAGTTTTGCTGTTATTGGTGGGCTGCCATTCAAGCTAAAAAACGAAAATACATTAGGATTCGTTGCAGCTATTAATTATCGCCATGATGAGGATAGAGAGGATTATGAATTTAATGCGCGTTTTTCCGAAGGGTTTGCCAAGGATGGAATTTTATCATCATTCGTGACAGTTAGTGCTGGATTATTTAATATGGGTTGGAAAAATCAAAACAATAAAGTCGATTGGAGCAACTTGTACAATCAGCGTTTTACACACAGCAACACCCGACAAACAGAATTTAATATAGAAGCAGAACCTTTCTCGCCAACTAGCCAAATTTTATATGAATTTAGTTCAATCAAACAAAATACTTTATGGCAAACTCGATTAGATGGAGAACATAAATTAGTTAATAAAAAGTTGCTATTTTCTTGGTTTGCCGATATTAATCAAGTAGTTCGGGAGCAACCAGATGACCGTTTTGCTGGTTCATATCTTGGATTGCGCACTGCCGATGGTCAACAAATTTATAATTTAATAGGCAATGTGCAAGGAATAGGCAATGTTTTTAACAATTCGGGTATTTATGCGTCAATGCTAACCGAAGAGAAAAAAAATATTGGAGGTAATTTAGAATTTACTTTTAAATTATTTGATAATAATCAAAAAATTAAAACAGGATATTGGGGTACTTTTAGATCCGCAGATTTTAAACAAGTATTACTTTTAGTTACAGGTGGTTTAAATAATGATAATTCACAACAGCCAATAAATGCTCCAATTCAGCAAGAATATGCACCGCAAGTATTTGCTGCAGATATTTTAAGACTTACGCCATTTTCTTTAGGCTTGGGTGGGCTAAACAATAAAAACGAAGACAATTATGACGGTATTCAAGATGTAAATGCGACCTACATCATGGCAGATTTAAGCTTTTTTAAAAATAAATTCCATGTTATTGGTGGCATGCGTTTTGACAATGCTAAAATGCGCTTAAATTCGGTTTTTAAAGTTATAGATATAAATAACTCATTCGATTTTAGAGACTCTATTATTACTTTTAAAAAAGCGACTTGGTTGCCTTCTTTTACCGCTACTTATGATGTTTTTTCTTCACTAAAATTTAGGGCAGCCTATAGTCGTACTCTTGCAAGAGCCGATTTTAGAGAACGATCGCCAGTATTATATTTTGATGTCCAAGAACGTTTTCAAATAGCTGGCGAAGAAGCATTGAACGATCCTTCAATATCTAATTATGACTTTCGATTAGAATGGTATCCATCGGCGTCTGAAATAATTTCGGTTTCTGTTTTCCGTAAAGATTTTGAAAATCCAATCGAAGTTTTGACTACAACATCTGGCACAAGCGATTTGGCTCGATATGTAAATTTAACCGATGCAAAAGTTCAAGGAATTGAATTGAATTTAAGAAAACATTTCGGGTTTTTATCAAAAAATTTAGAAAATTTATTTCTAAACGGTAATCTATCAATCTTAGAAGGAAATGTGACTTTAAAGCAAGTTACAATTGATAATAAAGTTTTAGGTGGCGATAACCGTCGTCGTGCTCCTAACGGATTTTCTCCATTAAATTGGAATGCTGGTTTGACCTATAATTTAGAAAATATTGGCGCAAGTATAAATTATAATTACATAGGATACCGAATTCGTTTTGCAGGCGATAACGAGTTTTTTGATCAATATGAAGCAGCACGTGGTGTGCTTGATTTGCAATTTAGTTTTAAACTCTTAAAACAAAAAGTAGAAATTAAATTAAATGCATCTGACTTGATTGTGCAACCTGTCATTACCTATATTAATGCATCTAAAAAAATATTGTTGCCAGGCGCATTGAAAGAAACATTAATAGCCTTGAATGGTAAAGAATACAACGAAGGAGAAGATAAAATTCTAAGAAAAGGATTAAACGGCACAACCTATTCTTTATCAATTGCATATAAATTTTAAAATGATAATTACTAATTAATAAAATCAAAATTATGAGAAATTTTCTACCAAAAAAAGATTTAAACAGCATTTTATTTTTATTTGTATTGGCATTTTTTTTATTTGTTACCAACAACTATAATGCATTTGCAAATAAAAAAATTAAAGCTTTTACAACCATACTTTTGCCAAACGTTATCAGTTCCAATACTATTTTAACTGCTAATAATTCCTACTTAATAAATGGAAAAGTATTTATAACTAATAATGCAATTTTAACTATTGAACCTGGTACTAAAATTTTTGGTATTTATAAATCAGTACCATCTCAGGCATCAGTATTAATAATTACTAAAGGTTGTAAAATTAATGCTATTGGCACTAAAGAAAACCCAATTGTTTTTTCGGCTAGAATAGATGCTACCAATCCAACATTGAGTTCTGGCGATTGGGGTGGCATTTTTATTTTAGGAAAAGCAAGAACCAACCAACCATTAACGTCAATAATTTCTGGAATTGATCTAGCAACATTACCTAACGGAGTTACAGCCGCCGACTTGACTTTTGGTGGAAATGATAACAACGATAATTCTGGAACTATTAATTATGTTCGTGTTGAATATGCTGGTGCTTTTGTAGGAAACGGAATAGATCAAAATTCTTTAACCTTTGCAGGAGTTGGCTCTAGAACAATAGTAAATCACATTCAATCTTATAGAAGTGGTGGCGATAGTTTTTCTTTTTTAGGTGGTAATGTCAGTGCAAGATATTTAGTTTCTACAACAGCTTTCGACGATGCATTCGATTTTAGTTTTGGTTATACTGGCAAGCTGCAGTTTTTGGTCGCAATTACCAATCCAAATTCGCCATACGGTTTTCAACCCAATTGCATAGAAATAGATAATGATTTATCAGGAACCAATGCATTTCCAATCACAAGACCAGTAATTAGTAATTTGACTAATGTTGGCACAGCCAATGGTGCATCGATAATTATTGGAAGCGGTGTTTTAACATCGGCAATTGTGCGTCGAAACGCAGATTTAGTTTTGTGCAATAGCATTATTTATGGTTATAGAAAAGCAATTGTTATAGAAACACCACAACCAATTATAATCGAAAATAATGTAATTGGCTACCTTCCTGCAACAACATCGATTGCTCCTTTTCCTGCATTTCCAATTGGTGTGGCTTCGAATATTGCCTTATCTGCATCTAATAATATTGTCGAAACCTATGCTTTTGGTTTAAAAATAGCCAATCCTTTTCAGTTTAGTGGTTTTTGTAACAGTGGTTTTAGATCCTTACGGCCAATAGCTGCTCCTTCTAGCATAGGAGCAACATTTGTAGATGATTTATCTGATTCGTTTTTTATACCAACCAACTTTAAAGGCGCTATTCCGCCTAATAATTTTCCAGAATTTTATTGGTTAGGCGATAAGTGGCTCAATAAATTCAATGTTTTCTAAATTATAGCGTGAAATTTAATTTAGAAAACTACAAACCTTTATCAAGTTTATTAATCTTAAATAAAAAAAATCTATAAGAATAAAAAATCAAATCTCATCAAATAAAAAAAAATCTAATATGAAAAAAGTTAAATGCTGCTGCTTTTTTCCTATCACTAAATTGAGCAGCTAATTAAAAAAGTTAAATTATGAAAAATTTATTTATGAAAAAGTTAATTACAAAATTTGCCTTAGTTTGCGTATCATTTGGATTGTTTTCTTTCGTTACTAAAGACGCAAATTTAACTGATTTTAAAATCCAAGATAATAAAAAAATCAATTCAAACACTGCATTTGCAATTATTACTTTGCCAAGTGTAATTACCGAAAGTAGAACGCTAACCGCCAACAATACTTATTTATTAAACGGAAAAGTAGTTGTTAAAAATAATGCCATATTGACCATAGACGCAGGAACAAGAATTTTAGGAATATTTAAAAGCACACCTGCACTTTCATCGGCATTAATAATTACCCGTGGAAGTAAAATTATAGCCAATGGTACTGCAACCCAACCAATTGTTTTTACTGGTAGAGTAGATGCAACAAACCCAACATTGACGCCAGGCGATTGGGGCGGACTTGTAATATTGGGCAACGCTCCAACTAATAGAATTGTGTCAACTTTAATTGAAGGAATTAGTGTTCCAAACTTACCAACTGGCGTTATTGACCAAGATGTTAGCTACGGTTTAGGAACCGATGCCACAGATAGTTCTGGAACTTTATCTTATGTTCGAGTGGAATATGCCGGTGCGCTTGTTAGTGCAGACAATGAGTTAAATTCTTTCACTTTTGGTGGAGTAGGTGCAGGAACTACAATTGACCATTGTCAAGCTTTTAGAGGTGCCGATGATTCTTTTGAGTTTTTTGGAGGCAATGTAAATGCTAAATTTTTAATTTCAACTACCGCCAATGACGACGCTTTCGATTTCGATTTTGGTTATTCAGGGAAACTTCAATTTTTAGTATCGGTTATTAATCCATCTGCGGCTTATTCAGCCAATGCTAATTGTATTGAAAGTGATAATGATGGTTCTGGATCGACTGCAACACCAATTACTAGACCAATAATTAGTAATCTGACTGTCGTTGGAACTACCGATGGAAATACAACTGCAGTAACAACGCCAGCAAGTGTGGTTTTATATGCAGCCAATTTGCGAAGAAATACCAATATAGTTTTACGAAACAGTATTTTTTATGGTTATAAAGAATTAGTAAGATTTTCTACAACACAAGCTACTATTTTCGAAAATAATATTTTGGGTACAATTCCTGCTGGTATAGCTTCGAATGTTGCAACATTACCAGCCTCTAATGCAGTTGTTGATGCTACATCGATTGGCTTGCGATTAGTAAATCCGTTTCAATATTCTGCTTTTTTTAGTCCAACTTTAAGAGCGTTAAGACCAACATCTGCACCAACAACAACTGGGGCAATATTCGATGCCGACTTATCAGACCCGTTTTTCACTCCAACAAACTACAAAGGTGCAATTCCAAGCACCAACACAGCAGCAGCCTATTGGGTTAGCGAAGGTTGGGTTAACAAGTTTAATGTTTTTTAACAAATAATAAAATACAATTATCATCAATTTTAATCGAATTTCAAAATAAATATAAATTAAAAAAACTATAAAATGAAAACAAATAAATTAATTACAATTTTTACATTAGGGTTATTTGCCTTTATGACATTAGGGTCAACTGCTCAAACTAATCTATTGTTGAACGGCGGTTTCGAAGGTGCGTTTGGTGCAAACAATTTGCCAGAATCTTGGGTAAATTTTACGCCTCAATCTGCGGTAAATCTTTCGCTAGTAACCACCAATCCTTATGAAGGATTAAAATCTTTGAGTATTTCGTTTGATCCAGCAACCAATAACGACGGATTAGTAACTCAAACAATTACAGGAATTGAAACTGGTAAAAAATATGATGTTTCTTATTGGTACAAATATTCTGAAATTGTGGTAGGAAGCACTGGTGGTAGTGCATTACAATGGTTAAGCGCTAGCAACGAAGACGTATCGCCTGTTGATGCAGATTTAGAATTTTTCTTTGGTCAAGAAGCACCAACATTATCTGCTGGAGTTTTTTTACCAATTGCTTTTACAGTTACTGCTCCAGCAACGGCAACACAACTTTTTATTGCAATAACAACATTAGGACCAACAAGAAATTTTATTGTAGATGATGTAAAAATTATCAAACAGCCAGAATTATCTAGTAATGAGTTTTCTGTTGCAAAAAAACTTAATATTTACACTAATGATAATACGGTTTATGTTGCTACTCAAGGTGGCGAACAAGTTTCATTATACAATTTATTAGGACAAAAAGTTGCAAGCACAATAGCAAATAAAAATGTTACCTCATTTGATAATTTAACTAAAAATCAAATTCTTGTGGTAATAGTAGATAATAAATCAGAAAAAGTGATTGTTCAATAACTGTATTTTTACTTTTTATTTATAAACATAAGCTGATTTTTGTTCTAATAACTAGTTATTATGGCAAATTTAAATTAATTAGCCAATACATTTAAAATAAATTTAAACCTGACAGATTTTATTTGTCAGGTTTTATAAAATAAAAAATGATGAAAAATTTTAAAATAATAATATTTTTTGGATTTATTGGTCATTTATCATTAAATTCATGCCAAACCAATGGGACATTCGAAACCAATGATCGAATTGCAGAAATTGCAATAAATATTGCATATCTAGAAAATCCAAATGCAAGATATAAAATGGATTATGGTCAGGTTAAGGTCTTGGATAGTTTGCCTTTTAAAAATGGCAATCAATTTATAAATATAAAATCTTTTTTTATAAAAGAAAACAATCTTAATCAAAGTTTTATGATTTGGCGTTTGGGCGAAAATAATCAACCAATTTTAGAATCTATAATTCCTGTAAACTTGTTAAAAAAAAGAAAATTACAGTTCATGCAATTTTCAGATAATAGCAACTTAACACTATTTGAACCAATAAACCCACCTTTGGATAAACCCACACAAATAAATGCACAATTCTTCTACGCAGATAACAATCAACCAGACAAAATTAGCATCACTATTCTTGCTGTTGACTCATTTGCATTGTTACTGGCATTGGGACAAAACCCAAATAATGTTGCATATAATAAAAAACAGGAAATTAAAACATTTGATATAGATAAAGGAAAATTGAGCGAAATCGTAACTTTAGATTTAAATTTATTTCAACAAATTAACGGATTGGAAACTATATTCTTATATAAAATTACCGATTTAGCAACTGGTCAAATCCTTCAAAATTATGGTTCTAATAATGCAACAACTATTAACAGTAAAATTAATATTCAAGTAAAAGATATTAGAATTAATCCGAAAAATAAGTTTAGTTTATTTCAATTAAAATTTAATTCGGTTATTGTTCCATTTAAAAATAATGTTCTTGTAAATGGTGACGAATGGGCTGATTAATATTCTTTTTAAATTAAAAGTCCTTTAAATTTTATTTTAAAGGATTTTTTTTGTAAATTAATGAATCTAAGTAATATTTTTTCTTCGTCGTTGTGCGCAATCGAAACTTGAACAATTCCAGATTTTAAGAAATAAATTTTATTTTCGATTGCGCCATAGTCAGTAATTATTTTGTTTTTTGCGAATGTTGTTTCGTTAACTGCAAATGGCAATTCACCAATAAATTTTGAATCGACATAAATTAAAATAAATTCGTGAATTGTCATTTTATTTATTGCTAATAAATCGAAAATCTAATAAATCTAATATTTAAAATCTAATATTTAAAATCTAATATTATAACTACCATTTAATAATCGCACTTGCCCAAGTAAACCCTGAACCAAATGCGGCTAAAACGACAGTATCGCCAGATTTTATTTTACCCAATTCCCAAGCTTCGGTCAATGCAATTGGTATTGATGCTGCCGTAGTATTGCCATATTTCTGAATATTATTAAATACTTGATCGTCACGCAAATTAAATTTTTTCTGAATAAATTGCGAAATTCTCAAGTTTGCTTGATGTGGAATAAGCATGTCAATATCACTAACATTCAAATTATTGGCTTCTAAACCTTCGTTAATGACTTCGGCAAAACGAGTTACAGCGTGTTTAAATACAAATTGACCATTCATATAAGGAAAATAACTCACGTCTTCGGGATTATTTTCTTTTAAAATATCGGTAATCCATTTCCCACCCATTCCTGGCGATTCGACAGCAAGTTCAAGAGCATGTTCGCCTTCTGAATGTAAATGTGTAGATAAAATACCTTTACTTAAATCTTCTTCACGAGAAATAATTGCTGCACCAGCACCATCGCCAAAAATAACTGCTACGTTGCGCCCACGAGTAGAAATGTCAATTCCAAGCGATTGTAATTCGGCACCAACAATTAAAATATTTTTATACATTCCGGTTTTTATATATTGATCTGCAACTGATAATGCATAAATAAACCCAGAACATTGGTTGCGAATATCGAGTGCGCCAATAGTTTTAATTTCTAAATCTCTTTGTAAAGTTACTCCTGGACCAGGAAAATAATAATCTGGCGATATGGTTGCAAATACAATAAAATCAATATCTTCTTTGGATATTCCTGATCGTTCAATAGCTATTTTTGATGCTTTAAGTGCCATTGTAGATGTGGTTTCTCCACTTCCTTTCACAACATGTCTGCGTTCTTGAATTCCAGTTCGTTCTTGAATCCACTCATCATTAGTGTCAATAATTTTTGATAAATCGTCGTTGGTAACTATGTTTTCTGGTACAAAATAACCTAGTCCAGATATTTTTGAATTGTACATTTTTAGATTTTTTTAGGGAATTTCTATTATTTGTTATCAAAAATAATAATAATGCATTAAAAATATGCTTTTTTTAGGAATAATTTTAAAATGATAAGAAATGAGTTGAGTTTATTTCTAAATTTTCATTAGATTCAAAATATATAATTTGGCTGTTAAACTCAGATTCGATTAAATAATGTCTACCTTTATAATAACATTTTTTTACTTTTACTTTGATAGTTGATATTGTAACAATCTTTAACTGATGTGAATAAATTAAATGTGTTTGACTACCAACTTTTATTTCATTAATTTCTCCGAATAATGAACCGATATATTTATTTTCGGGATTTTCGAATAAATATTTGGGATTGTTTTTGGCAATAACTTCACCATTTCGAAGCACAATAGTTTCGTCAGAAAAAGCCAAAGCATCGTTGCAATCGTGTGTTGCAATTAGGCAAGTAATTTTATTTCTCTTTAAATAATTAAATAAATTTCGGCGTAAATTATTTTTCCTAAAGCTGTCAATTTGACTAAAAGGCTCGTCAAGAAGCAACACTTTTGGTTTTTTTGCAATAACCATTGCAAGAGCAATACGTTGTTGTTGACCACCGCTTAAAAACTGAGCTTTAGTATTTGCAAATTCGCTCATTTCGACAATTTCGAGCAATTCTTTTATTCTGATATTTTTCTTTTCTATATCAACATTCGATAAAAATTTTCCAACATTTTCAGCAACTGTAATGTATGGCATTAATCCAAAATCTTGTGCTAAATATTTGATATTTTCGTCGCCAGAAATAAGATTGTATTTTGGTCCAAGAATTAATTTATTATTTAATGAAATTGTTCCATAATTTAAATCATACATGCCATAAATCAATTTTAAAAGTGTACTTTTTCCGCAACCACTTTCGCCAATAATTGCAATGTTTTGGCCAGATTTCACATTGAAATTAATATCTGTTAAAGTCGGAGTTTGATTATAAGAAAATGAAATATTATTGATTTCTAGCATATTTTTAAATACAAATTAATAATACAAATTAATAATACAAAATTAAATAAAAAATCCAATTTCGTATGAAATTGGATTTTTTTATAATCTGAAATCTAAAATCTTAAATCTTAAATCTAAAATCTAAAATCTAAAATCTATTGTCCGCCTTCTTTTTTAGCATCTTCTACCATTTTAGCATTAGCAGTAATTGCAAATTCTACTCTACGGTTTAGTGCTTTTCCTTCGGCAGTTTCATTGGTAGCAATTGGATCGGCTATTCCAAGTCCATTTGTTGTAAAACGAGTTATATTTAGACCTTTATTTGATAAATAAGTTTTAACCGATGCAGCTCTTGCAGCAGAAAGTGTTAGGTTATATTCTGGTTTTCCTGAACTATCTGTAAATCCATAAACAACTAAATCGGTATCTGCATAACTTTGAAAAACTGGAATCAATTTATCAAGATTTGCTTTAGCAGCAGTTGTTAGTGTTGATTTATTTGTATCAAAACGAATTGAATTTTCGCCTAAAACCAATTTAATTCCTTCTCCAATTCTTTCTACTTGAGCACCTGGAATTGCAGTTTGAATTTCACGTGCTTGTTTATCCATCTTGTTTCCAATAACGCCACCAGCAACGCCACCAACTGCTGCACCAATAACTGCGCCCATTGCACCATTACCTCCTCCGCCAACATTGTTGCCAATTACTGCGCCTAGAACGCCACCAAGAACTACTCCAATTCCTGCGCCACGTTGTGTTTTATTTGTGTTTTTTGCTGCTTCGCAACCAGTTAAAATAGTACTTGTACTAATAACTATTGCTAATAAAAGTATAGATATTTTCTTCATTTTGATATATATTAATATTAATTAGTTCTTTGAAATTGGTACACTATTTCAATAGATTTTCCGCCAACATTGTCTCTATCAATTAATTGAAAAGAATCTGCTGTTTGGTTTGCCACCGTTAAAATATAACCTTCTTTAGTTTTTCTTGCTTTGGTTCCTTCTTCGATATATTTCATTACCAATTGTCCATCTTTATTGATGTACCATGTAATGTCAGATGCGAAAGCTACACAATCTCCTTTTGTCAAAGCCATTGTACCTTTATTATTGTTAGATACAAATTTCCAGTTGCTACCTACAAAACATTTAGAATCTGCAATTCCAAAAGAGTTTACTTTAATGTATTCTGATCCTGGATAGGTAACTGTACCTATTGTCCAATTACCTTTAATGGCGACTTCGGATTTTTTGTCAAGATTTGTGCCTACTGGCGATTGTGTTTTGCAAGCAAATGTAAAAATTGCGATTGCAAACAATAAAACGATTTTTTTCATAAGAATTTTAGTTTAGAATGATATGCAAATATACAAATGTTAATTTTTACATACTATTAAAAGACAATTTTTTTTGTTGTAAAATTATGTCCGCCATTTTGTCACTTTTATTAAATTGGTATTCTATTTGAAACAATTTTTTTAAATTTAAAACAACATACATTATGACAACAGGAAAAATTAATGTTTCGGTAGAAAACATCTTTCCCTTAATCAAGAAATTTCTTTATAGCGATCACGAAATTTTTTTACGTGAATTAATTTCTAACGGAACCGATGCAACATTAAAACTCAAACACCTAACAAGCATTGGCGAAGCCAAAGTAGAATATGGCAATCCGATTATCGAAATAAAAATTGACAAAGAAGCCAAAAAAATTCACATCATTGATCAAGGTTTAGGAATGACGGCTGATGAAGTAGAAAAATACATCAATCAAGTGGCTTTTTCTGGGGCCGAAGAATTTCTTGATAAATATAAAGATTCAGCAAAAGATTCAGGAATTATAGGTCATTTTGGTTTGGGTTTTTATTCTGCATTTATGGTTGCAGAAAAGGTTGAAATTATCACAAAATCATACAAAGAGGAACCAGCAGCACATTGGACTTGCGACGGAAGTCCTGAATTTACTTTAGAAGCTGCTGACAAAACCACTCGTGGAACCGAAATTATCCTTCACATTGCGGAAGATTCTTTAGAATTTCTTGAAGACTCTAAAATTTCTGGTTTATTGAATAAGTATAATAAATTTATGCCTATTCCGATTAAATTCGG
>JAYWGV010000078.1:0-72973 GCA_043778105.1 Bacteroidota bacterium
TGAAATTAAGGCTGTATCTTTGTTATCAAAACTGGTATTCATCATTAGAAAAATTATGTGGTAATAATCTTTTAATGTACTGAATATCAGTTTAATATACTAATTTATAAGAACTTATTTTTGACGAAATTTAATCATTTTTTATTTTTTTCATGTACTAAAATCATTTTTATTAAAACAATTTTAATTTTCCGATTATTAATTTTAATTTAAATTTCCATAATTTATCTTGACCTAAAACATCGATTCTTGAAATTTCATAAATGCTTTTGAAAGGAAACTTGTTTACTTTATTTCCGATTTTTAAACCCATTTTAACATTATTATTTTTTAAAATTTTAAAAAAATCAGATTTTTGAGGTTCTTTTTTTGGATAATTTCCAAATGGATATGCAATTGCGTTAAAAACTTTTAAATCATTTTGAATAATAATTTTGTTGCAATTGTCAAAATCTAAATTAATTTCTAATTCTGACAATGCATCAAATTTTTTATGCGAATAGGAATGCAAACCTAATTCAACTAAATGCTCTAATGACTTTAAAGCATCAATATCCATTATTTTTTGTTTGCCATCATTCCATAAATCAGATTTGCCAATAAATGAAAATGGAACAAAAAAAGTTGCTTTTAGATTGTATTTTTTTAATAACGGAACAGCAAAATCAAGTTGGTTAAGCGTAACATCATCAAAAGTAATCACAATACTTTTTTTAGGAATTTGGTTCAAATTTTCTAATTCAGAAAAGTGAAAAGATTTATAGTTATTTTTCTCTAAAAATTGAAATTGCTCTTCCAAATAATCCTTGAAAATTGTCAATCCATGACTTGACATTATATTGTCTGTAACATTATGATACATTAAAACTGGAAGTTTTGACATTGAATTTTAAATTTTATTATAAACGCAAAATTATTACATTTGCTAAAATAATCATAAAATTGGAACAAAATAATTTGAAATTAAAAATCACAGCAATTGCGATAACATTTAACGATGCTGATTTTGTGAAACGATATGTTGATGGCTTGGCATTTGTTGACGAAATTATTTTTGTAGATTGCAAAAGTTTAGATAAAACAAAAGAAATTGCCACGCAAAATGGTGTTTTAATTTTTGATAATGATATTGATAATTTTTCAAATCCGATAAATTTTGCAATTAGCAAAGCCAAAAATGATTGGATTGTTTGTTTCGAAATTAATGAAAAAATTACAAATAAAATTACAAATGAAATTTTAAAAATAGATTTATTAAATAAAATTAATGTTGCTTATTCTTTAAAAAGAAAATTTATTTTTTTGAATAAAACTATTAATTTTGGAGGATTTCAAACTAATAATATTATTAGATTGTTTAATAAAAATTATTGCAAATTTGATGATATTATAAAATTAAAAAAAATCAATGTTAATGGAAATATTGCTAAAATAAATACTCAAATATTAGAATACAATTTAGAAAGTTTTGATAATTACAACAATAAATTGAGTTTTTATGCCGATTTGCAATCAGAAAGGTTGTATTTCAATAAAATTAGAACCAAAAAATACCAATTTTTTATAAGACCAACTTATCGATTTTTTTGGCAATATTTTTTCAGACTGGGATTTTTAGACGGTAAAGAAGGCTTTATTTTGGCAAATATTCACGCATTTTCTGTTTTTAAAAGATATTTGCTTTTATGGATGAAATATCGAAATATCGAAAAATAAAAATTATAAAAATTATAAAATGAATAAAACCATCTTTTTAGAAACTCATAATCTGAAAAACCGTGCCACAGGCCTTGGAACATTTAATTATGAACTAATAAAAGGTTTTTCGCAGATTAATTTACAAAATTTTGACTTAATTTTAAATTCTAAAAATCCATTAGAATTAGAAAATGAATTTGGTGCTCATTTTAAATATAACAGGTACAATAGTTTATCAAGATATAAAATTTTTAGAAATCGAAAAAATTACGATTTATGGCATTCGGTCAATCAAAACTCAAAAATTGAACCGTTTAACCCAAAAAAACATTTATTGACTGTTCATGATGTGAACTTTACTGAAGAAGAATTTGGTAAAGATTTAGCAATTAGTAATAAAAATTTTATAGCTAAATTAAATAAATCAACAGCAATTACATACATATCTGAATTTGCAAAAAAACAAACGCATTCATTTTTTGAAGTGCCAAATATACCAGAATTTGTAATTCATAACGGAAATCCTATTTCGACATTTTTAGATGTTTCGAATTTTTCAACATCGTTTCCAACCGAAAAGCCATTTTTATATTCGATTGGAGATTTTATTCCACGAAAAAACTTTGAATCAATTATTAAAATGATGGTCAATTTGAATGATTTTAATTTAATAATTTCAGGAAATTACGACAAACCTTATGGTAAAGAAATTGAAAAATTAATTATTGATAGTAAATTACAAAATAAAGTTTTTTTAACAGGAAAAGTTGACGATAAATCTAAACAATTTTATATGACAAAATGTGCCGCTTTTTTGTTTCCGTCAATTCGCGAAGGATTTGGTTTGCCGCCAATTGAAGCCATGTCGTTTGGAAAACCTATTTTTCTTTCAAACAAAACTTCACTGCCAGAAATTGGTGGAAAAGATTGTTTTTATTGGGATAATTTTGATTCAGAATACATGAAATCTATATTAATTGATGGATTAAATCGTTTTAATAACAATAAAACCGAAATGGAATTGCTAATGAAAACAAGAGCTGCAAGCTTTGATTGGAAAATAGCAGCAGACCAATATTTAAAGGTTTATAAGTCAATAATTTAATTAAATATCAAAATTAATTTATTATAATATTGCAATGAATTCTCAAAAAAAATATCAAATAGCAGTAGTGTTGATTAATTTCAATTCGAGTTTGCATACTACAAATTGTATAGAAAGTGTCATTGAAAAAACCAATCAGGATATAATTTTTCAAATTGTTGTAGTAGACAATTGCTCAGAAATTGACGATTATAAACTTTTAAAATCTTATTGCGAAAAGTTACAATTTCAAGATTTGCAACTTGTTAGAAATAAAATAAATACAGGTTTTGGAGCAGGAAATATGTTGGGTATTAATTATACGAATGCTGATTATTTTGCATTTATTAACAACGATTCTATTTTCTTAAATGACTGTTTATCAATAGTTTTAAACACTGTAAAATCTAACCCCAACATTGGCATTTGTGGACCACAACCTTACAAAGAAAACAATGAAATGTTAACGGTTATTGACCATTTTGCATCACCAGTTAAAGAAATATTTGGCCGAAAATTATTAGAAAAACTAAATCCAGAAAAATATCCAAATCGCAAGAAAACTTACATCGAACCACAAAAAGCTCAATTTGTTTCAGGAAGTTTTTTGTTTTTAAAAGTTAATGATTTTAATGAAGTTGGCGGTTTTGACACTAATATTTTTTTGTACCACGAAGAAACCGATTTGTGCAAAAGATTACAAAAAATTAACAAGTTTGCCTATTTAATTCCTGATGCCAAATACATTCATTATCATGGAATAAGCACGCCAGACTCAATTGATATAAAAATTGAATTAAAAATTTCTTTTTTATATGTAATTAGAAAACATTATGGTTATTTTTGGCATAAAATAATACTAACATATTTACAAATTCAATACTTAATTAAAAGTATTTTTAAGCCTAATTACTGGAAACTTTTTATGGTTTTAATAGTTGGTGCACCTTTAAGTAAATCGTTGAAAATGAAACAAAAATTAAATCCCTAAAAGTTATATGAAAGTTTCTGTTGCGATGTGCACATACAACGGCGAAAAATATTTGAGTCAACAAATTGATAGTATTTTAAACCAAAAAGGTGGTTTTGAAATTGAAATAATTGTTTGCGATGATAAATCGACCGATAAAACTTTAGAAATTTTAAATGCCTATAAACATAAATTTCAACACGTATTTCAAATATTTCAAAATGACGGAAATCTTGGATCAACCAAAAATTTCGAAAAAGCAATTTCATTGTGTCAAGGAGACTATATATTTCTAGCCGATCAAGATGATGTTTGGCGCATCGATAAAATAGAAACAACTTTAAGTAAATTTCAAGAAAATAAGCAGATTGAGGGTGTTTTTACAAATGCAGATTTAATAGATTTTGAAAACAAAAAATATTCAAATTCAAAACTTTGGGATAATATTTATTTTTTGGAAGAACAATTATTCAAACCAATAGATTTTATAGATTTAATTTTTAAAAACGGAAACATTGTTACTGGTGCTACATTATGCATAAAAAAACAATCAAAAGAAATTATTTTTCCGTTTCCAGCAGATGTAATTCACGATGAATGGATTGCGACTGTTTTAGCATTAAAAAACACATTAGACTATATAAATCAAGATTTAATTTCATACAGAATTCATAAAAACCAACAAATAGGTATAAAAACTAAAAGTAAAATAGCGAAAATAAAACAAAAAAAACTTATTGTATTAGGACTATTAAAACCCAAAAAATTTGCCGATTATAGAATTTTGCTAAAAAAAAATTATTTAAAGTATAAAAAATTAAAAAGTTTCGAAAAAATAAATTTAGATTTACCACATTTACAAACGATGATTTTTGAAAGTGAAAAAAAAATAATAAATTTAAATTTAGAAACTAAACAAAAATTTCCAATTAGCTATTTATTTTCAACAGTTTGCGATAATCTTTTAAAAAAGCGACAACAATTATGAAAAAAATTATTGCAGGTTGCGTTATTTTATATAATCCCAAAAAAGAAGATTTAGAAAACCTGAAAACATACTCAGATAAGGTAAATGTGCTTTATGTATATGATAATACCGAAAATAAATCTAATGAGCCATACTTTGAAAACTTCACAAATGTTCAATATTTCTCTGATTTAGAAAACAAAGGACTATCAATACGATTAAATCAAGCTTGCAGATTAGCTATTAATGACGGTTATGAATATTTATTGACAATGGATCAAGATTCTTCTTTCGACGAAAAAAATATTGATTTGTATTTTGACAGCATATCTAATTTTGAAAATAAAGAAAAAGTTGCGATTTTTGGCACAGAATATAATATAAATGAAATTAAACACAATTATCCATATTTTTTAGAAATAGATCATGTAATAACTTCAGGAGCAATTATGAATTTAAACCTTTTTGATAAAATTGGTGGCTTTGATGAAAATTTATTTATAGATTGTGTAGATATTGATTATTGCTATGCGGCTTTAAAGAAAAATTTATTTGTAATAAAGTTTACTAACATTTATTTTAAGCACTCACTTGGAGAACCAGTACTAAGAACTTCTAATTTTTCATTTTCTAGAAAAAAGAAATGTCGGACAATACATTCAAATATTCGAATTTATTACATGTATCGAAATTCGCTTTTTTTAGAAAAAAAATATGGTATCATTTTTCCAGAATATATAGCAGCATTAAAAAAAAGAACAAGAAAAGCAATAAAAAACAATATTAAATATTCTAACAAAATATTTAATATATTTATATTTTGCTTGCGTGCAAAAAGAGATTTTATTAACAACCGTATGGGCAAACTAATTTAATATGGCTAATAAAATATCTGTTGCAATGTGCACTTACAATGGTGAGAAATTTATAAATCAACAACTTGACTC
Organism: Bacteroidota bacterium; assembly: GCA_043778105.1. Classification (GTDB taxonomy): domain Bacteria; phylum Bacteroidota; class Bacteroidia; order Flavobacteriales; family Flavobacteriaceae; genus Flavobacterium. Next base: position 5,667 of record JAYWGV010000078.1, read on the forward strand.
TATTTTATTGCAAAGTTTGAATGTTCATGAAATAATTATTTGTGATGATGGATCAAATGATAAAACTATTGAAATTTTAGAACTGTACAAAAGTAAATATCAAGCCATTATCAAAATTCATTTAAATGATGTTAATTTAAGAAGTGTTAAAAATTTTGAAAAGGCAATCTCTTTATGTACTGGCGATTATATATTTTTATCAGATCAAGACGACATTTGGAGCGATAATAAAGTAGAAGATTATATAAAATATTTTGATCAAAACCCAAAAATACAATGCGTAGCATCGAATGGATATTGCATTGACGAAAATTCTATAGTATATGATAAATATGCAGTATGGGATGCACCAGAGTTTTTAAAAGAAAAAAACATACATTTTAATTATTTTCAAATTATTTCATACATATCCAATATTGCTACTGGTGCCTCGTTTGCTTTTAGAAAAACTCTTGTAAAAAACATTATTCCTTTTCCGATAATTAAAAATTTCCACCATGACGAATGGATCGCCTTAATCGCTAGTTCAAATGAAGCATTTGTACTGCTAAACGAAAAATATTTTTATTATCGAATTCATCAACAACAGCAAGTTGGTGGCATTTTCTATAATAAAACAGATGCATCGAAAGATACTTTAATTAGAGTTTTTGATTTAAATTCGGAAAAAGAGTTGTTTAAAAGTTATAAAAGACAATTAAAAAAACTGAGTAGTTCCTATAAAAAAAATCAAAAAAATTTATTACAAAATAAAGATAAATATAAAGAATTATTCGAAAGAAATTTAGTCGAAATTAGGCACCTTTACAAAGAACGAAGAATGCTTATGAAAAAGAAATTTCCTATTCAATACGCATGGATGATTGTTTATGATTTTTTTTCAAATAAACGAAAAATAAATTAAAATGAATATTCACAAAAAGACAATTATTTTAGCAATGACCCCTGATATGGAAATTTTTAAATGTATCGTGGATAATTTACTGTTTTTAAATTATAATGTTATTTTAATTTGTAATTGTACTCCGTTTAGTGGTTATAGAAACTTTTATGATAGAATTAAAAGTAATTATGCAAAAAAAATTCTTAAAGATAAAACATATAAAGAAAAATTATTTTTAGAATATAACAAAAAAGACAATTTAAAAACTCTAGATTTAATTAATAAAAAAGCAGATTATAGCTTGACTATAAGAGCCGACTTTTTTGACAAAGAAGTTATTAATAAAATTATATCAAAATCGGAACAAAGCTATTCTTATCATTGGGATGGCTTGTTAAGACACCCAAAAATATATGATTTAATACCATTTTTCAAGAAATTTTACATTTTTGACAAAGAAGATGTTGCAGAAAAAAAAACTTTTCTAATAACTAATTTTTATTTAGACTGCTACGAAGATTTATTTGAAGACCCAATACTCGAGTATGATGTATATTTTGTTGGTAGTAATGATTCTCGAATAGAAAGATTAATTACAATTTGCAACTATTTAAAATCAAAAAAATTAAAACTAAAAATAATTTTATACGGAGAAATTCAAGAATGGTTAAAAAAATATGATTATTTAACATTTATTCGCGAACCAATGAGTTATTTAGACAATTTAAAAATGATTTCTAAAAGTAAAATTTTGTTAGACATCAATCATTTACATCTTCATTCTGGATTATCTTTTAGGATATTTGAATCATTAGGATATAACAAGAAATTGTTAACGACAAATGATCTGGTTATGAAATATGATTTTTATAATGGAAATAATATTTTTGTAATAGATAACAATTTAGAAAAAATTGACAGCTTTTTAGATAACAAAATTATACACATAAAAAGTAGCATTAAAAATAAATATAGTTTTACAAATTGGATAAAAAATGTTTTAGAAATTAAAAATAATTCCATTTAAATACTATTAAAATTCTATAAACAAATGAAAAAATCAGTTGCAATGTGCACTTACAATGGAAGTAAGTTTTTAAAAGTTCAGTTAGATAGTATTATAAACCAAACTATTTGTATTGATGAAATAATTATATGTGACGATAAGTCAACAGATAATACTATTCAAATAATTGAAGAATACAAAGCAAAGTACCCAAACCTAATCTTTTTGTATCAAAACGGAACAAATTTAGGAAGTAATAAAAACTTTGAAAAAGCAATTTTATTGACTTCGGGAGATTATATTTTTTTATCTGATCAAGATGATGTTTGGAGAATTGATAAAGTTGAGAAAACTATAGAATTATTTTTACAGTATCCAGAAATACAAGGTGTTTTTTCAAATGGAAATTTGATTAATGAAAATGGAGTTGTTTTTACTGAATTTACATTATGGGACTTAATTCATTTTCCTGAGAAAATTCTTGAAAAGCCCATAAATATATTTAATGTTATCAAAAGCAAAGGAAATATTGTTACAGGTGCGACTGTTTGTTTTAAAAAGGAATCTAAACAGAAAATAACTCCTTTTCCCGATTCGAAATATATTTTACATGATGGGTGGATTGCTTTAGTATTGTCATATAATAAAACTTTAATTTATAGTACTGAAAATTTATTTAGTTATAGAATTCATCCAAATCAACAGATTGGTGGTTGTGATGTTAAAAATATTAATCATGGAAATTACATTTTTGGTCAAATACTTACTGATACAAAACCCAAAGCTTTTAATGAAACTAGGAATCATTTAAAAATATTTAAACGCAATCTAAAATATTTCGAAGATATAAAAGAATTTTGGAAAGCTAATAACAATTTTGATTTAAACGAAGCTATAGTTTTTAATCAAAATAAAATTGCAGAGTTCAATAAAATTTTAAAACATAATTTTTTTTTAGACTTTACGCTAACAATAATGAGAAGAACAATTAGAAGAAAAAAAAGACATTTCTTGAAAAAATATTTTAATTATAAAAAAAACAAAAACAATCAATTATAAAATATTCAAATCCAAAAAAATGATCCAATTTCTAGACATAAAAAATATCAACCTTAAACATCAAACCGAAATCGAGGCAAGTTTACTCAAAACATTTCAATCTGGTTGGTATTTGCTTGGAAATGAAGTTTTAGAATTTGAAAAAAATCTCGCATCATATATAGGTACAAGAAATGCAATTGGCGTTGCAAATGGTTTAGATGCTTTGCGATTAATCATAAAAGCATATATTGAAATTGGTTTTTTCGAAAAAAATGATGAAATTATTGTTCCGTCAAATACTTATATTGCATCGGTTTTGGCGATTACTGACAATGATTTGAAACCTGTTTTTGTAGAACCAAATATCGATAGTTATAATATTGATATTTCTAAAATAGAAGCAGCAATAACATCAAAAACTCGTGCAATAATAATTGTTCATCTTTATGGACAAATAGTTTTTTCTGACAAGTTAGTTGCATTAGCCAAAAAGCACAACCTAAAAATTATCGAAGACAACGCCCAAGCAATTGGTGCGAGTTTCAATAATATAAAAACAGGAAATCTTGGCGATGCAGCAGGTTTTAGTTTTTATCCAACCAAAAATCTTGGCGCACTTGGCGATGCTGGAGCTGTAACTACCAACGACGATTTATTAGCAAAAACCATAAGAACTTTGGCAAATTATGGATCAAATAAAAAGTATGTTAATGTTTTGCAAGGACTAAATTCTCGATTAGACGAAATACAAGCAGCAGTTTTGAATTTAAAATTAAAATATTTAGATGAAGAAAATATTCGAAGACAAGAAATTGCAAAAATGTATTGTTATGGAATAAAAAATTCAAAAATTATTTTGCCAATTTACCCAGAAAATGAATGGGAACATGTTTGGCATTTATTTGTAATTCGAACCCAAAATCGCGACGAATTAGCAGATTATTTATTGAAAAACGATATTCAAACCTTGATTCATTATCCAATTGCACCTCACAAACAAGATTGTTATTCTAACTTTAATCATCTAAATTTTCCGATTGCGGAACAATTAGCTACTGAAGTTTTAAGTTTGCCAATGAGCCAAGTTTTGACAGATGATGAAATAAATCAGGTCGTTGAAATTTTAAATAAATATTAAAAATGGACTTAAATCAAGAAATACTAAATACGTTAGAAATCCTTCAAAACGGCGGAATTATTCTATATCCGACCGATACCGTTTGGGGAATTGGCTGCGATGCATCTAACGAAGAAGCTGTTGCAAAAATTTATAAACTTAAAAAAAGAGCCGAAACTCAAAGTATGATTGTATTAATGAATGGAGATAAAATGATACATAATACTTTTAAAGAAGTTCCAGAAACAGCTTGGCAAATTATGGATTTGTCTGAAAAACCAACAACATTAATACTCGATAAACCTCAAAATGTTGCCAAAAACCTAATTGCAGCAGACAATACTTTAGGAATTCGAGTCGTTAAAGATTCATTTTGTTTCAAACTAATTGATAAATTAAAAAAACCATTGGTTTCGACATCGGCAAATATTTCTGGTAAACCAACACCAATGACTTTTTCAGAAATATCAAAAGAAATTATAAATGGTGTTGACTATGTTGTAAATTTGTCACGAGAAAAAAAATGTGGTCAGCCATCGACGATTATTAAAATTGCTTTGGATAACCAGGTTAAAGTAATACGAATATAAGTATTCAGTCACAGTTTTCAGTTTTCAGTTGTATTGACTTTAACTTTTAATAATGAATTACAAACAATCATTAACAAATAAAATCTTCGAAATAATCACAATCGCATCACAAGAATTAAATCTTGAAAGTTATGTAATTGGCGGTTTTGTTCGTGATTTAATCTTGAATCGAGATTTCAAAAAAGATATTGATATTGTTGCAGTTGGTTCTGGAATCGAATTAGCATTGAAAGTATCAAGTTTGCTTCAAAAAAAACCAAAAGTTCAAGTTTTTAAAACTTATGGAACAGCAATGCTCAATTTTGAAGGCATTGATATTGAGTTTGTTGGCGCAAGAAAAGAAAGTTATAATTTCGAATCCAGAAATCCAGTTGTCGAAAACGGAACTTTGCAAGACGACCAAAACCGTAGAGATTTTACAATAAATGCTTTGGCGATTTCGTTAAATAGACAAAATTATGGAGATTTGTTAGACCCATTTGATGGATTACTTGATTTAGAAAATAAAATCATAAAAACGCCACTTGAACCTGATATTACATTTTCTGATGATCCTTTGCGAATGCTTCGTGGCATTAGGTTTGCATCACAATTAGGTTTCGATATCGAAGAAAATTCTTTGAATTCAATATCCAAAAATTCCGAAAGAATTAACATAATTTCTGGCGAAAGAATTGTCGATGAATTGAATAAAATTTTATCAACTGCAAAACCTTCAATCGGATTTTTGTTATTATTCAAAACTGGTTTACTAGATATTATTTTGCCAGAATTGACAGCTTTGAATAATGTCGAGGAAATTGAAGGTCATACTCATAAAAACAATTTTTATCACACACTAGAAGTTGTCGACAATATTTGCCCAAATACCGACGATGTTTGGTTACGTTGGGCAGCATTATTGCACGATATTGGCAAAGCACCAACCAAAAAATTCAATAAAAAACAAGGTTGGACTTTTCATGGGCATGAATTTTTGGGCGGAAAAATGGCAAAAAAAATATTCGAAAGATTGCACATGCCTTTAAATAACAAAATGAAATTCGTACAAAAAATGGTCATAATGAGTTCGAGACCAATAGTACTTTCGCAAGATTTAGTAACCGATTCGGCAGTTCGGAGATTAGTTTTTGACGCTGGCGAAGATGTCGAAAGTCTAATGATTTTATGCGCAGCCGATATTACAACTAAAAATCCATCGAAATTTAAAAAATACCACGGTAATTTCGAAATTGTTAGACAAAAAATTATTGAAGTCGAAGAGCGAGATTCGGTTCGGAATTTTCAACCTCCAATTTCTGGCGAAGAAATAATGGAAATTTTCAATTTAAAACCATCACGAGAAATCGGAATTTTAAAAGAAGCTGTCAAAGAAGCAATTCTGGAAGGCGAAATTGCCAATGAATACCAATCAGCTTATGAATTTGTTTTAAAACGTGGTGCGAAATTGGGATTAAGCAAAATTAATTGAAATTTATAAATTGTTAACCTTATTGTTGAGCAAAATTAATTAACTTTGATGTAAATTATTGAGTTATGAGTGTAGCCGAAATTAAATCGAATATAATTAACGAAATTTCATCGACAGAAGATTTGTTGAAATTGGAACAAATTACTGAAATTTTGGGGATAAAAATGTCTAAACAAAATGTTTACATTTTCTCTCCAGAACGTAGAATAAGAATTGAAAAAGCACTAAAGCAAGTCGAAAACGGCGAATGTATTTCTAATGAAGAAGCTGAAAAACAAATACAAAAATGGTTCGACGAACAAGAATAATTAGCTGGACACCATTTGCTGTAAAATCAAAACTAGAAATTTTTAATTATTGGAACGATAGAAATAAATCTAAAATATATTCTCAAAAACTAAATATAGAATTCAGGAATGCTTTAATTAAAGTTGCAAAAATCCCTGAAACTGGAATTCAAACTGATAAGTTTAATGTAAGATTAACACTTTTTACACATTTTGAAATTATTTATAAAATCTCTGAGCAAGAAATAAATGTTCTTGACATTTTTGACACCAGACAAAATCCAATTAATCATCCAATAAAATAAACTGAAATTATTTTCAGAATCAATGAAAAAATACTTCCTAAAATCTGCAAAGACTTCATTAATTTTAGTATATTTAGTAATAGTCGCAGGCGCATTGGTGCGAATGACTGGTTCAGGAATGGGTTGCCCAGATTGGCCAAAATGCTTCGGATATTACATTCCACCAACCGATATTAAAGAATTATTGTGGACACCAAATCATGAATATTTTGAAGGTCAAGTCATTATAAAAAACGAAAAATTATTGGTTGCCAAAATTGATTTTAAGTCAACAGAAACATTTGACGAAAGTCAATTTAGATTATATACAAAACACGATTATGCCATTTTTAATGCAGTCGAAACTTGGATCGAATACTTGAATCGATTGGTTGGTGCATTGGCAGGATTGGCCGTTTTTATAATGGCAATTTTCTCTTTTGGCTATTGGAAAACCAATAAAAAAATTACTATATTTTCTTGGACAACAGTTTTCTTGATGGGTTTTCAAGGTTGGTTAGGCGCACGAGTCGTTTATTCGGTTTTGAATCCTTTAAAAATCACAATTCACATGATTGTAGCCCTTATAATTGTTGCGGTTTTGCTTTTTATCATTAAAAATGCATCGAATCTAAAATCAATTTTTGTAATAGATTCAAGATTCAAGAATATTATATTTGTAACTTTAATATTTACATTTGTTCAAATAATTCTTGGCACCCAAGTTAGGCAATATGTAGACGAAATGGTCAAAATTTTAGGTTACAACCAAATGCAGAAAGTTTTAGAAAATCCTGAAATTACGTTTTATATCCATCGTTCCTTTTCGATTTTGATTCTTGGTTTAAATGTGTTTTTATTCTTACGAAATCGAAAATTAAATCTTGGATTTGAGAAAATAAATTGGGTTATGACATTAATCGGAATCGAAATTTTGTCAGGAATGGCAATGTATTATCTTGATTTTCCTTATACTTCACAACCAATTCATTTAGTTATTGCATCAATTTTATTTGGAGTTCAATTTTATTTATTTCTTGAAAATCGTAAATCAATATCAGATGAAATTATTTAAAATTTTATTTTTTATACTAATAACAAATTCCATTATGGCCCAAAATTTTATTGCAAATAACGAAAACAGCAAAATTAATTTTGTTATTAAAAATATCGGATTGAACGTAAACGGAAGTTTTTCTGGACTAAAAGGAACAATTACTTTTGATGCCAAAGACTTAAAAACAAGCGAAATAAACGTTTCGGTAAATTCTAATTCAGTAAATACTGACAATTCCGCTCGTGATAAACATTTGCGAAAAGACGACTATTTTGATGTAGAAAAGTTTCCTGTAATTACGTTCAAATCTACAAAAATTGAATCTGCAACAAGATTAAATCGTTATAATGTTGAAGGAATATTGACTATTAAAGGAATTTCTAAAACAATAAAATTCGAATTAATTGCAACCGAAAAAGTAGATAATCTCGAATTAAAATGCAATTTCGAAATAAATAGAAGAGCTTTTAAAGTTGGCGCAAATAGTTTAGTTTTGTCTGATAATGTAAAAATGAATTTGATAATAAGTTGTAGTAAATAAAAAATCCTATAAGGTTTTTAAAACCTTATAGGATTGTAAAATCTTTTACTAAAATAATTCCAATTTAGAACTCATTTCTTCTAAACTTGGCAACTCAATTTTATCAATTAATTGGTCTTCAAGCAAGATTGCCCAAGATTTTAAATATGATATTGTGTCTGATTTTAAATTTCTATTTAAGAATGAAACTTCCATTTTATCAAGAATTTCTTTATCAGAAAGCCATTCTAAATGACGCAAATCTTGACGTGTAAAACCAAAATCCATCATTTTTTCGATGATTAAATCCATTGGCAAGCCAGATGTTGGACAATAATCTATTAATTGTTCTGACCAATCTCCTCGTTTTTCGAGTGCATATTTCTGAATTTCGGCTCTAGAAAAACTAGTAATTGTTTGGGCTAAATTACCACAATTGCAACTTCCCATGTGACCCCATTCATATCGGTTTCCGTTTTCTAATTGCATTGCAGTTTTGCGTAATGCCTCGATAATTTTTAAAGATGGATTTGCCATAATAATTTTAGATTTATGATTTTAGATATTAGACTTGCTTTTAAACAACAAATATAAAAAAGTTAAAACCAAATTCAAAGTAAACAAATTGTAAAATTATCTGTACATTTGCAGTTGACTATATTGTCATTTTCATTTGCATATTATTAAATGTCAAAACTTGCTGATGCAGATAAATTTGTAGATTTATCAGATTATGGACGATCATTCGGAAATCTTCTTGCCAATATCTTAAAAAATACGCGCTTCACTCCTATTCATGTGACTTTTTTATTTGGAATTTCAGGAATAATTGCAGTTTTTTGCATTCTGAATGGGTTTTATTTAACCGCAAGTTTTTTTATAATTCTAAAATCTGGAATCGATGCTGCTGATGGCGAATTGGCCAGATTAAAAAATAAACCATCCTATATTGGTCGGTATTTAGACAGTGTTTTTGATATTATTTTGAATTTTATTATACTGATGTCAATTTGTTTTGTTTCAAATTCTGGTTTATTATTGACAGTTTTAGCCTTTATTTGCATACAATTACAAGGCACTTTATACAATTATTATTATTTGATTTTACGTCACAATTCGGTTGGTGGCGATACTACAAGTCAGATATTCGAGCATAATTCGCCTAAAGCATTACATGGCGAAAATCAAAAAACCGTAAATATTTTATTTAGTATTTACATTGTAGTTTACGGAATTTTCGACAAAATTATTCACTTTTTGGATTCAGATGCTTACAAAGTAAAATCTTTTCCAAATTGGTTCATGAGTTTAGTTTCAATATATGGATTGGGTTTTCAATTGCTAATTATTGCAATAATGTTGCCATTAGGATTAGTTGAATTTATAATTCCTTTTTTTATTTATTTTTCGATATTAATTGCTGTAATTATTGGCATTAGAAAAACGTTTTTTAAGGCTTAATTATTTCGTAAACATGAAAATTGCTTCGAGTGTTTCTTGAGAATTTGTGCCAATAGAAACTTTAAAATCTCCAGTTTCTGCTTCCCATTTGTTATTTGCAGTATAAAATTCTATAGTTTTTTCATCTATTGTGAATTTTACAACTCGCGATTGATTTGACTGTAATTCGATCATTTCGAAGCCTTTTAATTCTTTTACAGGACGCGTTGAACTTGCATATAAATCTCGAATATACAATTGAACAACTTCTTTTCCTGCAACATTGCTGTTGTTTTTTAAGGTAACCGAAACTTCTATTTTTCCGTTTTTAGCAAATGATTTATTAGATAACTTTAAACCAGAATATTCAAATTTAGAATAACTCAAACCATATCCAAATGGATAAAGCGGCGTATTTTTTACATCAGAATAATGCGACCAAAAAACAATTTCTGGCTCATTCATTGTTGGACGACCTGTGTTTTTATGGTTGTAATAAATTGGAACTTGACCTACATTTCTTGGAAATGTCATTGGCAATTTTCCACTTGGGTTGTAATCTCCATACAACACATTTGCAATAGCATTGCCACTTTGTGTGCCCAAATGCCAAGCTTCTACAATTGCTGGAATATTTTCATCAGCCCAAGGAATTGCCAGTGGGCGACCGTTTTGCAATACTAAAATAATATTTGGATTTGCTTTAAAAACAGCCTCAAGTAATTCTTGTTGCACACCTGGCAATTCTAAATCGCTGCGGCTTCTGCCCTCGCCTGTTTGCAATCCGTGTTCGCCAAGAACCATTATTACAACATCGGCATTTTTGGCATTTGCGACAGCGGCATCAAAACCAGATTTATCGGTTTTGTTAATTTTGGTTTCCCAGACAAATTCGGTTCTGCCAATTGTTACATCTGCGCCTTTGGTATAAGTTATTTCATTTCCTGAATATTTTTGCAAACCTTCAAGCAAAGAAACCGCCGAATTATCATCGGCAGCAATGCGCCAACTGCCTAATGGACTTGTTTTATCATTTGCCAAAGCGCCAATAACAGCAATTTTTAAACCTGATTTTTTTAATGGTAATAAGTCCACTTGATTTTGTCCCAACAAAACTGCTTTATTTTTTAATAAAACGATGGATTTTCTTGCCATATCTAATACATTATCTTGAAATTCTTGTTTGCCAACTGTAGCATTTTCACGATTTTCATCGCAATATTTGTATGGATTTTCGAATAAACCCAATTCGAATTTTACTTTCAAAACTCTTTTTACGGCATCGTCAATAGTTGCAATTTTGACTTTGTTTTCTTTGACCAGATTTGCTAAATGTTCCACATAAGCCGATGATTCCATATCAACGTCTGAACCGGAATTTATTGCCATTTCGGCTGCTTGTTTAAAATCTTTGGCGTAACCGTGGTTGACCATTTCGCCAATCGATCCCCAATCGGAAACTATAAATCCTTTAAAATTCCAATCTGATTTTAAAATTTTTCTTTGCAAATAAACATTTCCAGTTGCAGGAATTCCATTCAATTCATTGAACGAATTCATGAAAGTTCGAACACCAGCATCTGCAGCAGCTTTGAATGGCGGAAAAATTGTGTTTTGTAGAACCGTTTCGCTAATATCGGTTGTGTTGTAATCGCGTCCAGATTCTGCAAATGCATATCCTGCGAAATGTTTGGCACACGCCAAAATATTCTTATTTGATTTTAAATCACCTTGAAAACCCTGAACTCTTGCAACTGCAATTTTGCTTCCTAAAAAAGGGTCTTCTCCTGCACCTTCCATCACGCGTCCCCAACGTGCGTCACGAGAGACATCGACCATTGGCGCAAAAGTCCAGTTTATTCCGACCGATGATGCTTCTTCGGCAGCCATTTCGGCAGATTTTTTAATGGCGTTTAAATCCCAACTAGCTGCTTCGGCTAAAGGGATTGGCGATATGGTTTTATAACCATGAATAACATCAAATCCAAAAAGTAACGGAATGTGTAGTCGGGTTTCTTCAACAGCAATTTTCTGAATGGCTTTTACATCTTTAACACCTTTTACATTTAACATCGAACCGACCAAACCGTTTTTTAAATCTTGGTATTTCTTGGCTGCTTGTCCTTCTTTTGGAGTTGGTCCAGTTGCATCATAAAAACCGTTGTATTGATTGAGTTGACCAATTTTTTCGTTTAATGTCATTAATTTCAAAAGCGAATCAACTCGAATATCAAGTTTAGTTTTTGATTTAATTTTTTGCCCATTTGTAAAGTTTATTAACAATAATAAAATTATCGAAAACAGAAATTTTAAATGATGTTTTTTCATTTTTTATTTAAAAATTAAAAAATATTTTTTGTTGTGCAATTTAGATGCGTTGACGTGAATTTTTATATTTTTCTTTAAAATTTAGATGCACCGCCGTGCATCTCTACAAATTAAATTTTAATCTTTCTTTTAAAATTTAGATACACTAACGTGCATCTGTACAAAATATTTTTTACTTTTAAAATTATTTATAAACCCTTACATAATCTACTATCATTGTTTGTGGGAAAACAGTTTCAGCATTTGGTGTTCCTGGAAAATTGCCTCCAACTGCCATATTTAAAATAATATAAAATGGCTGATTAAAAACCCATTCGCCCTTAACATCTTTTGGAGTGATTTGATTGTATAAAACATCATCTACATAATAATTGACAAAGTTTTCTCCCCATTCTATTCCGAAAATGTGAAAATCGTTGTCGAACCTGTTATTTGTTAAAACAAAATTTTTAGAAATTGCATTTGCACCAGAATAACCTGGACCATGAACGGTTCCAAAAATTGAGGTTGGATTGCTGCCAAGATATTCCATAATATCGATTTCGCCACATTGAGGCCAAATTACAGTGTCGGAATTGCTTCCTAACAACCAAAAAGCTGGCCACAAACCTTTGCCTAATGGCACTTTTATGCGCGCTTCGTACCGACCATATTTATTATCAAACTTGCCTTTGGTTAATATTCTTGCCGATGTATATGCCGAACCCATAAACGATTCTTTGACTGCTGTAATTTTTAGCATTCCATCTTCGACTTTTATATTTTGTGGTCTATCAGAATAATATTGCAATTCGTTATTTCCCCAACCATTGCTTCCTGTGCCAATGTTATAATTCCAAATTGATGGATTTGGTGCGCCATTTGCATCAAATTCGTCTTGTAAGACTATTTGATTTAGTGTTGTAACGGTTTGTTTTTCATTATTCGAACAGCTTATTGAAAAAATTACAACTAAAAAAGTGCTTATTTTTATAAATTTTAATTTCATTTTGATGCTTTTTTAATTATTTACTAATTATGGAAATATAAATTATCAATATAAATTTTTGATGTGCTTTGAGGTTTTCCTACCAAAATGTACTGTGCAAGATGTTGCCTGTTTGTCAATCCTGTAAAACTGCTTAGCGGAATATCATAACTTATCCATTGGTTTTTTAATGGTGAAGTATAATTTATTTGATGTTCGGTATCATCGCCTCCTGCAAAAATAGCATTGGCTCCAAAATCGACAAGTTTTAGAGAAAAGGCTGTAAAATTTTCTGACCAAACATCAATATGAATAAAGTTCATATTGGTTGCATTGATTTGATTGTTAACAGTTTCTATTCCAACAAAATCTAAATTTGAATATTCTTTAGTGGCATTTCCAGCAATTAACACATCTGCAAATGTAGCTGCCGACCAAGACGTTCGCCAAGTGTCAACAGGAACATTTGTGTAAGCGTTACTAAAAAGCGATATTACATTAGCTGCTGGTAAGGTTGGTGTTGGTGCAGCCACAGTTGGTGCGGTTGGTATTCCATAGAAATATATGTTGTCTAAAATAAAATTAGGTCCTTCGACTATTATTAATGCTTTTAAATTATTTTTTTGATTAATTATATCACCTATTAATGGAATATCGAAAGAATTCCATCCATTTACAGTTAAACCAGAAGCAGTAAACCTATATTCTTTATCGTCTTCAGTAGGAAAACCAGTATTTTCATTAGTATTTAAAATACCGTTTGCACCAGCATCTCTAATTTGAAATTTGACCTGCACACCAGCTTGTGGAGCATATACATCAACGTGCATGAATGATAAGTTTGTAGCATCGACTTTATTATCAAAAAGAATTGCTGTATAATTGTTGTTAGAGTAACTCAAAAAAGAATCATTATTTGTAGTAATAGTCGATATGCCAGTTGTTGAACCAATAAATCTAGGGTCAACCATAATAGGAGTTTCGCTAGTGTAAAAATCACTAAATATTGATTTTACATTGTTTTGTGTTTGTGAGGGTATTGGTGCTGCTGGTAAGACTCCAAAAGAGTTTAATGTCAAAGATCCTAACGCATTTATACCTTTAATTGATGCTTTTATTGTACTTATTCCAGTACCTGTAACAGAAACTTCTCCAAAATCGTTAACGGTTGCTACATTCGTATTTGATGAAGTAAACTTAAAATAGCTTGGTCCTAATACAACTGTTTGATTTATTCCTGAAGCCATATTAACGGTATTTGTAAAACCTTTAATTTTAATTTTTGCATTGATTGCAGTTTGCTGATTTGTATCCACGCCATCAAATATTGTAGCTTTTTGTTGTGCAAGTGTTCCTAATTTTTCATACTTTAAATTATCTATCCAAAACGTATATCCTAAATTATTTTCTGGACCTTCGGAATACCAAAACATGCCTTTTTCTTTAGTTAACTTTAAGGCATCAGGCAACGGAATAGTAATTTTTTGCCAATTGGTTCCAATACTAACATTTGTCATAGCAACTTTGTATTTGTCTAAACCAAAATCAACTCCAAAACCAATTTCATTTAAAGTTGCAGCTTGTGAACCTTTTACATAAAAAGTCAAGGCGTCATAATCTGTTAAATTTCTTCCTGCACCATCAATAAAAACTCCACCTGCATAACCACCATTTGGGTCGCCGACGCTTGGAACATCGAATCGCATTGATGCAGTTCCTTCATACTTCACTTCGGTATCGACTACAAATGCTGTATATTTTGATCCGCCAAATGCTCCATAACCAAGACCCGCACTAAATGTGTCGATAAAAACTTCTGGATTTTTATTGTTTGATGACAAGGTAGCATCGTCAGATAATTCTCTTTCGCAAGCAATTAATGAGATTATTGTGATTGCAAATAAAAATATTTTGTGAGAATAATATTTTTTTAGATTATTACTCACACTTTGTTTATTTGTTTTTTGGTATTTGTGAATCTTCGATTTCATTTTATATGTTTTAAAATTATTTACCAATATTAATATGAACATAAGTTCTAATTTCCCATTCAGACCCATTTGGAAAACCAATTGGACTAATAATTGGTTGTGTTGCAAATAATGACGCTGTTTGGTTTGGGCTAAAACGTGGCGAATATTGATTAAGCGAACGCCAAGTTCCCATAATTCCGATTTGAGTATCTGGCAAAACGAACCAATCAGGTTTGCCTAAAGTTGTCGAAATATCAAGCATTAATTGTTCAGGATAAGTTAAATTATAATCTCGATGGTAATCGTAAGGTCCCCAATCGTTTACTTTGAATGTTCCAGTAACTTTTATTTTATTTACAATCATTCTAATGTCGCCACCATATCGCTCTATTAATCGTACATCGCTTCCATTAGCTTGAGCGTTACCAACAAGAATATTAGCAATAATTCCAAAATTGGGCGTAATTTTAGAAACCAATCTTGTGTTTAATTCCCATAAATCTTGAGCCGGAACCGATTTATCGAATGCAAATGAAGTACGATTGCTTAAAAAACCAATTGCAGCATCTTGAGTTGTTGGCAATTTTCTAAAAACAAAATCGGCACTAATTGCTAGTTTTGCATCTTCGGTTCGGTCGTTGTCCCAATCGTGCATCCAAGTTCCAGGCGTTGGATCATAGGCGAAAAGCAATTCTCCTGCAACCATTTCTCTATTGGCTCTAACAATAAATGGATCTACCAAAATGTTTCTTAATCGTCCTGGCGCAGTAACATTGTTTGGCATTGCTGCAACCAAAGGTTTTTGCCATAGAAAGTTGGGTGCAATTTGAAATTTACCAATATTATAGGTCAATCCTGCTAAAAAATTGGTCTGATTGCCGCTACCAGAATCTTTTAATCGCCAACCAGTAAAAGTTTTGGTATTGTCTGCGCCACCATTGGCAACCAATCCCATAACTGCAGCTTGTATATAAATATTAAATGCCCCAGCCGAGAAAGTAACTTTAGCTTTGGCACCCCAATTGTCTTTGGCAACAATTTTATCATCATATACTGAAATAATTCCTGCAACTTCTTTTGTGTTTTGAAAAACTCGACCATTTAATGGTTGTCCGCCCCAAATTCCACCTAATTCCAAACCAACGGAATCAAATTTAGATTTTAAATAAAGTGTCGCACGACGAGTTTTAGGTTGCGGAATAGCGATGGATGTTAGTGCAGCACCAGCTTCGGCAATGTCTTCGTGATAAACTGCAGTTGCATCAAGAAATCCTATTTTTTTATTATATTTTAATAAAAATGCTGGATTTGCGCCCCACCAAAGTTGCGGTCCAAAAGCAGCTTTTAGTCCGCTGATGCTTTTTTTGCCATCGATTTCGAAACCCAAAATTTCTGCGTTATATAAATCTAGATTTGGTCCATAATTGGCTTCTGGATACAATCCAAAAAAATCGCCTTCGTAACCCCAATGATAATGCCCTGTTCTATAAAAACCTTTTAAATCGAAATGTTTCTGATTCCAAGTATAAGATGCATTATAAATTTGAACTCTATTGACATCATTAAATTCAAGATTTCCAGAATTGGTATTTATTTTTTGAACTCTGCCTCTATTTTCATAGAAAATTTCATTGATTGGATTTTCAGCAATTCGACCTAAAATATTTACATTTATATTAGCTTTCATATTTGGAGCAGGATTTCCTTCGACACCAATATAATAACTTTGCATGTGATCGAAACCTAATTTATTTGGATAGTTTGTAGTATTAGGCAAAGCTTGTTTTGGAGTTGTAATTAAACTTCCGCCAGTATTAAATGTTGTGAATTCGGCTCGAAGTTTACTGATTTTAAGAATTTCGGTATCGTTAGATTTCAACGAAGCTTTGTCGCCACGAGCGCGCAGACTTGCATCTGTTTGATTGATATTGTCAAAATGAGATTTTATAGAACCTAAAGTTGTTCCAGCATTATATGGATTTAAATGATGTGCTTCTTTCAAAATATAATAAGCAGCTCGCGGATAAGATTGATACATACCACGAGAATTGCTTGGTCCTTTGGCGCAAATTCCGAACCATTCTTCGTTCATGTTATTAGAACCCAATTCAAAATCTTTGGTGTAACCACCATTTGACCAACTTGCACTGTTATCGTGAATATCCAAATTGACAGTTTGACCGTTTTTCCACCAGCCATCGCTAAATTGAAAGGTAAAACCACCAATTGCATTGCTAGATTTTCCTAAACCAGCAGTGTTTTCATAGATTTCTTTCCAATTATTCTTTAAATAATAAGCTTGCGATTTTTGGTCTTCGTCGTTAGAAATCACATTGAAAGCATCGGCACCGAATTCGGTAAATAAAACTGGTTTGCCAGTTGCTGTTTTTACTTTCTCGAAAAAATCGCCAAATGAAACGCCACGATACACATTTGAACCAAAAATATCAATGTCTTTGCACTCTTTGGCAACAATATCAAGGAACAATAAATCGCCATTGCATATTGCAATTGGGTGAGAATTGTCTATTGCTTTCATTTTTAATGTTGCTTCATTAAACAATTTGTACATTGAAATTGCTCGTTTAGTAGAAGCTCTATCTTCCATAGGAATATTTTCGGTTGCTGCACCATCCCAAAATAATCCGTAGTTGTTTTCATTTCCTAACAAAAATAAAAGTAAACCTTTGGTATTTTTATAATTTTGAACCATTTCTGTAACTTCTTTTAACAGCAAATCTCGAGTTGTTGGATCAGCATATTCGGTGTTTACAACCCATTTGCCATTTAAAGTTAAACCATATCGACCAAAAGTGTGGTTGATCATTGTATAAATTCCAAAGTTGGTATAAATGTATTCTATCCATTTTTTTGGAATATCAGAGTAAACTCTTATTGTATTGACGCCCATATTTTTAAGCAATGACATTTCATCTTCGAGCGCTTCTTTAATAATATCGTCGGACTGTTTCCATAAACTATAAGAATAATTATTTCCGATTGGGCAATAATCCCAATTCATTCCATTGATTATAAAATCGTTTGCATTGACTTTTAGTTTCAAACCTACATCTGATTTATCGATTGTAACAATGTCCGTTTGGGCATTTATGAATGTAAAAAAACAAATAAAGATTATTAGAAAAATATTTTTTTTCATAGTTTGGTTTTGGTTTATAAAAGAATTGTTTCTAATATAAAAGTATTTGAAAATTGTTGGTTTATTGATAAATCTACCACAACAAAAAATATACAATTTAGAAGTTTACGATTTTTCAAATAAATTAATATAAAGTATGAGTTTTGTTAGCAAAAATGGAATTTGAAATAGAAATAATGAAAAATAAAAAACAAAATGATGTAGTAATGTATGGTTAAAAATATCAAAATATCTAATTCAAATAGATAAAATATATTCGACCAAACCTTGTTCATGAGCCAAATCCATTTTTTTACGCAAACGATATCGTTTAATTTCAACACTTCGAACCGAAATATTGATTAATGGCGCAACTTCTTTGGACGAAAGGTTCAGACGCAAGTAGGCACAAAGCCTTAAATCATTAGGAGTTAATGATTGATGTGCGAGTTTAACCTTCTTTAAAAAATCTTTGTCGGCTGTGTCAAAAGCTTCTTTGAAAACATTCCAAGAATTATCCGTAGAAATGCTTCTAGTAATGTTAGAAATGACCGATTTTATTTTGCTATTTCCCTCATCAGAATTCGATTTTAAATCTTCTTTAATAACTGCTAATAACTCGTCTTTTTTGATCAAACTCATTGTAGAAACTGCCAATTCACGACTTTTCGAATCGAAATCTTGAGACAATTGCTCGTTATGAATTTTCATTAATTGTTGCTCGTTTTCAAGTTCTTTAATTTCTAACAATAAATTATTTTCTTCGATGAGTTTGTCTCTTTGCTTTTGATAAAAATTGGTATAAGCCTTGTTGATATAAAATGCTGATAAACAAGCTAATATTAAATATAAAAACCAAGCAAAATAGGTTGCATACCAAGGTTTATTGATTGTAAACGAATAAATTGCAATATTTTCGTTTGCTGAATTGGCAATTTTGGATTTTACTTTAAATATATAATTTCCTGATGGCAAGTTTTTAAAATTGATAGAAGATTTTGAATTCCATTCGCTCCAATTTTCCTGAAAACCTTCTAATAAATATTTATATTCGGCATTGATATATTTATTAAATTCTGGAATTGTATAACTAAATGTAATGTTGTTTTGGTCATAGCTAAAATCGCCTTCATCGATAATAGAAAAATTTATTGGCTTTTCATCTAGTTCATTTATACTGATATTTGTAATTTCAACATTGTAATTTTTAAAATTCAAATCATTGATATTTATGGTATAATAGCCATCGGTTGTGCCAATTAAATAATCAGAATGAGATATTTGAGAAATATTTTCGTAGCCAGACATAGAACTTGTCAACGCTGCAGGAATAGGAATATTATTTTGTTTTAGTGAATTTCCTAATTTACTTAAAGTAAAATAATGAATGTAATTTTTAGAAAATAACCATAATTTATTAGATTTATCAACAATTAATTTACCTGATGTGTATTCATCATTTGCCAAAACAGAAGTTAATAAATTGTCTTTTTCGAACTGCTTGGTTTTGGAATTTAACTTTAAAATCCCTTCTTTATAGGCATAATAGATATTGTTATTAAATTTAGATAAACTAGCATTTTTACCTTTGGTTGGTTTGTCAAAAGTTTTTTTGTTTTTCGCAATTTGAAAATTATTATCTAATTGAAAACTAAAAACTCCTTTATATTCGTGGCTTACATAAACTTCTAAATTATTGGTAATCTCAAAATATCTAGATGAATAATCAAATCCAGTAATTTTATTTCGAAAGATCCATTGATTATTGACTTTTTCTAGAATGGATAATCCGTAATAATTGCCTTGTAAAATTAGATTGGGTTGATTGGGTATTGATTCGAGTTTCCAAGTTCCAGTATTCGAAAAAATATTTTTAGCAATTGCATTTTCAATGATAAAAGTTCCAGAATCGTGACCGCAAAAAAGTGTTTTTTCTTTTACGAATAATGACCAAACTTGCCCTTTGGTTCCATCTATAAACTGATAATCATCATTGGAATTGAAATTTTTAAAAAATAATCCTTGATTAGTACCAATATACAACTTATCATTATTTAAAATCGATGCATAAACAGTTCCAAAAAAACCAGTATCGTCAGAAAAACTTTTTACTGGCGAATTGAGATTGATGCAATTAATGCCATTGTCTAAACCTATCCAAAGATTTTTTTCGGCATCTTCGAATAAAGACAGTATGGTGTTGTTGCTCAAACCTCGATTTTGAGTAATGTGGTATTTTAATTTTCCGTCATTGAATAAAATAAATAATCCATTCGAAACTGTACCAATTGCAAAATTGCCATTTGAAAGTATTTCGCAACTGTAGATACTATTTGCGTCTAAAACAATATCAATAGAAAATTTAGATAATTTATTGTCAATTAACTTGAATATTCCGTTAGATTGGGTTTGAATAATTAAACCTTCGTTTGTAGAAAAAACATTAATAATTCTGTCGTTTTGCAAAATTGGATTATTAGAAACTAACTTAGTTTTACCGTTTTCGATTTCGAATAATCCCGCTTTTAAACTTTGATAATAAATTGCATTATTGGCAGAAAAAGATTTTATAATATTGTTTTTGGGTACAATAATCTGAAAAATTTTTGTTTTGGTGTCATAAATATAAATCCTTGAAAGCGATTGAAATACGACCCAATGCTCATAATTTATAATATTCCAAAACTGTTCATCGTCTTGAATTTTAGATTTTATTTTTTGGCTTAATGATGTATATTGTAATTGTCCATTGGATTGTTTTGTCCAAAAACCAAATTCCATGTAACAACCTGTATAAATTTTATTGTCAATTACTTTTACCGACCGAATAATAGTTTCGTTTGGCGATGGATAAAGATTCCAATTGGACCCATTGAATTCCAGTAGACCTTCATTATTAGCAAAATAAACATAATTGTTTTTATCTTGAGAAATCATCCAATTTTGATTTCCAGCACCATAAACCGATGATGAATATTTGATAATTGGAGGTAATTCTTGAGAAAAACTCAAAAAATTAAACCCAAATAAGAGTAAAAATACTGCGATTTTAAATTTGCTCATTATTTTAATTAATGTTTACACAAATTAAAGACTATCTTGTCTATTCAAAAAATTATTAATCATAAAAAAAGCACGTTCTTTAAAAAAACGTGCTTTGTAACTAATTATTTGGGTCAAAAAAAAGTTATTCTTTAATTAATCTCGATGAAGCAATTTTTCCATCGATAGAACTTTTTACAACATAAACTCCAACTTGTAGGTTCGAAATATCTAAAGTTGCAGTTGAATTATTAACAGATTTAGAAATTATCTCTTGACCTAAAAGATTGTAAATCGAAACATTTTCGATATTTGCTTTAGCTTCAATATTTAATACATTATTTGCTGGATTTGGATACATTCTAACATTTGCAGTTTCGAAAGTTGAAGTTGCCAAAATTGTATTTTTGTGTAGATAAAGATTATCATAAAAAACAGTACCTAAGTCTGATGTTATTATAAATTGAGCAAGATCATTTCGACCTGAGCCATTTATTCCGTTAAAACTTGAAAGAGGAATATCCAACGAAATCCAAGTACCTGGATTGGTTGCTGGTAAAAAATTCGCATTAGTAACCGCATATTCAATTGCATTTGCTTCGCCAGTACCTCCATTCCAGTTTGAAAATTTAACATTAAAGCTTTTATTTGTAGTTGGAGAATCTGTCCAAATATCCATGTGTAAATTGGTAAAACCAGTTGCATCAAACCTTCCAGCTAAAAAAGAGACGCCTTCAAAACCTAAACCGACAGTTTTGTTAGTATCATTTCCAACAATCAAAAGCAAAGAAGTATTTGCAGGACTCCACGACGTGTTGTAAGTATTGTCATTTGATGGTTGATTATCTGCTCCTGCATAATTTAATACAGCAATTGGTGCATAGGCGTTACTAAACAATGATTTAACATCTGCAACTGGTCTTGCTGGTGGAGTTGGTGCAGCTGTTGCCGGTTGTGCTGGCGGTAGAATTGGAGTTGCTTCGCTTGTAATGTTGTCAACGAATACTGAAAAGTTTGCAGCAGGCAAAAATCCTGCATTGTTTGGGTTCCAATTTGGAAACAGTACCAAATTACCGTAGCTACCATTTGCAGGTAAAGTACCTTGTAGACCTTGTGTATATGTAAATGTTAAGGTTTGCCATGCGTTGGGGGTTGTGTAATTTTGAGAAGCTCCTGAAACTGGTGCAGATCCTCCTCCTTCAACTTTGGCATATAAAGTAAATGCTACAGTAGAAAAAACATCAATTTTTATTGTTTTGTCTGTGGTTAATTTAATTTTATTTGTAAGTTGAATAATTTCGCAACCTTGAAAAACCTGTCCAGTTGAAACACTAGTGAGTTTTAAAGAATTAACTCGACTTCCGCCTGCTACTGGGTCAGCTTCTACAGAACCAATTAAACCAGCAAACGAGTTCAAATTGAAAGATGATGGTGTTTCAAAATTTTGAACAACAACTTGTTGTGCAAATCCAAATGATGACATTAGGAAAATTGCTAATAACGTAATTTTTTTCATAATTTTATAATTTATAGTTAAACCAAATGTAAGATTGATTTTACTGTAAATTTTCTATTTATCATATACAAAAACTATACAATATTAAAATAAAAATTATTAAAAAATTTTGCTTGTATTATCAATCTATTTGATACTTTACAACGAATTTATAAGTTATAAAAAAAATAAAAATTATGCATAATGTTGTGGTAATGTAAAGTAGCACTATCACGTTTTCGTAGATTGATTAATAAAACTAAATGTTTTTGAAAACCGAAAACTCTATTGAAAACTATTTTATCCTATCCAAGCTTTAAAATCTTGTACTTTTTCACGGGCAACGATAACCTCATCATCTTTATAAGTTGGTAAAATGACTTTTAATCTTGAATTAGAATAAATTGTAATTTCTTTAATTGACCTTAACGGAATAATAAATTTTCTGCTTATTCGAAAGAAATTTCTAGCATCTAATTCGCATTCTAAAACTTCTAAAGTTCCATCGATTAAATAATTGCGATTTTCTACTGTGTGTATGTAGGTTCCTTTATTTTCGCTAAAAAAACATTCAATTTCGTCAATAGCGATAACTTTTAAATGTTGACCAATTTTGACTGTAAAACGAGTTTTAAAACTTTTCTCGAATGGGTTTTGAAACATTTTTTTAATTTGTTCAAAATCAAGATTTACCGTTTTGATATCAGATTTTTGAAATTGATTTTTGAATTTTGATATTGCAATTTCTAATTCGTCTTCATCGATTGGTTTCAATAAATAGTCAATAGAATTTAGTTTGAAGGCTCGCAATGCATATTCATCAAATGCAGTTGTAAAAATAACAGCCGATTTTATTATAATTTTATCAAAAATTTCAAACGACAATCCATCAGAAAGTTGAATGTCAAGAAAAATCAAATCTGGATGTTCATTTTTAGAAAACCATTCGATAGATTCTTCTACTGAATGTAACATTACATCAACATTAATATTGATTTTTTCTAGTTTGCGTTGCAACAATCTTGCAGCTGGTTTTTCGTCTTCGATAATTATTGTTTTCATATTCAAAAATTTTACCACAAAGGCACAAAGCCACAAAGTTGTGAAATGATCAAAAAATTGTTCTTAGATATTTTCTGTCTAAGTTGACAATATTTCATTATTTGTTTTCCAGTTTTTATTGAAAAATATTCTTTTACCAAAGACACGTGACCAATGCGAGAATAATCCAATTCTACAAAAAAATGCAGTTCCAACTGTATACTTATTTCCTGTTCATTAATTCTTGAATTTTTCTTTTTTCCCATTTGTTCCAAAATCCAAAAGCTCGCATTCCTTTCATTGCCAATCCAAATCCCCAGCCAAACAATGGAAACCAAAACCATTGATAATGAGGAGAATATTTTAGATTTATGAAAACTAAAAACGGAATAACCACACAATATGAAATTAAACTTCCATAAAATTCCTTTAATTTTTCGACTTTTTGTTTTGCTTCGAAATAGGCATTATTTTCTGTATAAATATTTTGAGTTTCCATAACTGATATTTGTTTTGTTAAAATTGGTAATTTGACTTTGAACACATTTTCGGTTTGTTCAACAATCATTTTTTTCTTTGAAATTAAGGCATATCTGTCAACAATGTTTTGTAAACCAACACCTTTACGATCTTGCAAAACTTCTTTTTTTTGTAAATTATTTTCTATAACTAAAAATCCATTTTCTATATAAATTTTAATATGCAAAGGTTTTTGTTCAGAAACCACATTGTGTTTGACCGTATTTTCTAATAATAATTGCAACGAAAGTGGTACAACTTTAAATTCTGGATTTAATTTTTGGGTCGGAATTTCATAGATCAAACTATTTTCGAATCGCATTTTTAGCAAGTTCATATAGGTTTTGGCAAATGATAATTCTTCTTCTACCGATATTAAATCTTTGTCTTTTTGTTCCAAAACATATCTGTAAACCTTTGATAATGAAGTTGTAAATCGCTGAGCGTTTTCTGGATTTTCTTCTATCAATGAACTTAGAACATTCAAACTATTGAATAAAAAATGTGGATCTATCTGGTTTTTTAGACTTTCATATTTTGCTGATGCTGTTCCAGCAATAATTTTTTGTTCCTTAACTTTGTTTTCTTGGTATGCTTTGTAAAATTGAATTGCATATAAAGCAAGTGTAATAAAAAGCGTAATTGTTACTGTGAAAATATAATTTGATGGCTTTTCGTTTTCTATAAAATATTCAAAAGTGTGGAATTTTCCAAAGTAAATATTTTCAATAAAATGCATTATAAAAACAACAATTAGCGAAGAAATAAATGACAATGCAAAACCTAAAATTATTCTCTTTTTAATAAATCTATCAGTAAAAACCGAATCTAAATATATAAAAATCAAGGTGTTAACTAAATACAAAGAAATTGTATAACCAGCTGTAAATAAAAAACTAATTATTAAATGAGAATTAAATTTAACATCAGAACCTGTAATAAAATTCAAAATTTGAATCAATGCAAATATCGCTGTTGTTAGCATTAATGCTCTTGGAAATTCTCTTTGTAGCGTTTTCATATTTTAGATTTTTAATCCTTTAACCCTGTCAGGATTCGAAACCCTGAAAGGGTTGAGTGGGCTACTTACAACCTTTCAAAGCATTTTCTGCTCTTTGCAATCCCCAATTTGGTGAAAAAGTGGTTTCTGGTTTAAAAGTAGCAAATAATCCAATTGAACGTTCAACTTCTTTACACAATACTTTTACATCTGCGCCAGTCCATTTTGCGCCACCAATTCCAAATTCGGCTTTTCCGTATACAACTCTGGGGTTTGTTGGCTCAATTGCTTCGGCTTTGCCATACAATTCCATTACTTTTCCAGAATATTTCATACCGTAAGTCATTGGGTCAAAATTCATCCAAGCTGTGTAAATCATACTTTGCATTACTAAAAGTTCTGGATTATTTGGTGTTTTTGCCATTTCAATATCTAATGCTGCTTGTGCTTTGGTCAACAATTGACTCATTTGATCTTTGTCTTTGGTTTGAAAAGCTGCAAAACAATTTACAGTTGCTACATAATAATTGGGTAAATAACTTGCTTTTTCTGCCGATGCGATTCTTTCGAACATTGCGCTGGCTTCGGTGTTTTTACCTTCGCCCCAAAGTTGCATTGCTTTGCCCATTCCTTGTTCGAATTGTCCTTGTGCGTTTGAGAATCCACATACTAATATTACTAATATTAAGATTAAATTTTTACTCAAGATTTGTGGTTTGTTTTTTTTGTTTTGCTTCGCCTGTTCGCAAAAGCTCGGGTCGTGAATCTGTGATTTCATAATAAATGCTTTTGAAATTGTTACTGTTTATTAAAATTGTTATTGTTTTTAATTCTGATATAAATTTATGTTGCTTATTGTTCTAATAAAATTGATTCTAACCGAAATGTTGATTTTTGATTCTGAATTGTACTTTTGTCAACACAGAGATTTCGAGATTTCGAGATTTGTCTCTTGTCTAAAAGTCTTTATTCACAAAGTCCTTTATCTAAAAGTCTCTCGTCTAAAAGTCTTTAATCTAACTCTAATTCACTTTTATTACAATTTTAGAATCACCATTTATTAAAAATTTTGCTTTAGAATATTTTGGTGGATCAAATGAACCTTTTTCATTATTAGATGCTATATAATCTTCACTCGGAATTCCGAAAAAGTTTTTGTCCATAACGCCATTTAAGTTTTCATCTTGATAAATCGAAACTGCATATTCGCCTTTTTCAATTCCTTCAAATGTAACGAAAGCTTTTTTATCTGCAATTTTAGATTCTAATTTTTTATAGGTTTGACCTAAAAATGTTCCTTCTGAATTGTACAAACCTACTTTTACAACTCCTGAATTATTTTTAAAATTATTCATTTCGACGGTCAAATTTATTTTTTGTGCCGATGCGAATGCTGTTGCTAAAACTGCTAATGTTAAGATTGAATTTTTCATTTTAAATTGATTTTAATTGTTATTGAAATTGAAATTGTTTCTAATTCTGATGTAAATTTATGTTGATTATAATTGTTTTAAAATTCGTTTACACTGAACTGTTGATTTTTTATCCTGAATTGTTATTATTACAAATTCCGCAACTGATTGTCTTTCTTATCTTTACTAATTGTCCAGAAAAAACCTAGAAAGAAAAATCTACTCGCCAACGGATTAATTTCTCTTCTTACAAAAACGCCATTACTATTCGGATTTCTCGCATAATCATATCCAAATATTTGATTCGCACCTAAAACATTGGTCATCGAAAAATATAAAATTTTCTGGGTTGTCAACAAATACGCCCAATTGAAACTCAAATCTTGATAAAATGGCGTTTTGCTGTTCATGAATTTTAACTCGTTCGGATTATTATAAGGTCGTCCAGATTGAACACTTGTCGTGAAACCAATTTGCGATTTCCAATCATTAATCCAATATTTTGTAACTAAACTAACGTTGTGTTTTGAAACGAAATTTGGCGTAACCGATTCGCTGAAATTTCTGTAATTTCTTTCGGTATCGATGTAGGAATATGAAACCCAATATTCTAAATTCTTTATGTTTTTATTGTCTCTCCAAAACAATTCTAATCCTTTTGCAAATCCATTTCCTGAATTATTAAAAACCAAATTAAATTGAGAAGTTGGTGTATTAAATTTTACTAAATCACGATAATCTTTGTAATAGGCTTCTAATCGCAAAGTTTGTCCTTCTTTATTGTATTGATAATTTAAAATGTAATGTGATGTTTTTTCATTTACAAAATCGTTCGAAAACTTTAAATATTCTTGCCTTGGTGCTTGCGTAAAAATTCCATAAGCCAATGAAAATTGACTGTTTTTAGCAATTTTATATCCTAATGAAAATCTTGGTGCAATCGCAAACTCATCAATAAAATAATTATTTGTAGCACGAATTCCTGCTTTGAAAGCCATTTTTTTTGAAAGAAAAACATCAGCTTCGGCATAAGTGGCAACGATATTTTCTTCATACTTATTTCTGAAAACAACATTAAAATTTTCATTCCAACGCGTTTTAAAAAAATCGGCTCCAAAACTCAATTTGAATCTTTCGGAAAACGATTTTCTTAATTTGAATTTCAAATGAGATGTATTTTCGAAATTATTAATTTTCGTTGCATCAATTCCAATTTTGTTTTCGGCATAACCATACGCAAAACCAGTGGTTATTTGCCATTTTTCGCCAAAATTTCCTTTATATGATGAATTAAAATACAAATTATTATTATTCAAAGCAAAACGAACTTTTGGAATTTGATTGACATCTTCTTGATTTATATCCAAACTTTGCGCATCGAAAGCCGTATAAATTTTCAATAATCCATTAGCAAATTGATAACGAAAAACCGATTCGCCCGAAGCAGATTGAAAAGGTTTATTGAAATCCAAACGTTGCGGAACCAACAATTGATAAGGTTTTAAGTTGATATATGAAGTATTAAAACTCAACGAAGATTTCGCCCATTTTTTGGTTCGACCCAAACCCAAACCAACAGTCATGAAAGCCATTTCGGTTTTATCTGTATCGGCTTCGTCTTTGGTTGGAAGCAATAAAACGCTTGAAAGTGCCTCGCCATATTCGGCAGAATAACCACCAGTCGAAAAGTTGGCTCCAGAAAATAAAAATGGAGAAAAACGTCCTCGAGCAGGCGTGTTATTGGCACTTGCTCCATACGGTTGACCAACTCGTAAACCGTCTACATAAGTTTGAGTTTCATCGGCTTCGCCACCACGAACGAATAATCTGCCACTTTCTCCAACATTATTGGTTCCTGGCAAAGTTTGCAATGCCGAAACAATATTGGCATTAGATCCCGCAGTTGTAACAATATCAAGCGGTTTCAAAACCGAAACTCGTGATTTTTCGCCAGAATCAAGATTTCCAGCCGAAATTGTTACTGCATCTAAAGTATTGACACTTTCACGAAGAATTAATGTTAAATTTTTCGCATTTGGAACATTAATAATTTGATTTGTAGTTTCATACGATAAAAAACTAACAACAATTGTTTGATTTCCAGTTGCAGTAGTTTCGAAAGAAAAATTGCCTTTTTCGTCAGAACTTGTACCATCATAAGTACCTTCAATAAAAATATTGGCGGTTGGAACTGGTTGTTTTTTTTCGTCTAAAATTTTTCCAGAAATAACTGTTTGAGCAAATGTTGAAAAAGTAAGTAATAAAATTGTTAGGTTAAATATAAATTTCATAATAGGTGTTTTTTGATAAGGCAAAGTTCCAACATCACTATACAATAATAAAAAAAAAAAAACTGAAATGTTGATTTTTTGGGATGAATGGTAGTTTAAAAAAAAATCCGAAACTTTCGTCTCGGATTTCCTTCGCACTAATAAATTAATATTATAGGTTTATCTCAGCCTATCCACAGATTTTACGAGATCTTCGTCCTTTTTGGTCGCTATGTTTGCTAAAACTAACAAAACAATAACAATTATTGGCAGAAACATCCCAATACCTTTCTCTGAAACCATTTCGGTTTCTCCAGATAAATTTAGCGAACGATATACAAACAATCCTAATAAAATTAAATTTAAAATCATATTCAATCTGTTGATTACAAATTGATTTTGTCGTTTATTATATGATAAAATACTTAATAATGATAATGTCAAACTTAAACCAAACAATGTAACATAAACCATATTTTGCATGAAAAAAAATTCTTTTCCTGAACTAAATGTATATAAAGGTAGAAAAAAAGGCAAAACTCCAGCAACTAAAAGTGCAAGAATTAAATATATTGTTTGTATGCGTTGTAACATTTAGATTTGATAATTTTAGCAAAAATATAGTATCTTTTTCAAAAATACTATTGTAATTTAAAAAATATTCGTATTATTGCATAATAAAAATCGTAAGTACTTCATTTTACGAATAATTCAAGATTAAAAAAACTCTACATTTTAACATTTACCACAATCAATTAAATACTGAAAACATTTATGTTTGACATTTCTGTACTTAAAGAAATGAAGCTTACTGAGCTTCAAGACATTGCCAAATTATCTAAAACTATTAAATTTACTGGTGTAAAAAAGGACAATTTAATAAATCTTATTTTAGACCAGCAATCCAAAACTGATGATTCAGGTTTAGATAAAAAGCAAGATGATAAGCCAAAAAGAGCCAGAATGGTTGGCGAAAAAAAACCAATAATTGCAAACGTAGAACCAATTTCTTTGTTCACAGAACCTAAAATTATTGAACAAAAACCTGTATCGGTAATTGAAGAAGTTGCTTTAGAAACATCAGAAATTACTCCAAAAAAAGGAAATAAAGTTACTAAATTTAACAAAGCCGAATACGAACGTAAAATGGCTTTGAAATTAGAAAAAGCAGAAAAAGCAGCTTTAGGAATTATTTCGAATGAATCGAATGAAGAAAATGGAATTTCCAATTCTGATGAAAATGATGTAATCGATGAAAATAAATTGGATGAAAATTCAGAAAATATAACCGAAAAATCTCAAAATTCGAATCAACAAAAAAAACAAAACAATCCAAATCAAAACGGAAATCAAAACGGAAACGGTAATGTAAATCCTAATTTTAAAAGTAAGAAAACTAACTTTAGAGATTCTGATTTTGAATTTGATGGAATTATAGAAAGCGAAGGAGTTCTTGAAATGATGCCCGATGGATATGGATTTTTGCGATCGTCGGATTATAATTATTTAGCTTCGCCAGATGATATTTATTTGTCGACATCGCAAGTTAGATTATTTGGTTTAAAAACTGGTGACACAGTTAAAGGTGTTGTTCGTCCACCAAAAGAAGGCGAAAAATTTTTCCCTTTAGTTCGTGTTTTAAAAATAAATGGTCACGATCCGCAAGTTGTTCGTGACCGAGTTTCATTTGAGCATTTAACTCCAATTTTCCCTAAAGATAAATTCAGATTGGCCGAAAAAGGAAGTTCAATTTCGACAAGAATTATCGATTTATTCTCGCCAATCGGAAAAGGACAACGTGGAATGATTGTTGCACAACCAAAAACAGGAAAAACAATGTTACTCAAAGACATTGCAAACGCCATCGCAGCTAATCATCCAGAGGTTTATTTGATAGTTTTATTGATTGATGAACGTCCAGAAGAAGTTACCGACATGCAACGAAGTGTTCGTGGCGAAGTTATTGCCTCGACATTTGATAAAGAGCCACAAGAACATGTTAAAATTGCCAATATTGTACTCGAAAAAGCCAAACGATTAGTAGAATGTGGTCACGATGTTGTCATTTTATTAGATTCAATTACACGTTTAGCAAGAGCCTATAACACTGTTCAACCAGCTTCTGGAAAAGTTTTAAGCGGCGGAGTTGATGCGAATGCTTTGCAAAAACCAAAACGTTTTTTTGGTGCTGCAAGAAACGTAGAAAATGGAGGGTCGCTGAGTATTATTGCAACCGCATTGACCGAAACAGGTTCGAAAATGGACGAAGTAATTTTTGAAGAATTTAAAGGAACAGGTAATATGGAATTGCAACTAGATAGAAAAATATCTAACAAACGAATTTTTCCTGCCGTTGATTTAACCTCATCGAGTACACGTAGAGACGATTTATTATTGGATGAAAAAACTTTGCACAGAATGTGGATTTTAAGAAAATATCTAGCCGATATGAATCCAGTAGAAGCAATGGATTTTATAAACGACAGAATTAAAAAAACTAGAAATAACGAAGAATTTTTGGTGTCGATGAATGACTAAATCGAAAGTTATCAGTTTGCAGTCGCAGTCGCAGTTTTTAATAAAAAATCCCAATTTCTAAATCGAAATTGGGATTTTTAATAATGTTTAATTTGATTTATTCTTCATAAAGACTAATTTCTCGGTCATAAAATTCGTTTGCAAGAACAATAAGTCCTTCCATTTCTTGATTAAGTTCGCCTTCGTCAAGGTCTTCGGCTTCTTCCATAAATTCGACTTCATCGTCTTTCAAGTTAATAATAAATCTTGGATAATCAAGATGAATGATGAAAATATCATCTGGAAAATCGGTATTGTCGCCTAGCAAAAACTTTGGTAATTCCATTTTTAAATTTAAGGATTTTGTGTTTATTGATTAAGTATTTTAAATTAATTTTAAAAAAATCAACCTAAAATTAATTCTTGTTTTAATATAATAATAGCTTCGTCAGCTTGTTCGCTCGTTAATCCGACTAATGGACTTGTTAAAACAAGTTTTTCTTTAAGATTATTCATTAACCCGTTCAAAGATTTATCATCATCTAAAATAACAAAATTTTCTTTGTTTTCAGATGTTTTAATCCAATCAAGTATTTCTTCTTTTCTATTTACGTTTAATGAATTTTCTGGTAATCGCTTTAAGTTTTCTAATTTAATACCTCGTAACTCAAAAATATTCTTCCAATCCGAAAGTGAATATTTAGTTTTATGAGATGTCGTTAATAAAATTGTACATTTTGTGCAAGTAATAATTTTATTTAATGCTTGCGTTGCTTTGATACTAAAAACAGGAAAACCATCCGCTAAAAATTCTGGTTGTTTCCAAGAACTTGCGGGAACCATTACGCCATCAATATCCAATAATACTAACATATAGCAAATTTACAAATTATTTTGTTATTTCAATTAATTTTTGAATGTCAATATTATTATAAGCGGCATCAATTTTGTTTAATTGATTGATTTTTAATTGTGTGTCCCATTCTTCACTAACGAATTCTACATTTTTCCAATCATATATTTCAATTGCTGAAGGTTTAATTGTTAGCGTTTTTTCAATTGAAGCATTTGCTAATAAAGAACTTATGTATCTGTGATGACCATCAATTATGATATTTTCTGAAACTTTTAAAACATCAAACTTAATACCTACCATCATTTTCTGATAAATTCTATTAATAATTGGTATAGATAATATTTGATGAGAAGATTTATACTCAAAATCATTATCAATGATAAACTTTGCGATAAATTCAGACGTAATTTTTTCCAATATTTTAATTTTTAATTTTTTTCCACTTCAAATACCAATTTCTTAGTCAATCTATTAAATCTTATATAAAGAAAAATCGCTGCAAACGACAATCCTGCTAAAAGTCCAATCCAGATTCCGACAGCTTTTAATTCGGTATATTTTCCTAAATAATACGAAATAGGAAAACCAACAATCCAATAAGCCACAAAGGTTATATACATTGGAATTTTGACGTCTTGCAAACCACGCAAAGCACCAAGAACAACGACTTGAATGCCGTCAGAAATTTGAAAAATTGCTGCTGTCAATAACAATTTCGATGTAATAAGAATAATTTCTTGATTGTCGATTGCTTGGGTTTTATCATCCATATTCAAGAACAAATGAGGCAAATAATTATTGAATGTCAAGAAAAAAATTGCAAAAATTATTTCAAGTATAATTGCCAATAAAAATATAGATTTTGCAGTAATTATTAACCCTTTAAAATCGTTTAAACCTTTATAATTGCCTACACGAATCATCGCTGTAACACTCAAACCCATAGCAAACATAAACGTTGTCGATGCCAATGTCAAAGCAATTTGGTTGGCTGCTTGACTATTTTTGCCTAAAGTTCCAGAAAGCCAAATTGCTGCTGTAAACAACGCTACTTCAAACAACATTTGCATTGCCGACGGAAAACCAAGATTGATGATTTTACTTAAAATTGATTTTTTAATTTCTTTGAATGTAAAATTTTTGAAATATTTTTTTATTTCAGAATCATATTTTAATAAATAATGCATAAAAACAACCATCATTATTCTAGAGATTACTGTTCCTAAAGCTGCGCCAAGAATGCCAAGTTTTGGAA
The DNA here is from genome assembly GCA_043778105.1 of Bacteroidota bacterium. Lineage (GTDB taxonomy): Bacteria > Bacteroidota > Bacteroidia > Flavobacteriales > Flavobacteriaceae > Flavobacterium. The sequence goes on from JAYWGV010000078.1 coordinate 39,177, forward strand.
AAATCCAAAATCCATAAATCAACATGTAATTAAAAATAATATGTACAACATTTGCCAAATAAATCGACCACATCGAATATTTTGTTTTGCCTAAACCATCAGAAAACTGTTTATAACCTTGATAAATTACAACTGGAATTAACGAGAAAGCAACCCAATCAATATAAGGAGAAGCCATAGCCACAACTTCGGGCGGTTGGTTCATAAATTGCATTAAAGATTTAGATAAAACTATCAAAATAAAAATTAAAATGCCCAAAATTGTACATAATAAAAGCCCATGATGAAAAGTTGTACGAATTTTTTTGGTATCTTTTTCGGCATTTGCTTCAGCTATAAGTGGTGTTATGGCTGTCGAAAAACCAATACCTAGCGACATGCCAATAAAAATGAAACTATTGCCAAGCGAAACTGCAGCCAACTCAGTAGAGCCAAGGTTTCCGACCATAAAATTATCGACAATACCTATTAAAGTATGCCCAAGCATTCCAAGAATTACTGGGTAAGCTAGTTTTAAATTGTAAGAAAACTCTTTTGTATAAGTAGATAAATTCACTATAAAATTTTAAGTTGCAAAAGTACTTCATTTATTTGAATTGAAAAATTTTATCTAAACACTTGGTTTTATTGAATTTTAATTTATTTTTGTGAAATGTTTAATGTATTTATAAAGGATTAATATGAAAATAAAATTACTTTTTTTAGCCTTAATGGCATTTGGATTTTCGAATGGGCAGAATATTTTTCGAGATGATTTTTCGAGTTATACCATCAATTCGCAATTGAATGGTCAAGGTTTATGGACTAATAATTCTACTTTACCAAATGTTGGAATTGGAAATTGTGTAAACCCAAGTGCTGGAGTAATTTGCGAAAATGCAAAAATTCTAAACCAGTCTTTAAGTTTCCTAGATTATGGAACATCAACTAAATCTGTAGAAATTGCTCCTATAAAAGATGGTGTAGCTAGACCTATAACTCCTATAATTAATTCTGGAAATTTTTATATATCGATGGTCATAAATTTGGTAACTGTTCCATCTGTTTCTAATGATTTTATTAGAATATATAATTTTCCAGGTGTTCCAGAAGTTTGTTTTAGAATGTTAGTTCAACAAGATGGTTTTGGATACAAAATTGGAGTTCGTAAAGGTTCATCAGGAAATGCAACTGTTTTTTCTACTACAACATTCAATATAGGAGAAAATGTTTTAGTGATTTTAAAATATTCACATTTACCGGGAAATAATGATGATGAATTAAAATTGTATGCAAACCCTAATTATTCTGCAGGCGAACCTTTAACTACCACGGCAACAACTATAAGTGGCTTAGACCAATCAGGTTTTGTAGGTAGCTTTGTATTTAGACAAAATTTCAACAATAATATGCCATTTGGGTTCGCAAGTTTAGTTAGCGTAGCAAGAACTTGGGCTGATTTAGGATTTATACCATTGGCAATAAACCAATTCGATAATAATAATATCAATATCTTTGCAAATAACAATAATACATTGACCATTAACAGCAATTCAACATTAAACAATGTCAAACTAAACCTGTACACAATTACTGGCACATTAATTGAAAAACAAAATATTAATTTAATAGCCAATAACAACCAAATTAAGATAAACCCATTGAACAATAATTCTATTTATATAGCCGAATTGATTGACGAAAATGGAAATAAATATACAAAAAAAATAACCCTAAATTAATTTATTATGAAAAAAACTTTACTTTTAATTATTGCATTAGCAGCCTTTTCGGCAAATTCACAGAATATTTTTAAAGATGATTTTGCAGGATATACAATCACTACACCATTAGATGGGCAAGGAGTTTGGTCTAATAATTCATCAAATGCTGGCGGAACAGGTGGTTTTCCAGCTTCAAGTTTTGCAAAAGTAATTGGTACAGCATCTACTTATACAGGATATGGAACAAGTATAAATTCTGTAGAAATAAAACCAGCTGATGGTTGTGGACGCGGATTTACAGCAGTCACATCTGGAGAAATATATGTTGCTTTCGTATTAAATTTAAGTAATTCGTTTGCGATTAATAATTCAGATTTTATTAGAGTAATGAGTGGAAATAATTTTAATACAGCATTAAGATTGTTTGCATCGCCATCGGCAGGAGCCTTCTTTTTAACCACTGAAAAAAACGGTATCAAAGTAGCAACTACTTTGTCATATAATTATAATCAAGACCATTTAGTAGTTGTTAAGTATACGTTAGGTACTGGTGCAAATGATGATATTATTACTCTTTATGTTAATCCAGTTTTTGCAAATGGCGAGCCAGCAGTTAATTCATCAATAAACAATTCTGGGACAGATTTCACAGGAACAATTGGTTTAGATAGATTTTGCATCAGACAAAATGGAAATGCAATTCCACTTGGTAAAATCGGCTTAGTTAGCGTGTCAACAACTTGGGCAGGATTATCATTTGTGCCATTAGCCAACGAACAATTCGCTAAATCAAATTTCGAGATAAATGCTAGTCAAGCCAATCAAGGTTTATTGCAAATTAAATCGAATATAAATTTAAAAAATGCAAATTTAAATATTTATGATATTCAAGGTAGAATGTTAGAAAATAAAACAATTTCGTTAACCGAAAACAATAACGAAATAGTCGTTAAGCCAATATCTAATTCTGGAATATATATTGTGGAAATAGTTTCTGGCGATAAAAAAATTGCTCAAAAAATTGCAATAAAATAAAATGAAAAAATATTTATTTTTATTAATTACATTATTTACCATTCAAGCCTTTTCGCAATTTAGCGAAGGATTTGAAAACGGTTTACCAGCCGATTGGTCTATAATAAATGGTAGCGATGCCAATGCTTGGAATGTTGGAACAACTGTAAGTGGAGGCGCACACACAGGCACCAAAGTTGCAAGATTGTTTTATGACCCTATTATTGCTCACAACGATTTTTTAATAACTAAACAATTTTTAGTTAGTACAAATGTTTCAAATCGATTGTCGTTTTGGTACCGCCATGTCGAAAATGCTTATCCTGAAACATTCAATTTAATGATTTCCACAACTGGAACAGCCGAAGCTAATTTTATAAACCTTGTTCCAAATTTAATAGCCGCAGATGTAGCTTGGCAACAATATTTTTTCGATTTAAGTTCTTATGTGGGACTAAATGTTTATATTGCTTTTAAGTCAACTACTGTAAATAAATATCATTTGTATATTGACGATGTTGTTATAGATGCAGTTCCATCAACAATCCCAAGTTGTGTAACTGGTTTAACTGCTTTACCTGATGTAAATTGTGGTAATTTTAAAACTCCAATTTCTTGGAATTTTGTAGCTAATGCAACTGGTTACCGAATAAATGTTGGAACTACAGCAGGAGGAACTGATATACTTAACAATGTTGATGTAGGAAATGTAAATTCGTATTTTGTTATAAATCAAATGGCAAATACCGCATATTATTATAAAATCATTCCTTATAATTTGATTGGATCTGCAATAAATTGTCTTGAATTTAATTATGAAACCTTTTTTGCACCTTGTTATTGTATTCCGAATCCGGCAGCTGTAGATCCTAATGGAATTACCAATTTTACAATGGGTTCAATAAATAAATCTACCAATGATGTTAATAGATATGATGATTTTACATCATTATCAACGAACGTTGCGCAAGGTAATTCTCAAGCATTTTCGATTAAGGTTGACAATAATAGTAATGTTTATAAAATGAACATTTGGATAGATTGGAACAATGATTTTGATTTTGACGATGCTTTAGAAACTGCATTTACTGGACTTTCGACCAATGTTGCTCCAAATTTTGTAACTGGTTCAATTACTGTTCCAGCAAATGCAATTGTTGGACAACACAGAATGAGAGTTGGTGGACAAGATGTTAGTATTACTGTTGCTTCTGCTTGTTATTCTGGACAACTTTTTGCTTGCTTCGAGGATTATACATTGAATGTTACTCAAAATTTAGTTAACGAACAATTTACTAAATCTAGTTTTATTATCAATGCTAACGAAATGAAATTGGGCAATTTAATTATTCGATCAAGTCTTGAATTGAATAATTCAAGAATATCAGTTTATGATTTACAAGGAAGATTAATTGACCTGAAAACAACCAATCTTTTGGCAAGTAGCAATTTGGTTCAAATTAAGCCAATTTCTACATCAGGAATTTATATTGTAGAAATTGTTTCTGGCGATAGAAAAATAGCTCAAAAAATAGCTGTACAATAATTTTTTTATTTTTTTTTTTTAGAAATGCTCTTAATTTTTTAAGGGCATTTTTTTTTGATTAATAATAATTAGAAACAAAACTCGTTATATTTTAAATCAATCAAATCAAAAAATCAAATAATGAAAACAATCAATCAATTTATAGCAATTGCAATTTTGCTATTATTGTCGTTCACTACAACTGCACAAAAAAACTACAAACAAGGCTTTCGATTAGGTTTTGGACTAAATACTGGATATGTTCTCAATAAACCTTTCGGTTTTGGGCTTGGCGCAGATGCAAGACTGCAATTCGATTTATCAAAACGATATTCGTTAGCATTAACAACTGGTTTTACAAACTTTTTTGTTGGTGGCGAAAACAATGATTTAGGTTTCATTCCAATTAAATTGGGTTTCAAAGCATTTATTTGGAACGACCAATTTTATGTTCTTGGCGAAGGTGGAGCAGCATTTGCAGTAACAAATAATTATTCTAAAAATTCGGTGATTATTGCGCCAGGTATTGGTTTTGCTAGTAAATATATCGATTTAAGCGTTCGATATGAACATTATCCATCTTTTCCTGTCGTAAATCAAGACCAAACTATTGGCGAAGGAAATGGGCAATTGACTTTGAGGTTGGCTTATGGGTTTCGACTTTAGAATGCAGGTTGCAGATTTTAGATTGTAGATTTCAAGCAATGTCAAATTTGTTTTGAATAAAAATCTGTGAAATCTGTGAAATCTGTATCCTAATTGTTTATTTTTGAAAAAATATTTTCTAATTCCAAATGACAAATTTTCTACTTCAAAATTTTGATACTATAAATGGGCTTGGCGCAACTTCTGGACTAATTTATCTAAATCAAGATTTATTTTTGATTGGCGATAATTCTGGTTTTTTGTACAAATATAATATTGAAAATAAAAATCTTTTTAAGTTTCCGATTCTAGAAAATGCAATCGATAATATCGAAAAAAAAGACAAGCCTGATTTCGAATCGATTACTTTAAAAAATAACAAACTCCATATTTTTGGATCGGGTTCAACCAAAAAAAGAGATTTAAAAGTGATTTTTGATTTAGAAACCCACGATTTCGAAGATAAAAATTTATCTGATTTTTATGATAAATTGAAACAAAATAGCGATTTCAATAATTCTGATTTGAACATTGAAGGCGCATTTTACCAAAATGATAATTTATATTTATTTAATCGTGGCAATGGCGATACTTCTTTGAACGGAATTTTTATTTATAATAAAGAATTTGACAATGTAATTTTTAAAAAATTCTCTTTGCCAGTAATTAATATTATTGAAGCTAGTTTTACCGATGCAATTTTATTAGACAACAATATTTATTTCTTGGCTTGTGCCGAAAACACATCAAACACTTATGACGATGGCGAAATTTATGGTTCTATATTAGGTATTATAGATTTTGAAACTTTCGAAATTACAAATACTATTCAAATTACTGATAATCAAAAATTCGAAGGATTAACTTTTTTTTCACAACAAGAAAACGAAATTAATTTCTTACTTTGCGAAGATAATGATACCGAGGAATTGGTATCGAATATTTACCAATTGACTATCGATTTATCATATAATAACTAATAAAACAATCAAAAAATGAATCCAATTTTCAACAAAAACACTTATTTAATTAAAGAACAATTAGGGATTTTTAAAGCTGCCAATAAATATGATATTTATGATGCAACCAACAATCAAATGATTTTGAAATGCGATGAACCAGTTTTAGGCTTTTTTACTAAAATGTTGCGATTTACTGATTACAAAAGGATGACACCTTTCGATGTTCAAATTACAACAACCGAAGGCAAACCTTTACTTTCGGTCGTGCGAGGCATTTCAGTTTTTAGATCAGATGTTGAAGTTTTGGATGATAAAAACCAATTGGTTGGCAAATTTAGCCAGAAATTTTGGTCGGTTGGTGGCAAGTTCGAATTATTCGATAAAAACGGATTCGCACTTTGTACTTTGCAAGGAAAATGGACAGGTTGGGATTTTAAATTTACCAAAGACAATCAAGAATTGGCGCACGTTAGCAAGAAATGGGCAGGAATTGGCAAAGAGTTTTTCACATCTGCTGATAATTATGTATTAAATATTAATGATACAGTTGCTGCTGATAATCCTGTAAGAATGATGATTTTGGCTGCTGTGGTTTGTATTGATATGGTTTTGAAGGAATAGTCAAAATCACATATTTTTCTGCCACAAAGTCACTAAGACGCAAAAAAAAAGTTGATTATGTATTTATATTATAATTTTTTTACATTAAAATTTTGCGACTTTGTGACTTTATGGCAAAGATTAAAAATTTTTTATAAATGTTATTAGCGTAAAATTAATAAAATGGAAAATTCTCAAAAAACGAATGTAATTATTGGGATTTTCTTTTCGATATTGATTTTATTGGCTTCTATGACTTTTTTGCCATTATTGAACAATTTGAATATTGATAAAGAAGCCAATTTTTGGATTGGAAGATTTGCAATATGGATTTGTTTGTTGTTAATATTTTTATACGCAAGTCAAATAGAAAAACAAAAATTTTTAATTTGGAATGAAAACCAACTTTCGGTTTTAGAATATGTAACATCGTTTTTTAAAATTATTATTTCAATTATTATTGGTGCAGCTATAATTCAATTATTATTGAAATTTCTTGGAGCAAATATTCAAGAAAACCCAAAACTGAAAGAAATTGTTTCGGTTTTAAGTAAAAATTTTCCATTATTGATTTTTACTTGTTTGACTGCTGGTTTTACCGAAGAGTTAATTTTTAGAGGTTACTTAATGCCAAGATTGCAATTGTTTTTCAATAAGAATTATGCTTCGATATTGATTTCGAGCGTTTTGTTTGGTCTAATACACATTGGTTACGGAACTATTTTTCAGGTTCTTGGTCCAATAATGATTGGTTTGGTTTTTGCTGCTCACTATCAAAAATTTAGGAATATAAAGATTTTGATATTTTGTCATTTCTTTTGGGATTTTTTATCGCTAATGATTGCTTCTAATTTAAAATATTAGATGTTAAATATCAAATATTTAATATTTAACATCTAATATTTTAAATTCGTGTTAGGGATAGAAGGGAAAATCCTTTTTTCTCAATTGCCACGGGTTTAAACCCGTGGTAATTGAGAAAAAAGATTTGGAATGATAGCCCGACGGCTTTTTTTGCCGTAACACCCAAAAAAATAAAAAATATTTAAAAAAAATTTCCTAGCATTCATAGCACTTAACGCCTGAAATCTAATATCTAATATCCAAATCTAAAATCCCATCCCAACCTTTTGCAACTTTTTACTATCTATATATAAAACAGCCCGATTGTGATAAACGAAACTTTAATAATAGACTGCAAAAAAATGCATCGTGAAGCCCAGCGACTGATGTATGAGCTTTTGGCACCGAAATTATATCGAACCTGTAAACGGTATCTCAAGAAAGAAGAAGAGGTTGACGAGGCGTTGGCCGATTCGTTTTACACGATTTTCACTAAGCTAGACCAACTGAAAGAAATTGGAGCTTTCGAAGGTTGGGCACGCCGAATTGCTGTCAATAATTGTTTGGCGATGATTAAGAAAAATACCAATTTCAATATTTATCTTGACGATGTAAAAACACTTGTGCAACCATTTACCGCCGAAGTAACTGATTTGGAGGAAGAAGACTTACTGAATTTATTGAATTTTATTCCAGCTGGTTGCAAGACAATTTTTAATCTTTTTGCGATCGAAGGTTATAGTCACAAAGAAATTGCATCGATGTTGAACATTTCTGAAGGAACATCGAAATCGCAATTGAATGTTGCCAAAACCAAGCTGAAAGATCTAGTTAATAATTTGTATTACCAAAAAGCAAACTCATAATGGAAAATAGAGATAAAATATTTGACCAATTCAAGTCAGCAGCCGAAAATGTTGCGCCCAAAGATTTCGGTTCGATGGAAAGTGTTTGGAATCGTGTAGAGGAAAAATTAGACACTAAAGTCTTGAAAAAAGAAACCAAAACTTGGAAAAAAATTGCTGTTGCAGCATCGATATTATTATGTTTTTCGATTGGTTATCAGTTTTTTAAGTCTAGTAATGAATTAATTATTCCTAATAATAGTGTTGTTACAAATGAAAAACCGTTAGATTTAATTGAAGGAAAAGTTCAGGAAACTTCGGTTGAGATTGCAACAGAATATCCGAATATTAGTGAAATTTCTGATAAAAAAATTCAAGATGCAATTGCAACCGAAGATATTATAGCATATAACGAACCGCCTTCTGTTAGCAATGCAAGTCCAATGCCAAATATTACCGAAGCACCACAAGCAAGTGAAAGTTACGAAAAAGTAATAGTCGAAGTTGATGAAGTTGTTGCTGTAAAAAAAGATGTTGCAAGTAGCAAAACTCATTTTTTTAAGACAAAAATTTATGATGCTCGTGGCGTGAAACAAACTTACGAAGAAGTAACAAAATCTGAAATTGCTGCAATAGTAAAACAAGAATCTAAAAAGCAAATTCCATTGTATGTTATTGACGGCGAATCAGTTGCAAATAATAAAAATAAAGGCGCCAAAGATAAGTTAACTGTCGATGATATCGAAAACATTGTCGTTTTGAAAGAACCGCTATATATTATCAACGGTGTAGAATATTCCGAAGAGTCGCTTTTTGGAGTAAAACCTACAAGTCCTTATGCGCCACTCGACCAGCAAGAAATTATTAAAACTGTAGTTTTTCAAGGTGATGAAGCTATTGCAATTTACGGCGAAAAAGGTCGCAAAGGCGTTGTGGTTGTTACAACTAAAAATGGGAAGGCTTTGAAAAAGTTGTAGGTTATGGATTAAAAATATTGGTTTTTTTTATCATTTCGACGATAGGAGAAATCACATAACAAGAGCAACTAATGTGATTTTTCCTATCGTTGAAATGACAAATCCATAACTAAAAACATTAAATAATAAATTTAAAAAGCGATAGTAATGTAAGCAATTATTTAAAAATTAAAATTTAATTATTTTTAACAAATTTTATTACATTTACAAATCAAAAAATAATTTTATGGAAGAGTTTGGAATATATTTATTAATTGGTTTAATAGTGTTTTTGTACATAAGCCTAAAATCACGTTTCGACAAAATTGATGGTAATTTATCGGTTTTAAATAAAAAAATTGAACAATTAAAAAGTCAAGATTTATCTGGTAAAAATGTTAATTCTATTATTGAAGAAGACTATAAACCTGCAATTCCAATAATTCCTCAACCAGCAAAACCAGCTGAAACAATCAAGGAAATTGAACCAATCGAACCCGAAATAATTCCACCAACAATAATACCTATATATAAGGAAGAAGAAATTGTTAATCAAAAGATCGAAAAAGTAGCATTTTCTGCCGATGCAGTTTCAAAACCTATTGCAGAAAAAATCGCACCAAAACCCTATGTTGCTGAACCAACTTTCTGGGAAAAATTTAAAGAAAACAATCCAGATTTAGAGAAATTTATTGGCGAAAACCTTATAAACAAAATTGGAATTCTGATTTTGGTTCTAGGAATCGGCTATTTTGTGAGTTATTCTATCGATAAAGGTTGGATTCCAACACCAGCCAGAGTTGGAATCGGAATTCTTGCAGGCGCTATGGTTCTTGGCGTTGCGCATAAATTAAGACAGAAATTTGCTGCTTTTAGTTCGGTTTTCGTCGCTGGTGCAATTGCAATTTTTTATTTTACGATTGCCATTGCTTTTCACGAATACAAACTTTTTGGTCAAGAAGTTACATTTGCAATAATGGTGTTAATTACTGCATTTGCATCGTTAATTACTATTTCTTACAATCGTCTTGAACTCGGAATTTTGACTTTAATTGGCGGTTTTGCTGTACCATTTATGGTTTCGACGGGTTCAGGAAATTATATTGTTCTATTTACTTACATCTTAATTTTAAATGCTGGAATTCTTGCAATAGCATATTATAAAAAATGGCCTATTATTAATATTTTATCATTTATTTTCACAACAGTTTTATTTTTAGGTTGGTTAAATAAAGATAAATACGAATTGCCACAACATCAAATTGGCGGTTTGATTTTTGCTTTTGCTTTCTATTTATTATTTATGATTATTAATATCATTAATAATGTTAAAAACAAAGGAGAAGTTTCTAAATCTCAAATGGGATTAATAATTGCAAATACTTTTGCGTTTTATGGTTTCGGAATTTGGATTTTACAAGATTTTCATCCTGAATTTAAAGGTTTGTTTACAACGTTCGTAGGTGTTTTAAATTTAGTTTATGCTTGGTTTTTATATAAAAAATTCGGTATCGATAAAAATGCGATTTATTTGTTAATAGGTTTGACATTAACATTTATAACATTGGCAATTCCAATTCAGTTTTCTGGACATTACATTACTTTATTTTGGGCTGGCGAAGCGGTTTTATTGCTTTGGTTATCACAAAAATCGAGTATTGCGAGTTATAAATATGGTGCAATAGTTGTTCAGTTTTTAATGCTTGGAAGTTTAATTTTAGACTGGGAACATTTCTATGCTGGCGATTCTATTTTACAAATTGTTGTAAATCCGATATTTATAACTGGAATAATTGCTATGACATCTTGTTTTTTAACTTATTACTTATTGAAAAAAGAAACCGAAAGTTTATATAAATTCGGATTTACATTCAATCCTGAATCTTATAGAAAATTTATTTATATTGTTGGTATGATTTTGGCGTATGTCGTTGGATTTTTAGAAACAACTTACCAAGCTGATGATTATTTTGGAACATCGGCAACATCAACATCGGTATCAGTTGTATACCATTTAGTTTTTTCGGCAATTTTATGTTATTTCATGAAAAAGAAAGACTCGGAATTTGGCAATAAAATGGTCACTATAATTTCAATAATAAATATTATTTTGTTTGCATTCGTATTTTCACATTTTGCATTTGTAGAACATGAAAATTTTATTGCAACAATTGATAATCAACGACTTGCATTTTACTTGCATTATATTTCATTGATAATTACAATTTATTTTGGATATTTATTATACAAATTAAACCGTGAAAATGAACTTTCGGACTTTTTCAAGAAACCAATTTTTATATGGATTGCATCGTTTTTTATAATTTATATTGCTTCAAGCGAAATCATGTTGCATGGATTAATATTGAATAATTCGCCAATAACAATGCAAGATATTATAAAAAATAATCCATCAATAATTAAAGATAAATATGCTGTTGCAGATGCAAAATATTATTTAACTCAAGATTTAATCGAAGACACAAGAGAAACAATCTTGAAAACAAGTTTCCCAATTTTGTGGGGAATTTTAGCCTTTACATTCTTAATATTTGGTATAAAAAAACCATCAAAAACAATGCGAATTATTGCACTTTCGTTACTAGGATTAACAATTGCTAAATTATTTATTTATGATATTAGCAACGTTTCCGAAACTGGAAAAATCATAGCATTTATACTTTTAGGTGTTCTAATTTTGATAATTTCATTCGTATATCAAAAATTAAAAATATTAGTCAAAGACGATGTTCAAGAAGAATTTAAAACTATAAATTCTATTAATAAAGATAATTATACTAAAGAAAACAATGATGAAAATATATAAATTAATCGCTATTTTGCTCATGGCAAATGCGGGAATTGCACAAAATTTAACAACTGCAAAACTAGACAAAGTGGCTAAAAATGGTTTACACCGAATTGTTTTGCCAACAACCTTGCGATCAATTTCTAAAGAAGATTTATCAGATTTTAGAATTCTTGATGCAAAAGGAAATGAAGTTCCATATTTTTATAAAAATGAAAACGAAACCAAAATTACAGATGATTATATTGCTTATAAAATAATATCAGAAATTTCTATTCCTAAAAAGCAAACCACAGTAATTTTCGAAAATCCCGAAAAATCAATCAGTTCAATTGTATTAACAATTGCCAATTATGATGGCGAAAAAACTTATAATTTATATGGCAGCAACGACCAAAATCAATGGTATGGTTTATCGAACAATCAAGTTTTATATGATTTAAGTTCATCAGAAAACTTGAATATTGACAAAACAATTTCATTTCCATTAAATAATTATAAATTCCTAAAAATAGAATTAGACGATAAAAAATCATTACCAATAAAAATCGAAAAAATTGGAAACATCAACTCAAAATCTTTCACTGGCGATTTATTAACAGTTGATTACACAACGAAAAATATTACAGAATTAAAAGCCGAAAAGAAAACTAAAATCAAGATTTTGTTTGACGATTATCAATATTTGAATCAAATTAAATTTGAAATATCCGAACCAAAATTATATAAAAGAAATGTTCGTGTTTTTAAACTCGAAGAAAGAAAAGTCAAACACAAATTCGAAACATTCGAAAGCGAAATTATAAACTTCGAATTAAATTCTGATTCTCAAAACGGTTTTAATTTAATGAATATTTACGAAAAAGATTTTTATATAGAAATAGAAAACCAAGACAATCAACCATTAAAAATTGATGAAATTAAGTTTTTCCAAATTCCAGTATCTGTAATTGCCGATTTAAAAACAGGTGAAAATTATACGATAAAAACTGGAAATCCAGATGCTATTGCGCCAGTTTATGATTTAGAATATTTTAAAAATTCAATAACAGTAGAACTTCCAGAAACAAAAATTAGCGAAATCATAATGCCCAAAATAGGTTCAAATGTTATTCAAGAAAAACCATTTTGGGAACAATCGTGGTTTATGTGGATTTGCATTTCGCTTGGCGGAATTGCAGTTCTTTATTTCTCGATGAGTTTATTGAAAGATTTGAATAAAACTGAGAAATAATACCATTTCAATATTTAAAAAAAAATCGGAATGTTTAAATTCCGATTTTTTTTATTTCTAACTAGCCGATTCCTCAGCTTTTTTCTGAACCGAAACCTTTAATTCGGTTGCTTCGTCTTCAAAATCCATAAAAATTTCATCACCAATTGCGATTTTCGATTTAATGATTTCTTCTGCCAAAGCATCTTCGACATATTTTTGAATGGCTCTTTTTAATGGTCTAGCACCAAATTGTTTATCGAAACCTTTTTCGGCTACGAATGCTTTTGCTTTATCAGATAAACTTAAACTGTAACCCAATTCAGTCACTCGTTTATACAATTTAGCCAATTCAATTTCGATAATTTTATCAATATCTACTTTTTCTAATGCATTAAACACAATTACATCGTCGATTCTATTTAAAAATTCTGGCGCAAATGTTTTCTTTAAGGCATTTTCGATAATACTTTTTGAATTTTCTGCGGCATTATCTACTCTTGTCGCAGTTCCAAAACCAACTCCTTGACCAAAATCTTTGAGTTGTCTAGCGCCGATATTTGAAGTCATTATGATAATTGTATTTTTAAAATCAATTTTTCGACCTAAACTATCGGTCATAAAACCGTCGTCAAGAACTTGCAACATCATATTGAAAACATCAGGATGCGCTTTTTCGATTTCGTCTAATAAAACTACGCAGTAGGGTTTCCTTCTAACTTTTTCGGTCAATTGTCCGCCTTCTTCATATCCTACATATCCTGGAGGCGCACCAACTAAACGCGAAATAGAGAATTTCTCCATATATTCACTCATGTCAATACGAATTAACGCATCTTCAGAATCGAATAATTCTTTAGCCAAAACTTTGGCCAATTGTGTTTTTCCAACGCCTGTTTGTCCTAAGAAAATAAACGACCCAATTGGTCTGTTTGGATCTTTTAAACCAGCACGATTTCGTTGAATTGAACGAGCAATTTTTAAAACAGCTTCGTTTTGTCCAATAACTTTTCCTTGAATTAATTCTGGTAAAACTGCCAATTTATTGCTTTCGGTTTGTGCCACACGATTCACAGGAATTCCTGTCATCATCGAAACTACGTCGGCAACATTGTCTTCGGTTACTAAAACTCGATTGTTTTTAGCATCTTCTTCCCACTGTTCTTGAGCGATTGCAAGATCTTTTTCTAATCGTTTTTCATCATCACGCAAGCGAGCTGCTTCTTCGTATTTTTGTTTTTTAACGACATTGTTTTTATTTTCACGAACTTCTTCCAACAATCGTTCAAGTTCAAGAATTTGTTTTGGAACATCAATGTTTGTAATATGAACTCTCGAACCAGCTTCGTCAAGAGCATCAATAGCTTTGTCTGGTAAAAATCTTTCTGACATGTATCTGTCGGTGAGTTTTACACAAGCTTCAATTGCTTCGTCGGTGTAAGTTACATTATGATGATCTTCATATTTGTCCTTAATATTATGTAAAATTGTAATCGTTTCCGTAACCGATGTTGGTTCGACAATTACTTTTTGGAAACGACGTTCAAGTGCGCCATCTTTTTCTATATATTGTCGGTATTCGTCAAGAGTTGTTGCACCAATACACTGAATTTCGCCTCGAGCCAAAGCAGGTTTAAACATGTTCGACGCATCGAGTGAGCCAGTTGCGCCACCAGCACCAACAATTGTATGAATTTCGTCTATAAACAAAATTATGTCATCATTTTTTTCTAGCTCATTCATAACAGCTTTCATTCTTTCTTCGAATTGTCCACGATATTTTGTACCTGCAACCAAACTAGCCAAATCTAGAGTTACAACTCGTTTTCCGAATAAGATTCTAGAAACCTTTTTCTGAATAATTCTTAGAGCCAAACCTTCGGCAATTGCTGATTTTCCAACACCTGGTTCACCAATTAATAAAGGATTATTCTTTTTACGGCGGCTTAAAATTTGTGAAACACGTTCTATTTCTTTTTCACGACCAACAACTGGATCAAGTTTTCCTTCTTCGGCCATTTCTGTTAAATCTCTCCCAAAGTTATCAAGAACCGGAGTTTTTGATTTTTTGTTTGATTTATTGGCAGGATTATTGAAATTATCGCCTTTTAGACTGTCATCTTGTCCTGATGGTTCATTAAAAGCTTCATTTCGTGGGAAATCTTTTGCAGAATTATCTTCTATTGGAGTCATATTAATATATTGTTCTTTGGCTATATCATAATCAATTCGCATTTTATTCAATAGCTTGGTGGTAGGATCGTTTTCGTTTCTCAGAATACACAACAACAAGTGTGCTGTGCTGATTGAAGTACATTGAAAAACTTTTGCTTCCAAAAAAGTAGTTTTTAAAGCACGTTCTGCTTGGCGCGTCAGATGCAAGTTTTTTTTCTCTATTGCCACCAACGGGTTAGCATTTGCTGGACTAAGAATTTCGACTTTTCTACGCAAATGATCTAAATCAACATCTAATTGGTTTAAAATATTAATTGCTTTTCCGTTGCCGTCTTTCAAAATTCCTAACATTAAATGTTCGGTGCCAATAAAATCATGACCTAATCTCATTGCTTCATCTTTACTGAAAGCGATTACGTCTTTAACTCTAGGTGAAAAATTATCATCCATATATATAGGTATCATTATAAATGTAAATTTAGTAAATTTCTTTTATAAAAACAAAAATCATTCCTTACTAAATATTGTCAGCTAAATGACGAAATTAAATGTAGAAACAAAAGTTAAATGTTATTAGATTTAATTATTTTTTTAAACGCACTTTATTTAATCTTAAAAGTTGTTATTTTGTAAACTAATTAAAACATAAAATTATGAAATACAAATACTTATTTTTAGTAACATTTTTATTAATAATTCAAACTTCAATTTTTTCAAATAGAATTAAATCCAATCACGAGTTAAATAATTTTTTTGGAACCCCAGCACCAATTGGAGTTGCTATTCAAGTTTTTTCTTCAAGTGTAACAATTGCAAGTTTATTGGTTGACGGAACATCAATTTTGTGGTATGACAACGCAATTGCAGGAAATTTATTATCTACAAGCACAGTTTTAATCGATGGAAATACTTATTACGCATCGCAAACAATTGCATCGGTCGAAAGTGTTTCTAGATTGGCAATAACCGTAAAAAATATTAGTAATGCAAATCAAACTTTTTGCAATACTGCATTGGTTTCTGATTTAATTGCTACTCCAAGTTCAAATGCTTCTGCCAAATGGTTTTCATCAGTTTCTGGCGGAATTGCTTTAACAAATGCATCTTCCTTATCAACAGGAACTTATTATGTAGAACAATCCAATAACATCAATCAAGTTTCGACTTTGGCTGGTTCAAGTTTGGTCGGAAATGTTGACGATTCTGGAACAGCGGCAAGTTTTAATTATCCAAGTGGTATTGTTCACGATTTATCTGGAAATACTTTTATTGGAGATTATGACAATCATAAAATACGTAAAATTGATAAATTTGGAACAACAACAACCTTTGCAGGAATTGGTACAACAGGTTTTGCAAATAATATAAATCCTTTAAATTCATCGTTTAATGGTCCAACGGGAACTTGCAGAGATTCATCTGGAAATATTTATGTAGCCGATTTTATAAATAACGCCATTCGAAAAATTAGTACAACTGGCGAAGTTTCGACATTTGCAGGAAATGCCACTGCTGGTAGCGTTGATGGACTTGGAATTGCAGCAACATTTAACGGTCCGATTTGCATTGCAATCGACAATTCAGGAAATTTCTTTGTAACTGATTATTTCAATCATAAAATCAGAAAAATATCTCCACTTGGGCAAGTTACAACTTTGGCTGGATCAGGAACTATTGGAAATGCAAATAATACTAATGGTTTATTAGCGCAATTTAATAATCCGATTGGAATTGCAGTCGATTCGCAAGCTAATATTTTTGTTGCCGATGCTACAAATAATTTAATTCGAAAAATTACTCCACTAGGCGCAGTTTCTACATTTGCTGGAAGCGCAACAATTGGTTTTATTGATGGCGATATTGCAACTGCACGATTTAGTTCTCCAATTGGACTTGCATTCGATATCACTGATAATTTATTTGTAGCAGATTATTTCAATCATTCTATTAGAAAAATTGATTCTAATGGTTTGGTAACTACAATTGCAGGAACTGGCGTGGTTGGTGCAACAAATGGAATGGGTTCGGCTGCAAAATTCAATAAACCTTATGCATTGACAGTCGATTCAAATGGAATTATCTATGTCGCTGATACTGACAATCATTTAATTAGAAAAATAATTCAAGGTTATAGTAGCAATCGTGTTGCTGTAAATGTTGTTGTAAATCCACTAACTTCGCCAGTTTTTCCCTTATTTATAAGTTATATTTGTCCAGGAGATATTGCTCCAGTTTTGCCTAGTATTTCAGGTGATGGAATTACAGGAACTTGGAATCCTGCGATTGTAAGTACAACCTTAGCTGGCACATATATTTTTACACCCAATTCTGGTCAATGTTCCACTGGCGCTTCGATTTCATTTTTAATTGGTCAAAATATTATTCTCAATACACAACCGCAAAGCCAAAATATAGTTGAAGGTCAGAACGTCACATTTTCTGTAAATGCTACAAATGTTGGAGCTTATCAATGGCAGTTTTATATTCCAGATTTAATGGTTTGGACAGATCTTCTTGATACTTTTACAAATCCAGATGTTTCTGGTTCTACTACCAATACATTAACTATTTCTGGTGGAATACCTGCTGATTTTGATAACTTAAAAGTAAGAGTTGTTTTAAATAATTTTTGCGGTTCTATAATATCGAACGAAGCAACATTATCAGTAACTTTAAGTAAAAATATTTTCGAAAATTTCAATTTTACATATTATCCAAATCCAACTTCAGGAATATTAAATTTGGAATATGATAAAGAAATTTCTGAAATTGAAGTTACAAATATTCTTGGACAAACATTAATTTCTAAATATCCAAAGATGAATAAAATTCAAGTTGACTTATCCGAACTATCAAATCAAACTTATTTTGTAAAAGTTTCTTCGGGTTCTAATTCAAAAATAATTCAAATTTTAAAGAAATAATTAATACAATAATTTTAAAAAAAAACGTCATAATAGGCAATTTTTTTTGTTTATATAACTTTTAATATCATGTTGATAAATCATTAAAATTTACATTCAATTAACTTTGAAATCAATCTAAGAAAGCATATATTAGCAAGATTTTTTAATTCAAATAAATTTTAATTTAAATATATATTATGTCTGACGGAGAAAAGTTAATTCCTATTAACATTGAAGACGAAATGAAAACAGCCTACATTGATTATTCGATGTCTGTAATTGTTTCTAGAGCACTACCAGATGTGCGCGATGGCTTGAAACCAGTGCACCGACGAGTACTTTATGGAATGTATGATTTAGGAGTTTTTTCTAACAAAGCCCATAAAAAATCTGCCAGAATTGTCGGAGAAGTTCTTGGAAAGTACCATCCACATGGCGATACATCTGTATATGATGCGATGGTTCGAATGGCGCAAGAATGGTCAATGCGTTACCTTTTAATTGATGGTCAAGGTAATTTTGGTTCAGTCGATGGCGATAGTCCAGCAGCAATGAGATATACCGAAGCCAGAATGCGTAAAATATCCGAAGATATTATGGCCGATATCGAAAAAGAAACAGTAGATTTTAAACTGAATTTTGACGATACTTTATATGAACCAACCGTAATGCCAACTCGTGTTCCGACTTTATTAATTAACGGAGCAACTGGAATTGCAGTAGGAATGGCAACCAATATGCCGCCACATAATATTACCGAAGTTATTAATGGAACATTGGCCTATCTTGATAATAATGATATCGAGATTGAAGAATTAATGACTCACATTAAAGCACCAGATTTTCCAACTGGTGGAACTATTTATGGCTATGAAGGTGTTCGTGAAGCCTTTAAAACTGGTCGTGGACGAATTGTAATGCGAGCCAAAGTTGGTTTCGAGGAAGTAGATGGTCGTGAATCGATTATTGTAACCGAAATTCCATATCAGGTTAACAAAGCCGATATGATCAAGCGAACTGCAGACTTGGTTAACGATAAAAAAATCGAAGGAATTGCCAATATTCGTGACGAATCGGATAGAAACGGAATGCGAATTGTTTATATATTAAAAAGAGATGCAACTCCAAATGTTGTTTTAAATACACTTTTTAAATTTACGCAACTTCAATCGTCATTTTCGGTAAATAATATTGCATTAGTTAAAGGTCGTCCGCAAATGCTGAATCTTAAAGACATGATTCATTATTTCATTGAACACCGACACGATGTTGTAACCCGAAGAACACAATTCGAATTAAGAAAAGCCGAAGAAAGAGCCCATATTCTTGAAGGTTTAATCATTGCATCTGACAATATTGACGAGGTTATCGCATTAATACGATCGTCGTCAAATACTGAACAAGCACGTGAAAAATTAATCGAACGTTTCAAATTATCTGATATTCAAGCTCGTGCAATCGTAGAAATGCGTTTGCGTCAATTAACTGGTCTAGAACAAGACAAGCTAAGAGCAGAATACGAAGAAATCATGAAATTAATCGATTACTTGAAAGGTTTACTTGGTGATGTTAATTTAAGAATTGGTGTAATTAAAGAAGAGTTAGAGGAAATCAGAGATAAATATGGCGATGCGCGTCGTTCGATAATCGAATTAAATGGTGGCGACGTGAGTATCGAAGATTTAATTGCTGACGAAAATGTGGTTATTACAATATCGCACGCAGGTTATATAAAACGTACAAATTTGACTGAATATAAAACTCAAAACCGTGGTGGCGTTGGTCAAAAATCAGCAGGAACACGTGATGCCGATTTCTTAGAACACATGTTTGTGGCTACGAATCATCAATATATGATGTTTTTTACACAAAAAGGAAAATGTTTCTGGATGCGTGTTTACGAAATTCCTGAAGGTTCAAAAACTGCTAAAGGTCGTGCTTTGCAAAATCTTATTAATATTGAATCTGACGATAAAGTAAAAGCATTTATATGCACACAAGATTTAAAAGACAAAGATTATACAATGAGCCAT
Source organism: Bacteroidota bacterium (assembly GCA_043778105.1). Lineage (GTDB taxonomy): Bacteria > Bacteroidota > Bacteroidia > Flavobacteriales > Flavobacteriaceae > Flavobacterium. Next base: position 59,406 of record JAYWGV010000078.1, read on the forward strand.
AACTTGATTATGGTTACCAAACAAGGTCAAGTTAAGAAAACATCATTGGACAAATATTCTAAACCAAGAGTAAATGGTGTTGCAGCAATAACCATAAAAGAAGGAGATGAATTATTAGGAGCCGAATTGACAGATGGAAATTCTCAAATAATTATTGCCGTAAAATCAGGTAAATTATTGCGATTCGAAGAAACCAAAACCCGTCCAATGGGAAGAACAGCATCTGGAGTTCGAGGCATTCGATTAAAAGACGAAAACGATGAAGTTATTGGTCTTGTCGCAGTTAATGATATGAACAGCGAAATTCTTGTTGTAGCCGAAAACGGATACGGAAAACGTTCATCATTAGACGATTATAGAATTACAAATCGTGGTGGAAAAGGTGTGAAAACTTTAAATATTACCGAAAAAACTGGTCAATTAATCTCTATTAATTCAGTTACTGATAATGATGATTTAATGATTATCAATAAATCTGGATTAACAATTAGAATGGCAGTCGAAGATTTACGAGTAATGGGTCGTGCAACGCAAGGCGTAAAATTAATCAACTTGAAAGGAAACGATTCAATCGCTGCAGTTACCAAAGTAATGAAAGACGATGTTGAAGAAGTTTTGGTTGATGAAGACGGAAACATAATAGAATCTGTAATAGAAAGAGTTAAACCTGTTTTGGAAGTACTTGAAGATGATGGAGCCACAGACGACGATGACGACGATTCTGATGATGAAGTTGAAGAAGAATCAGAAGAAGACGATACTGATTCTGAAATTGACGAAGAAGAATCTTAATAAAAAAATCTAAATATTATTTAGAAGGAATAATCTAATCTAGTTTTCATTTTTGGCATAGAAGTTGAAAACTAGATTTAAAATATCAAAACAAAAATTTTAAAAATCAAAAAAATGAAATTACAAAATTTAATATTATTAGGCGCGTTTACATTATCAATTGGAACTTTTGCACAAAAAGACCAATTGAAAGCAATTAAGAAAATTTACGAAAAATCTTCTGTTTCAGATGCAGATATTGCATCTTATAAAGAAAATTTAACCTCGATAGATAAATTAGTTACTGGCTCTACTCCTGTTGAAACTGCACAAACTACTTATTTTAAAGCAGTAATGCCTTATGTAGAATATTTATCGGCAATGTCAAAATCGGCATCTAAAGAAAATCCAGAAATTGTAATTCAATACTTAAATGCTAAAAATATTGCTGAAATTGTCGCTGGTCGAAATGCGCTTTTGGCATTTGAAAGAAAAGAAGGAATTGCAACATTATCTAAAGGAATTAATGAAAATGCTGTGGCATTAAAAGCCCTTTTTGTTAATTATGCAGTTGCATTAAATGACAAACAACAATATAAAGATGCTTCGTTAATATTAAAAAGCGTTTATGAATTAGATCCAAAAGATCCAGAAAAATTGTATTATGCAGCCAATTTTGCATTAAACGCAAAAGACTATAATCTGGCATTGTCTGAATACCAAGAATTAAAAAAAATAAATTTCACAGGCGAATCAACAACATTTTCAGCGATTAATAAAGAAACCAAAAAAGCAGAACAATTCAATTCAAAATCAGAACGTGATTTATATGTTCAGGCAGGAACTCACGAAAAACCATCTCAAGAAACTCAACCATCAAAAAGACCTGAAGTAATCAAAAACATAGCATTAATTTTGGTTCAAAATGGCAAAAAAGAAGAAGCATTATCTGCAATTCAAGAAGCAAGATTGATTGATCCAGCCGATACAACATTGTTAATGTCAGAAGCAGGTTTATATTATGAAATGAAAGATATTCCAAATTATCAACGTTTAATTAAAGAAGCAATCGACAAAAATCCAAATGATCCTAGCTTGTATTATAATCTAGGTGTAACAAGTGCTGGTGCTAAAGACATAGTTTCGGCAGAAAAATATTACAAGAAAGCCATCGAAATTAAACCCGATTATTTAGAAGCATACATTTCATTAGCAGAAATAAAATTGCGTGATGATCAAAAATATGTTGACCAAATGTCAAAACTTGGAACTTCGGCTGCTGATATGAAAAAATATGATGTCGTGAAAGCAAACAGAACCAAAATGTTTAACGACGCACTGCCATTTCTAGAAAAAGCTTACGAAATAAAACCAACTGATGAAGAGGTTTCAAAAACATTATTAAGCGTTTACAAAGCAATGGAATTGACAGACAAGGTCAAAGCATTAAAAGCTAAAATGTAAAGAATTTTAAAATTATAATTTAACCATTAATAAAAATCTTACAGATTCACAAATATTTTGAATTTGTAAGATTTTTTTTAAATAACAACCATGAAACACCCAAGCACACTTGCCTATTACGGCGCAATAATGATGATATTTGTTCAAGTTTTAAAAACTTTTCTATTTTATTTTATGGGATATAGTCAGATATTCAATTATTCTTTAACGTTAATTGATTTATTTGGAATGTCGCTAATTGCTCATTTTTTCTATAAACTGCATTTGCAAAATAAACAGAAATTAAATAATGAAAAACCAACAAACGAATTTAAAGAATAGAAAATAAAACCTTATTTTTGCAATAACAACAACACAACAATTATGCTAATTATAGGTATTGCAGGCGGAACAGGTTCAGGAAAAACAACTGTAGTTCACCAAATTATGAACGAATTGCCCGAAACAGAAGTCGGAATAATTGCGCAAGATTCTTATTACAAACAAACCGATAATCTTGGTTACGATGAGCGAAAACTAATCAATTTCGACCATCCTAGAGCTATCGATTTCGAACTTTTGGTTGCACATCTCAAAGAATTAAAAGCTGGAAACACAATTAATCAACCCGTTTATTCATTTGTAACACATAATCGAACAGACGATACCATTTTTACACATCCAAGAAAAGTAATGATTGTCGAAGGCATTTTAATTCTTACAAATCCAGAATTAAGAGAATTATTTGACATAAAAATATTTGTTCACGCCGATTCCGACGAAAGATTAATACGCCGATTAAAAAGAGATATTGCCGAACGAGGCCGAGATATGGAAGAAGTTCTTAATCGTTATCAATCAACATTAAAGCCTATGCATCAGCAGTTTATAGAACCTACCAAAGCATTTGCAGATATAATTATTCCAAACGATAAATTTAATACTGTTGCTATAGATGTTGTTCGAGCTGTAATAAACCAAAGAATTCTGTGATTATTATTGCTAGTAAAGTGGTAATCTGGAGCTAATTCCCGCTGTCATTCCAATCTTTTTATCAATTGCCACGGGTTTAAACCCGTGGCAATTGATAAAAAGGATTTTCCCTTTAATCAGGGCTAAAACATCTACTTTAAAAATAGATTTTACTAATTTAAAAAATCCAAAATGGATTCCTACAAAGACAAAAATTGGTACAAGTTTGCAAGCAACAAATATATTTGGGTGCTGCTAGTTTTTATTGTTTGGATGCTATTTTTAGATAATTATTCCTATCTTGATCATCGACTTCTTGATAATCAGATAGATGAACTAAATCGACAAAAAAAGTATTACAAAGATGAAATTAACAACGACCAAAAAAACATCAAACAACTTAAAGATCCAAATCAAATCGAAAAATATGCTCGCGAAAAATATTTCATGAAAAAAGATTCCGAAGATGTTTATATCATTGAATTTGAAGGAGATACTATTAAAAAATGAATTTAGACTTCAAGACTTTAGACTTTTAGACAAAAGACTTTAAGATATTTGTACTACGATTATCGACTAAATAAAACATTTTTATTTCCTAATCATTTCACTGTCTAGTTAGGAACTTAATGTTGGTTGTAGAAAAACAAAACAATTGTAGTAATTTTGTCCCGTAAGGACTATATGTTGGTTAAATAATTTCATAAAATGGATACAAAAAACAGCACAATTTCTGATAATTCAAATTCACTAAACTTCGGAGAAGACTGGGCAACAATTTCTTCAAAACAATGGAAACAACAAATTCAATTTGAATTAAAAGGCGCAGATTATAACGAAACATTAATTTGGAATTCGCCCGAAGACATTCAAGTAAAACCTTTTTATCACAAAGACGAATCAACTTCGAGTTTCAATATCAAAACTAAAGCAAGTGAATTTAAAATTTGTCAAAATATTTTCGTTCATGACCTCGAAAAATCTATTTTCAGAGCCAACGAAAGCCTTTCTCGAGGTGCAGAAAGTTTGCGTTTCACAATTGAAGATGAGAAAATTGATGTCGAAAAATTATTAAATGCAATAAATTTAGAAAATATTCCTGTTTACTTCAATTTGAATTTTCTTTCAATCGATTTCGTAAAAAAAATTGATGCAATTGCAAATCAAAAATCACTAAACATATATTGCAATCAAGATCCAATTGGAAATTTAGCCAAAGATGGAAATTGGTATAAAACCAACGAAAAAACAAATTTCGACACGCTAAATATTATGTCGAAAATTCCCCCTTTGGGGGTTAGAGGGCTTCTTTCTGTTGATGTTGGATTATATCAAAATGCTGGAGCCAATATGGTGCAACAAATTGCTTATGCAATTGCTCATGCCAACGAATATTTTAATAAAATACAAAATATAAATAAACCCATTGTTTTTCAGGTTTCGGTTGGAACCAATTATTTTTTCGAAATTGCAAAACTTCGAGCTTTACGATTGGTTTTTAAAGCTGTTGCGCAAGAATACAACCATAATTTGGATTGTCATTTGTTGGTTTCGCCAACCAAACGCAACAAAACAATTTACGATTACAACACCAATTTGTTGCGCACCACAACCGAATGTATGTCTGCCATTTTAGGCGGTGCTGATGCTATTGCTAATTTGCCTTATGACAGTTTGTACCACAAAGACAACGAATTTGGCGACAGAATTGCACGTAATCAACTACTAATTCTAAAAAACGAATCTTATTTCGATAAAGTCAATAATCCATCAGATGGAAGTTATTACATTGAAAGTTTGACCCAACAATTAGCCGAAAAAGCATTGATTTTATTTAAAGATATCGAAGAAAATGGTGGTTTTTTGAAACAATTAAACGACGGAATTATCAAACGAAAAATTCAAGAAAGTGCCGATTCTGAGCAAGAATTATTCAATTCTGGAAAAGAAATTTTACTTGGAACCAATAAATATCCAAACAAAAATGACAAAATGAAACATGATTTAGAGTTGTTTCCATTTGTAAAAGTAAAACCTCGAAAAACATTAATAACACCAATCATCGAAAAACGTTTGGCAGAAAAAATTGAGCAAGAAAGGCTTTTGGAAGAGTAATCAGTTTTTAGTTTTCAGTCGCAGTTTTCAATTCAAAAATTAGTATATTTACAAATAAAATTATATGTTATGGAAGCCATTCGTCAAACCGTAAAAGTGAAAAATCATTCTTTCAAAATAACTTTGCCAGACGATTTTATTGCTGATGAAGTTGATGTAATTATTTTGGCAAAAGAACCAAAAGAATATGAAATTCCACAATGGCAAATAAATCAGGTTCGAGAACGTCATGAAAAATATTTAAAAAATCCAGAAAGTGCAACTGATATCGATGATTTTTTAAAAGAATTTGAAAATGAAATATAAAACGATAATTGTCTCCGAAGCCAAAATTGAATTTAGAAAATCTTTTTATTGGTATAGTGATATAAATCCAATTTTATCGAAAAAATTTAATACTTCATTTTAAGAAAGTTTGTCAATAATTAGAAAAAATCCATTATTATTTCAAATGAGATATGACGAAGTTAGAATAAAAGAATTTGAAACTTTCCCTTACTTAATACATTATCGTGTTATTGATAATCTAATAATAATTCAATCTATTTGCCATTCATCAAAAGATGGAAATTTGAATTTATTTTAAAACTTGCAAATTGAGAAAAAAACTCCAACATATAAACCTAGATTTGTCATCCCGAGCGCAGTCAAGGGAAATGGAACAAAACTTCGAAACTGCCGAAGGAATTTCTGTTAAAAAAACTTACACAAAACAAGACATTGAAAATCTCGAACATCTTGATTTTGCAGCAGGATTTGCACCCAATCTTCGTGGTCCTTATGCCACAATGTATGTGCGCAGACCTTGGACAATTAGGCAATATGCAGGATTTTCGACCGCCGAAGAAAGCAATGCTTTTTATCGCAGAAATCTTGCTGCTGGACAAAAAGGATTGTCAATAGCATTCGATTTACCAACGCATCGCGGTTACGATTCTGACCATGAACGTGTTGTTGGCGATGTTGGAAAAGCTGGTGTTGCAATCGATTCGGTCGAAGATATGAAAGTATTATTCGACCAAATTCCCCTTGACGAAATGTCGGTTTCTATGACAATGAATGGTGCAGTTTTGCCAATTATGGCTTTTTATATTGTTGCTGCCGAAGAGCAAGGCGTTGCGACAGAATTACTTTCTGGAACAATTCAAAACGACATTCTCAAAGAGTTTATGGTTCGAAATACCTACATTTATCCGCCAACGCCATCAATGAAAATTATTGCAGATATTTTTGAATTTACAAGCAAAAAAATGCCAAAATTCAATTCGATTTCTATTTCGGGTTATCACATGCAAGAAGCTGGAGCAACTGCTGATATTGAAATTGCTTACACACTTGCCGACGGATTAGAATATATAAAAACTGGATTATCAACAGGAATGAAAATCGATGAATTTGCTCCTCGCCTATCCTTTTTTTGGGGAATAGGAATGAATCATTTTATGGAAATTGCCAAAATGCGAGCTGCCAGAATGATTTGGGCAAAATTAGTAAAACAGTTCAATCCAAAAGACGATAAATCATTGGCTCTCAGAACGCACTGCCAAACTTCGGGTTGGAGTTTGACCGAGCAAGATCCTTTTAATAATGTCGCAAGAACTACAATCGAAGGTTTGGCGGCAGCATTTGGTGGTACGCAATCGTTACATACCAATGCCTTAGATGAAGCAATTGCGTTACCAACCGATTTTTCGGCTCGAATTGCTCGAAATACTCAAATATTCTTGCAAGAAGAAACCAAAATTACCAAAACAGTAGATCCTTGGGCTGGAAGTTTTTATATAGAAAGTTTAACTGCCGAAATTGCAGAAAAAGCTTGGCTGTTAATTGAAGAAGTCGAAGAATTAGGCGGAATGACCAAAGCCATAGAAGCTGGAATTCCGAAATTACGAATCGAAGAGGCTGCAGCAAGAAAACAAGCCAGAATAGATTCTAGCCAAGATATAATAGTTGGTGTAAACAAATTTAGATTAGAAAAAGAAGATCCGTTGCATATTTTAGATGTTGATAATCAAATGGTTCGCAAACAACAACTCGAACAATTAGATCAAATAAAAGCATCTCGTGACAACGAAAAAGTTCAAGAATCTTTAGAAAAATTAATAAATTGTGCTAAAACTGGCGAAGGAAATTTACTAGAAATTGCCGTCGAAGCAGCAAGATTCAGAACCACTCTTGGCGAAATTTCTGATGCACTTGAAACCGTTTTTGGACGATACAAAGCACAAATAAAAACTTTTAGTGGCGTGTACAGCAAAGAAATTAAAGACGACAAAAGTTTCGAAAAAGCCAAACAATTGGCCAACGAATTTGCCAAGCAAGAAGGCAGAAGACCAAGAATAATGATTGCCAAAATGGGACAAGATGGTCATGATCGAGGCGCAAAAGTCGTCGCCACAGGTTATGCCGATGTTGGTTTTGATGTCGATATTGGTCCACTTTTTCAAACTCCATCAGAAGCTGCAAAACAAGCAATCGAAAATGATGTGCACGTTTTGGGCGTATCATCATTAGCCGCTGGTCATAAAACATTGGTGCCTCAAGTAATTGAAGAGTTGAAAAAATATGGACGACAAGATATTATGGTTGTGGTTGGTGGCGTAATACCTGCTCAAGATTATCAGTTTTTATTTGATGCTGGCGCGGTTGCCGTTTTTGGTCCTGGAACTAAAATTAGTGAAGCTGCGATTAAGATTTTGGAGGTTTTGATTGGATAGAAAATATCTAGAATTTAATACTTGAACAAAGATTTTCTTCATCAATTCCTAATATTCTTTTTACTAATAAAAATACCGTAGTACACGATTCATTTATCGCTGGATTTGAATGACTAAGTCTATTTTTAAAAATTTTTTCTGCTCTTTCAATTGCAGTACAGATTCTTCGTTTACCATTTTTTTCATACGAAAGCATTACATCAAAAAATTCGTTAGAAATTGATTTGCCTCTTTCGTCAGAACTATCATCATATTTTAAACCAAATTTTGATAAAAATCTATTCAATTGCTTTTTATAAAGATTTCTATTCATTGGTTCTCCTTGATAATCATTAAAATGAAGTAATAACCAATATTCAAAAGCTTGATGAGAATATGCTACTTTTATGTTATTTTTCGCTGCCAAAAATATAGCTTCGTTAAAATTTTTAAGTTGATTTGGATTATCTGGTTTTGGGTCTGCATCAAAAACACACCAAACTTCTTCATAAAAACTAATATTCTTTTTATCTCTTAAACTAATTGTCTTGTTAACTAAAGATAAAGTATTATCACCTAATCCAACTATTTTTAAATCTAAACTTGATTTCTTAAATTTGTCAAAATAATCTTTCTCGGTATTTTTTCCTTCACATACTATTAAAATTTTAGGTTTTTCATTTTCTTTATCAATTATTCTTTCAATAATTGGCTCATTTCTTCTTTTTTTATTATCCTGAAGTTGTTTTAAATGATTTTTTCTATCTAATACATCATTAGATTTTTTGTTTTGCATTTTCATATCTAAATCTATTTATAAAGTAAATTAGAAATGTCTTCAAGAAATGGAACTCCACCATATCTACCATCTAAATATTTTTCTTCGAAATTATCCTCTTTTCGTGCTTTAAAATCTGCTAATGAAAATAATTTTGCTTCACCATATCTATTTTTTTCAGTAAACCAAACTTGGTCTCTTCTAAATAATTTTTCATTTAAAAGATTTGTGTTATGAGTGTTAAAAATAAGTTGTGCGTTTTTTGGATTTGTAACTTTAGAATTAAAAAGATTTATCAAATGCGATACAATATTTGAATGTAATTGAGAATCTAATTCATCTACAAATAATAAATCTCCACTAGACAATGATTCATATATTGGTCCCAAAAGTGAGAGTAGTTTTTTGGTTCCAGCAGATTCTTGATCAAAATCTAAATTCTTATTTTTTACAAAATTATAATCTGTATCATATAGTTTGTGAACAGCTTCGGCTTCAAAAAAAGTTATTTCATTATTATTAGATAGAGATAGTTTACTAATAATTTCTTTTGAAAACCTTTTATCGTTCTCTAATTTAACTTCATTTACATTAAGATCGTTTAAACCTATGTCAAACCTCTTTAAAGTCTCAATTATTTTTCTTCCTAAACTTGATTTTTTAGAAATTTCTGAAAGTGAAAAATCTTGATACATTGAAGGTTCATTTCCTAACAAAAAACCCATTCTTCTAAAAAAAATAACTATTTCTTTTGCTTCTTTTACTTTAAATTGATTTGCAATTGATAATATTAATGCATTATCCCTAATAATACCATCAAATTCTTTATCTAATAATTCAACTTTTTTAAATGAACTATGTAAATCAATTCCTGTTTCATCTCTAAAAATTAATTCGATTTCTTTTGGTTTTAAATTGAGTCTTTTTTGATACAACCATTCTGAAACAACTTTTTTTCTAGTAATTTCAAAACCATATCTGTATTGGGATTTATCAATAATAAAAATAATTTCAAACTCAGTACAAGTGTTTTCAGATTCTGCATTAAATTTAAAATTATCTACATTTATTTCATCACCATCTTGTGTTCCTGTGGATGAATTAATTATTAACGAACGCATAAAAGCAATTGCATCAATAAACTTTGTTTTACCACTTGCATTTGCACCAAAAACTACAGAACTCTTTAATAATCTATGTGAATAATTTGTTACTTCAAAAACATTTGACAATTCTAAATCAGATTTATCATAGTTAGATGCCACCAAACTTAAAGTTGCTTTGTCTTTAAAAGTTTTGAAATTTTTAACTGAAAATTGTACTAACATTTTATTATTATTTTAAACAAAATTAGTCATTATTACAATATAAAAGCATTTATTGTAAAAATAATTACAAAAAAAGGTTTTATGATATAAAATTTTTAATTTTTCAAATTTAATCTTTCAAATATATTCTTTCTTGACCATCTTGATAGATTCTTTTAATTGCTTTGATTGTTTTATTTTCGAATACAATTTTTATCCGAAAATCATCGATTCCGTTAACTAGAAACAAATCTTTTTCTAATGGTGTGAGCGAAAAATTAGTAGCATTGTTCCATTTGTAATTTAAAACTTCATTTTCGAATTTGAGCATTCCTTTTCCATATTTTCCTTGATAAGATTTCAATGTAAAACTATCTAAAAATAATGGTTTTTGACGATTTTTAATTATTGGAATAATCCAATTTATATTTGATATTGAATCTGTATTTTTTAAATTGAGATTATTTAAAGCAAGAATATGAGCTGTATTTAATGCATCGCTACCAGCACATTTAACATCTGGCGTAACTCCTTTTCCCTCAAAATCTAAATTTGTAATTGGATCAACTATTTCGCCAAACGGAATATTAATAGAAAACCCATTTACTAATATTTTTCTATCAACCGGATGAGCGCCACCTGCGGTTTGTTCGCCAATAATTGTTGCTCTTTTAAGATTTTGAAGCGAGTAAGACATCCATTCAGCAGCCGAAAAAGTAGCATTGCTTGTTAAAATGTAAAGAGTTACATTTTCTAATCGATTGCCAGGAACTGATGGCAACAACCACATTTCTCGATCAATTCGCTTTCTTTTATTTTCGTAATAGTAATATTTGTAAAGAGGCAAATCTTTATTTTTAAAAAAATAAGAACTTAAAAATTGTCCCAATTCCATTACTCCACCATTATTACTTCGTAGATCTATAATTAAAGCGTCTGAATTTTCTAAAAATTTCATAATCGAAGTTGCAGTTTCAGCTGCTTCAGCTGGATCGTGAAAATAATCAAACTTTAAATAGCCAACATTCCCCTCTAATATTTGTGTATTTCTAAATCCGAAATTATTTTTTTTCGAACGAATTAATTCTTCTGATTTATTCTTTTTAACAACCAATTCATCTTTATTTATTAACTGATTTTCAACCCAATCTTTATCATAACTAACATTAAAATGCAAATCTTTGCTGATTTCAATAAGATCTGTGGTTAGTTTATTTGCAAATTCATTAGGATTCAAAATGTTTTTATAAATTCCTTTTTTTAGGTTATCATTCAATTGATTTTTTATGTTCTCGATTGATTTAGATTTTATATAAAACTCTTCTAATCTATAAGTTAATGTGTCCAAAATTTGTTTTTGATTTATTTCATTGAAGTCATTTTGATTTTCAACTAGAATTTCTTTTTGGGAATAGCCAATAATTGAAATTGACAGCAATAGCAAAGTTATAATTTGTTTCATTTTTATTAATTTTTACAGTTTAAAATTATTTTGTTTAGAATTTTATCTAGTTGATTAATTTCCTCGATTGATAATCCGTCGAGAGCAGTTTTTCTATTTTTTTTAATAGCTGGTGTCAATAAATCAATTGTTTTTAAACCTTTTTCAGTTAATTTAATTTGGAATTTTCGCCTGTCTGCTTGATGAATCGTTCTTGTTAAATAATCTTTTTTGACCATCAATTCTATTATTCGAGTAATCGATGCATTGTCTTTAAAAATTAAATCTGCAATTTCTTTTTGCGAAAAATTCTCATTATTATTCAAAACTATTAATACCAAACATTGATCAATCGTAATATCATTAACAATCAAAGAAATATTTTTTTGTGATAATTTTCTGTATTCTTTAATGGTTTTCTCTATTGTATAAAGTACGGTTCCCGTTGGATTTTTAAAATTCATAAAAACATATTTGATACAAATATAATTGATATATCAATATAAATTCAATAATATTTGAGTTAAAAAAATTTAATTTAAAAAAAAATTGGAATTGTAATTTTAAAAATTATCTTTGCAAACGCTTTCGGGGTGTAGCGTAGCTCGGTTATCGCGCCTGCTTTGGGAGCAGGAGGCCGCAGGTTCGAATCCTGCCACCCCGACCAAAGTCTTTTCATTTATTTGAAAAGGCTTTTTTATTTAAAACTATTCAGACATCAAAATTTATTTGATTTATTTGCCACAAAGACTCAAAGTAACGAAGTTTTTTTAATGAGAATTTGGCGTTATTAATGTACAAAAGATAAATTTGAAAGAAATTTACTGTTTTTTCTTTGAGTTTTAGTCTCGTTTTTAAAGATGAGATGACAAATCCAAATTAATTTTTTATGGTTAACAATTAAATGCTGAATAAGTAATTTTATTTTAATAAAGATTTAGCAACTATTTAGCTAGATTTTTTTTATAATTAAGTTTACATTTGCAATAATAAATTCAAAAATATGTCAGATACAATCGAAAAAATAAAATGTTTAATTATAGGTTCAGGACCAGCAGGTTATACAGCTGCTATTTATGCTGCTAGAGCCAATATGAATCCTGTTTTATACCAAGGAACGCAACCTGGTGGACAATTAACTACAACTAACGAAGTTGAAAACTGGCCAGGAAATCCAGAAGGAATTACTGGTCCAGAAATGATGATTGGTCTACAAAAACAAGCCGAACGTTTTGGAACCGATGTTCGTGATGGTTGGGCAACCAAAGTTGATTTTTCATTAGGCGATGGTTTTCATAAAGTTTGGATCAACGATTCTAAAGAATTGCATTGCGAAACTATAATTATTTCGACTGGTGCGACTGCAAAATACCTAGGAATTGATTCTGAACAACATTATTTAAAAATGGGTGGCGGCGTTTCTGCCTGTGCAATTTGCGATGGTTTTTTCTATAGAAATCAAGAAGTCGTAATTGTTGGTGCTGGAGATTCTGCTTGCGAAGAAGCACATTACTTGTCAAAATTGTGCAAAAAAGTCACCATGTTGGTGCGTAGCGAAAAATTTCGAGCTTCCAAAATTATGGAAGAGCGTGTTAAAAAAACGGAAAATATTACGATTTTAATGAACCACGACACCGTTGAAGTTTTGGGTGATGGTCAAGTAGTTACTGGCGTCAAAGCATTAAACAAAACAACAAACGAAACTTTTGATATTCCATCAACAGGATTTTTTGTGGCTATTGGTCATAAACCAAATACTGACATTTTTAAAGATTATTTAACTTTAGACGAAACTGGCTATATAATTAATATTCCTGGAACTTCAAAGACCAATATCGAAGGTGTTTTTGTTGGTGGCGATGCTGCCGATCACGTTTACAGACAAGCGATTACTGCTGCAGGAACTGGTTGTATGGCTGCACTTGATGCTGAAAGATATTTGGCTGCAATTTAGGTTTCAGGTTTCAGGTTTCAGGTTTCAGGTTTCAGGTTTCAGGTTTCAGGTTTCAGGTTTCAGGTTTCAGGTTTCAGGTTTCAGGTTTCAG
>JAYWGV010000079.1:0-26361 GCA_043778105.1 Bacteroidota bacterium
TCAGTGTTCAGTGTTCAGTGTTCAGTGTTCAGTGTTCAGTGTTCAGTGTTCAGTGTTCAGTGTTCAGTGTTCAGTGTTCAGTGTTCAGTGTTCTAAAAAAAATCCAATTTCTTTCGAAAATGGATTTTTTTATTAAAATTTTTAAATTTTTAAATTTTTGCTTTTAACAATTCAGCATCAATACTATCATGCGAAACATCATAAACAGATTTTCCATTTTTAATCAACAACAATTGTGGCGATTGATGCACAACTTCGAATCTTGAAGCAATTTCGTTTGATATTGCTCTAAAATTTAATAAATCTAAAAAATAAGCATCGACTTTTTCTTGCAAACTATATTCTCTTTCGAAATTTTTTAATGCCATTCGACTGATACTGCAAGTTGTACTGTGTTTGAAAATAATTACTGGTTTTTGATTAGAAACTTCTTGAATTTCGTTAAGTTGTTTTAAATCTGTGAATTGAATCCAGTTTATATTACTGATTTTTGAAATTTCAGTTTCAGAATTTCCAAATAGGTTTTTAAAAATGCTCATTATTATTTAAATTAAAATTTTACTGCAAAATTAGAATAATTTAGAACTAAAAAGATTATCAATTTAGCATAAAAACTATTCAATTTTTCATTAATTAAACTCCTTTTTAATTCTTGCTAAATCTCTTTTGGTATCTTGTTCCTTCAATGATTCTCGCTTGTCATAGGTTTTTTTACCACGACAAAGTCCGATGTCAAGTTTTGCCAAACCTTTTTCGGTTGTATGCAATTTTAGTGGAACAATGGTCAAACCTTTGGCCTGAACGTCTTTGGCTAACGATTTTAATTCTCGTTTATTAAGCAATAATTTTCTTTCGCTTCGTGCTTTGTGGTTGAATTGGTTTCCAAAAGCATACTCTTCTATATTGGTGTTTATTGCGAACAACTCATTTTTGGAATTAAATTCGCAAAAACTTTCGGTTATATTGGCTTTGCCGAGTCGAATAGATTTTATTTCGGTTCCAGATAAAACAATTCCGGCAGTATAAATTTCGATAATTTCATAGTCGAAACGTGCTTTTTTATTGAGTATATTGACTATTTTTAACATATTGTGCAAATGTAGTCATAATTAATGATTTTGCAAATTTATTCTAATTTCAAAAACTGACTGCTTGCGTTTTCATTTTCTAAAATTGTAATAATGTAAAGATTTCCGAAAACAGTTTCATCGATTTTTTCGTACTTTTTATCTTTAATGAGTTTATTTACGAATTCTGGTGTCGAATTGCTGTGTCCAACAACCAAAACGGTTTTATTTCTGGTTTCTGATTTAAATAACTCTAAATCAATATTTTTGTAAACGTAAATTATTGGTTTTAGTTTTCTAGAATTCAAAATTGGAGTTATTGTTTGAATTGTTCTTTTAAAATCGGTAGAATAGATTGAATCGAATTTAGTTTCTGAAAAAATCTTATTCCAATTTTCGGCTCGAATTTTACCTTTTTCTGATAAATCGGGATTTTCTGAATTGTCAATTTTTTCGGCATGACGAATAAAATAATAAGTTGATGATTGTGCTTGAATATTTGATAATTGCAAGGCAAAAGCTAAAATTAAAAGTATTTTTTTCATGGTTTGATTGGTTTTATAATATATTTGTAAAATGGAAAATAATCAAAAAAATAATCCGCTTCACGGAATAACTTTGCAACAAATTCTTGAAAAAATGGTGGAATTTTATGGATTTGATACTTTGTCGGAATTGATAAAAATAAAATGTTTTAGCGATAATCCTTCAATAAAATCGAGTTTGACTTTTCTTAGAAAAACCGATTGGGCTCGAAAAAAAGTCGAAGATTTATATGTGAAATCTATTCCGAAATTTGATAAATAATTAAAATTTATATTTGGCTCCAAAATAAAAATTCCTACCAGCAGCATTAATCCCCGATGCGAATGTACGATATTGAATATCAAAAATATTTTCTATTCCTAGAAATAATATTGTGTTTTTTATAATAGAAAAAGTGGTTTTAAAATTATAAATTTCCCAACTTGGCATTCCGTTTTCTGGTGCATAAACCAAATTATCTTCAGAAGACGGTGAATAATCTTGCAAATTTTTATTGCCGTTGTAATTCATATTCAAGTCTAAATTTATTAACTTATTTTCGAATTTAAAACCAACTTTTCCAAAAACCGGCGGAATATGATCTAAAGGAAAATTTCCTAAATTATTTTCTATTCGTCCATGAGTGAAATTAAACGAGCTGTAAAACAATAAGTTACTAAATATTTTTGCTTTAAAAGTTGTCGATAAACCAGCAATTGTGCCTTGACCAAGATTTTGATTGGCTTGAACAATACTGTTTTGTCCATTGTAAAGAATTGTTGAATTTCCATTAAAAATAAAATTTCCGACTGCAATTTGATCAATAATTTTGGTAAAATAAAAATTGTTTTCTAATTGAACTTTATTTCCGTCCCAAAATGTAATTCCTAAATCGGCAGAAATTATTTTTTCTGGTTTTATATCATTATTAGGAACAATTAAAAAACCTGGCGCACTTTCGAAAATTTTAGATAAATCGTCAATGTTTGGAACTCTAAAAGCCGATGAAATATTTAATGCAATTTTGATATTTTTGCTCGGATTATTTACATAACCAATTGCACCAGAATAGGTTATATTATTTTGTTTGATATTTGTAAAAGGTAATTTTAACGAATTAAAAACGATTTCTGAATTCAAAGTTTTATATCCAAGCCTCAAACTTGCGTTAAATGAAGATTTCTGATTTAAATTATTATTCAAATAAATAAATCCTTCACTCGAAAAAGTATTGTTTTTTCCGTCAGGATATCTTGTATCTAATTGACTTACAGTATTATTATTAATATTCGTTTGAAAAGCAGTAGATTTTAAATTATCATAAGTAAAATCTAAACCATAAATCAAATCGATGTTTCCAAACTTAGATTTTATATCAGAATTTAATGCAAAAACGTTTACATTTTCTGTACGATTTTCTTTTTGTGATTTTCCAAATCTTCTTGTAATTCGGCTTTCTTCTATGTTTTGATAGCTTAATGTAAAATTAAAGTCGCTTTTAGAAAATATATTTTTATTTGATAATTTATAAGCTGAAAAAAATCGATTCTGAGGACCATAATTCCAAACTGCATTTCTAAAATCTCCTTTAGAATTGCTGTCTGTCAATCTATCGTATCTAGGAATATCAGAACTTGTTGAATATTGCAAATTCAAGCTGTGACTTAAAGTTTCATTGGGTTTATAAACTAATTTCTGCATAAAATCATACTGAGAATAACCCGAAAACTTTTGCAAGTATTTATTATCATTTGCAACTTTTATATCAATATTATTTATTGTTTGCGAATAAAAATTACGTTCGCCAAAAAAAGGTTGTGAGCCATTTTTTTGTTTTCCCATCAATAAATCACCATATTCATTTGCAGAAAAAGAGGTCAATGAGGCAAATTTTGAACTTGCAAAATTCAAATCAAAATGTGCCGATTTTCCATTATTGACCGAACTAAAATTGCTTAAAACATTTCCAGTAAAAACTTTATTATCAATTTCTGTTAAGGTTTTGGCATTTTTGGTTTGCAAATAAATTGCGCCACCAAGTGCATCGCTGCCATAAATTGTCGATGATGGACCAAAAAGCACATCGATGTTTTCGAGCATATTTTTATCGACTGTAATGCTGTTTTGCAAATGACCTGATCGATAAATTAAATTATTCATTCGAACGCCGTCGACAAGAAGTAAAATTCGGCTCGATTCGAAACCTCGAATAACTGGACTTCCGCCGCCTTGTTGTGATTTTTGTATATTTAATTTGCCTGTATTTGCAAAAACATCGGCTGTGGTTTGCGAATTTTCGAATTCGATTTCTTTTTTAGAAATGCTTTCGACTTGTTGCGAAATAGTTCGTTTTGATTTTGCAAATCGTTGTGAGCTAACTACAATTCCATCTAGTTTTATTGATTTTATTGTGTCTATTTCTGTTTGAGAATTGCATATTATTGAAAGAAATAAAGCCGAAATTATTAAAAAAATTTTCATATTAGTTTTCTGGAATTCCTTTCCAATTTTTAATTTTTATTGACATAAAATATAAAAAAACAAGCATTAATAAAAAATTGACAATAATCATTAAAATTGTACTACTATCTTCATTAAGTACGCCAATAAATTCATGCATTTTTTGGGTTTCTAGACTCAAACCCTTTTCGCCATATTCATATGTATAATTGTACTTCCATTTCAAAAACTCAAGAAATAATGCATACAGCAATGGAATAATTGCTCCAAAAGTCCAAAGTATAACATTTAATGTTATGCCAGAAATTCCTTTATTATTCTTTTTATGGCACAAATAAATAAAATTAGAAAATAATACAATAATTGTTATTGTGCATAAAACTAAGTACAATTTTTCTGTTGAAAATAATGCGCTAAAAATTCCAAATACAATATTTATAATTCCTAACGATATTAAAGCAATAATCCAATTTCGTCCAGACGATATTCTATAAGTAAAAATTAATAATGAAAATCCTAATGCGAAATACAATGGAAACAAGACTTTTTCTACTGTAATATCTGGGCTTATCCAAGCATCGGCAATTTTTTCATAAGCATAATTTAAATTAGCCGCAGGAACATAATTTTTAAAATATTCTTCTATATAGCCTTTTCTATTAACTTTAAATTTATTGATGTAATCGAAAGAAGCTGTTGCATCATCTATGATTGATGCAGTCGCATAACTGTTGTAATTGCTATAATCGCCGCTTATTTTACCTTTTCCTACAATATTTATTTCTTCAAAACTGGGTTCGTTGTACACTAATTCAAACCATTTGTTTTCGTCAATATTGGTTTTTAATCGATGTTCATTGGCAAGTAATAAATAATTTTTCATCAATGCTTTTATTGCAAGTTTATCTTTATTGTACAACCAGTTTTGAGTTTTTTCTTTAATTTCACGCTGTTTTAAAGCATTAAATAATTGAAAATTTTCTATATTTTTATTCATTAACGAATTGTTAGAATAATGTTTATTTCTAAATGCAACATATTTATTGGCAACCTGAATTGTATCGCCATATTGGTTTATTGAATCATGGGTTTTATATTCAAAAGATCCTTCTAAAAAAACTGAACCTAAACTCAAAATTTTGCAACGACGTGAAGTTTCTTCTAGTGAAAAATAGCTTCGAACCCGAACTTCTTTTGCATATAAATAAGAAATTGAAAACATAGCAATCATGAAAATTACAGAAAAAATAATGAGCCATTCTTTAAATAATGAACTATTATTTTTAGGATAAAATGACTTAAAAGCATTATTTTTAAAATAAAAAACCAACCAAAGTATGATGATAATAAGCGAAATTAATACACCAACAAACACTAAAACTGGCTCGGTTTGATTGTAACTGTAACTGTTGTTGGTTTCTTTAAAGTCAATTTTCCCGTTGTTAAATCCAAAGGCGAAAAATATTAAATTGATTATTAATAAAAGAATTGTCATTGGAACAATTTTAGTATTCCACAACAAAGGATGATTTAAAAGCAAATATTTTTGGATGTTTTTGAACATAGTTTTTTAATTTAAGATACGAAAAATCGTCGTGTTGAATTGGAAATATTTCTGAAATATTGCAACGGAATTTTATTATCCAGAACAATTTGCATAAAATCAAAAATCGATATTTTTTCTGAAAAAGTACCAATAAAAGTACCACCATTAAACTGCAAAGAAATTAAACTATGATTATTAAAAATTTCAGCCAAAGCGTCTTGCGACAAACTACTTTCAAATTCAATAATTAATTGTTTTTTAATAACTTCGTCGTCATTATTCGTTAAAATGTCGCTGTGAAGATTTTTTTGAATTCCATTTTTTAAGAAAATAACTTGGTCTGATGTTTTCTCGACTTCGTACAATTGTTGCGAACTCAAAACTATTGCAATTGGTCTGAATGGCGATTTCGCAATTGATTTAAAATCCTCAAGAACAGTTTGTTGCACAAGAATATCTAAATTTGCCAAAGGCTCATCGATCAATAAAATTTGTGGTTTTCTAAGCAACATTCTTGCCAATTCAAACCGCATTTTATAGCCCGATGATAAACTTTTCCAAGCGTGATTTTTGAATTTTCGCAATCCTAATCTTGCAATTATCAAGTTGACAATTAGCTCGTTTTCTTCGGGTTTATAACCATAACTTGAAGCAGTAAATTGCAAATTTTCGAACATTGAACCATACCAAGTTTCGGTTCTTTGCGGAATATAAACTAACTTTGTTCGCATGTCAAATTGATCTTTTTTATCAAATAAAAATTCTAATTTTCCTGCTGTTGCAAATAATTCTCCACACAAAAGTCTTAGCAAAGTTGTTTTTCCGTTTCCGTTTTCGCCAACCAAACCAAGAATTTCGCCTTGTTTCAAGTCTAAATCTATTGGTCCAAGTGCGAACGAATTTCTTCCATAAGATTTAATTAATTGATTGGTCGAGACCAAAGTTTTTCTTTCAACAATTGTTTTTTTTGATAAATTTGAATATAAATCATTCAAAATTATCTGAAATTTATCTTTTTTGCTTGCGATATTATTTTCATTATTATCCAACCAATCTAAAAATTCATTGGTCGATTTGTAAAATACAATATCTTCTGTATCAAGCGTTAAATCGATTATTCTTTTAGTTAAAATAGAAAAATCATCAAACTTTAAAAAGTTTTGTATTTCTTGAAATTGCTTTTCGAATTCATTCATAAATTTTTATTTTGTTTATGCGATTACTAACACAAAATTATTCTTAAATAATAATATTATTCGCCACAAAGACACAAAGGCGCAAAGAAAATTATTTTTTATTTTATTATTTATTGCTAAAATTTGCACGATCATCTTAGTGTCTTTGTGCCTTTGCGACAAAAAATTGTATTTAGCGTAACCTATTTCTTTTCAATAACGAATAAATAACTGTGTCCCAAAACTTGCCTTCGGCGAATTCATTTTCTATCAAATGAGCTTCTTTTATAAAACCATTTTTAATTAAAACTTTCTCGGAAGAATAATTCGCTGGATCAATAACGGCTTCTATCGAATGAAGATTCATTACATCAAAACCATAATTATTTACTGCTAGAATCGCCTCAGAAACTATGCCACGATTATTAAATTCTGGTAAAATCATGTAACCAATTTCGGCTCGAAGATTTTCGACGTGAATTTTATACAAACCCAATAAACCAATGAATTTTGGGTTGTCTTTTAAACAAATTGCCCAATTAATTCCTTCATTAGCATTGATTTTATCATTAATAATTTTGATATGTGCCAATGCATCTTCAATAGTTTTCGTTAATGGTCTTGGAATAAATTTCATCGTTTCTGGATTGCCACGAAGTTCCAAAACTTCATTGACATCGTTATTATCTAATTGTCTTAAAACCAATCTTTCGGTTTCAAGAACAGGAAAGGGATTGAAGTTTATGTTTAGCATATTTAAAATATTTTTATCGAAAATTCTGTTTCAAATGTTTGTTTCTTTTCCAAAACAATAATTCCTTCTTTATCTAATAATTTTCCATTAGAATTGGTCGTATCAGAATAGCCAAACCAAGGTTCTATGCAAATAAAATCAGCGCTTTTAGCTGTCCAAAGTCCAAGATTCGGGAAATTATAAAATCGCACCTTTATATAAGGTATAGATTTTTCGAGAATTGTTATAGTTTTAGATTTTAATTCTTTAAAAACTAAAGCATCGTTTTCAAAAGTTTTGTATTTTAAATCTAAAACTTTATTTTTAAGAATAATTTCTTCTTTTTGAGAAGAAATTATTCCATTTTCTAACAAATGATATTCTATATTATCATCATCAGAAAATTCTAAACTATAATTTTCAAATCCGTTTGACAAAGAAAATGCTGGATGCGCACCAATTGAAAAAGGCATTTTTTCATCAGAATTGTTAATGACTCTATATTTAATTGTTAATATTTTTTCGTCAAGCGTATATTTTATTTGCAATTCAAAATCAAAAGGATAATTTTCTAGCGTATTTTCATTTGCCTTGAGCGAAAATACAATTGAATTTTCTGATTTTTCTACAATAACAAATTCTAAATCTCTTGCAAAACCGTGTCTTTTTAATGAATATTCTTTATTTTGATAAGAATAAACATTATTTTTCAAAGAACCAACTATAGGGAATAATACGGGAGAATGTTTGCCCCAAAACTCAGGATTTCCGTTCCAAATGAATTCCTTTTCACCTGACTTCATTGAAATTAACTCTGCTCCTTTTGAGTTAATTCTGATTGTTAAAAATTCATTTTGAACTAAATGCGTCATTTTAAATTTATTTGTTTCAAAAGTAAATATTTTCATTCTAAATAATATCTTAAATTAAAATTAAAAATAATTATTTTGAAACATTTTTTAATTTCTTTGTACTTATAAATTCAACATTCTTAAACCATCAAATGAAAAATTTGACTTTCTCAAAAATTACTCTTTTTGCATTTTCAATTATTTTTATATCAGCAAATGCACAACAAAATCCGAATTCAAAATATGATTATCGTGAACTATTCAAACCCGGATTTTATCAAAAAAACGGAACCGAAACCCGATCAGCTAGTGGGCAACCCGGAGCAAAATATTGGCAAAATCGCGCTGATTACAATATTACAGCTACATTAAATGATAAAACCAACGAAATTTCTGGTTCAGAAGTTTTGACATATACCAACAACAGTCCAGACAAACTAGCGTTTTTATGGTTAAATGTAGACCAGAATTTGTTTAAATCTGATTCTCGTGGAAATGCAATTATTCCGCTTGGTGGAAGCAGAAATGGTGCAAAAGGCGAACAATTTAATGGCGGTCATAATATCAAATCTGTAAAAGTAATTCAATTAATTGCTGGAAAATCTATAGAGAAAGAAGCAAAATTTATAATTACCGATACCAGAATGCAGATTGTTTTGCCACAAGAATTAAACGGAAACGGTTCTTCACTAAAATTAAAAATAGATTTTTCTTTTGTTTCTCCAACTTACGGTTCGGACAGAATGGGAATTCAAGAAACCAAAAATGGAAAAATGTATTCGGTGGCGCAATGGTATCCAAGAATGTGCGTTTATGATGATGTAAAAGGCTGGAATACATTGCCTTATATGGGCGCAGGCGAATTTTATTTAGAATACGGCGATTTTGATGTGGCAATAACTGCGCCGTCAAACCATATTGTTGTTTGTTCAGGCGAATTGCAAAATCCATCAGAAGTTTATACTTCTGAACAGCTTAAACGTTGGGAAACTGCCAAAAAAAGCGACAAAACAGTAATTATTCGTTCTGCTGATGAAGTTACAAAAACGAGTTCACGACCAACAGGAAAACCAAATTTGACTTGGAAATTTAATATTAAAAATTCTCGTGACGTTGCTTTTTCAAGTTCGGCAGCATTTATTATCGATGCTTCGAAAATTAACTTGCCGTCTGGCAAAAAATCATTGGCAATTTCGGCATATCCAGTTGAAAGCGATGGTAATGATGGTTGGGGAAGATCGACCGAATATACCAAAGGTTCGATTGAAAATTATTCTAAAAGATGGCTCGAATATCCTTATCCAAACGCTGTAAATGTAGCATCGGTCGTTGGCGGAATGGAATATCCAGGGATTGTTTTTTGCAGTTGGACTGATAAAGGCGAATCACTTTGGGGCGTTACCGATCACGAATTTGGACACATTTGGTTTCCGATGATTGTTGGGTCAAATGAAAGATTATTTGCTTGGATGGACGAAGGTTTTAATACTTTTATTAACTCTTTGAGTGGTGTTGATTTTAATAACGGCGAATATAAAGCTCCAAAAGAAAACCTTCACATGATGTCAACTTATATGACAAATCCAGATATTGAGCCAATTTACACAGCACCAGACGGATTGAAAGAAGCCAATTTAGGACTTTTGGCCTATTCTAAACCAGCTGCAGGATTAACAATGTTGCGTGAGCAAATACTTGGACAAGAGCGTTTTGACTTTGCTTTTAAAACATATATTGAACGTTGGGCATACAAACACCCTACACCTGAAGATTTTTTTAGAACTATGGAAAACGCATCTGGAGACGATTTAAATTGGTTCTGGCGTGGTTGGTTTTTAAACAATTGGCAATTAGACCAAGGAATTTCTAAGGTAAATTACGTAAAAAACGACCTTAAATTGGGTGCAGTTATTACGATTGACAATCTTGAAAAAATGGCAATGCCAGTTGTTGTTGAAATTAAAACCAAATCTGGGAAAATTTCAACTATAAAATTGCCTGTCGAAATTTGGGAACGAAATAAATCTTGGACCTTTAATTCAAACACAACCGAAGAGATTGAAACCATAACATTAGACCCAGAAAATGCTTTTCCTGATGTAAACTCGTTAAATAATGTTTGGTCAACAATTACTGATTCGTTAGAAAAAGTTTTAGTATTAGATGATTATCTTGGAACTTATTCTAGCAAAATGGCTCCGATAAAACTTATTTTTACTGATGAGAATGGTACTTTAATTGGTGAAGCAACTGGTCAAGGCAAGTTTCCGCTAGTTGCAAACGGAAAAGATAAATTCAAAATAGAGAATACGCCAATTGAAATAAACTTTAATGAAAGCAAAACAGAAGTTACTTTGGTTCAAGATGGTCAAAATTTGGTTTTCAAGAAAGAATAAATTGAACAAATAATATATTTATTAGATATAAAAACTCCAATCGAAATATTGATTGGAGTTTTTTTTATTTCAAAGTAGCTTCATATTTTTTACCAACTGTTTTCCAGTCAATTACGTTAAAAAAGGCTTCTATATATTTTCTTCTTTTGTATTGATAATCTAGGTAATATGCATGTTCCCAAAGATCTAATGCCAAAATCGGTGTGCCTTTTATAATTTGTTTTGGCATTAAAGGATTATCGTTATTTGGTGAGTTTGTCACTTGCAAAACACCAGATTTATCGACCAAAAGCCACGTCCAACCAGAACCAACTTGCTTTTCGGCACTGATTTTAATTGCTGAAACAAGATTTTCGTAAGAACCAAAATCTCTCTTGATTGTGCTCAATAATGTATCCTTGGGTTGCTCTCTTTTTTTTGCACCAATTGTTTCAAAATAAACATTATGATTGTAAAATCCGCCAACATTATTTCTTAAAGCTTCATTTGATAAGTCTAATTTAGCAAGAATTTCTTCGATTGTTTTTGATTCTAAATCAGTTCCTGCAATCGCTTTATTAAGATTATTTACATAAGTTAAATAATGCTTAGAATATTGATTTTCAAGAGTAAACGCATTGATATTTGGTTGCAAAGCATCGTATTTGTATGGCAATTTCATCATTTCGAATGCGCCTTTTTCTGCATCAACATCTTCTGGTTTTCCTAACGTGATTTTTTCTCCAATACTAGGCAAAGGTACTTCTACAACTTCGGTCATTTTTTTACCTTGACAAGAGCAAAGACATACAATAACTAAATAAAAAATTATTTTTTTCATTATTTTTTTAAAGATAAAATCGCTTCGATGTATAGTTCTTTGGCTTCGTCGATAGATAAATGGCTAACTTGCATCCAAGCATTGGTTTTAAAAGCATTTCGCAAATCGAAACTCGATGATATTTGACTAGCGTTTCCAGAAGTTGCTTGTTTGTAAAAAGCATAACATCGCAACTGAACATCTTGTGGTAAAGATGATTGCGGAATCTCCTCGGCAATTGCTACCGCTTCGAGAAATCTGGTATCTAAATCTTTTTCTGACATTTAACTTTTTGTCGCAATAATTGTTCTGTTTCCGATTGCTTTATCGTTTAATTTCACGTTTATTTTAGTTCCAAGTGGAAAAAACAAATCGACACGTGAGCCAAATTTAATAAATCCAGCGTCGTCGCCTTGTATTACTTGTGTTCCTGCTTCGGCATAATTCACAATTCTTCTGGCTAAAGCGCCTGCAATTTGTCGATATAATACCTCGCCAAAAATTTTATTTTCGATTACAATAGTTGTTCTTTCGTTCTCTTCGGAAGCTTTTGGATGCCATGCAACCAAAAATTTTCCAGGATGATATTTAGAAAAATTTATTTTTCCAGAGCAACAATATCTGGTTACATGTACATTAATTGGCGACATGAATATTGAAACTTGCAATCGTTTGTCTTTGAAATATTCGCTTTCGAAAACCTCCTCGATTACTACTACTTTACCGTCAACTGGTGCGAAAATTACATTATCATCAACAATTAAATCTCTCTTAGGATTTCTAAAAAATTGCAAAATTATAATTAAAAAGAATAATACAAATAATTGAATTGCCATTCGCAACCAGACAATATCTATCAATTTGTCGAAAGCTAAAATAGCAACTGTTGTTAAAAATGTTGCAATTAAGATAATTTTTGCGCCTTCTTTGTGAAATTTAATCATAAGTAAAAAATTGAATTATTTGTAAAAATAAAAAAATAAATGGTGCTACGAAAATAACACTGTCTAATCTATCGAGAATTCCGCCATGTCCTGGCATAATTGTTCCACTGTCTTTAACATTGGCATTTCGTTTAAATTTTGATTCGATTAAATCGCCAATTGTTCCAAAAACACCAACAATTAGAGCAATTATTATCCAAAAATATACTGGCATTTTAAGAAAATATATTGAAATAATTATGCTTGCAAATAAAGAAAACAAAAGTCCACCAATAAAACCTTCGACTGTTTTTTTTGGAGAAATACTTTCGAATAATTTATTTTTGCCAATTGACTTTCCAATTATGTATGCAAATGTATCGTTTATCCAGATTAAAATAAAAATACTTATTATCATTTCTGGCTTAAATTCAACTCCAAAAATGTTTGTAGGAATTTTAGTTAAAATTATTAAAGGTAAAACAATATAACCAATTAAATAAACATATTTAGAAGTTTTATCTAATTTGATTTTAGACTTATTAAAAAGCAAATAAATTAATTTAATTGACACGAATAATGTTGCTAAAATTAAAAAGTTTTTAGTCATAATTGTTACTTTAAAAAAAGAAAACAAAAAAAACATTGCTGTACTAATTAATATTGCATATAATTTATTCAATTGAATCAAATCACAGAATTCTATGGTTGCGATTAATAAAAACAACCCGAACAATATCAAAAAACTATTTTGAGAAAATAGAGTTGCCGTGATTAATAATACCACATAAACAGCTCCAGATAATGCTCTTATTAAACTTTCGCTCATTTTATTGATCTTCTAAAAGCAACAAATAAAGGTTTTTGGGCGAACTGCCATAATGCAAGAAATCATCTTGCTTAGATTCTTTAAAATATTTTATAGTAGTAATATTTGTTGGATAATCGGTATTGTATTTTCTTTTAATATCACGCAAACCATCGCTTTTGGTTTCCATAATTTGCTTGGTTGTAGCAAATATTACAATGTTGGCAGGCAATTCATTGGGTTTATTTTGCTTAATTTGTTTAGACGAAAATAAAACCGAACCTTCTTCGGCAATTAAATTTTCACAGGTTGCAAATAAAAACTTGGGTTCAGAAGCTTTTTCATAAGTCAATTTATTTTCGTCCAAAATACTAAATAATTTTGGGTCAAAACACAATGTTTCGCACTCAAACCAATCGTTTTCTTCAAGAATATTTAAAAATTGTTCTTGAACCTCATCCATATTTTCACAATAAATAAATTTACCTCCATTTTTTTTAAATTCGGTTGTAAAGCGTTCATCAACAGACAAATTATTATTTAGTAAATCATTAGAATTTACTTGATTTTCATCTGTATCAGTTTCATCTGACGAACCAAAAAATTTTTTAAAAAAACTCATATTAATTAAAAATACTTGCGTTATTGATAGAAAACTTACAAATGTAAAAAAACTAAAGCGATTAAATAGAAAGTTTGTAAAAATTTATCAATAAACAATTCTTAATAACTTTGTAACTATTCATTACAAATATTTTTAACTCGAAAATGACTTAAAATTACTGGAAATTTGCCACAAAGGCACAAAGACTCAAAGATAAAACTTATGAATTTAAATAAATTCATAAGTTTTATTTTAAATTATTCTTCTTTCACATTAAAACCTTAGAGTCTTAGAGTCTTTGTGGCAAATTAGCATTAATATTTGTTTTGACTGAATAGTTACATAACTTTTAGTTATTTGACCAAATAAAATTATTTATTCAATAAATATCTTTTTCTAAAACAACAAACTCCAATTTGTTTCCCGAAATTACATCATGAGCATGATTTTCTGGAAAAGGTGCACGCTCGCCATTTTCAAAATAACCATGCCTGTTGTACCAATTTATCAATTCGATTCTAGTCGAAATAACCGTCATAACAATTTTTGGTAATTTTTTTTCAAAAGCAAATTGGTTTGCAAATTGCAATATTTTTTTGCCAATTCCGCTATTTTGCAATTCTGGATTAACGCACAACATTCCTAAATAAAGTTTGTTTTCTTTTTCGATTAACAATACGCATCCTAAAATTTTATCACTTTCGAGATATTTAAAAACATTAGATTTTGGAGTATTAATCATCTCGATTAATTCACTATCTTCAATTCTAACACCTTTCAAAATATTGGCTTCGGTTGTCCAGCCTTTTTTAGAAATATCGCCACGATAAGCCAAATTCACTAGATAATTTAATTCTGAAATATCATTAATTGTTGCTTTTTTTATCATTTTCAATATCAAATTATTCTATCTAATTCCCAATTCAATAACCTCTAAATCCTTTATTTTCTCGCCGTCAATAACAAATCGCAACATTGTTCGAATAGAATGAAAACCGCTAATTCCAGCAGCACCAGGATTCATGTGCAAGAAATTATTTTTCTTATCAAAAATCACTTTCAAAATATGCGAATGCCCACAGATAAACAATTTTGGAGGATTTTTCGACAATTCTTCACGAATATTTGGGTTATATTTTCTAGGATAACCACCAATGTGTGTAATCCAAACATCGACATTTTCGCACATAAATCGGTTGTGTAACGGGAATTCTAATCTTGCTTTATCGTCATCAATATTTCCAAAAACACAACGCAAAGGTTTTAATTTTTTTAAACAATCTGTCACTTTCAAATCTCCAATATCGCCAGCATGCCAAACCTCATCAGACCAATTTACATATTTCAAAATCACATCATCAATGTGGCTGTGCGTGTCCGACAATAAAAGAATTTTGGTCATTAAAAAATAATTTAGTAGCTTTTTCCTGCTTTTCTCTCCAAAAAATTGCTTGTAAAATCTGTTTTTGTAATTTTTACAAGGAACTTCCGCTGGTCGTTCTTGTAAAAAACAAAAAACCAAAGATTTTACAAACAATTTGTTTTTCTTTTCAATCAGGGCTAGGGTTTGGCGTAAAATTAAACTTTTTGATTTTAAATAAATAATAATATTTCTAAAAAAATTAGAAAATAAATTATAAAACATTAATTTTGAATTTCAAGAAATTTAATAAAAAATGACTTTCATAAAAACAACCGAACAAACATCTCAATATAATCATTTAGAAAAAATGTCTGTTCAAGAATTACTAACAAATATTAATAACGAAGACAAAACTGTGCCATTTGCAGTCGAAAATGCATTGCCGCAAATAGAAAAACTAGTCTCCGAAATTGTGCAAAAATTAAAAATTGGAGGCAGAATTTTCTACATTGGTGCTGGAACTTCTGGTCGACTTGGTATTTTAGACGCATCTGAATGTCCGCCAACATTCGGAGTTTCTCATGATTTAGTAAACGGAATTATTGCTGGTGGTGATTTTGCAATTCGAAAAGCAGTCGAAAATGCCGAAGACAATATCGACAATGCTTGGATAGATTTAAAAGCATTTAATGTCAATAAAAAAGATGTGGTCATTGGAATTGCTGCTTCTGGAACAACTCCTTATGTCATTGCAGGTTTACAAAAATGCAATGATAATAATATTTTAACAGGTTGCATAACTTGCAATGAAGGCTCGCCATTAGCTAGAACTGCGATATTGCCAATCGAAGTTGTTGTTGGTCCAGAATTCTTGACAGGAAGTTCAAGATTGAAAGCTGGAACAGCACAAAAACTTGTTTTAAACATGATTACAACTGCAACAATGATTCAATTAGGCAAAGTAAAAGGCAATAAAATGGTCGATATGCAACTTTCTAATGAAAAATTGATTGATCGTGGCGTGAAAATGATTATGGCAGAAATTGATGTTAGCTATGAAAAAGGTTCAGAATTGTTATTAAAATTCGGAAGCGTTCGCAATGCAGTTAATAATTTTTAATCTTAATTAATAAATGCCAACAAATAAAAAAATATTATCAAAAGGTGTTCAATATTTATCGGGTGCATTGCCACTTTTTTTTATTGGTCCAGCAGTAATTTATAACGCCAACATGAACAAAATGAGTGAATATTATTTATTTGTCTTAATCATTGGAATAATTTTTTGCTTGTTAGCAATGTTATTGATGTTTCTTGGAATAAAAACCATTATGAAAAGTATGTTCGATAAATAATGGAAAATCTAATTAACATAAACGAAATTTACGAAAAAATTAATTTGACAAATTCGAAACTCAATAACCGAGAATTCGAAGATTGCGTTTTCAAGAATTGTAATTTCTCCAATGCCGATTTTACATACAACTCATTTATTGATTGCGAATTTATTGACTGCAACTTATCAATGTTGCAAATGACAAATGTTAGTCTGAAAACAGTTTTTTTTAAAAATTGCAAACTACTTGGAATATTGTTTCACAATTGTGATGATTTTTTATTTCAAGTCGAATTTCAAGATTGTGTTTTAGATTATGCCTCATTTGCCAATAAAAAAATGATAAAAACTAAATTCAATAATTGTTCCTTAAAAGAGGTTACATACATAGGTAGCAATTTAACGAATTCTGTTTTTGAAAATTGTAATTTAGACAATGCTATTTTCAATGAAACGATTTTGGCTGGTGCCGATTTTACAACATCCTATAATTACAAAATTGACCCAGAATTTAATCCAATGAAAAAAGCAAAATTTTCCACATCGGGAATTTTAGGTCTTTTAGATAAATATGATATTTCTGTTATTTAGGACAATGGGCTGAAATTAAAGTGTGGCAAGATTCAGTTGAAGGAGGAAAAGAGTAAATAGTAGGCAGTAATTAGTGTTCAGTATTCAGTTATTAGTGTTCAGTATTTGTTAATTCAAAAAAATAATTATTTATCACATTTAAAATAAAAAATCCCAATTAGCTCGGGATTTTTTTATGCAAAGTTTTATTGTGTAATAATATTCTAAAAATTATATTAAATCTTTAATCTAAATATCTTATGTCTAAATGTCTTAAGTCTAAAAGTCTTTAATCTAAAAATACTAAGAATACATTTTTACTCGTAATTCTCTAACTTTTTCATCATCAAGATAATCGTCAAATGTCATGTAACGGTCAATTGCACCATTTGGTGTCAATTCAATAACACGATTACCAACAGTTTGCGCAAATTCATGATCGTGAGTTGAGAAAATTATCGAACCTTTATAGTTTTTTAATGAATTGTTAAATGCAGTTATTGATTCCAAATCCAAGTGATTCGTTGGTTCATCAATCATTAAAACATTGGCACGTTCCATCATCATTCGTGACAACATGCAACGCACTTTTTCGCCACCAGACAAAACACGACAAGTTTTTAACGCTTCTTCGCCCGAGAAAATCATTTTTCCTAAGAAACTTCTAATGTTTACTTCGTCTCGCTCTTCTTCGGTTTTCACATATTGTCTAAGCCAATCTACTAACGAATAATCGCTTTCGAAAAACGAATGATTATCAACTGGCAAATAGGCTTGATTGGTTGTAATTCCCCAATCGAAAGTACCTGAATCGGCTTTTTGCAAATTATTTAAAATATCGTAAAACAATGATGTAGCACGAAAATCTTTAGAAAAAAGCACAATTTTATCTCCTTTTGCCATATTCAAATCGACATCTTTAAACAAAGTCTCGCCATCAACCGAACCTGATAAACCTTGAACATTCAAAATTTGGTCACCAGCTTCGCGTTCTTGATCAAAAATAATTGCAGGATAACGTCTAGATGAAGGTTTAATTTCGGAAATGTTTAATTTTGAAATCATTTTTTTACGAGAAGTTGCTTGTTTCGATTTGGCAACATTGGCAGAAAAACGACGAATAAATTCTTCTAATTCTTGTTTCTTTTCTTCGGCTTTTTTGTTTTGTTGTGCACGTTGTTTGGCTGCTAATTGACTAGATTCATACCAAAAAGTATAATTACCCGAATAATGATTAATTTTACTAAAATCAATATCAGAAATATGAGTACAAACTGAATCTAAAAAGTGACGATCGTGCGAAACAACAATTACAGTATTTTCATAATTGGCCAAAAAATTCTCGAGCCAAGCAATGGTTTCGAAATCTAAATCGTTGGTTGGTTCATCCATAATCAATAAATCTGGATTGCCAAACAAGGCTTGTGCCAATAATACTCGAACTTTTAGTTTATTGTCCAAATCGCCCATTTTGGTATAATGGTGTTCTTCGGCAATTTCAAGATTAGATAGCATTGCTGCGGCATCAGAATCGGCGTTCCAGCCATTCATTTCTTCGAATCGAACTTGCAACTCCCCTATTCTATTAGCATTTTCGTCGTTATAATCAGCATACAATTCATCCATTTCTTTTTTAATTTCATACAAAACTTTATTGCCCATTAAAACAGTTTCTAGAACAGTACTTTCGTCAAACATATTGTGATTCTGATTTAAAACAGACATTCTTTTGCCTGGTTCCAAATGCACATTTCCAGAAGTTGGATCGATTTCGCCAGAAATAATTTTCAAGAAAGTCGATTTTCCAGCACCATTTGCACCAATAACACCATAAATATTCCCGTGTGTGAAAACCGTATTTACTTCGTCGAACAAAATTCGTTTGCCAAACTGAACTGATAAATTATTTACTGATAACATTTTAATTTTAATTAAAAATTATTAAAAAAACTCGAATTTTAAATTGAATTTTAATTTTGTGCAAAAGTAATGAAAATAGTCAGTTTTTCAATAATAAATTTGACACAGATTTCACAGATTTCACAAATTTGGAATATTTTAATAACTAATAGTAAAAGTCTCAATTAATTTGTTGAAATTCGTACAAAAACTATTTAATGAATCTTTTCACAGATTTTGATTTCGATAAAAACATAATGACCATTCATTATTTATTTGAAACATTGGCATTTATTATTGGAATTCGAATTTATTATTACCAAAAAAAGAAAATTATTGATCCGATTTCTGATGAAAACCGACTTTGGATTTTGCTTGGCGCGATGGTTGGCGCATTAATTGGTTCAAGATTAATTGCAGTTTTAGAAACACCACAATATTTAAGTCAAGTTACATTATTGTCATTATATCAATCCAAAACGGTTGCTGGCGGGTTTCTTGGCGGATTATTTGGAGTTGAAATTGCCAAAAAAATTATTAAAGTTAATATTGCATCAGGCGATTTATATGTTGTTCCAATAATTATTGCAGTTTTTGTGGGACGAATTGGTTGTTTTTTATCAGGTGTAAATGAACCAACTTTTGGCAACGAAACAATTTTTTTTACAGGAATGGATTTGGGCGATGGCATAAAACGTCATCCAACGGCTTTGTATGAAATGTTTTTTATGGTTGTGTTATTGATTTTGTTTTATTTGATAAAAAATAAAAAAATGATTAATGGCGATAGATTTAAATTATTTATGGTTTTGTATTTTTTGTATCGATTTTTGGTAGAGTTTATAAAACCATATCATTCTTTATTTTTAAATTTGAGCAGTATTCAATGGAGTGCATTGATAATTTTCATATATTACTATCGATTTATAATTAGAATATTTAAAGCCGAAAATAACTAAATGCAAGCACCAATTTTATTTTATCAAACTTCTGATAGCAATATTAATGTTGAAGTAACTTTTCTTGACGAGAACTTTTGGCTGACTCAAAAAGCTATTGCGCAACTGTATAATGTTGATAGAACAGTTGTAACTAAACATCTTAAAAACATTTTTGACACCAATGAATTAATGGAAAATTCAGTTTGTGCAAAAATTGCACATACTGCAGAAGATGGAAAATCTTATAAAACCAATTTCTACAATCTCGAAGCAATAATTGCCGTTGGTTATCGTGTAAATTCAAGTCAAGCAACTCAATTCAGGATTTGGGCAACCACAACTTTAAAAGAATTTATTATAAAAGGTTTCGTTTTAAATGACGAAATGCTTAAAAACGGCAAAGCATTTGGAAAAGATTATTTTGAAGAATTACTTGAGAAAATAAGGGAAATAAGATCGTCGGAAAGGCGATTTTATCAAAAAATTACTGATATTTATGGGCTTTCGGCAGATTATGATAAAAATAATTCAGAAACCCGAAACTTTTTTGCAACGGTTCAAAACAAATTGCATTGGGCAATTTCTGGAAAAACAAGTGCCGAAATTATTTACTCCGAAGCCGATGCCAACAAAATTTATATGGGTTTATCGACTTGGAAAGCTGCACCAAACGGCAAGATTCAAAAATCAGACGTTTTGGTAGCTAAAAATTATTTGAACGATGCGCATTTACAGGAATTGAACCGAATTGTTTCTGCTTATTTGGATTTGGCAGAAAATTATGCAAAAAGACAATTGCTTTTAAAAATGAATGATTGGTCTGCTTTTTTGGATAACTTTTTGCAATTGTCAAATTATCCTATTTTGATTGATAATGGCAAAGTTTCGCAATTGGAAGCAAAAATTAAAGCCGAATCAGAATATGACAAATTTAGAATTATTCAAGATCGAGAATATTTATCGGATTTTGATTTTGAAGTTTTAAAATTGAATGCTGACAGAAAATAATTGCCTTTTAGAAAACATAGGCTGCGTGAAGGATTGAAGTGGAAATCTTTTTTTATTTTCAATTGCCACGGCTTTAAAGCCGTGGCAATTGAAAATAAAAAAAATTGGGAACGAAAAGCCTGACCTCGTCAAGTCATTTTTCTTGACTTGACGAGGTCACGCCCAAAAAAATAAAAACAAAATAAATGAAAACAAGAGATTACGTTTATTACGACTACACCAAAAGTTTGTGTCCAGAATGTTTGCACACTATCGATGCAAAAATTGTGTTTCAAAACGACAAAGTTTGGATGCTGAAACATTGCAAAACCCACGGCGAAAGCAAGGTGATGATTGCCGATGATGTTGAGTATTACAAACAAATTCGGAATTACAACAAGCAATCGGAAATGCCTTTGAAATTTAACACAAAAGTGCATTTTGGTTGCCCGTATGATTGTGGACTTTGCACCGATCACGAGCAACATTCGTGCTTAACGGTTATAGAAGTTACTGATCGTTGCAACTTGTCTTGCCCGACTTGTTATGCAAGTTCTGGTCCAAATTATGGACGGCATAGAACGCTGGAAGAGATAGAAAGAATGTTTGATGTTGTTGTCGAAAATGAAGGCGAACCCGATGTGGTGCAAATTTCTGGCGGCGAACCAACTGTGCATCCTGATTTTTTTAAGATTTTGGATATTGCTAAGTCAAAACCTATTAAACACTTGATGGTCAATACTAACGGAATTCGGATTGCGAAAGACATAAAATTTGTAGAAAAACTGGCGAGTTATATGCCTGATTTTGAGTTGTATTTGCAATTTGATAGTTTTGAAGCTGATGTTTTGGAGAAATTGCGTGGAGAAGATTTGACCGAAGTTCGCAAGAAAGCAATCGATAACCTCAACCAATTTAATGTTTCGACAACGTTGGTTGTAACTTTGCAGAAAGATTTGAATGACCATGAAATTGGAAAAATAATCGAGTATGCTTTGACTCAAAAATGCATTCGTGGTGTAACGTTTCAGCCAACGCAAGTCGCAGGACGAAATAAAGATTATAACGACGGCGAAGGGCGAATTACACTTACAGAAGTGCGCAGAAAAATATATGAGCAATATCCGTTGTTTACGCCACAAGATTTAATTCCGGTTCCTTGCAATCCTGATGCTTTGTGCATGGCTTATGCCCTGAAAATCGATGGCGATGTTTTCCCGATGACGCACTTGATAAATCCTGAAGATTTATTGAATAATTCTAAAAACACTATAGTTTTTGAACACGATGAAAAGCTAAAAACCCACATGTTGAACCTTTTTAGTACTGGAATATCAGTAGATTGTGCCGAAGAAAGTGTCATGGGCGAATTGATGTGTTGTTTGCCAAGAGTGCAAAGCGACAATTTGCATTATGACAATTTATTCAGGATTTTGATTATGAATTTTATGGATCCGTATGATTTTGATGTTCGTGCAGTTAAGAAATCTTGTGTGCATATTGTTGATAAAAGATATAAAATTGTGCCATTCGAAACTATGAATATTTTTTATCGTGACAATAAAATTGAGGAAATCAGGAAAGAACTTAATATGAATTAATTATGGAAATGGATTCTATATTTGCAATGACAATGCTAATTGCAAGCCCTGTGATTTTTTTAATATCTTTGATTGTATTAATAATATTTGAGGATGCAGAAAAAAGACGGAAAGCAAAAAATGGAATGTTAATTTCGTTAATTTTATTTGTTATCGGTTTTGGTGCTTGTTTAAATCTATCATAAAAAAGTAGAAAAAAATGGAATTTTTAGGTCAATTAGCGATTTTTATGATTTTTGCAAGTCCTTTTGTTTTTATTGCAGGGTTAATAATTACTGCTATCAATAAAGAAAAACGTAAATTAGGATTGTATTTAGTAATTGGTTCGATAATAAGTTTTATTATTGGATTTGGTATTTGTTCTAGCATTAGTTTTGGCGGATTTCATTAAATAATTAATTATTAATTGTTCAAAAAAAATATTCTGAGATTGTTTGCTATTGATCTAGGTTTATATTTATAATCAATTTAAAAAAATATTATGGAAATGAATGATTTTTTATCAGGTTTGTCGGGAATTTTACTTTTTGGAAGTCCGTTTGTGTTTATTGCAGGGTTAATAATTACTGCCATCAATAAAGAAAAACGCAAATTGGGTTTGCAATTAGTTATTGGTTCTGTAATTAGTTTTATTATTGGTTTCGGAATTTGTTTGAATACTTTTTCGTTGGGCAATATGCATTAAATTATATATTTTGGAAGATTTTCATATCGTTTTGTCGAAATTTTTTATTGTTGGAAGTCCATTTTTGTTAATACTAGGACTTATAGTTACTGCAATCGATAAAAATTTCGTAAAATCGGTTTAGTTTTAGTAATTGGCTCTGTGATTTGCTTTATAATTGGTTTTGGAATTTGTTTGAATAATTTTGGTGGTTTAAAACTTACTTAATAAACAATGATTTTATATTTTATATATGTAGCAATTTGTGTAATTTGTCTGTTTACAGGAATTTTAATAATAATTTTTAGTCGAGAAAAACTAAAAACAGGAATCAATTTGATATTATATTCCGCAATAGGTTTTCTTATTGCAGTTGCACTTTGGGATAAGTTTTTTTGGCCTTTAGAATACTAAAAAACAAGAAAACAGTTGTACCAATAAATCAAAAAAACAATATTAAAAAATGAAAATCAAATTAATTTTAATCCTATTTTTATTTGTTACAAAAGCTTTTACAGCAAAAAATTCTAATTTTTATTACGAATGTATTTTATTAAAAACCAAACCAAGTTTAGATAATTCTTTACAATCAAAAGTACTTTTGCAATTAAAATTAAAGAAAAAAGATATTCAAGAAGAGTTATATGTCGAAAAAATAATGCCAAATAACAAATTGCAATCTATTGTCGTAATTCCAAAAATTGCAACCAAAGAAATTGATGAATATGGACATTTATACTTAGTTACTGATATTTATGTGCTGGTTGTCGATAACAAAAATGGCAAAATTAAAAGTAAATTCTTCGAAGCCGATAGTCTAACATCTGATGCAGTTGTATTAAACAGTATAGAAATCGATACCGGATTATACAAATTAAACGCAACAACAAGAGCGTTTGCAATTCGAGTCAATTACACAGGAAGTAGCGGTCCAAATCCGTACCATCAAACTGATTTATCGATGTTTATCGAAAAAGGTCAAAAATTAAATAGAATTATTGACAAATTTCCAATAACTGAATTTCACGGCGAATGGGACACAAATTGCGCAGGCGAATTCGAAGAAATAGAATCGACAATTACAATAGACAATCAACAAACCAATAGTTTCAATAATTTAATAATTAACCAAAAAATAAAGAAAACAAAAAATATAAAAGTCAACGAAGATTGCAAAGAGAAAGAGACAAAAACTGAAAAAAAATATATTATGAAATTTAATAAATTAAAGTACATTAATCAATAAATAATGAACAACCTTATAATTTTAGTTGTAATTATTATCACAATACTTTTAATTTTTGGCGTTAATTTGATTCTAAAACCAGAAACCAGAAAAAAAGGAATTTTTATAATCTCGTCAATAATTATTTTGCTTATTATCAGATATTGCTACATAAATTATACTTTTATGGGCATAAATTATTTTGTTGATTCTTTGACAGAAGATTTATCAGAAATTCTTCAAGGTTTAATAATGGTTACTTTTTTAGCCAGCCCATTTGCATTTTTAATTGGTTTATTTTTGATAATAAAAGGAAAAAAATACCGAATCATTGGACTTTATTTTATGATTGGGTCAATTATTGCATTTATTGTTGGATTAAGCACTTGTGGAGGATTAATTATTTAAAAATTAAAAAATGACAGAATCATCATTAAAACTTTGGTTTGTTTATATAATATTGTGTCTGATATTCTTCATTGCTGGAATATTAATCGCAATATTTAGTAAAGTAGAACGAAAATCAGGTATAAAAATGATAATTTATTCGGTTATTGCATTTATTATTGGTTTTGGTGGTTGCTTGACTTATTTATACTTTAATCCTTTTCGAATTTAAAAATAATGGAATATAAACCTTTTTATATTTATATGATGTACGCAAGTCCAATGTTGTTAATTACTGGACTAATACTGACTGCGGTAAATAAAAAAAATAAAAAAATTGGATTATTATTAGTTATTAGTTCCGTAATTTTTTTGATTCTTGGTTTTGGAGCTTGCCTGAATAATTTCACATTATGAAATATGAATTAATATTATCGATGATTTAATAGAAGGAATTATATTGCTATCACTTTTTTCAAGTCTAATTGCTTTTTTTGTAGTAATTTGCTTGGCTATATTCAGCAAAGAGAAAAAAATATTTTGACTTAAAGTAATTTTAATATCGATAATAATATTTTTATTGCTTTTAGTTCATGTTTGAATTTTGTAAAATTTGGCGGTAGTCATTAGTAAAAAAGCGATTTTCTAAATAGAAAATCGCTTTTTTTTTAACCTGACTGCTGAAAACTGCTATTTGCAATCTGAATACCTATTTATTTCCTTTTTCGAAATCGGCAACGAATTGCGCTAATCCTATATCAGTTAATGGATGTTTCAATAAACCATAAATTGCCGAAAGTGGTCCAGTCATAACATCTGCACCAATTTTAGCGCAATTCACAATATGCATAGTATGTCGAACTGATGCAGCAAGAATTTGAGTTTCATAACCATAATTGTCAAAAATCAATCTAATTTCTTCGATTAATGCCAATCCATCTGTGGAAACATCATCCAAACGACCAATAAATGGCGAAACATAAGTTGCTCCAGCCTTGGCAGCCAAAAGTGCTTGACCAGCCGAAAATACTAAAGTTACATTGGTTTTAATTTCTCTATCCGAGAAATATTTGCAAGCCATAACGCCTTCTTTGGTCATTGGCAATTTAACTACAATTTGCGAATGTAAATCGGCTAACTCTTCACCTTCGCGAATCATTCCGTCATAATCAAGCGCATTGACTTCCGCAGATACATCGCCTTCGACAAGGTTGCAAATATCAACATAATGTTTCAAAATGTTGTTTTTGCCAGTAATTCCCTCTTTTGCCATTAATGACGGATTGGTTGTAACTCCATCAAGAACTCCAAGTGCTTGCGCTTCTTTAATTTGTGCCAAATTGGCTGTGTCGATAAAAAATTTCATAATATTTGTATAATTGTTGTGATGTTATTTTAAACTAATTTTTTTAAGTACATGACAAAAAATTAAATAAGCAGTTTTCAAAAGGATTTTTTTTTGTGAAAAGAAATTTCGACAAGTTATCTAAACCATATTTAA
>JAYWGV010000080.1:0-5353 GCA_043778105.1 Bacteroidota bacterium
CGACAAGGCTGTTTCCCATAATGTTCGATCCCAATAATACATTTTTGGAAAATATTCATAATTTACTCCGCTCAAATTGGTAAATCCAGCATGAATGAATAGTCTATTTTGATCATCGATATAATAATCTTGCAAAGATTTTAGAAATAAAATGTGTTTAAATATTATTTCTTGCGAAACGTTTTTATAGGCCAAAACAGTTGCTTTTCCGCCATGTTTAAACCACATTCCTTCGTCTATTTTTTGATTGCCAGTTTCTAGATAATCTAAAAAAAGCTGGTCGTGGTTGCCACGAATAAAAATACATTTTTGGGTTTTTGACAATTCTATTAGATAATTAATTAATTCTGGAGATTCTGACCAACCATCGACATAATCGCCAAGAAAAATCAATTGATCTTCATTAGAAATTTGGGCTTTTTCGAGAATTTGAATTAAAGCTCGCAAACCGCCGTGAATGTCGCCTATGACAAATGTGTTCATTTATATATAAATTTTATAGTGATAATGATATACAATCATTTTATATTATTAATTAATTGAAATTTAGCATGTTAAAAAAAATTTAATAAATTGTTTAACAATCATTTAACTATAATTAACATAAATGTTAACAAAATGTGTGGAAAAACCGTAATATTTGGTCAGGTTAACGTTATAATTTTGTCAAAATTATTTAAAACAAATAACACGAAATTTAAATTTTTTTAAAACAACTTATTCACAAATTAAAAATTATTAAAACAAACCTAACAAATTAAAATCAATTCCTATGAAAACTTTAACTTCTACACTAGCAATTTTCGCATTATTATTTTCGGTAACAACTTTTGGAACTAACTTGAATGATATTGAGCCTATCAAGTTGCCAAGAGATCCAGGATCTAAATTTATTAGTAATATGATAAGTGCAGATATTGAGCCTATAAAATTGCCAAGAAATCCAGATCCATATACTAATGTTTAAATATTTTATTATACAAAATTTAATTGAAATAAAAAGTTAAATTTGAGAATGTTAAAATCAAAAAATTTAATTTTAAGTTTTATATGTATATTTTGTATATTTTGTATATTTTATTGTAAACAAACAGTTTCTAAAAACACTTACAATAATAACAAAAATAATAATATTGATTTATTATTTAAAGAAGCAAATGTTGACAATCTAGAAAGAGACACTAAATTAAAGCTTCATTCAAAATTGTTGAATATTTTGGCTAAAAGGAATAATGATTCAATTACAAGATATTATTATTTTAAATTAGCTAATAGATTTTACAATTTAAATGACGATAAATCTTTCAAGCTAATATCAAAAATTCTTTATAATTTATCTTGCAAATCAAAAGATACTTTCTATAAAGCAAAGAGTTTAAAAAATTTAGGTGATTATTATTATAATCTTTTTAAAAATGATAGTGCCTATTTTTATTATACAAAATCTGAAAAAACGTTTGAAAGTTTAAAGAATAAAGTCGATTTATCAGAAATTCAACTTTACAAATCCAATATACTTTTATTTGAAAAAGATTATCTTGGTTGCGAAGTTGCCATAATTAATGTCCTAAGAACTGCTATCAAGAAAAAAGATTATCGATTAATTTATGATTGTTACATCACTCTTGCAAATGCTCTTGATGGTCTGAATGATTTTGAAAAATCTTTGGAACTTTATAATAAAGCATTTGAAATTACAAAAAAACTAGAAAACGATTCGCAGTATTTTTCGTTAAAATCTCAGACCTATTTCTATATTGGTTGTTTGTACAACAAAAATAAAGATTACAAAAAAGCAATTTCATATTTTAACAAAAGTCTAAAAATTAAAAAAACTAATTCGATTGATCTGGTTTTATATACAAATTTCATCAAAAATTGCGCTTATTCAAAATTCAAACTTGGCGATAAGTTAGCAATTGTTCAATTAATCGCAGCCTTTAAAATTCAAGATTCTTTAAAGAACATTCCAGGCATTGTTTCTAGCAAAATATTTTTGTCTGAATATTATTTATTTCAAAACGACACTGTACGGGCATTTAATTTTGCAGTAGAGGCTAAAAAAACGGCTCACGACAACAATATCTTTGAAGACGAACTAAAATTGCTAGAACTTCTTGCTAAAATTGAACCTAAAAACAGTAAAATATACAATAACCGTTTTATAAAACTAACCGATAGTTTAACCAATAACGAAAGAGCAACTAGAAACAAGTTTGCAAGAATTGAGTTCGAAACCGACGAGATTTTAAATCAAAAAAAAACAATCGAAGTTGAAAAAGACGCAATTTCTTTGAGGTTTGTTTACGCATTAACAACAATTGGATTGTTGCTGATATTTGGAGTTTTTGGATATTACTTTATAATTCAAAGAAACAAATTAGAAATTCTTGAGTTTAATCAAAAAGAGTTGCAATCAAACAACGATTTATACGAATTAATGTTCAGTCAACAAATTTTGCTGCAAAAAGGTAAAAAAGTTGAACAAAAACGAATTTCGCAAGAACTTCACGACGGAATTTTAGGCAAAATGTTTGGTGTGCGTTTTAATTTATATGAATTAAAAAACAGTCAAGATCACGATACTATTCAAAATTGTTTATTGCAAGCCAAACAATTGCAAGAAATTG
Source organism: Bacteroidota bacterium (assembly GCA_043778105.1). Lineage (GTDB taxonomy): Bacteria > Bacteroidota > Bacteroidia > Flavobacteriales > Flavobacteriaceae > Flavobacterium. Next base: position 2,631 of record JAYWGV010000080.1, read on the forward strand.
AATTAGAAATTCGGAATATAGCACACAATTTGCAAAACAAAATATTTAGCAATGATTTAAATTTTACAACAATTATAAAATCATTGTATTTAGACAACGTTAATCCGTTAAATTTAATTTTCGATATTAGTATTGATGAAAAAATTGATTGGAAAACAATTGAAAACAATGTAAAATTGAATCTTTATAGAATTTTACAACAAATTTTGGACAACACCAACAAACATAGTCACGCAAAAATTGTAAATTTAAAAATTGAAGAAAATTTTAATAATTTATTAATTTGTGTTAGAGACGATGGAATTGGTTTTGATAGTACTGATAAACAACAAGGAATTGGATTAAAAAATATTAAAAATAGAGTCCAACAAATAAATGGAACTTTAGAGTTAAAATCTATCATCAACAAAGGGACAATAATAAACATCAAGATAACAATTTAACTTTTCTTAAATGGATATGCAAATATTAATGATTGATGATCATTCATCAATTCTAACTGGATACAATTCAATTTTATCGCACAATAATTTAGGTCACAAAATTGTTTTGACTACTGCAACATGCTGCGAATCGGCGTTTAACACAATTAATAATGCGGTCGTTATTTTTGATTTAGTTATACTTGACTACAGTTTACCACCATTTAATAAGCAGAAAATTTACTCGGGTAACGATTTGATTCCACACATAAAAAATAAATTTCCAGACACATAAATAATGATGTTAACAGCACATTTCGAAATTATAAAGCTGTGGCAAATGATTCAAAAGTGTCAACCAAATGCCTTGCTTGTTAAAAATGATTTTGATGACATTGAATTGTTGCACGCTTACGAACAAGTTTTTAAAGACAATAATTATTACTCTAAAACAGTAATTAATGGTTTAAAACAGAGTTTGTTGCGCGAAGAACATTTAGACAATATTGACCAAAAAATAATAACTTTGCTTAACCTTGGTTTACAAATAAGTTCGATTGCACAAGAAATAAACCTTTCGGTCGATGCAATTAAAAAACGCAAAAGCAAAATTAAAGATTTGCTAAACATAGACAAAGGTGGCGATGAAGCGATTTTGCGCGAATGCAGATTACTGCAATTAATTTAAGGAAAATAATAATTTAACGTTATATACACTTTTAGTGTAAAACTTAGAAATGTAGTTGATGTAATTTTGACTTAACAAAAAAATCTCGAGAAAATGTTTTGTTACAAAAAATTATTTTTAATCAATTAAATTATTATTTTTATGAAAAAATTATTATTTGGCATAATTGCCACGGTTATGTTTGGATTTGCAGGGAATGCGAAAAACGACATAGTTCCTATCACAAACCATTTTGAAAAAAGCTTGAAATTATTTTCTAATGATGTTTTTGCATATTGTCTTCCAGTAACAATCAGTTATGGCTCTGGTGGATTTGAAGTTTCAACTGATGTAAGTATTTGCTGTGGTCGAGTTAATATGGGAAATGGGCAATACGGTTATGGTTGTTGGGCAGTTGCAAGTAACAAACCAGTTGCTTATTTAAATGTTGATTCATTGGATTCCAAAATATTAGAAATGATAAAATCAAAAGGATTGAAGTCAATTGAAATAACTAAAAGTGATACGGTTAAAAATGAAGGCAAATCTATAACTGTATTAGCAGGAAATTATGTCATTCAAACTGACAAAGAAGGACGATTTTTACAAGTGAATTTGGAAATAAAATAAATTTTTAAGATTTTTATAACAGCTATTTAATAATAGCTGTTATAAGTTTAAAAAAAGATAATTATGAAAAGTTTTGTCATTGGCGTATTTTGTGGAATTATTACTTTAGTTGTAATATGTATTTCTTGGTTATTTTACATTACTAATTAAATTAATATTTCAAATGGATATAAGAAAATTTATTTTCGGGTTTTTAACTGGATTTTTTACTTTACTTTCTGTATTAATATTGTTTTTATATTCTCATATTCATACATCTGACATAAATCTTAAAAATTTGAAAATGAAATCTTTAGATGGCAAATCAATTAATGTTACAACCAATCTAAAACAACCTATTGTAATTAATGTTTGGGCTACGTGGTGCGCACCTTGCATTGCAGAGTTTCCAGACTTTTTAAAAGTAAAAAATAAATTTAAAAATGTTCAATTTTATTTTCTTACAGATGAGAAAGCATCAAAGATTATATTATTTAATTCAAAAAAGAAATTAGATTTAAAATTTGTTACAAGTAATCAAGATTTTAAAAAGTTGGGACTAAATATTAGACCAATTACCTATTTTTATGACTGTAACGGCAAATTCTACGACAAAATTAACGGCGATACAACCGAAGAAGAATTAAATAAAATTTTGACTAATTTACAAAAAGTAAAACCTCAAAATTAAATTCAATGACCTTCCTAAAACCCTTTCTAGCAACATTAATAATGTTGCCAATAATTTCTTTTGCTCAAACTGATTTTGAAAAAGTCTTGAAAGTTGGCGAAATCATGTTAAATGGTTTTTCTATATTTAAACTTTCTAGCGGCTCAACCAAAAAATCACAAGGACCAAATATTTCGAGTGTTTGCATCAAGAATCTTTTTGGGTAATATAGACTTAATTCGTTAATTTTTTCGTCAAACGACAAGGCTGTTTCCCATAATGTTCGATCCCAATAATACATTTTTGGAAAATATTCATAATTTACTCCGCTCAAATTGGTAAATCCAGCATGAAT
>JAYWGV010000081.1:0-26005 GCA_043778105.1 Bacteroidota bacterium
GTCGCACTTTCAGGCTCTAGTCTCCTTCGTCGAAATGACAAAAGTATTAGTTTCCTCTATTACAGTGCTAGTTTTTTTAAAATCTACAATATTCTGTAACAAAACCTATAAAATTATTGTATTGGATTTTATGTACGAATTATATAACATAACTTAATATTTATATAACAAAAAATCAATGTTTGATAACCAAATTTGTTAAACTATAAATCAGAAAATTAATATCCAATGTATCACATTTCAATAATATCTTCAAGCATTCGTACAGGTCGAAAAAGTCATAATGTAGCATTATATTTTCAAGACTATTTGAATGAAAATAGATTAGCAACCGTCGAGATTTTAGATTTGGCATCGTATAATTTTCCGATTTTTGAAGCACCGTTAAAATATCAACCAAACCCAAGTATGGTGGCATTAGAATTTAAAAATAAAATTCTTTCGTCGGACGGAATTATAATTGTTACACCAGAATATAATGGAAGTATTCCTGCAAGTTTAAAAAACATAATCGATTTATTTTATGAAGAATGGAATAAAAAACCAATTGCATTTTCGACCGTTTCATCTGGTGATTTTGGTGGTTTGCAAGCCTTGACACATTTGCAATTTATATTTTGGAAAGTTTATGCTTACACTTGCGCAGCCAATTTTCCTGTATCGAAAGTTCAGGAAAAATTTGATGATTTTGGCGTACCAACTAACAAACAAGATACCGATGATTTTGCAAAGATTTTTATTAATGAATTTTTTAAATGTGTTGAATCTAGTCAAAAATAATCATGAAAAATACAATATATATAGTTCTTATTTCAATATTCTTTTTGAGTTGCAAAAAAGAAAATAAAGAATTGTCTTTATCAAATAATTCTAAAAATTATAACATTATATTTCTTGATGAATCTGTTTTAAAATCTTTTTTTAAATCTAATCCGGAAAAAGAAAATGTTGTAAAAGAAGTTAATTTATTTTATAAAAATAGAAATTATCAATATGCTTGGTTCAATAAAAATGGAATGACACAAGCGGTGCCAAATTTTCAAAATCAGTTGCAGAATTACAGCAATGATTTTGATGATAAAACTTTTAATAATGCACAATTAGACACATTAATAACATTGATTAAATCAAATACGAATCAAAAAGAAATTGATAAAAATCAGCGTGAAAAATTAGAGTTAATTCTAACAACAACTTTTTTTAAATATTCCGAAAAAGCATATTCTGGAATCAATAAAAATGCTCGAAAATTAGATTGGTTTATTCCTCGTGCCAAGAAAAATTTTCAAGTTTTATTAGATTCATTAGTATTAAAAGATGAGAACGATAAAACTTACGAACCTGTAAATTTATACTATTCGAAATTGAAAGAAAAATTGCGTTTGTATCGAGATATTCAGAAAAATGGTGGTTTCCCTGTTATAAAATCTGACCAAGAATTTCTAACAAAAACCGAAGCCGATTCGACTGTTTTGCAAGTAAAAAAACGCTTGGTTTTGTCAGGCGATTTAAAAATTAATGACAATAATGTAATTTATACAATGCCTTTGGTCAAAGCAATTTCTAATTTTCAGCAACGCGTTGGTTTACCAGAAAATGGTCAATTAAATTTTAAGACTATTGCCGAAATGAATAAAACCGTCGATTTTCGAATCAAGCAAATGTTGGTTAATCTTGAGCGTTTGCGTTGGGTTCCTGTCGAAATCGAAAATGATTATTTATTGGTTAATATTCCAGAATATAAATTGCACGTTTTCGAAAATAAAAAACTCATTTGGGAAACCAATGTTGTTGTTGGCAAAGCCGCTCGACAAACAAGTATTTTTAAAGGAAATATCTCGCAAATAATTTTGAATCCTTATTGGAATATTCCGAAAAGTATTGCAAATAATGAGATTTTGCCAAAACTAAAACGTAATCGAAATTATTTGTCAAGAAATAATATGGAAGTTGTTTCTGGTGGAAAAGTCATTAATCCTAATAAAATAAATTGGAGAAAATACTCAAAAATTCCATACGAAATTCGTCAAAAACCTGGAAATGATAATTCTTTAGGTAAAATGAAATTTATGTTCCCAAACAGTTACAGTATTTATTTGCACGATACGCCAGCCAAAGAATTATTCGATAATAATAAACGTGATTTTAGTCATGGTTGTATTCGAGTTGAAAATCCTCAAAATCTAGCAATGCATTTGTTGAAAAATGATAAAAATTGGAGCAAAGAAAAAGTTGATAATGTATTGAAAACCAATTCGAATACAGAAATTATTATCAATCCAAAAATTCCAGTTTACATAACTTATTTCACAGCTTGGGTTGATATAAATGGCAATCTCAATTTCAGAAATGATATTTATAATCTTGATGATGATTTGGCAAAAGAAATATTCGAAGAGTAAAATTTAAATATCATTTTTAATATCAATGACAATATCAATGTCAATTACAATATCGATGTCAATTACAATATCAATATCAATTTAATTTACAATATCAAATTTTAAAATATAGAAATTATGAAAATAGTAGTAGCAACCGATTTTTCTGCCAATTCCAAAAAAGGAATTTTATTTGCAATTCAACTTGCAAAACAAGTTAATTGTGAACTCATTTTTTACAATGTGGTTCAAATTTTTCAACCAACAATCTGGGAAACAACCTATTATAATGTGTATGAAGTAGATGAATTGCAGAGAAATCAGGAATTTTTGGAGAATTTTATTGGTGGAATTTTCTTGGACAATAACGTCGCAAATCACAATTATACTTGTATATGCGAAATTGGTGTAAGTGCTAGCAACGAAATTATAGATTTTGCCAATAAGCAAAAAGCTGATTTTATTTGTGTTGGTACAGTTGGCAGCGGAAAATTAATGCAACTTTTTGGTACAACAGCATCAGAATTAATTGCATTTTCGCCAATTCCAACATTAATAATTCCTGTGAATTATGAAGTAAAACCTATTACTAGTATGTTTTTCGCTTCAGATTTTGTGAATTTCGAAGAAGAATTTTATCATGTTCACGCTTTTTCAATTTTAATTCAATCCAATCTTGATATTTATCATTTTGATTATCAGAAAGTATTGGAATCTAATGAAAATAAATTTGATAAAATTAGCAGCCGACATAAAACTGATAAAGTCAATTTTCATTTGCGAAATCTTGATTCTGGCAAACCACTTTTAAAACAATTAGAAAACGAAATTGCTGATAATAATCCGTCGCTAGTAGTAGTTTTTACTAAGCAAAATCGCAATTGGTTTGATAGATTATTTCTTTCAAGTTTGTCAGACGAATTAGCATTTGACACCAAAACGCCAATGTTGGTTTTCAAGAAACATACTAAAGAAAATTAAGCAATTTTTAATTTAACATAAAAGCGGCTGCCCAAACCCAGTTCGCTTTTCACGCCAATTGTACCACCTTGGGCTTCAATAAATTCTTTTGAAATTGCAAGTCCAAGTCCCGTTCCAGATTTATTACTTCCTGGAACTTGAAAATATTTATCGAATATTTTGGTTTGGTATCGGTCTTCAATTCCTTTTCCAGTGTCAATTACTTGAAAATAAATTTCTTTCTCTTCTTTCTTTAAACTTATGATTATTTTACTGTTTTCTGAAGAATAATATATAGCATTAGTCAAAAAATTGATTAAAACCCAAGTTGTTTTTTCTGAATCTGACTTTATTGATGGAAGGTTTTCTTCTTGCTCAATTACCAATAAAATATTTTTTTGTTCTGCTTGAACTTTAACGGCTTCAATTGCATATTTTACAATATCATACGGATTACTTTTTTCGATTTTCAAATTGATATTTCCTGTTTCAAGTTGCGACAATTCTAGCAACTCACCTGTAATTTTAAGTAAACGTTGGCTGTCGTCTTTTATGCCATCAATTAGTATTTTTTGTTCCTTATTTACTGCACCTGTTTCTGGTTTTTCAAGCAATTGCAAACTCATTTTTATAGCTGCAATTGGCGTTTTCAATTCGTGCGAAACTGTGGCAATAAAATTGGTTTTAGCAAAATCTAGTTCTTTAAATAACGTAATATTTCGCAAAATTATTACATTTCCAATATCAATACTTTTGTCTTCGCCAGTTGGTTTTACTGTAATATTAATCAATTCTTTTTCGAAATAACTTTCTTTTCCATCGGCAAAAATTTTCATTGGTTGTGCTTTCGGATTTTCAATTTCATTTATAATTAGCGATTTCAATAAATCGTTTTTCAATGCCAAATCCGATGCTTTTTTGCCAATAAACTCTTCTTTTTTTAGTCCAATAATTTTTAATGCTTCAAGATTTACAAATAAAACAATGCCTAAATCATCAATTCCGATTATAGGATCGTGCATATTATTGATTAAAGTTTCTAATCTTTTTTTCTCAAATGACAATTTATATAAATTACTGTTGTTATATTCTTGTAATTTTTCGGCCATTGTATTAAACGATTTTGCCAAGTCGCCAAACTCGTTATGATTATCAAAATGAACACGTTGCGAATAATTTTTATTAGCAATTTCTTGAATACTTAAAGTTAATTCTTTTAAAGGATTTGCAATGTTGTTTGGCAGATTTACCAACAAATTAAAAGCAATCAAAAAGCATAAAGTTCCAAGAATTGCTATCCAAAAATAAGATGAATTAGCCGTTGAAATAGCGACATCACTTTTATATTTAATGGCATTCATGTTCAATTTAATAATCTGATAAATATCTTGACGAATTTGGTTTTTTAACTTTTCGTTGGTTTGATTTACCTTTAATATTTCAAAATTGTTTTTTACATTATTTGATGCTTGTAATTCGCCAATTTCTGTAATATTATCCAATTGCTTGTCTAAATTTGTTTGAAATATTTCTGATGATTTTTCTAAATTCAGATTATTTTTATCTAACGATATTAACATTTTCTGCGAATATTCAATCGAGTTATAGTTGGCTTTCAAAATACTTTCGGTATCTTTTTTTATTTTTATGATGCTGTAAGCACCCATAAAAGAAAGGACAATTATTAATAAAAATAACAATCCGACGCTTAAATTTAATTTGGTTTTAATTTTCATAATACTTTTTTTTAAGATAAAATCACTAAGTCAACATTCGATTCTGATAATTTATTCAATAATCGATTAAAAACCGATGTCGCCATTATTACTTTAAATAAATTCAAATGTGGTTTACCTATACACACCGTAGAAATTTGTTTTTCTTCTACAATTTCTAAAATTGAATTCGTGATGTTTTTCGATTCGGTTTTAATAATTTCTGCGCCAAGTTGCGTTGCCAATTTAAAATTATTTATTAAAAATCTTTGCTTGTCCAATGCAATTTTATCAGGATTTTCGCTTGGCGTTTGTACATATAATACAAACCATTTACTGTGATAATAAGTGGCTAATCTTGCGGTTTTTCTAATTACAATCTTGGCAGTTTTATCATTGCTACTAATGCACGCCAACAATTTTTCATGTCTTAAAGCCAAGTTTTTTGGCACTTCATTTTCTACTTTTCGAACTACTTGACTCGCCACTTCTTTCAATGCCAATTCTCGCAATTGCAAAATCTGGTCTGATTTAAAAAAGTTATTTAACGCCGTTTCAATTTTGTCTTGTGTATAAATTTTTCCTTCTTTTAATCTCGAAATTAAATCATCAGATGTTAAATCAATATTCACAACCTCATCGGCAAGTCGCAAAACATTATCTGGAATTCGTTCTTGAACATCAATGCCAGTAATTTGCTTAACATCAGCATTTAAACTCTCAATATGTTGAATATTTACTGCCGAAATTACATTAATTCCAGCTTCAAGAATTTCTAAAACATCTTGCCAGCGCTTTTCGTTTTTACTTCCTTCAATGTTGGTATGTGCCAATTCATCAACAATTACAACTTCTGGATGCAAATTAATAATGGCTTGCAAATCCATTTCTTCCAAATTTTTGCCTTTATAAAAAATTGTTCTTCTTGCAATTATTGGTAGACCATCAATCAACGCTTGTGTTTCTAACCGATTATGAGTTTCTATAAATCCAATTTTTACATCAATTTTATTTTTCAATAACGAATGTGCCTCTTGCAACATTCTATAAGTTTTGCCCACGCCAGCACTCATACCAATATAAATTTTGAATTTTCCACGACGTGATTTTTGAATTAAATCCAGAAAATGTTGGGCGTTATTTTGGTTTTCTCGTTCCATTTAAGCTGTATTTATTTCAGTACTGTTTTCAGGAGCTATTTCCCGCTATTCGCTATATCTTTTTTGGTCTCGTTGAAAAAACGAGACCAAAAAAGGATGCCGCTTCTATCGGGGCTAGGGCATTTTCTAATTTAAAAATTTTGTTTAACATAAGAGTTTTTAATTCTTAAAAATCAAATCTAAAATCCTAATACTATTACAAATTATCCAAAGCCACATTCAATTCCAAAACATTCACCAATGATGTACCCACAATAGCTGGTTTTTCAATTTTGTTTATTACCAAATTTCTAACTTTCTCTTCATCAAGTTTTCTTTCAATTGCCACACGTTTCACTTGCATTAACGCACCTTCTGGCGAAATATTCGGATCCAATCCACTTCCGGAAGCAGTTACCATATCAGCAGGAATATCCGATTTTTGCAAATACGGATGCACCAATAATAAGGTATCAATCCTCTTTTGAACTATTGCTAAATAATCTGGATTACTTGGGCCTTTGTTGCTTCCTGCACTTCCAGCAGCATTGTAATCCACCGCCGATGGACGACCCCAAAAGTACCTAGATTTATCAAATTTTTGTCCAATTTTTTGGTAACCAACTACTTTTCCGTTTACCGAAATGGTTTCACCTTTGCCTTTGTTTGGTGCCAGTTGTGCAATTCCCCAAATCGATAATGGGTAGATTACTGCCAGTATAATAACAAGCAGTAAATTGAATTTTAATATTGAGAATATATTTTTCATATTATTTGTTTTTTATTTCTAATTCGCTCCCTCCCCTTTGGGGAGGCTTGGGGTGGGGACTACATAAACAACGCCACCACCATATCAATTAATTTTATCCCAATAAACGGAATAATCAATCCGCCCAAACCATAAATCAAAAGATTTCTTTGCAAAATAGCACTTGCTCCAATGGGTTTATAATCAACACCTTTCAACGCCAACGGAATTAATATCGGAATAATAATGGCATTGAAAATCACTGCCGATAAAATCGCACTTTCTGGACTGTATAAATTCATAATATTCAAACCTTGCAACGCAGGAATGGCAGTAATAAATAATGCTGGAACAATGGCAAAATATTTAGCAACATCATTCGCAATTGAGAAAGTAGTTAGCGTTCCACGAGTCATTAATAATTGTTTTCCTATTTCTACAATTTCAATTAACTTGGTTGGGTCATTATCCAAATCTACCATATTTCCTGCTTCTTTGGCGGCTTGTGTTCCGCTGTTCATGGCAACACCAACATCGGCTTGGGCTAGGGCTGGCGCATCATTTGTTCCGTCGCCCATCATTGCAACGAGTTTACCCATTTGTTGCTCGTTTTTGATGTAATTCATTTTATCTTCTGGCTTGGCTTCGGCAATAAAATCGTCTACACCAGATGCTTCTGCAATAAATTTGGCTGTAAGCGGATTATCGCCTGTAACCATCACGGTTTTTACACCCATTTTTCGCAAACGGTCAAAACGCTCTTTCATTCCGGTTTTGATGATGTCTTGCAGTTCGATTACACCAATAACTTGATTGTTTTTTAAAACTACCAAAGGCGTTCCACCATTTGAAGAAATTTTTATAACCGCTTGATTGGTATCTTCGGGAAACGGGTTTCCAGCTTGGGCAGCAATATTTTTGGCTGCGTCTTGCGCGCCTTTTCTAATGTTGGTTCCATCTTTTAAAACCACACCAGAAGTTCTAGTTTCGGCAGTAAATTTTATTAAAGTTGCTCCTTCAATTGATAGTTTTTGCGAAACTTCTAAACCAGCCAATTCAACAATACTTTTCCCTTCGGGTGTGTCATCTGCTAATGAACTTAAAACAGCAGATTGAATAAATTCGTCTTGTGAAATGCCATTTGTTGGATAAAAATTCGTTGCTTTTCTGTTTCCAATAGTGATTGTTCCTGTTTTATCCAAAAGCAAAACATCAATATCGCCAGCAGTTTCTACAGCTTTTCCTGATTTTGTGATTACGTTGGCACGCAATGCTCTGTCCATTCCTGCAATTCCGATAGCAGATAATAATCCGCCGATTGTAGTTGGAATTAAACATACAAATAGTGAAATAAAAGCAGCAATGGTAATTGGTGCGTTAGCATAATCAGCAAACGGTTTTAAGGTTACGCAAACAATTACAAATATTAAGGTAAAAGCTGCCAACAAGATGGTCAATGCAATTTCGTTTGGTGTTTTTTGACGACTTGCACCTTCAACCAGTGCAATCATTTTGTCCAGAAAACTTTCGCCGGGTTCGTTTGTGACAATTACTTTTATTTTATCTGATAAAACTTTGGTTCCACCAGTTACCGATGATTTGTCGCCACCAGATTCTCTGATTACAGGAGCACTTTCGCCTGTGATGGCACTTTCATCGATTGTGGCTAAACCTTCGATAATTTCGCCATCGGTGGCAATTAAATCTCCTGCTTCGCAAACAAAAATATCTCCTTTTTTTAGTTGAGATGAACTAATATTTTTGATTTCGCCATTTGGTAAAACCTGTCTTGCAGGAGTTTCTTCACGGGTTTTTCGCAAACTGTCGGCTTGCGCTTTTCCGCGTGCTTCGGCAATGGCTTCGGCAAAATTGGCAAATAAAAGCGTGAGTAATAAGATGTTAAAAATTAAGAAATTGTAGCCAAAACTACCTTGATCCTCCCCCAGCCCCTCCGAAGTAGGGGAGATTAGAATTGACATACAAACAGCAAACATTATGGCAGTTCCAATTTCGACGGTAAACATCACCGGATTTTTGAACATAATTCGTGGATCCAATTTCACAAAAGATTGCACGAGTGCATCTTTTACTTGTTTTCCTTCGAATAATGATGTGGATTTATTGTTAGACATTTTTTTATAAATTAATATTTTAGATAAAAGTTATTTGATTTTAGATTGAAGATTAACGATTTTTGATTTCAGATGTAATGTTACTGATAATATTAGTTTCAATTTTACATTTCTTGGAAATCTGAAATCTACATTCGTTAATCAAAAATCTGAAATCTTTTTTTTATTTATTAGCAAAATATTCTGCCAATGGTCCTAAAGCTAAAGCTGGAAAGAACGATAAGGCTGCTATTATGGCGATTACTGCGAAAACCATTACTCCGAAAATCGTAGTATCGGTTTTGAGTGTTCCTACACTTTCGGGAATGTATTTTTTGTTTGCCAATAATCCTGCGATTGCCAATGGTCCAATGATGGGTAAAAATCTGCTCAACAATAAAACTATGCCTGTTGAAATGTTCCAAAACGGATTGTTATCGCCCAAACCTTCGAAACCAGAACCATTGTTGGCGGCACTTGAGGTGTATTCGTACAACATTTCTGAAAATCCGTGGAAACCAGGATTGTTGAGCCAGCCTGTGGCATTTCCTGCAAACCAATAGCCCATTTCGGTGTCATTGGCGGCAAAATAAGTTGCCAAAGCAGTTCCTGATAATATCAATAATGGATGTAAAATAGCAATAAATGCAGCGATTTTGACTTCTCGTGCTTCGATTTTTTTACCCAAAAATTCTGGTGTTCGTCCAACCATTAATCCAGAAAGAAATACGCCAAGAATGATGAATATATAAAAATTTAAAAATCCAACACCACAACCGCCATAAAAGCAGTTGATCATCATTGCCAGTAATTGCATTGCGCCTGAGATTGGCATTGCGCTATCGTGCATTGAATTGACTGATCCTGTTGAAATTACGGTTGTAGTAATGCTCCAAAAACCAGACATTGCTGGTCCAAAACGGACTTCTTTGCCTTCCATTGCGCCAGTTGCTTGTGCAATTCCCATTCGTTCGATGGCTGGATTTCCGTTCATTTCGGCAATTACTGTTGGAATTACTAAAAGTAAAAATCCAATGGTCATTACGCCAAAAATAACATAAGATAATTTACGTTTGTTAAGGAAAAATCCTAAGGCAAAAATCATTGCAAACGGAATAATTAATTGTGCCCAAAGCTCGACCGCATTCGAAAAATAAGTTGGATTTTCTAACGGATGTGCTGAGTTGGCTCCGAAAAATCCACCACCATTCGTTCCGATATGTTTGATAGCGATAAATGCTGCGGCTGGTCCACGAGACACTTCAACTTCGTCGCCTTGTAAGGTTGTAATTGTGTCTTTTCCTTCGAAAGTCATTGGTGTTCCACTAAATAATAGTGCAATAGCAACAATTAATGACAATGGTAAAAGGATACGAGTGCAACTTTTGATAAAGAAGTTATAGAAATTGCCTAATTTTTCGGTTGTGCGTTCTTTCATTGCGATAAAAACCATTGCGGCTGCTGCGATTCCGACTGCTGCTGAAACAAATTGCAGAAACATTAACATCATTTGAGAAAGATAAGAAACGCCTGATTCTCCTGAATAATGTTGCAAATTGCAATTTACTAAAAACGAAATGGCAGTATTAAATGCCAAATCGGGTGTCATATTTGGATTGTTGTCTGGATTTAATGGCAAACCAGCTTGAAAAAGTAAAACGAAAAAACAAAGAAAAAACCAAACCATATTGACACTCAAAAGTGCTTTTAGGTGTTGTTTCCAGTTCATTTCTTCAGTAGAATTAATTCCACTAATTTTGAAAATTAAATTTTCGATTGGGTTAAAAATCGGGTCGAGGAATGTTTTATCTCCTGTAAAAACTTTAGCAATATATTTTCCGATAGGAATTGCTAAAATAATAGTTAAGATAAAAATGCTGATGACGCCTAATAATTCTGTGTTCATTTTTTTTAGATTATAGATAAAAGAGAATAGATAAAAGATAATAGAATAAAGAAAAAAGACTTTTAACTAAAATTTTTCGGGTTTGATTAAAACGTAAACCAAATAGGCGAAAACGAATAATGCGACGATGAATAATGCTATCATAATTTTTATATTTTTTCGAAAAATTCGACTGATTTAAAGCAAATGGCAAAAAGCAAAATGGCTAGTGCGAGAAGAAGGATTGTTGGTATCATAAAGTTAAATTTGTTAGTTATTAAAGTCCTGATGTATTTATTTGTTTTAAATATTCGGCTTTTAATGATTTTGGAAATAATGCCGAAATGCTACAATTTGACATTTCCATGAAAGTGGAAACAGAAAAAACATAAACGTTTGATATTGCATTTTTAGTTTCGTAGCTTCTAGTAATAAACAGTCTTTGAGCTAAACACATACATTTTTTGGCACGGTGAATATTGCCAGAAATGATTGCTGATTTTGTGATTTCGGCAAAACGTTCAGCTTGATTATAAATTGTTGAAACATGATTTTTCATCAGAATTATTTTTTTATTTGATTCCATTACGACAAAAAATGTTCCATAAAAGTAATTGAACATCTAAAGTATTGTTTTGTATAACTTTAACTAAAAGTTGTATAATTCACGCATAAAAAAAACCTATCAAAATGATAGGCTTTTATTGAAATGAAAGGTTTTTATTTTCTTTCTAATTTTCTTCCGTTATAAGGTATAACAACCAAAGGATATTTTTCGACGACTAAATTGCTTTGGTCTAAACCAAAATTTACATCTTCTTTAACACTAAAATATTTTAAATTATAGAAACTTTTCATGACAAAATTTTTCCAAAAAGGCATATTATTGTCAAATGATAAAAAACTGTCACGAACAATAAATTTGAAATCGCCAAAACTATTATTTTGGTAATTAAATTCTTTTCTATCCGAAATATCAACTTCATTTTTCTCGACCATTTCTGTTACGACTTGGCGGAAGTAAAAGTCAATTCGTGGTTCTATTCTAAATCCTAAATTAAATTGAATAAAATAAACATCGTTTTTTACAACCGTATCCACATCATAATTTAAACCATAAGGTTCGTTGGTCACATTGACATGAACAAACCAGTAAATATTGGCTCTTTTAGGCGAACCAGTATTGAAAATACTATCTAAAATTGTTTTCTCAATTTTTCTTTGAGAGGTTGAACTGGTTAAGAAAACTATATTTGTTGCATATTTTGGGATCGTTTCATCGATGCTTAATTTTTTTATTACTGGCAAATGTTTTTCAATTGCGGTTAATGGCGTGATGGCCAATTTGGTTTTTTTGCCTTTCCACCAAATGAACATAATCATAAATAATACGAAACCAATCAATAAAGTGATCCAACCACCTTCGGCAATTTTTTGAAGGTTAGCAATCAAAAACGACATTTCGACACATAGAAACAAAGCTGTAATTAGCACAACCCAAATAATAGGAATGCGTTTGGCTCGCATGTAAAAATAAATTAAAACCGTACTCATTAACATCGTTAAAGTCACACTCAATCCAAATGCGGCTTCCATCTTGGTGCTTTCTTTAAAATGCAAAACCATGCCAATGCAACCAACCATCAAAAACCAATTAATGGCAGGAATATAGAGCTGTCCTTTTATATTTCCTGGAAATAAAACTAAATGTCGTGGCCAAATATCCAATCTAATGGCTTCATTTATTAATGTAAAACAACCACTAATTAAGGCTTGAGATGCAATAATAGTCGCACAAGTGGCAATAATCAATGCCAACCAAAATATTTGTGTTGGCACAATATGGTAAAACGGACTCAAAGTTCCGATGGTTTCGCCAACATGATTCATCAACCAAGCGGTTTGCCCAGCGTAACACAAAACCAAAGCAATTTTTATAAAAATCCAACTGATGCGAATGTTGTTGCGACCGCAATGTCCCATGTCGCTGTACAATGCCTCGGCGCCAGTTGTACAAAGAAAAATACTTCCTAAAAACCAAAAGCCGCCAGGTTCTAAAACCAACATTCGATAAGCATAATATGGATTTAATGCTTTTAAAACCGAAAGATTTTCGCTCAATGCCATCGTACCGATTATGGCTATAAATCCGAACCAAATGACCATTGCAGGACCAAATATTTTGCCGATTTTGTCGGTTCCGAATTGTTGAAAAACAAACAATCCGATAAGAATTGCTATAATATAAGGTACAGTATTAAAACCCGGAATTACATTTTGAACGCCTTCAATGGCTGATGCTACTGATATTGGTGGCGTAATTATTCCGTCGGCAATTAAAAAAGCACCGCCTGCCATGGCTGGAAAAATGAGCCATTTGCTCCAATATCTTCGGATTAAAGCGTAAAGAGAAAGAATGCCGCCTTCGCCATTATTGTCGGCTTGTAAAGTAATAATAACATATTTCAGCGTAGTTTGCAAAAACAATGTCCAGAAAATAGCGCTTAAACTTCCAAGTGCAATAGCTTCGGTAATTATTTTGCCATGAAAAACAGCGTTGAGCGTATACAATGGTGATGTTCCTATATCGCCAAAAACAATTCCGATGGCAATAAGTGAACCTGCGAGTGTTATTTTTTTATGAAAATCTGATGTATTTGTGTGCATATTTCAATATTTTATAAATTATATTCGTCTATTTTTCTGTATAAAGTTGCAATGCCAATTTCTAATAATCTGGCAGTTTCGGCTTTGTTACCTTTGGTATAATTTAACACTTTTTGAATATGCAATTTCTCTACATTTTGCATCGAAAAAGCGGATAATTTTTTGGTAGAATTGTCTTGTACTTTCTGGATTTCGAAAGGTAAAACATCGGAATTTAAAATTGTATCATTTGCTAAAATAACAGATCGTTCGATAATATTTTTTAATTCACGCACATTTCCAGGCCAATGATAAGCTTCTAATTTTTGAAGAAATTCGGGTGCAATTTGCAATTCAGATTTATTAGTTTTATCAGAAAAAAGTTTTACGAAAAATGTTGTTAAAGGTGAAATATCTTTTATTCTTTCTCGCAAAGGCGGAATTTTTATCTCGAAAATATTCAATCTAAAATACAAATCTGAACGAAAGTTATGATTTTCTGATTCGGTTTTTAAATCGCGGTTTGTGGCAGCAATTAATCTGAAATTTGATTTTTTTGGTGTTGAATCGCCAACAGCAATGTATTCATTTGTTTCTAAAACACGAAGAAGTTTAGCTTGTAAATCAATCGGCATTTCGCCAATTTCATCTAGAAATAATGTACCGCCGTTTGCTTCTTCAATAAATCCTTTTTTATCTTTTATAGCTCCGGTAAATGCACCTTGTTTGTGTCCGAATAATTCGCTTTCGAGAATTTCTTTACTAAATGTACTGCAATTTAAAGCGACAAATGATTTTCCGATTCGGTTGCTGTTTTCGTGAATGGCTTGTGCAAAAACTTCTTTTCCAGTTCCTGTTTCGCCTGTTAATAAAACTGTCGAATCGGTTTTGGCTACTTTTTTTGCTAAATCAATGACTTGTTCCAATGCTTTTGATTTTCCGATTATGGTATCAAATGAATATTTATCGGAAATGCGTTTTTCAAGACGAATAACTTTTTTTTGAAGTTCAACTTTATCTAAAGCCTTGTGTAATAATGGAATAATTTTATCGTTGTCATCACCTTTAACAATATAATCGAATGCGCCATTTTTCATTGCTTGAATGCCATCAGAGATATTGCCATTTGCAGTTAGCAAAATTATTTCTGTAAGCGGAAAATTAGATTTAATTTTTTGAACAAAATCTACACCATTTCCATCTGGCAATCTCACATCGCATAAAACTACATCAACATTATTTTGTTCTAATTTTTTAAAACCTGATTTTAAATCGCCTGCATCAAATACATCAAAACCTTCGGATTTAATTATTCTTACCAGCAATCCGCGCAGTTTTTCTTCATCGTCAATAATAAGGATGTTTTTCAATTTGTATAATTTTAGAATAATACAAATATAGTACAACAAATTTAATAAAAATAAATCTATGAAAAATACAACTTTTTTGAAAAGTTATATAACAATCCAAACTTATAAATCATAGAATTTTACCAAAATAAAAATCATTAATATTAAATCAAAATAAAATGGAAATCGAAAAAACAATTGAAGCATTCAACTCACTAATCGTAATTAATAACGACCGAATAGAAGGCTATAAGACCGCAGAAGCAGAAGCTGATGAAACTGATTTGAAAATGCTTTTTTCAGATTTAATGCAAACAAGTGTTCAAAACCGCAAAGAATTGGTTGATGAAGTTGTAAGACTTGGTGGAACTCCTGACGAAGGAACTAGAATCACAGGAAAATTCTTTAGAGTTTGGATGGATGTAAAGGCGGCAATTACTGGCAACAATCGAAAAGCAATTTTAGAATCTTGTTTATATGGAGAAGAAGTAGCATTAAAAAACTATAAAGATGTGCTCATTCAAGATCATCAAGATACCAATTCGAAAGAACAAGATTTGTTAAATAAACATTATGCGCTAATAAAAGCCGATCATGATAGAGTTAAAGAATTGATTGAAGCAATTGAGCATGAAAAAAGATTAACAGAATAACACAAATGTTGTTTGTCAAGAGAAGAAGATGCTCACCAAGATCAAGTTATTTTGGTACTAACAAACGACATTTTTTTTATAACCTGCAAGATTTTTTTAATCTTGTAGGTTTTTTAATAAAATAAATTATATGGAAACAACAACTACCTTATCAAATAACTGGAAACTAGCGATTTGCATTTTAATATGTCAAGCTACTGGAATAATTTCTGGATTATTGACCAATACCCAAAATAATTCTTGGTACGATACAATCATCAAACCATCTTGGAATCCGCCAGGATATTTATTTGGTCCAGTTTGGACAATTTTGTATTTAATGATGGCAATTTCGTTGTGGTTAATTTGGAAAAGTGATGCGCCAGAATCTCAAAAATTTAATGCTTGTTTAATATTTGCAGCACAACTTTTTCTGAATTTTTGGTGGACAATTTTGTTTTTTAAATTTCAATCTCCACTTTTTGCATTTGTAGAAATTTTATTAATGATTTGCTTGATTGTAATTACTATTTTCAAATTTGCACCTATTTCCAAAACAGCAGCTTGGCTACTAGTTCCATATATTTCTTGGGTTTGTTTTGCAACAATTCTCAATTACAAACTCTGGGTTTTAAACAAATAACTATGCAAAAATATTTCAGAAATACATTTGAAGATGTTGGAAATGTAACCATTTTCACAGGTCAGTTTTTTAAAGAAATTTTTAGACCACCATTTCAAATTAACGAATTTTTGCGACAATGTTATGCGATTGGATATAAATCATTACCATTAGTTTTAATTACAGGTTTCATTATGGGATTGGTTTTAACGATTCAATCTCGACCAACATTAATTCAATTTGGTGCAGAAAGTTGGTTGCCAAGCATGGTTTCATTATCATTAATTCGAGAAATTGCACCAGTCATAACAGCATTAATTTGTGCTGGAAAAATTGCATCAGGAATTGGTGCTGAGTTGGGTTCTATGAAGGTTACCGAACAGATAGATGCGATGGAAGTTTCGGCAATAAATCCATACAAATACTTGGTAGTAACTAGAATTTTGGCAGCAACATTAATGATTCCGATTCTTGTACTTTTCGCAGATTTAGTCGGAATATTTGGTGGTTATGTAGGTTATAATGTTCGTGGAAGTATGAGTATGTTTCGTTATTTTTCTGATGTGTTCGAACATCTTGAATTTTTGGATTTAATGCCAGCTGTAATAAAAACATTTTTCTTTGGTTTTTTCATCGGATTAATAGGTTGTTACAAGGGTTTTAACGCCAAAAATGGAACCGCAAGTGTTGGTGTTGCAGCCAACGAAGCTGTTGTTGCAGCATCACTTTCGATATTTATTATCGATATGTTGGCTGTACAAATAACCGATTTATTCTTTTAAATAATGAAAAACGAAACTATTATATCAATAAAAAATCTTTCGAAAACTTTTGGCAAAAATGAAGTTTTAAAAGATGTAAACTTGTCTGTCAAAAAAGGCGAAAGTTTAGTGGTTTTGGGTCGTTCTGGTTCAGGAAAATCGGTTACAATTAAATGTTTAGTTGGTTTGGTTCCAGCCGATAATGGACAAATTGATGTTTTTGGAACAGATATTACCAAACTTAATAATTTAGAATTAAATAAAATTAGAGTTAGAATTGGATTTATGTTTCAAAATGGTGCATTATACGATTCAATGTCAGTGCGTCAAAATCTCGCATTTACATTAAAACATCATACTGATAATTTAGAAAATCAAGAAGTCGAAAAACGAATTATCGAAGCCTTGGATAATGTTGGTCTAAAAGATGCAATCGATAAAATGCCTGCCGATTTATCTGGAGGAATGAGAAAACGAATTGCACTAGCCAGAACCTTGATAATCAATCCTGAAATAATGTTATATGACGAACCAACTTCTGGATTAGATACAATTACTTCAAGAGAAATAAGCGAATTAATGTTGTCAGTTCAAGAAAAATTTAAAGTTACTTCAATAATTATTACACACGATATGCCTTGTGCAAAAACAACTGCTGATCGAATAATAATTTTAAAAGATGGCTTAATAAATGCCGAAGGAACTTATGAAGAATTAGAAAAAAGCAATGACGAATGGGTAAGATCATTTTTTATATAATCAAAATTAATTAGTATGGAAAAGAGTTTAAATTATAAATATAAGTTAGGTTTATTTACAGTTTTGGGATTAGCAATTTTTATTGTAACTATTTATTTTATCGGAAAAAGTAAAAATTTATTTGGTTCGACTGTAACTTTAAAATCCAAATTTAAAAATGTAAGTGGTTTGAAAGTAGGAAATAATGTGCGCTTTTCTGGAATTGATGTTGGTACTGTAAAAAGTATCGAATTCATATCTGACTCTGCAGTTGTTGTCAGTTTTGTAGTTCAAGAAGAAGTTCAAAAATTCATAAAAACCGATGCCAATACAAGCATAGGTTCAGACGGATTGATGGGTGACAAAGTGTTGACAATTTCGCCAGGAAGTTTGAGTAAAAAAGTGGTTCAGGAAAATTCATTAATTGCATCTACGAAAGCTGTCGAAATCGAAGATTTAATGAAAGGATTGGATAAAAGTGTTACAAATGCTGGTATAATTACAAATCAATTAGCTACTTTTACAACCAAAATGAACAACAATAATGGTGCTTTGTCAAAATTAATGACCGATGAAAAATTCTCTAATTCTCTTGCAAATACATTAACTAATTTAGAAAATAGCAGTAATAATTTTTCAACTTTTACCAAAAAGATGAATAATAAAAATGGTGTTTTGTCAAAATTGGTCAATGATGAAAAACTAGGAAAAACAGTTGATTCTGCAGTTATAAATTTAAATGAAACAGTTAAAGCTGCACAAAATAACTTTTTATTGAAAGGTTATTTTAATAAAAAGAAAAAAGCTGCCGCCAAAAAGAAAAAAGCAGTCGAAAAAGCACAAGAAGAAAAATCTGATAAAGAATAAATTTGAAAAAATATAGTATAAAAATTTTAAAATTTCTAGCCTACATTATTTTATTTTGTTTGGCAATTTTTCTCGTTTTAGTATTGCTTTTGCAAATTCCAAAAGTGCAATATTATGTCAAAGAAAAAGCAATTACTTATTTAGAAAATAAACTAAAAACCGAAGTCAAAATTGATAAAATAACAATTGGTTTACCGAAAATTGTTATTCTTGAAGGTGTTTATTTCGAAGACCAATCAAAAAATATTTTATTGTCAGCCAAAAAGCTGAAAGTTGACATTAGCTTAATGAAATTGATCGATAATAAAATTGAAATTAATTCGGTTGATTTGAATAGGGTAGAAGTCAATTTATTAAAAAATGAAAATGGTGTTTTTAATTTTGATTACATTATAAAAGCATTTGAATCGCCAGAAAAACCAAAAGGTGATGCACCACCAATGAAATTTTCTATTGATAAAATTAATCTTGATTTTATTAAATTTAATTTTAATGATGCAACATCGAAAACTAAACTTGCTGTTAATTTAAATCATTTTGACACAAAAATTAAAACTTTCGATTTAGATAATCAGTTAATTGAAGTTAAAAATTTAAACTTAGACAAGACTTTTATTTCATTTATTTTAGATAAAAATATTAAAATTAAATTAGAAGCAATTGAAAAATCAGTTGCTAATAATTGGAGAATTAAAGTTGCTAATTCAGGTTTAAAAAACATCAATTTTGTTTATGATGATAATAATTCAATTGCGACCAAAAACGGAATTGATTACAGCCATTTAAACATAAAAAATTTAAATCTAGATGCTCAAAACCTTGATTATAGTTCAGAAACAATTTCTGGAAATGTCAATTCTTTTGCGGTAATTGAAAATAGTGGATTAGAAATTCAAAATCTTAAAACTGATTTTTTTTATGGACAAAAAAATGCTTTTTTAAAGAATTTATCTCTTAAAACTCCCAAAACTTTATTACAAAAGGACATAGAAATTAAATATAATTCAATTGCTGATTTATCTAAAAAGATTCAAGATTTAGAAATTATTGCTAATCTTGAAAACAGCAAAATTGCAATTCAAGATATTTTAATATTTGCTCCTAATCTTAATTCGGTTGAATTTTTTGCTAATAATAAAGATGCAATTATTAATTTGAATTCAAATATTTCAGGCAAAATAAGCAATTTAAACCTTTCAAATTTCGAACTTTCAGGAATTGGTAAAACTAATATTTCATTATCAGGACAAATAATAGGTTTGCCAAATATCAAAAATTCTGTTTTCGATTTAAAAATCAAAAATCTGCAAACTTCTTCGTCAGATATTTATTCATTTGTACCAAAGAATACTATTCCAAACAATATTTCTATTCCAAAAAATATTGAGATTCAAGGAAATTTTATTGGTAAGATTGATGATTTTAAAACCAATTTAAAATTAGTTTCTAGTTTTGGAAATGCAAACATTATCAATGAAAGATTCAATAATAAACGAAAAAATCAAGAAAAATTTATTGCTCAAACTGAATTTTTTGATTTTGATTTAGGCAAATTAATTCAAAATAAATCATTAGGAAAAATTACTTTGAAAGCCAATGTTAATGGAATTGGATTCAATCCAAAAACTGCCATTATAAAAATTGATGGAACTATTTCTAAATTTTACTACAACCAATATACCTATCAAAACCTAAAATTAAATGGCAAAATAAATAATGGATTATTTGATGTAAACGCAAAATCTAATGATAAAAATATAACATTCGATTTGGTTTCTAACGGAAATTTTAAAAATAAATATCCAACTGGAAAAGTCAAATTGAATATTTCATTTGCAGATTTGAAAAACATTAATTTAAGTAAAAAACCACTTAAAATAATTGGAAAAGTAAAAGCCGATATTCAAACTGCTGACATTGATTTTATGAACGGAAAAGTCTTATTGACTAATTTTATTTACGCCAACGAAAAAGAACAATTTGCAATCGATTCTGTTTCGGTTATTGCCAAATCTACTGCTAAAATTAAATCCATAAATTTGAAATCGCAGTTTGCAAATGCTGAAATTATTGGCAATTATAAACTTTCGACAATTGCAAATGCATTACAAAATTCTATTTCTAAATATTTTAATATTAATCCAAAAAGTCGCAAAATTAAAATCGAAAATCAGGATTTCGCCTTTAATTTATTGGTAAAAGAAAGTCCAATTTTATACAAATTAATTCCAGATTTAAAAGCAATCGAACCTATAAATATTTCAGGAAAATACAATTCCATTAATGATTCTATAGTTGTAAATGGCACAATTCCAAAACTAATTTATGGCGATAATAACATTACAAATGCAATAATAAAAATCGATAAAGTTGATAATTCATTGGTTTATAATTTTTTTATTGATGATTTTCAAACTGCTCAATTTCAATTGCCACATACTACTTTATTTGGAAAATTAGAAGATGATGTTCTTGATTATAACCTTCAAATTAAAGATTTAAAAGATGTTGATAAATATTATGTCGCAGGAAAATTAACAACATCAAACGCTATTTCAGAAATAATTTTAGATCCAAATAAATTATTATTAAATTACGAAAAATGGGTTATTTCGCCAGAAAATAAAATTCAATTTGGTAAGAATAATTTATTTATAAATAATTTTGAATTGTCCAATACAGGAAATTCAATAAAAATTCAATCACAATCAGATAACCAAAATACGCCATTAAATATTGATTTTAAAGATTTTCAAATTGCTACAATTCTAAATATTGCACAAAAAAAAGAACTTGAAATCGATGGTAAAATTAACGGAAATGCAATTGTAAAAAATATTTTTCAAACGCCACTTTTTACTTCAGATTTGAATGTTGATAATTTTATATTTAAAAATGCTCCAGTCGGAAATTTAAACATAAAAGTTGACAATAATATTCCAAATACATACAATGCCAAAATAACTTTATCAGGTCAAGAAAACGATGTTTTATTGACTGGAAATTATAAAAGTAAAACAAGCGTTTTGGATATGATTTTAGACATTAATAAGCTTAATATTAAAAGCTTAGAAGGCTTTACAGATAATAATATTAAAGAAAGTATTGGTTTTTTATCGGGCAAAATCAACATTAATGGCAAAGCATCAAAACCAAATATTATTGGAGATTTGCAGTTTAATGAAGTTGGTTTCAAAGCCACAAAATTAAACGCTAAATTTCAATCATTGAATGACAAAATAGTATTTACAAATAACGAAATTTCATTAAATAAATTTAAAATTAAAGACGAAAAAAATAATGATTTAACGATTGATGGAAAAATTAATAGCTCGGATTTCAGTAATTTAGGATTCAATTTAGCAATTGATGCCGATAATTTTAATGCAATAAATTCTAAAGAGAAAGACAACGATTTGTATTTCGGAAATTTGTTTTTAGACAATCATTTGAAGGTAAAGGGTACTTTAAAAAGTCCAATTATCGATGGAAATATTAAAATAAATAAAGATACAAAATTCACGATAGTTTTACCGCAAGATAATCCGTCAATTGCCGATAGAGAAGGTATTGTAGAATTTATTGATCAAGATAATCCTAGATTAACTGGCACTATTCAAACTGATAAAAATTTAAGTCAATCGGATATAAAAGGCATTAACGCATCAGTAAATATTGAAATTGACAAAAATGCAGAATTGTCAATGATAATAGACAAAGCCAATGGCGATTATTTGAAATTGAAAGGCGAAGCACAATTAAATGGAGGAATTGACGAATCTGGAAAAACCACATTAACAGGTCGTTACGATTTGAATGAAGGCAGTTATGAAATGAGTTTTAACCTAATAAAACGAAAATTCGATATTAAAAAAGGCAGTTATTTGCTTTGGACTGGCGAGCCAACAACCGCAGATGTCAATATTACAGCAGTTTATAAACTCGAAACAGCGCCAATCGATTTATTAAATGATCAACTTGGCAATTTAAATTCTGAAACTCGGAATACTTACAAACAAGAAATTCCTTTCGAAACAGAATTGAAAATGAAAGGCGAATTACTAAAACCAAATATTAGTTTTGATATTGTTTTGCCCGAAGGTAACAACTCGGTTTCCACCGAAATTATCAATGCGACTCAAGCTAAATTGACGCAACTTCGACAAGAACCAGACGAATTAAATAAGCAAGTTTTTGCGCTTTTATTGCTTAATCGTTTCATTGGCGAAAACCCGTTTGCAAGCGAAAGTGGTGGCACAACTGCGCAAGGTTTGGCACGTGAAAGTGCAAGTAAAATTCTTTCTCAACAACTCAATAATTTGGCTGGTGATTTAATAAAAGGAGTTGAACTCGATTTTAATTTAGATTCAAGCGAAGATTATACAACAGGACAAAAACAAAATCGAACCGATTTAAATGTCGGATTATCAAAAACATTGTTGAATGATAGACTAAAAGTTAGTGTTGGCAGCAATTTTGGTTTAGAAGGACCAAAACAAGAAAACGAAAAACAAAGCACAATTGGCGGCGATTTGTCAGCTGATTATCAATTAACTAAAGATGGTCGATATAAAATTCGAGCCTATCGAAAAAACAAATTTCAGGTCGCTTTGCAAGGGCAAGTTGTCGAAACTGGCGTTGGTTTCATCATCACGATTGATTATAATAAATTCAAAGAATTGTTTCAAAAATCAAAAAAATGATTTATAAAATTAAACCATTAAGAAATTAAGTCAAATTAAGACTTAATGAAACTTAATTTCTTAATGGTTTAACAAAAAATGTTTTAAAAAAAATGAAATATATTTTATACATATTATTAATAACACTTTTTGCAACTTCTTGCAGCAATACCAAATATTTGCCAGAAGGCGAACTGCTTTATGTTGGCGGAAAAGTGAAAGTAGAAAATGATTCTATTTCTAAAAAAGAACGAAAAAATTTAGAAAACAATTTGCAAGATTTAATTCGACCAATTCCGAATCAGAAAATTCTTGGTTTGCGACCAAAATTAACCATTTATAATTGGGCAGGAAAAGTTACCAAAGAAAAAGGATTTTGGTATTGGTTAAAATTTAAAGTTGGCGAACCACCAGTTTTGTTTTCTAAAGTTGACTTGAATTACAACAAAAGTGTGTTACAAAATTATGTCGAAAACAATGGATATTTTAATGCTACAAGCCAAGCCGATTCTACTCAAACTGGTAAAAAAGTAACTGCAAATTACGTTGTAAATCCAAATAAACAATATATAATTAAACAAATTAAATTTCTGAATGATAGTTCCAAAATTTCGATCGAAATTTTTAAAATTCAAGATAAAAGTTTGTTGAAAGTAGGAGATGCATACAGTCTAGATAAAATAAAAGCCGAACGAAACCGCATAGATTCTAGATTAAAAGAAAAAGGATTTTTCTTTTTTAATGATGATTATTTGCTAATTCAAGTCGATTCGACAGTTGGTCGAAAAGAAGTAGATTTGATAGTGAAAATAAAATCAGAAACGCCAGAAAAGGCTAAAATTCCTTATCAAATTAATAAAATAAATGTTTATCCAAATTATGTTTTAAATAAAGACAGTGTTTTAAATACACCAAAAAAACATAACGATTTTAATATTTATGATTCAGAAAATACGTTTAATCCCAGAATTTTTGACAGAACTTTGTATTTTAAAAAAAGCGATTTATACAACCGAACCAACCACAATTTATCATTGAATCGATTAGTTAGTTTAGGTACTTTTAAGTTTGTAAAAAATCAATTTAAAGTGTCAGATTCTTTGAGAAATAATTTAGATGTTTACTACTATTTAACGCCATTTACACGAAAATCAATTCGAGTAGAATTGCTTGGAAAAACGAATTCTGCCAATTATACAGGAACCGAACTAAATGTAAATTGGAGCAATCGCAACACTTTTCGAGGTGCAGAATTACTAACAATTTCGGCATTCGGAGGATTCGAAGTTCAAGTTTCTGGCGAGAATAATGGGTTTAATGTTTATAGATTTGGAACAGAAGCCAACTTATTATGGCCACGAATTATTGCACCTTTTAAATTTACATCGTCAAGCGGATTTGTACCAAAAACAAAAGCAACTTTAGGTTACGAATATCAAAATCGAACGCAACTATATGCTTTGCAAACTTTTAAAGCATCTTTCGGTTATTTGTGGAAAGAAAATGAACGCAAAGACCACGAACTTAATATTACTGAAATTACATTTGCAAGTCCACAAAATGTTTCTGATTTGTATCAATCTAAAATTTTAGCCAATCCAGCATTAGGGAAAGTTATTGAAGAGCAATTAATTTTTGGACCGACTTATTCGTACATTTTCACGAATATGATGCAAAACAAAAAACATACATTTTACAATAAAGCAAGTGCCGATTTTTCTGCAAATATTGCAGGATTAATTGCTGGTTCAAATATTAGAAAAGGAGATACTACCAAAGTTTTTGGAGTACCATTTAGCCAGTTTATAAAATTTGAAAATGAATTCAAATATTATTTAAAACTGACCGAAAAATCGTTAATTGCAAGCCGATTAATTGCTGGTGTTGGGTTTGCTTATGGAAACTCAAACGAAATGCCGTTTATAAAACAATTTTTTAATGGTGGCACCAATAGTTTGCGTGCTTTTCGAGCCAGATCAATTGGTCCTGGAAGTTTTAAAGAAAACAATGCTGACGTGTTTTTGCCAGATCAATCGGGCGATTTAAAACTGGAATTTTCAACCGAATATCGAGCAAATATTTACAAGTTTTTAAATGCCGCATTATTTGTTGATGCAGGAAATGTTTGGTTATTAAAAGACAATATTAATAAACCAAATTCAAAATTTTCAAAAGATTTCCTTAATGAAATTGCAGTCGGAACTGGTTTTGGTTTGCGATTTGATTTTTCATTTTTAGTTTTGCGAACCGATTTAGCATTTCCGTTAAGAAAACCCTATTTACCAGATGGAAATCGTTGGGTAATCGACAAAATTTCTTTTGGAAATAGTGCTTGGCGCAATGAAAATTTAGTATTTAATTTGGCAATTGGTTATCCATTTTAAATTAAATGTTAAGTAGGAATTGTGTAACAAATTTGAAAAATTATGTAATTAATATTCCTTGTCATTTCTAGATATTTGTACAAAATGTAGTAGTTTTTTTAAAGAGATTATCTTAAGGTTTTGATTATTTAATATTTAATGAAATTGCTTAGAAAATGTAAGTTACAATCAAAAAGTAATGTTATTTATTCTTGGCAAATGAATTTTAAAGTATTTTAATCTTAATTTTTTTGGTAGTCTTTTTTCATTTTAAAATTCGCATATTTATTAAAAAAACTTCATTCTTTGTAATTCCATAAACCAAATCATTTTCGGTAGGAACTAAATAAAAATTTCCAGTAAATTCTCCAAAAGCTGGCAAAATCATTTGGTTGGGTTTTTGAAA
>JAYWGV010000082.1:0-25942 GCA_043778105.1 Bacteroidota bacterium
GCTAAACCGGGCACAGATGCGGTTTCAAAATTTTCGGAATATGGCACTGAAGTGTCTTGGCAAGTATTAAAACTAATCACACCCGAATTATTACTACAAGTAAAAGTGCCCGGAAAACCTGCAACTGGACATCGCTCTCTAATATAAACATCATACGTTTGACCAACTTGCAAAGCAGTTATAAGTAATGGAGAAGCTGAAGTAGTAAGCACCGTACCACCAACGCCTGCTGCAGTTTGTGTGCCTGGTGTAAAACCCGATAAGCCATATTCTATAACAAAAGTACGACCCGCAACAGCAGCAAAATATACATTAGCTTCATTAGTACTCACAAGGTCGATAGTAGGTGGGTCTGGTGCCGAAGAACAAGGAACTGGGCTGTCTTTTATGCTAACCTCATCAATGGCTAAAAATTCAACATCTGTTGTAGCTCCTATAAATCTTATTTTTATATTTTCTCCATCATAAGCATTTAACCCAATAGTGTTTGTGGACCAAGGTTTGTTGTATTCTGTGTTAAATAGTGAATTTGACCTGTCGTGATTGTACAAAGTTGAAAATGCACCTCCATTTACACTAATTTGCACAAAAAATGGATTACTTATGTTGTACTTATAAGATAACTCTTTGTACTGCGGTGCAGTAGCCGGCAGTTGTATTTGAGGTGATTCTATAGCTATTGCATTACTACTATTTACATGTAAATACATAAATTTTGAACTGGCTGCAGGACTAATATAAAAGAATGGATTATAAACTGTACTATTCCATTCAGAAAAAGATGGTTCGATTGTAAAAGTATTTTTCCAACCAGCTACAGTAGGACTGTTGTCGTCAAAGGTTTCTAGAAAAGGAAAAGTACTGATGGGTTGTAAAGGATTTATGCTAATAGAGGTTGAATTTTGAATAATACCCCCCAAGCAATCAACTTTGCAATAATAGGTTTCTGCAACAAAATTGGCGGTTGTTGTATAGGTTTCTCCAAAAGCATTTGCAATAAGCCCTGACGAATTATACCATTGATAATTAGTACCTGTTTGATATTTGTTTAAAGACAAAGTAAAACCCTCGCCATAAACCGGATTTGTAGTAGTACTTATTGTAGAATAAGGCGACGAAATTGTACAAGCAGTTGGTGCAGTAAACGATAAAGAGGTTTTATATCTTCTTGAAAAATCAGTAAAACAATTAAAATAATTGTTTTGTATATTAGAGGAAGACCGACCAACAGATTTTTTTACTGTTGCATTGTCATAGTTCCATGTAAATAGACCCGTAGCAAAATTTGCAACAGCTCCATTTCTAGTCCAATCTATATAAATTTCTATACTACCACCCAAATACACAAAATTATTACAAGAAAATGAAACCAAGCCCGCAGCAGCAGGCATATTGGCATTACTAAAGTTGGCATTGCTATATACCAATTTTGCATCCTTAATCCACGAATTAAAATTTTTGTATTCCACCAATGCGGTATTTGTGGTGTTTTTCATGTAAATTTTTACGTTGGCTGTTCTGCCAGCTTGCAGTGTATTTGCATTTGCTTTGAAAAATCCAAAAGAAGTAATAGTTGCAAAATCTGGTAAACTAGCCAAATCGTTAGCGTTTAGTACATGTACAGATTGAGAAAAAGCTACTCCATTATTTAAAACGTTATAAATTGGGTCACCATTCTCACTTGTCGTAGTGGTATTAGCACCTGCCCCAATAACAATAGTCTGCGAACTTGCCATGTTTAAGTAAAATAAACAAGCTAGGAATATAAGTTTTTTCATATTCGTAAACATTAACTAAATTAAAATTATAATTAAGACAAAAATATTTAATTTCGGCAATGCAAACAATAACTAATTTAGTCATATTTCCCCATGAATGAAATACTAGAAGTTGAAGCTTTTCGTGAAGAAATTATTGCCAATTGGACTGATAATTTTTCTAAAAAAGAAATTTTAAATGCCGAATTGCCTGACTATTTAAAAAATAATTTTTTGATTAATCAAGTTGCCAATCAAAGTAAAACAATTATTCAAATCTTTGATATGGCGAATTTCAAAACCGTTTATACTTCGCCAAATTGTTTTGAAATCACTGGGTTTAAAGACATCGAATTAAATAATTTCGGGTTTACTTATTGGTTAAAAACTATACCAATTAAACAAATATTATTTTATGTGAAAAGTGCCAAATTTGTGAATGATAAATTTCAAAATCTGGATAAAAGTCAATTATTTTTCTCGAATCAATGCATCAATTTGGCATTTAAAAATAAAAAAGGCGAAAATCGATCAATGGTTTCCACTAATACTTGCATAGAATGGAACGGTAATAAACAAAAATACCAATTAATAATGTGGCGTGATATGACTGAGAAATTCAAAAACAAAGAATTTTCTGTAAGATATGTTATTGGTAGCGAAACATTTAATTATTTTTCGACACAAGCAAAATTTAAAAACGGCGAATTATTAACCGACAAAGAATCAGAAATTATCAAGGCTCATAAAAATGGATTATCAACCAAAGAAATCGCCGATTTAATGAATTTAAGTAATTTTACTGTTGACAATCACAAGAAAAATTTACTTGCTAAATTGAATACCAATTCTATGGATAATGTTCTAGAAATTCTAAATTTTATTGGTTTTGAATAAATTAACGAACAATCTACATTTAATAATTTCAAGTGCAATTGTAATTTCAGCAGCTTTTGTTTATGGTTTTTCCCCTAATTTATTTCTTAAAGTTGATACTAATACAATCGACGAAGCCAATATTTTAAAAGCAATTTTTGGTTTGTATTTAGCTTTTGCATCACTTTGGATTTTGGGAATTTTCAATCAGAATTTTTGGAAAACTGCTACGATTTGCAATATGCTTTTTATGTTTGGATTAGGTTTTGGAAGAATTATTTCTGTTATTTTAGATGGAATTCCGTCAACAATTTTTGTGATAGGAACTTTTGGCGAATTGGTTTTGGGGTTTTATGCATTTTATATTTTTAATAAATTGAACAATCAAAAACTTTAAAGATTTTTTCTAATAGCTTATTGTTTTTATAAGAAGTGTTTAAACTATTTCTGATTTTATTGACATAAATTCTATGAATTTTGTAAGAATATGTATTTATTATGTAAAACTTTTTTTAAGCAAGTGGTTCATCTTTGCAAAAATAATTTTTTAACAAATAATAAAACAAATTCACAAAAATGAAATTAATTACCGCATTCAAAACAATTTTTACAGCTTTGATTTTTATCGTCGCAACCAACTATTCTTTAGCACAAACAACTCAAAATTATGACCAAGGTTTTCGATTAGGAATCGGTATTTCTGGTGGTTTGCCATTCGAAAAACCTTATGATTTTAATCTTGGAGCCGATGCTCGTTTGCAATATGATTTATCTAAAAAATATTCAGTTACTTTAACAACGGGTTTCAATAATTTTTTTGTATCAAGTCCTGGAAAAGATTTAGGATATATTCCAGTAAAACTTGGTTTCAAAGCATTTGTAATCGAAGATCAATTCTATTTAATGGGCGAAGCTGGTGGCGCATTTGCTGTAACCAATAGCTATAATCAAAACTCATTATTACTAAGTCCAAGTATTGGTTATGTAATTGACAATTTCGACATAAGTCTAAAATACGAACATTTAAGTGATTTTAATGTTATCAGAAATAACCAACTTGCGACAGGATTAAATCAAATTGCATTGCGCGTTGCTTACGGATTTAAACTATAATCTTTGAAAATTTCAGAAATTAAAAAGCGGCAATTTAGCCGCTTTTTTTGTTTAAATATTATTTTATTTTATTGAACTTTGCTTTATAAATTGTCTCATTATTTTTATCAAAATAAACTTTCCTATTTTCTTGGTCTTGAAATTCAAATTCGCCATTTATTGTAAATTTAAGTTCGGTACAAATTCGACCAGTTTCGAAAGTATATGTTTTTTTATACAATGAATCTTTTTTTACAACTTCCATTTCGGTATCATAATCCCAAGAAAATGGTTTGTCGTTGCCACGAATTCCAACAGATTTAATGTCTTTCATTCCTGAAACATCTAATAATAAAGTTATAGAATGTTTTTTGGTTTTTTGAACGCAACTTGTTAAAAATAAAAGAGTTGCTAACGAATATACAATATACTTTTTCATAATTATTTGTTTTTTCTAGTTAATAAATAATCAACTCCAAATCTTCCTGAACCAAGAATCATATAGAAAATGCCAACCCATAAAAAACCCATTGCGGCAAGACAATTCCATAAACCATTGTCAATTTGTTGCATAAAAATAGCAACCAACATTGTGCAAATTATAAGAAATGAAGCTATGCGAGATTGGAATCCGATTAACAACATAATTCCTCCGACTGCTTCTGCAAATGCGCCCATCCAAGCAAAGAATCCAGGCGCTATTGCAAATATTCCACCATATTCTGCCACATCGTTTGGGAACCAAAAAGCTACTTCGAACAATTCTAATCCGTTGTCAGGATTTGACCAAGGCATTCCGAATTTATCGGCTCCAAAATTGGCTGCAAGCAAATAGCCGCAAACTATTCTAGGAATTACAATTAAGAAATCTTGCCACCAAAATGGCATTAAAATTGGGTTGGTAATTTGTTTTAAAATTTTCATAATATTGGTATTAAGATTTGAAATTATCATTGAAATTGTCATTGAAATTGTCATTGAAGTTGCTATTGATAAACATTCATAATATTCCCATTTCCAGATTGATTGGATTCAATTATTGTTTTTGCATTAACTCTAGCATTTCCATTGCCACGACAAACTATCTTGGCGTTTTTAGCAAGTAGTTTTTCAGCATTCAAGTTGCCATTTCCTCGACAAATAACTTCTAGATTGTCAACAATTCCTGATAAAGTCGTGCTGCCGTTTACGGGATTTTCTGTTTTGAAATTTTTACTGTTTATGTTTGTAACAACTAATCCAGAATTGCCATTATTGCTTACTTCTAATAAAATTGGCATTGTGATTTTTACTGAAATTTTCGTGTCTTCAATATACATTTTGTTATTGCGATTTCCTTTTAATGCAACGGTCAATTGTTTGTCACCAGAATGTTCTATAACAGTTAATATTTCTAATAGATTATCATCGATTGTAATAGAAATGCTAAATGGATTTCCGACTTCGATTTCGATTTTTCCATCTAAGTCGTCAAAATTGACTTTGTTGAAATTTTGATAATCATAAGTTTTTGTAACTGTTTTTCCTGAACCTCGAAGTTGTGAGATTGATGTAAAACTTGTAAATAATATTGCTATTAATATAATTGAATTTTTCATTTGTATTTGATTTTTGAAATTATTTTTAAAATTTTAATTTATTGTATAAATCACCGATAAATTTTCATCGCTATAATTCTGTAATAAAACTGAGGCCGAACTAGAAACTGAAAAATTTAATTTTCCATTTACAGGTAATGATGGCGAAATCCATTTTCTATTTCCGTTTTTAATGGTATAGGCTTCGCAAGAATTCTTGGTGCTTTGATTGGTAAGGTAAATTGTAAAAGATGAATGTTCAACATTTTTAAAAAGTTCGATTTCGCCTTTTGCAGGAACAATAATTGTCGCTGTTTTTGGAGAAATGTCTTGATAAGTTTTACAAGAAAATTGTAAAAATAAAATAGAAACGATTGCGGTAATTTTAATAATTGATTTCATAAAAGAAAAGTTTTAAATTGATTTGTGATATTGCTAACGATTAACAACATTGCAAAGATGCGATGCGAAATGCGGTAACAAGTTGCAAATTATAATTTGAGACATTATAAGTTGGTATCAAATTATAAAACCCTTATAAATCTTATGTTTATAAGGGTTTTTTTAGAAAGTATCAAATTATGATTTTTAGTTTTTTATGAATTGTTGTGTACTCATTTTTCCATCAGACTTAATTTTAATGAAATAATTACCTTTTCCAAAATTCGATACATCTACACCTTTTTCAAGTGTACTAATTTTGTTTACTAAATACACAACTCTCCCCACAACATCATAAATTTTAATTTCGTCAATTGAGTTTTTCGAACTTATTATAATTAAATCTATTGTCGGATTTGGATAAACATTAAATGTCTTATTTTCTTCAAAATTGCTATTGCTTAAATAAACATTATTGATGTAAAGATCAACAACTGACATTAACGAAAGTGCGACTCCGCCATAATTAGCAACGGAAGTCATATAAGCATTGTATCTTGGCAAATAAACCATTCCAGAACTAAATCCTTCTATTACGCCTATTTTTCCAATCCAATCTTGACCTTCGTACATTGAATCTTTAAATTCTTCGCAGGAAATTCCATATTTTACCGGATTATCAGAAGTATCATTTTCGAAAGTTAATGAACAATTTTGCAATAAACTTGAAAGATTTTGTGGCAAAATAACGTTTTCTCTCACACTTTTCCAAAAAACAATTAAATCATCTAGATTACTTATTATTTCTCGTGACGATTTATAAATACTTGTATTCATTATTGTATAATTCATAATGTCAGGAGTTGAAGCATTTGGCGGTGTTAAGTCTTCATAGCCACTCATAAAATTGTTTGGTAAACTAATATCATTGTCATTTGGACAAATGGTATTTGTTAAATTCAATGGTAAAATAATATTTTGCTGAATATATTGTTGCCAAGTTAATCCTGAGCAATTTTGAATTATTTTTCCCAACAAAAGATAATTTATTCCGGAAACATCAATAAATTGATTATTAGGTAACGCTGCTGCAGCATTGTTTGATGCGTAATAATTCATTATATCATTAAAACTAAAGTTACTTAAAAAATTATCTGTGTACCATTGAATAACTATTGGTGGCGCAGTTGGATCTCCATTAACTAACGTCGCTTCAAAATTATTTCTTATGCCGCTAGATTGTTGTAATAATTGTTTTATTGTAATGCTTGAAGCATTTGGAATTAATGATGTAACTGATAATGGCAACCAAGTTGTTATTGAATCCGATAAATTTATTTGATTGTTTTGAACCAATTTTAATACCGCAACCGCAAGAAATGTTTGAGAAATGTCGCCAATTCTGAAAGTTTGACTGTTTGCTAGAGGAATGTTGTTTTCAAGATTTGACAATCCATTTTTCCAAGTATATTCCCATTCGCCAACTTTCAAAATTTTCAACATCATTCCAGGAACATTGATGTTGTTTTGTGTCAATAAAGAATTTTTAAAATCGTTTACTTGAGTTTGAATTTCATTTTGAATTTGTTGACTTGGTGGTGGCAATTGTGCAAATAGTTTTAAAAAAGCACTAATTAGTGTGATCGAAAGTAAAAGTATTGCCTTCATAAATAATTTTATTTGTGTTTATAAAATTCAAATATAAAGTTGTTTTTTTTGAAATTTTTAAAATCTTTACCAACGACAAAATTTTTTGACGAACAACATTTTTTTATTTGCTAAGTTTTAATAAATTAACCATTGGATAAAATTTTCGTCCAATTGGCAATGCTTTTTGGTTGTTTAAAATTAAAATGTTTGCTTTTTTACTGGCTATAAAAGTTTTATTGACAATGAAAGTTTTGTGAATACGTAGAAATAAATTATTGTTTAGTTTTTCTATTTGTTTGGACAATGGTTCGTTTAAAAGAATTGGTTTTGGTCTATTTTGCAAAAAAAATTTAGTATAATTGCCCATACTTTCTAGGTAAATTATTTCATTTTCTTGAAAATTTAATTTTAAACCGTCTTCTTTTAAAAGTATTTTATTAATAAAATTATTTTTTTTAATTTGACAAATTTCAATAACTTTTTTAATTGCTTTTTCGAACCTTTCACTCGAAATTGGTTTCTGTAAATAATCAATGGCATCATTTTCGAAGGCTTGAAATGCAAATGTTGTGTAAGCTGTTGTAATAATAATTGCAGGTTTCTTTTTCATTTTGGCAATCATTTCAATTCCGTTAATAATCGGCATATTGATGTCTAAGAAAACAATATCAAAATTATTTTGATTAATTTCATCAATTGCATCTTCGCCATTGTAACAACTTTTAATAAATTCTAAATTCGGAAATGGCAATAGCAATGTTTTAATGACATCGTGTGCCGGATATTCGTCATCGACAATTAAACAAGTGTGTTTAGATTCCATAATGTAAGATTTACCGTAAAATTATTGTTATTTTCTATGATTTCTAAATTGCTTTCAGGATGAAATAATTGAAGTCTTTTTTTTAGATTTTTAAGTCCGGTTTGCGTACTAAAATTCTCGTTTTTATTTTCTTTAAAAGCATTTGAAATAGTAAATATAAATTTAGAATTGCTAAAAATCCAATTGATATTTATAACAGGATTTCGTTCAAAATTTGAATATTTTATAGCATTTTCTATTAAAGGTAAAAACAACATTGGTGTAATTAGATAATTTTTAATTTCACCAATTTCGTTGCTTAAAATTAAGATATTTTGCAATTTCCATTTAGAATATTCAATATATTTTTCGATGAATTTTTTTTCATCAAATAAATAATTGTAGTCTTTTTTATTGGTTTCTATCTGATATTTTAATAAGTCACTCAATTCAATTATTTTATGTGAAACATTCATAGGATTTGTTAACGACACGCTATATAAATTATTTAATGCATTCAACAAAAAATGTGGATTCAATTGTTGCTTCAAATAATCCATCTCATTTTGAATATTTATTGCTTCAATTTCTTTTAATTTAATATATTTTAAGAAATAATAATGCAATATATAAAACAAAGCAACTATGAACGTATTTGCAAAGATTGATAAGATTGAATCAGAAAGATTTAAAGCCGAACTTGGATCATTTAATAGTAGTGGAAATCCAAACATCCAAAGATAACAAAACATTGCAAAGTAGGCAATTAGCCCCAAAACATACCCTATAACTTTTTTCTTTACGAGTAAATTCCTTAGTAAAACATAATTATGAAAAAATACTAAACCATATATTAAAACTAAATGCAATAAAAGCGAAAAAAAATTGTAACTTGTTTTAGAATCATCTAACGCATTACTTAGTATAAAGAAAAATGCATTTATCGAAAATAAAATTACGTTTCTTATATAGATATTTAAGTAATATTTTTTTAGTATCGAAGTTAATTGTTCCATTTATTACAAGAAATATTTTTAATTTTGTACTAAATAATTTTAAAAAAAGAAGTTCAAAATTGCTAATTGAATTGTAATAATTTTTTTAAAAGAAAATACAACTAACTAAAAAAATATTGAACATTTTAATTTTCACAAACTTTTAAAAAGTTTTATTATCTGACACATTATTATAAATATTGATTTGTTTATTAATTCATTAAAAAGTGAAATTTAAGTAATTATTTGACATTTTTTAATTGGATAATTTCCTTAATTCAATTTCTTTCTTAACTTCATAATATTCTAGTTTTGCATTTTTAAACCAATAGGCAAATAAAAATGGCACAATTAAAAACCAAGTAAAACCATTTTTGAATATTGTCCAAACTGCACAACCAATCATAATTCCAACTATAAATGCGCTAATTTGATAACTTTGTTTTCGTTTTTTTAGTTCAATTTGAAGTTCTTCATTAGTAAATTGGGTAACGTTAAGTTTTTTCATATAAGATTAGTTAAGAGCATCAATAACATTATTTTTTGCATATTCTGATAAAATATAATTGGTTTCAAATTTTTGAAAATCGTTTTCTGAAACACCACTTTTTAATATGGAATTTTTAAAAAACGCATAATCAGTTTTTGTGGTTTTATCAGATTTTAAAATAGTTTGTAACCAATTCCATAATTTATCTTTACCTATTTCTTTTTCTAATGCGGACAATAAAAGCGGAACATAATAATAACGATAGGTTTCACTTATTTCATTATTTTTTATAATCGACAACGGCTTTGGCTTTAAATCTTTTATTTCAACTAAATAATCTGCTATTTTTTTTTGATAATTTTTTTCGCCTAAAACTTCTTTTACGGTTTGCAATGCCAAATATTCTGTAATTCCTTCCAAAAAAATCCATTTCAAATCAGAGTTTGGTTCTATATAAGTTCCAAAATAATAATGACCCAATTCGTGTGCGAAATATTCTACATTGGCAGTATCTTTCAATTCATTTAATTTTTCAGAAAAATAACTTTTCACATTATATTTTTCTTGACCTATAATTGCAACTGTTGGATAAGTCACAAACATCCAAGCATTTTTTTTAGAAATTGGTTTTGTGTATAAATAGGTTACGGGATTTCCGTATGGAATTTTTAATTTATTTTCATAAAATTTTATGATTTTATCTGTCCAAGATGACAAAACTGTTTCTTGTTCGGTGGTTAAATCTGTATTAACAAAAAAGGTATTTTTGTTTTTTGTAAAATCGAACAATCCCGCAAAAAGCAGTAACGATATAGGTTGATTGGACTTAAAATTAATTAAACTTCCACTTTTTGGAATTGATCCGTTTAAATAAATACTTTTGCAATCTGTACAGTTTATTGTAATGTTATAGGTAATTTTATTGATTGCAACATCATTTTCGACATCATAAATTATTGGATACCAAGCAGATTGCTCTGTTGCTCGAATTGATTGTCCGTTAAATGCAACATTTCCTTTCCAATCTCCACGATTATTGGCTTTGACCGTATCGGCAATTACAGGAAATTTACCAACATAATTAATTTTAAATTTTTCGGGCAACAATCTGGTTTTCACATCGCCATCGGGAATGTAATATTGAAATGCTTCTGCAGATTTTTCATCATCATAATATTTAATACTTGGGTAATTAAATTTGTCTTCTGCATCTCTAAAATACCTTAAATTTAATCCAGAATTTAACCAAATGCTGTAGTTTTTGATTTTTGGAACATTAGAATATTCAAGAGTACTTTCGATAGTTCCGTTTTTGATAGACACGATAACTTCGCCAGACAAATGTGGAATTTGAGCAAACATTATTTGGGTTACAAAAAGTATAAAAAATATTTTTTTCATTGTTATTTTAAATTATTTTTCTTCCTCAAAATTATCAAAATAAGTAAAATCTTTGGTTATCAATCCGTTTTCGATTGTAAAAATGGTGCAAATTGGCAGTTCGAATTTTGAATTATCTGGAGCTGTTCCTGATGAAATAAATTCTACAACAACATGCTTTTCGCCTGATGGATAAATTTGAATAATTTTATCATTCAAATCTGGAAAAATTCCATTCAATTCAGCATACTTATCAATAATTTGTTTTTTGGTTTGTTTTATAATACCAATTCCAAGCGACGGATCTTTAAATTCGGCATATTCTATGTACATATTTGCCAATTTTGTCCAATCGTGATTATTGAAATATTCAAAATATTGTTTGACCAATTTTTCGTTTGCAGTTGTTTCCATAATTTTTGGTTTTTGTTGGTTGCAGGAAAATGAGATTAGTACAATCAATAATATGAAGCAATTTTTCATTACATTTTCATTTAGTTTTCATAACTTCTTTCAACTCCACAATTTTATAATTTGAATCGTGTTTCAATAAATCTAAAAACATCGTTATGTGACTTGCACCTGCCAAAACCATAATTCGATTGTCGGATTCTAACGTTTGTTTTTGAATGTTTGCCAACATATATAAATTGCGTCGGTACCATTCTGATGCTAAAAATGCTCCAACATAGGTACCTAATTTGTCTGAATCATTGATTTTTCCAACATACCACGGAATGTCTGTTTTTCTATAAGTTTCACTATTAAAATATAATAAACATTTGACTAAATCGTTGGTAGCAAAAATTTTGTTAGATTCAGTTTCAACGAGTTTAGTTTCGTCTTCAATTTCTTTTTTAAAGTTTGGAAGCCTATTTGTATCAATTAATTTCATAACACTATCGTAATCAAAACTAGTTTCTCGATAATCAATAGCGTAAACTTTTTTAAGATTTATTTTTTTTGCTGCTCGAAATGCCAATTGTACAATTTCGCTGTTGGTATAAAATTTTCGTTTTGGATATTTTTTATTTACATATTCGAAATAAGTTCCATCTTGATATTTGTTAAATAAAGTATCTAACTTTAATTGGTCTTTAAATTCCCATTCGGTAAAAATTTTGGTTGGTTTGAATTTTGCAATTGCATTTGAAATTTCATCTAACTGCTTTTGAGGTTTTTCGCCCATAATATCCAAAACTTTATATTTGGCAACATCCATTCCTGGATTGTTAAAATGATAAGTCCCAATAACCAAAATTTCGGTTGGTTTTTTCTGGGTTTGCGCAATTGAACATTGAGTTACAAAAAGTAATAGGATGATTTTTTTCATATAATTTGAATTTATAAATCAAATATAGAAAATATGAGTTCAAAAAAGTATCAAATTATAATTCTGAACTAATTTCTAAAATCAAATCTTGATTTTTATATTGCAAAGGCGTGCAATTTTCGAGTTTTTTGAAAGTAGCATTAAAAACCGATTTCGAGTTAAAACCAACTTCATAACCAATTCCAGAAATAGATAAATGATTCATTTTTGGGTCGAGAATCATTTTTTTGGCTTCTTCAATTCGATAGCGGTTTACGAATTGATTAAAATTTTCATTAAAACTTTCGTTAATAGCAAACGACAAGTTGTGTGCCGAAATTTTTAGATTATTTGCCAAAATTATTAAAGTCAATTCTTGATTCAAAAATGGTTTTTCATCTTGCATTATTTCAATCAAAGAAGTTTTAATTTGCAATAATTTTTCATCAGAAATTAGCTTCTTTTTTTCGATTTCAAATTTGTTTTTATCATCATTTATTTCAATAATTTCTGCAATTTCTACTTTTTTATTTTTCGAAAACGGATAAATTTCTTTTTGCTTAATTGCATAATAACCTATATAATAAATTCCAATTAACAAAATAAAATTTAAGAATTCGATTCGATTCGTGATTAAGTCAATTACAAATAAAACTCCAAGAAACACAATATAATAAAGTATTTTTTTTAACCATTTTAAGTCAATTTCGTTAGTATTCGAACTAAATTGATTAATGTTTTTTCCGTGTTTTACAATCTCTAAATAGGAATAACTAATATAAAAAATAGCCTGTAATGGCAAAACAATATACATTAAAAACTGGCTAGAATATTTTGCAAATTCGCTAATAGTTTCTGTCAAAAGTACAAGTTTTTCATCTTTTAAAATAATAGTATTTCTTTCAAAAAGCATTACAAAAAGCCCAAAAGCAAAATGTAAATAATATATTGGCTTCCATTTTTTGGTTGGATTAATAAAGTAAACAACACTAAAATAAAAAATTGGTGTGACTATAAACAATGATAAAAGAAAAAACTGAAAATTTAATTGTAAACTATTGTATGCCAGAAACTCATCAATATTTAGTATAAATAAACAAAACACAAACAAACTCAACCATCTGTTTCCCTGTTTATTATGCTTATTTGGATTCAAAAAAATCAAAAAAGCCAATAACAAACTTGAACCAACAATTAGGTTAATGATAATTTTGTGCATGTATGAATTAATAGTTTGTTGTTTTTTGTAAAAATAATAAAATCATTTAATTCGCAAAGTAAAACTTGGCTAAATTTGAGACGGAATTTTAATATTTTAGATTGGAAAAATCTATGTAAAAAGCATACATTTTTCCAATATAAAATTATAAAGTGGAAAAATGTATAAATTTTTGATACATTTTTCCACTTTATAATTTTATAAAAACAAATAATCCATAGTAACTTCGCTGTGTATTTGCTCTAAATAATATTCATTTTTTCGTGCTGAGTAAGTTGTAAATAAAGTAGTTACAATGTTTTTTCTTGATTGTGTAACTTCTTTAAAAATAGCTCTTCTTTGTCGTAAATGGGCATTATAATCTTTGGTTAAAACAAACTCCGAATCTGTAAATTTTACTTCACATAAATGCACAATTCCATCTTTTCTATCTATTATTAAGTCTATTTGCGCGCCTTTTTCGGTTGCTGTTCCTGTTTTTTTCCACGAATAAACCTGAGTATCAACACCTTCTATGCCCAATTTCTTTTTTATTTGTTCAATGTGCAGTAAACAAATATTCTCGAAAGCATAGCCACACCAAGAGTGATATATAGGTGTTTGTGCAATACTTTGCCATTTTTTAGATGTAGAATCTTGTACGAATCGAAGATAAAAAATACTAAAAAAATCAATAATTCTGTACAATGCATCTTTTTTCTTTTTTCCAAAGGGCAAAACTATTGTTACAAAACCGCTGTCGATTAAGTTTTCTAAAGCTCTTGAAAGTGATCCACCTTCTGGAATTTTAGTTTCTCGAGAAAGTTGGTCACGAGTTATTCCGTGCGGATGACGGCTTAAAGCAGTTGCAATTTGTAAATGATGTTGTGCTTTTTTAAACAACGATTGATACAATGGTTTGAACTCTTTTTGTGAAAAACCATTTTTCTTAAAAAACAAATCTTGAATAACTTGTTCAACACTCATTTCGGGTTTTATGGCTTCTAAATAAAACGGAATTCCGCCAACTGCCATATACAATTGCACAATTTGATATTGTGTAAAATGAAGTTTTTTATATTTTAAAAATTGCTCGGTTTCTCTTAAAGTAAATGGTTCGAGGGCAATGCTGCGCGTCATTCGTTTGTACAAACCACCTTTTGCGTTGACTATGTTTTTTATCATCCAAGATGCTGCCGAGCCACAAACGACCAACATTAAATTGTTGATTTGTGAACCATATTGATTCCAAAAAAATTCTAATGCCGATAAAAAACCCGATTTTGGTCGGTCTAGCCAAGGCAATTCATCAATAAAAACGACTAGTTTGCTTTTTCTTTTTATGCTTTTTAAATGTTTTGCCAATAAAAAAAATGCATCAGGCCAACTTGCTGGCGTTTGATGAAGCTCTTGGCATTGTTCAGAAAAAACTCTTGCGAAATTGGCCAATTGCGCATCAGATTCATCGCTGTTTGAGCCTGTAAAGTCAAAGACTATTTGTTTTTGCAAATATTGGCGCACCAAAAATGTTTTGCCAATTCGACGTCTGCCATAAACTGCTACAAATTCGGCTTTGTCTGAATTTAGTAGTT
The DNA here is from genome assembly GCA_043778105.1 of Bacteroidota bacterium. Lineage (GTDB taxonomy): Bacteria > Bacteroidota > Bacteroidia > Flavobacteriales > Flavobacteriaceae > Flavobacterium. Next base: position 15,103 of record JAYWGV010000082.1, read on the forward strand.
CGTCAAAGATTTCTTTTTCGTTTTCTCGTCCTAAAAGTGGTTTCATATCGCATTTATTTTCTGGAAAAATACATACAAAGATACTACTTTTTTCCATTCTATATTTTTAAACTGGAAAAATCTATTAAAAATGTGCACATTTTTCCAATTTAAAATTATAAAGTGGAAAAATGTATATAAAAAATATACATTTTTCCACTTTATAATTTGTTTTTTGCGAGTTTTAATTTAAAAATTCCTTTGGAGTTTGACCAGTATTTTTCCTAAAAGCACGATTAAAAGTGGCTTTAGAATTAAACCCGCAATCATAAGCAATGCCCAGCAAAGTTGATTTTTTATGTTCGCCAATTTGGAACATTTCTTTTACGGCTTCGATGCGATAATTATTAATTAAATCATTAAAATTCATTCCAAAACCTTGGTTAATTGCTTTAGAAATTATTGATGAATTTGACTCTAATTTTTTGGCGATTTCGGTTAATGACAATTCTGGATTTTGATATAATTTTTCTGATTGAATTAAAGTTTCAATTTTAATTTTCCAAGCCATAATTTCTGATGGAATTTCAATTTTTAAATCGCTATTAGTTATATCAATTAAATCTTCATTTTTGATTTGATTTTCATCTAATAACAAAATGGGTTTGGCGTCAAAAACCGACATTTGATAGCCAATTTTTGTCACAATTACATTCGAATATCCAGTAATGGCAATGTAATATAAAATTATAGAATACAATAAATAAAACCACCAGCCGCTAACGTAATTGGTGTATTCTGGATAAATTGTTGCCAATAATTCCGCAACAATTTTCAATAAAATCATAGCGAGAAAAGCAAAAAGATATTTGCGAATCCAAGTAAACAAAACCGCATCGGCGTTACTGGTTATTTGAACAATTAATTTTTTGTAATTCGAATAATATTTTATACTCAAAATTAAGTAAATCAACATCGAAATAAAACCTAAATATTGGTACCAAGAATCGAAATCTTTGTCCATTCCGTTGGCATAAAAAAATGGTTTTCTGAAAATGAATTTATCGTAAATAAAAATTCCGAAAATGTACAATAAATATAGAATTTCTGGAATCAAATGTATAAACTGCTTTTTATCCATTCTAAAAGATGGATTCAATAAACTTTGAATGTAAAAAAATAAAACTGGTCCAATGAAAAGCAAATGCTGAAATGGAACAAAAAACATAAAATTTCGATACGGCTGATTGTCATACCAACCTGCGAAACCCAACATCCAAGGCGCAATAAACAAACTACACAAAAACACGAACAAACTAAGCCAATAATCTGGTTTACTACTAGTTTGAATTGCTTTTTTTAGAATTAAAATACTGTAAATAATTCCTTGCGAAAAGGTAATGAGTAGGAGCGAGGAGTAGAAGTTAAAGTCGTATTGCATATTTTTTAGTCTCAGTTTTCAGTCTCAGTTTTCAGTTGCAAAAATTACTACAAATTTAAAACTATTTAAAAAAGTTTCTCGAAATCACTTGGATTTAAAATAGTTGCAGTTAAAAACGGATTGTGTTCTAATAAATCTTTATCGCCAGTTACTAAATAATCTGCGCTTGAAAAGTCTATTAAATCTAAAAGAAAATTATCTTTTTCATCTCGATTTATAAAATGTTTTGGTTGAATATTAATGTTTTCAGAAATTGTTTCTAAAAGTAGAATTAATTCTTGAACACTTTTTTCTGGGAAATATTTTTGAAGTTTTTTTCGGCTTGTAACATCTTTTATTTCTTTATAAAGTCTTTCAGTTGTAATAATTGTAATTCCCCCATTTTCAATGTGTGTTTTAATAACCGACAAACGTTTTCCAATCAAAAAACTTACCCATACATTTGTATCAAAAATTACTCTAATGTTTTTGGTTTTCATAAATTTGTTTTCGAACAATTTCGACCTCTTCATTAATGGTTTCTAAACTTAATTCATCGGTTTTAAATGCTTTTAATATTTTAGATAATTTTGAATCGATTACTTCTTTTTCTAACTCTTTTGTAAGTTTAATTTTTTCTTTTACATGCAATTGTCTAACCAATGATAATACTTGGTTGAATGTAAAATCTATTTGCAATGCTGTTTTCATTTTTAATAATTTTTATCAAATTTACAAAAAAAATATATAAATATTCTGTTTTCAGTTGTATAAATTATTGGAAATTGAAAACTGAGACTGAAAACTTATTTAAAAGGTGATCGTTCTTGCCAAACGACTTCGGGCTCGAAATATTTGAACAATCTTGGCATAAATTTATTGATAAATTTATTATTTTGTTTAATAAATCCAAACATTGGCAATGGTTTTGCGCCAACCGAACTTTTAATTTCTAAAGCGGTTCTTGCAAAAACAATTTTCTTAAATTTTTTGTTGATAGAATAGCCAATCATATCGTAAAGCATATTCAAATATAACATTTTTTCACGTTGAAAATTATCGTCATAACCAAGAAAATAAGTGTCAATTGTATTGCCGTTTTTTATTAAAGTATTAAAACCAATTAATTTTTCGTCAATAAAATATCCATAAAATAAAAAATCGTGATTTAGTTGTTTTTTAAACTCTATAAAATGATTTTCTGACAAATAAAAAGTGTTAAATGGTGCATTTTTTGTAACATTTAGATACAACTCATTTATTCTGTCGTTGTGAATAATAATTTCTTCGAGTGACAATTTGCATTTTATAATTCCATCAGCTTTTTTGTGAGATCGTTTGTATTGGTCACGGTATTTTTTGGATAATGCCAAAATATAATCATCGATAGAATTCCAATTTTCGGGAATTTCAAAAATCATATTAGGTTGAATCTCGAATTTATAAAAATCCTTGAATGTTTCTTTTTTAAAATTTGATAAATCTAAATTATCGAAATCTTTGTAGTTTAGCAAATGTATTTTTGTTCCATTTGATGCGAAAATATTTTGAATTTTTTCGACAGCAAAATTTAATGTTTTAAAAACTTCAATAAAATTATAGTTTTCATTGAAAACAAATGCGTTTTGACCTGTTAACATATTATTGCCAACAAATAAAACATTAGATGCAAATTTCCTGAAAATTGTATCACGAATTTTAGATTGCAAACAGCTTTTTTTTTCGCCAGTAATATTTACGCCATTGGTTGTAATCATTTGTGTAAGCGCAATACCAATAATCTTTTCAGCACTGAATATTCCAATAAAATGACATTGCATATTGGCTGGTGCCGATTTTTCTAGAACATCCAAGTAATCTTTAGAAAGAAAAATGTTAGATTCTGACAAATCATTCCAAGAATCTGGAATCTCATCTGCGGAAGTGAAAATTTTAAACGAAAAAGATTTATCCAAAACTTGAAATTGTTTGGTCAAAAATAACTAAATTTATTTGATATTAAAAAAATAAAAAATTATGAAAACTTATTCAGAATTACAATCTCAACTATTTCTTGAAAAATTAGAAAATTGGCATTTTAAAGAAAATGCAATCGAAAGAAATTTTCTGTTCAAGAATTTCTCGCAAAGTTTGGCATTTATTGTCCAAGTCGGATTGTTGGCAGAAAAAGCCAATCATCATCCAGAAATTTTTAATATTTATAATAAAGTGCAGCTTCGATTATCGACACACGATGCTGGTGGCGTTACCGATAAAGATTTTGATCTCGCTAAAAAAATTTCAGATATTAGATTTTAGACATTAGATATTCTGCATCGTAAATATCTAAAATATTATATCTAAAATCTAATATTATTTCCATCCACAAATAATTGCGCCCATTATTGTCAATGTCAACGACCAATAACCAGCGTGAATGAAAATATATTTCCAAGATTTTCTTTCGAATCTTGCATTTATTGCTATTATTGGCAATGCGAATAAAACACCAGCCATAAATCCGTGCAATGCACCATGTTTGTAAGTTCTATAAACAGTTCCATATTCTGTCATAAAAGCCTTAAAAGTTTCTGAACCCAATGCAGCATCGCCACCAACCATTGCGATAGCACCAGTTTGATGAATAACAATAAATTGCATCATTACTGATAAGAACATTGAAAATAAAAATGCAAAACCTAAAAGTGAAAAAAGGTTTCCTTTTTGTATTTCATCTTTGTTTAAATTGCCTTCACGCATCCAGACATTGGCAAAACATTTTTCAGAATACCATACAAAACCAATTAATAATGGAACAAGTGCTGTAACTAGAATAGAAATCCAATTCATGATATTTAATTTTTTAGTTGTTTAATGTTTCAAATGTAATAATTTATTTTTTTAACAAACGTTTAAGTTGTTAATTTTTTTTCAATAAGTTAAATTTCTAAATTAATAAATAAATTTGGATTTTTAATAAAATTATGTAATAATTGCATGTGAAATTGACAATATTATTGATAATTGTTAAAAAATATATCACTAATTTATAAGAGTTAATATCTAAAATTACTATTTTTTATTAAATATTAGAATTTTTAACGTTATTAATCGATTAAATTTGCATTTTGTCGATTTAGCATTTCAAAGTTATTAACATTGATATATTATTATTTACTTTTGTTATTTGTTTATATCATAAAAGCAAATACCTATTCTTATGAAGAACTTTACTCCTCTAAATTTATCAAATTCGAATAATTTCAAATTAAAAATCATGAAATCATTAATTTTTTTTATTTTAATGTTTTCTTTTGGTATTTTAAATGCACAAGTAGAGAATTGTAACAATGGTATAGATGACGATGGTGATGGATTAATTGACTGTCAAGATTTTGATTGTGCCAATACTCAATTGTGTAAAATACCAACCGATTGTGCATTGCCATATGTTTACTGGATGCCACCAATTTGGGGAGATAAAGCTGCAAACGCAGATTTATATGGTCGAGACGATTTAATTATATCTACTCTTGGCAGTACAGCAACTGTGAAAATTTATCAAGCAAACCAAATTACATTAATAACGACACTTACTGTTCCATTGGCGTTACCTCAGACATTTGTTTTTCCAGATACTGGCGCAGGTGCGAACCAAGTTATGTCTAATTTAATAAATACAATTCAAAACAATACGGGTTTATACATAACGTCAGATCAGCCAATTCAATTAGTATACCGATTATTATCTCGACCAGGATTTAATACCTACAACCAAGATATTATGCAGCTTTTTGGAAATGATGCTCCTGGTTTTTCTTTTTATGCAGCATCGCAAACAAGCAATCGACCTTCTTCATCAACTATCGAAAGACATTTTGTTTCGATTATTGCAACAGAAAATAATACACCTGTAACCATTCTAGCTCCAGCTGGAATGATAATGGAAGGATCTACAAATTATACTTTATTAAATGAGGTTGGGGCTTTAGCAAACTGGACAGGAACTCGAACAATAAATTTAAATAAAGGGCAGACTTATCAAATATTAACTTCTAGCGAAAATCCTAATACAACGATTTCAGGAATTTTAATATCATCAACTAAACCTATCGTTGTAAATTCAGGTTCGCAACACACAGGTAGTGCGTTGCCGGGCGCAAACGACCGAGATGCAGGTTTCCAACAAGTATTGCCAATAAAAAATTATGGAACCAATTATGGTGTTGTTGATGGTGGCAATACATCAGCCGAAGGCATTGATTATGTCATTTTGCAAGGAACCAAAGCCAGTACAACAGTCAATATTACAGGAACGGTTTATAATATTCCTGACGACCTAGCAGTTGCAGGAACCCCAACTGCGGTAGTTTCACCTATTACTTTAGGGGTTGGTGAGGTTAGAACTTTGTATTTAAACAATACTAATTATCAAACTTATAGATTTGAAGGAAATAAACCCTTTGGCGTTTTTCACGTTTCTTCTCGTGTTGAGGACGAATTGGGAATGGAACAAGTTCCACCGTTAGACGAATGTATAGGATCTAGAAAAATTGAATTTGTAAAGCCAAATACTAATGTAAATGCGATTATTTATTGCCCAAATTCTGGTTTAAGTTCATTACGTGTAAATGGACAATTATATACAGCTGTTGCTTTAAATATTAGTGGTCTGCTTGCTACTCCAATAGGTATTTCGGGCTATTCATCTGTAGTAATACCAAACTCAGCAATTCCGGCAGCACCAGCTTTGATTAGAATAACATCCGATTCTAAATTTCACGTTGCTACAAATGGTTTTACAGGCGGAACTGGTAATTATGTTTATTATTCAGATTATGCGAAAAATACAGAATTAATTGATCCTGCAACTGGACAGCCAACAAGTAGTTTTAACGCTGGTACTATTCAAGTTGGCGTAGCCAAAGAAACTTGTCTAACATTTTCAAGCTGTTCAGGTGGTGCGTCAATAATTAGTGCAACTGCATCTAATGGTGGAACTGTAACTTTTACTAATAACTGTTTTACATACACAATGACCAATAATACCAATTGTTTTACAGAATCAGTATCTGTACAACTTTCAGACGTTAATGGAAATATAAGTTCTGCTTGTGTGAGATTTGTAAGTCAAAACACTAATATAATAAGTACTGTAGAGCCACCGGGAAATACCTTTTTATGTACTGGCGACTCTACAACATTAACCTATGCTGCAACTTCGCCTAACGGTTTTGCAGTTGGGGCAAAAAAATGGACCACACCCAATGGTACAATTGTTCTAGGCGATAGTGTAACAATTACAAATGCAACTCTGGCAAATGGAGGTATTTATTCCTATTCTGCAACAGACCTTTTAGGTTGTGTATTATCAAAAACTTATTTAGTAACGGTTCAAAACTGCGCAGATACTGATAATGATGGTGTAGCCAATGCCCAAGATTTAGACGATGATAACGATGGAATTCTTGATACAGTCGAGCAATTAATTATAAATAATTTTCAACCTGTTTGTACAAATGTGTCTAGTCCAAATTTTAGCGGAACGCCAACTTTGGTCAGCGGAACTGCTTTAAGTTTAGGTGCTGTTTACAGATTTTCAAATGTTTTGCCAGGAACTGATGCTTTAGTTACAATCGAAAATTTGCAGAATTTAACTTTGGCAACATTAGACGATAACACTATTGATGCAAATTGGTTCAAACCGCAATCTACATTTAATATAGCAACTGCTGGAGTTAATGCCTTCAGTCAATTCAATTTTCAATTTGTAAATGCTGGTGGTTTCCTTCCAGTTGTTATACCAGAAGTAAATTTGAATTTTAATGATATAGACGGTAATGGCAATTTTGGTGAAGTCAATTCAACTTTAACACCTGCAAATTATACCTACAATACACCAACAGAATTATCGTTTACAAATAATGTATTTCTAAGAGCTGAGTCTGGAACAACCGAATATGCTAATGTAACAAATACTTTTCCACAAGTTAATTTTCAAGCAAGATATTTAGCTAAATCTGATTTTAAATTAAGGTTTGGTGTAATTTCAAGAATTGCTGGTGCTTCTGGAACTAATAGACAACACGCAGTTCAATTTACTTGTACAACTAATTATGTAAATCCTACAACTATTGATTTAGATACCGATAAAGATGGAATATTAAACGCATTAGATTTAGATTCAGACAATGATGCAATACCTGATAGTATTGAATCTGGCGGATCCGACCCTGATGGTAACGGTATTATAGGCAATGGAAATCCTACATTAGCTGGTGGCGGTGTTAATGCTAATGGTCAAGTTTTAACTGGTGGCATTGCAGTTGCCAATCCTAATTTAGATTCTGATGGAGATGATATTGCTAATTCATTAGACCTAGATGCAGACAATGACGGTATTTTTGACTTGGTAGAATTTGGAATTGGCGATTCGGATAATAATGGAATAGTAGATGGCTTTTCGGATACAAATAATGGTTTTCATGATATATACGATATTTCAAACAACGGTGTGCCAGTAACTTTTACTGGTCCAGATGCAAATAACAATGGTTTAGCAGATTCATATCCAGTTGATAATACAGATAATGACACAGTAATGAATTATCTTGATTTAGATTCTGATAATGACACTTGTTCTGATGCTAATGAAGCATATAACATCAATACAGCTCAAGGAACTGATGGAAATTTATATTACGGTAACGGAAATCCTCCACCGACTAATGCAAATGGAACGGTAACTGCAGCTGCATATTCTGTTCCAAATACAAATTACATTGTTATAGGAACAGCCTCAACTATTAGTACTCAACCAGCAAATCAATCAGTATTAGTTGGTAATACTGCAACTTTTTCAGTTGCTGCAACTGGAGGTTCAGGAACAACTCAGTATCAATGGCAACAAAGTACAAATGGAGGCAGTACGTGGTCTAATGTTAGTTTGGTTGGTGCATCTGGAGTTACAACAACTTCATTAACAATTAATCCAGCTCTTGATGCATACAATAATTACCAATTTAGAGTCTTAATTAAACAGTCAAATTATTCATGTGCTGAAGTTTTATCTAATGCTGTCAATTTAATTGTTCAACCAATTTCTAATTTAAGTGTTTTAAAAACCGTAAACAATAGTGCACCTTTTGTAGGAACCAATGTCGTTTTTAGCATTGTTGTTAACAATGCTGGTCCTAGCGATGCAACCAATGTTAGTGTAAATGATTTATTACCTTCGGGTTATGCATTTGTAAGTTCAACTGTCACTGTAGGTACCTATAATGATGTATCTGGTATTTGGTCAATAGGGAATTTAGTCAATACAGCAAGCCAAACATTAACAGTTACTGCCAGAGTTCTACCAACTGGAAATTATAATAATACTGCAATTGTAAGCGCAACCGAAAATGATCCACAATTATTAAATAATACCGAATCCGAAGTTACAATTCCACAAATTAATACTTTATCAATAATCGGTCAAACAGTTGCCGAGGGAACAGATGTTGTTTTTACAATTAGTTTAAATGCAGCAAGTTCGGTAGATACAATAGTAAATATTTCAACAAACATTGGTTCTGCCAGTTTAACAGATTATACAACTTTAAACACAACAACCGTTATAATTCCAGCAGGTCAAATATCGATAGCCATAAATGTTGCTACAACCAATGATACAATTGGTGAATTATCAGAAAATTTTACATTAAATGGAACAATAACTAGTGGCAATACAAGCAATAATAGTGCTTTTGGAACAGGAACAATTACTGATAATGACGCTCCAGTTGCCATTGATAATTCTGCAACCACACCACAAAACACACCGATTCAATTAAATATTACCAATAATGATATTGATGCAGATGGTACAATTGCTGAATCTACAGTAGACTTAGATCCTTCTTTGGCAGGAAATCAAACAACTTTTAATAATCCTTTGCAAGGTTCTTGGACAGTAAATTCAACAGGTGATGTGGTTTTTACACCAATTTCAACTTTTCTTGGCACTGCTACTGCAACATACACAGTTTTAGATAATAACGGAAATATTTCAAATATTGCAACAATTTCAATATTAGTAACCAATGGTACCGATTTTGATAATGATGGTATTATAGATACAGTCGATGTAGATGACGACAATGATGGTATTCTTGATACAGTCGAAGGACTTTGCGCAATAGCACAATCTTCGGCTTTAGACAATTTCGATGATGCAATTCCTGGTGTTCCATCACCAGTTATTAATGGAAATAATTTTACTATTCCATCAAATTCAGCTTATGGATGGGTTTTGCAAAATGGTGGTGGAATAAATATCATAAAAGTAAATGGTTTAGGTTACGTTCCAGGTGCAGACAATGCACAAACAGGAACACAATATTTAGATGTTATTGGAGCAAATGATTTTCCAGTAAAATTATTTAATGCACTAACTCCAGGAGTTTTAACAGCTTCTGCTTGGTTTAACAATAGAGATACAGCAGTAAATCCAGGAGGTTACATACCTTGGACTGCAAGAATGGAAATTTTAAATAATTTGAATGATCCTATATTAACAGGTAATTTAATTCCTTTCAACCTAACAACTGATTCTGAAACTTGGTTTAAATCAACAATAAATAATTCGCCAATTCCAGCAGGTTCTTATAAATTCAGGGCATATGTTGACAATTTTGGACATTTAGATTCAGTTCAATTTTGTGTTTCTAGGGATACCGATGGTGATGGTAAACCAGATTATCAAGATTTAGATTCTGATAACGATGGTTGTTCAGATGCAAATGAATATTATGACTCCGCAACAGCCGATGGTGGCGATGGTGGTGTTTATGGCACAGGAATTCCAACTCTTGCTAACGGACAAATTGCCGCCGATGGAACGGTAGTTGCCGCATCTTATATAGGTTCAAATATTAATCCAGTTAATTTTGGACCAGCAATAGTAATTACTACACAACCTGCAAATCAAACCGCAACAGCAGGCGGAAACACAAGTTTTTCAATAGCAACGACAGGCGGTTCTGCTTCAACATCATACCAATGGCAAGTTAGTACCAATAACGGTGCTACTTGGACAAATATTGTTGCTTCAAGTTTATATTCAGGTGTAAATACGGTAACTTTAAATGTAACTGGAGTAACTGCATCAATGCAAGGTTACGATTATAGAGTTTACCAAGCAGATAGAATATGTTCTCAAGTTTTTTCTAATTCTGCTGATTTAGAGATTACTTTTTTCGTTAGCATCATAGCAACAACACCAAGTACAACCGAAGGCAGTGCCACACCAGGACAATTCACGGTAAGCATCAGCAATCCATCGACTACCGATACCGTTGTGACTTATACGATAACAGGTTTGGCAGCGAATGGAGTTGATTACACAACAATCACTAATACAGTAACAGTATTAGCAGGACAAACGTCAGTAAATATTCCGATTACAGCCGCAGTTGA
>JAYWGV010000083.1:0-72762 GCA_043778105.1 Bacteroidota bacterium
GAACAACAAAGCCTGCAAAACTCGTTTTCGTTTGCTAAAAGAACTCGAAACCAAATTAATTTCTTTGGTATAACCTGCTTTTAGAAAATCTTTTAAATCAAATTTTGCAATTGTTTTTGGAACATATTTTTCTTTTACATCGATATTATCTGGAACAGTTGCTGTAAATTCGATAAGTGCATTCTGATTATAAATGTTTTGTGATTTTTTACCTTTATTTAAAATTAACTGAATTACTGTGTGTTCCCAGCTTTTTTCTATTTGGTCTTGACTTGCTTTTTCGGATAATTCGAAAATCAAATCAGTTTCTAATTGTCCTTTTTTCTTTTTTGTTGCTGCGTTCAAATGATGCGCTTCATCACCAAGCATAATAATATCGTCTTTTTGCAATTGCTCCAAAAACAAACAATCCTCTTTTACTTTATAAACTGAATTATGAAGTGCGTGAATTGTTGTAAAAACAATTTGAATATCATTATCATAATTAGAAAATGTATCTACTTTTTTAATATTCACATTCATATCATCAATAACAATATTGGGCTGAAATAAATATTTGTTGTGTAATGGATTGGTTAAGTTGTCCTCTGTTTTTCCAACTATGTTGTTTTGATTTACAAAAAAGATAAACTTGTTTTTTCCTTGTTTGTAATAATACAAAATCACAGTTGCCATCAACAAAGTTTTTCCTGTTCCTGTAGCCATATTAAAAAGCAAATGTGTTGGGTTTCTATCTTCATCTGCTATTTTTATTTCTTGATAAAGCAAAAAATTGAGTAAGGCATCTTTTTGCCATTGAAACAAATCAAACTTTAAATTATTGGTGATATAATCAGGAATATGTGGTTTTCTGATATCCAATTCATAAGCTTTGGATTTTAATTCTTCAAAAAGATATTTTTCTGGAAATAAACTCATAATAATGATTTCTAAATTTGATAAAAATCTTTTGTTATTGCAATATCATTCTTACTTAAACCAAATTGACTGTCTTTCATATCAGATACATTAACATACAATTGATTCAAATCGAGCATTTTGGCAAACATTATTTTTTGCTGTTCTAATGTTAATTTTTTAAAGTTTTCTTCTTTGCAAATTACCTCTCTAAAATCTTTTACTTTTACATTATAATTTAAAAAATAGGTGTTGCACATTTTGTCAAAAAAAGCAATTAAAGCTTCATAACTTTCACAAGATTGAATGTATTCTATTGCATTTTGGTTGTTTTTGGCTAATTCTAAATAAAGGAATGATCCGCCACCTTGCCAGTTTACTGATTTTGAAATACCAGTTTGGTCGTTATTGATAACGTTTTGTAATCTTAAAACACTATCATTTTCTCTATAATCTAATTGTTCAATTCCAATATATTGTCTTTTCATCTTATGGGCAACTGCTGCTGTTGTTCCACTACCAAGATGATAGTCTAATACAATATCGTTTTCATTTGTTGTCATTTCAATTATTCTCTGAATTAACGCTTCTGGTTTTTTACCATTTTTCAATTTAACTCCACCTTCGAAAGAAACACTACTCCAACTCATATCGCTCCACAAAGTGCCTAATTTTATTTTTTTTAAAATCTTTTTTTTGTCAAACTCACAACTTTCTTTTAAAAAGCTAACCAATCTTTTAGTTTTTCCAATAAATGAAACATTGGTTAATAAACCTTTGTTTCGTCCAGAAATTGGTACATATTCAATTGTAAACAATCCATCATTTAATCTAGTTACTTCTGCAACTCTTTCTCTTATTGACGTTTGTGAGTTTTCAGTGGTAAAAATTTTATCTATATATTTGTAATAAGCCTCTTTTATAGTTAAATTTTCATCTTTTGAAATAGCATTTATAGTTTTTATTTCGTAGTCAATATGTTTAAAAACTTTTATTTCATCACCTCTACCGTCTTTAGTACTTGTTACATACTCTTTAACTCCTTCTTTGAACAATACATTTGTATATGAAAATGTTTTACCTTCTTTTAAAAGATTATCTATATAATCAAATAACTCTGTTTTAATAAATTGATCATTAAATCTTTCGAAATCTTCACTAACTCTAAAAATGTGAATATATTCAGTATTTTTCTTAATTTTTTTATCTTCACCACCACCACTGGCACCAGAAGTTGATTTTGCTTTGACAATGATTGTATTCAAAAACATACCTTTAAATATATTTTCCATTAAAATCTTTAAATATGCATGTTCATTATCATCACAGTGAACATAAATTACTCCATCTTCCCTCAATAACTCTTTAGCAATCAACAATCTATTACGCATGAAAGTTAGCCACGTAGAATGATTGAAATTATCGTTGTAAGCAAAACTATCATTTCCAGTATTGTATGGCGGATCAATATAAATGAGTTTCACTTTTCCAGCAAATTCACTTTTCAAAGTATGTAAGGCTAAAAGGTTATTTCCTTTAATGATAAGATTGTCTTTTATAGTGCCGTTTTCATCTCTTTCAAACGTTGGGACAAGTCGCGACTTGTCCGAACTTGAAGTATAATGCTTGAAATTAGTAAAAGCTTTGGGTTCAAGTAATCTATCAATCTCGTCTTTGGCAAGAATAGTGTTGAAAAATATTTCTTTTCGTTTGGCTTTCTTTTCTTGATAATGATTATCATTTGTGTTCCATTCGAAATAAGTGTCTGTGCCTTCTTCGGTGCTTTGTCCACCTTCGAGAATACAATCTTTGTATGGAAAATCAAGAACAACATCTGAACTGTCTTTTAAGTATTTTCCGTCAGCAGTTAAACCAATTCTGTTTTCGTATTGGGTGTATGAATTATCAATTTTATTTTCATCCAAAAAAAACTTAAAATCATTGGTTCTAAAAACATAAACTTTTTTTATTTTAAAGAAGAATTTTTCTCTCAATTCTTGATTTTCGAGTAATAATCCAATTAAATGCTCATCGGTTTTATCAACTAAATCATGAATTTTATTAAGCATCAAATCGCCTTGGTTGTCAATTAGTTTGAGGTTACTACTATCTGATTTTAAAATGGTTTCGAGAATGGTGTATAATTTCATATTTTGTATTTCTACAAAATACAACGTGGGCTAAATTCCCAAAGCTCGTTGTAGAGGTTCTCGCAAAACCTAATCACAAAGCAAAAAGGAACGCCCACGTATAACGCAGACGTTTCCACTTCTTACTTCCTTGTGCTTTTGAAAAAATTGCGAGATTTCTACAGCAGGAAATTTTAAGCGAAACGCTATATTTTATATATTTTTAATTTATATCAATAATTTTATTTTAAGTAAAAAGCAAATATAGTTTTTTTCGAGGTTAATTGAAATTAACAAATTGATTTTTTGAATAAAATGCAATTTTCAATAATTTTCATTAAATTTGTAAAACTTATAATTTAATAATTATGCCAACAATTAATTCATTTGATGTCAATCAAAAAATAAATGCTTTGCCAATTGCACTTTTGGAAGATGTAAATAAGTATATTGATTTTTTGAATTTTACGAACTCTAATAAATTTGAAATATTTTCTGAAAGTCATATTGATTTAATCAAAAAAGGCAAAAAAGATATTGATGAAGGTCGATTAATTCCGCATAAAGAGGCAAAAGAAAGAATAAAAAGTCACATTAAAAGTAATAATTAAAAATTAAAACAAAAAAACAATAAATTTGTACAATAAATTTATCTCAAAATGCAAGCAATATATCATTTATCGTCGTCACAAGAAATAACTTTTGATTTGTTAGAATCAATCAGAAATACATTTAAATCAAAGCCAATAACAATAGTTGTTGAAGAGGAAATTGAAGAAACTGCTTATTTAATGTCAAGTGAAAATAATAAAAAAATGCTTGAAAAATCAATGCTCCAATTTGAAAATGGCGAAGTCGTTATTTTAAAAGATTTATAAAAAAATGAGAGAATTTCATTTTTCGGCTTTAGCATTTGAGCAATATAACGACTGGCAATTAGAAAATAAACAGGTTTTTAATAAACTTAAAAAATTAATAAAAGAATCGTCAAGAACACCATTTGAAGGTTCTGGTAATCCTGAACCTTTAAAACACGAATATTCAGGATATTGGTCGAGAAGAATTATAGACGAGCACAGATTAGTTTATAAAGTGGAAGATGAATCTATTAAAATAATTGCTTGTAAATTTCATTATTAAACCCAAAAAAAACCTCAAAAAATAATTTTTTTGAGGTTTTTTTTTAACTATAATTAAAAAATTACTTCACTTTAAAAGCCTTCAATCCAGGAAAATAAGCAGTATCGCCCAATTCTTCTTCAATACGCAAAAGTTGATTGTATTTCGCCATTCTGTCCGATCGAGAAGCCGAACCAGTTTTTATTTGACCACAATTCAAAGCAACTGCCAAATCGGCAATTGTGTTGTCTTCGGTTTCTCCAGAACGATGCGACATTACAGATGTGTAACCTGCTCTATGCGCCATATTTACAGCTGCAATTGTTTCGGTTAAAGTTCCAATTTGGTTTACTTTTACAAGAATTGAATTGGCGATTCCTTCGTTGATTCCACGTTCTAATCGAGTTACGTTGGTTACAAATAAATCATCGCCAACCAATTGTATTTTGTGTCCAATTTTTTCAGTTAGGTATTTCCAACCTTTCCAATCGTCTTCGTACATTCCGTCTTCAATAGAAATTATCGGATATTTTGTAGCCAATTCGACTAAATAATCGGCTTGTTCTTCGCTGGTTCTAATTTTTCCATCAGCACCTTCAAATTTAGAATAATCATATTTTCCATCCACATAAAACTCTGATGCTGCGCAATCTAACGCCACCATAACTTCGTCTCCAAATTTATATCCAGCATTGGTAACCGCCAATTTTATAGTATCAAGCGCATCTTCGGTTCCACCAGCAAGGTTTGGAGCAAATCCTCCTTCGTCACCAACTGCCGTTGACAATCCACGATCGTGCAAAACTTTTTTCAGGTTATGAAAAATCTCTGTACCAATTTGCATTGCGTGCGTGAACGAAGTTGCTTTTACAGGCATAATCATAAATTCTTGAAACGCAATCGGCGCATCAGAATGGCTTCCACCGTTAATGATATTCATCATAGGAACAGGCAAAGTGTTCGCCGAAACGCCACCAATATATCTGTACAATGGCAAACCTAACTCATTAGCAGCAGCTTTGGCAACCGCAAGCGAAACACCAAGAATTGCATTGGCACCAAGGTTCGATTTATTTGGTGTTCCGTCCAAATCAATCATCGTTTGATCAATTAAATTTTGTTCAAAAATTGATGTTCCCAGTAACTCTTCGGCAATTTTAGTGTTTACATTTTCAACAGCTTTCAGAACTCCTTTTCCAAGATAAGCTTTTCCGCCATCGCGCAATTCAACCGCTTCGTGTTCGCCCGTCGATGCTCCCGATGGCACCGCTGCACGACCTAAAACACCAGAATCGGTTACTACATCGACTTCAATTGTTGGGTTTCCTCTTGAATCAAAAATTTGCCTTGCGTGGATTTTAATAATAATGCTCATACTGATATTAGATTTTAGATATTAGATTTTTAGACTATAGATTTAAAGACGTTAGACTTTAAGACCTGCTTTAGTAAAATTTAACGCAAATATATTTAATCTTAGGTGTTAATTTTTTAAATTAAATGCAATATTATTAACGATAACGATTTAGTGTGTGTTTTTGGTTCGTCTTGAATGTATTTCAGGAGCTAATCCTGCTGTCATTCCAATCTTTTTATCAATTGCCACGGGTTTAAACCCGTGGGCAATTGATAAAAAGGATTTTCCCTTCCATCAGGGCTAGGGCAACATCATTTAAAAAAAATATTTCCTAAACTTCAAAAATTTTATCAACCTCGAATTTTAATTCAGGAAATGTTGGAGATTGAATTTCGGTTTCCATAATAAAAGGTCTTGAACCAATGTATTTTCCGTTTTGTAACGTATAAATGTGAACATCTTTTTCAGATGGATTTACAATCCAATATTCTTGAACGCCATTCTCTTCATAGAGATCGAATTTTATGGTCAAATCTTTTTTGGAATTTCCTTTAGATAAAATTTCTATTATTAAGTTTGGAGCTCCAAGACAACCTTTTTCGTCTAATTTATTTAAATCACAAACCACGCACAAATCGGGCTGTATTACAGTAATTATTTGTTTATCGGAAGTGCTTTTCTTAAAATTTATCAAACGAACATCAAACGGCGCTACATATAATTCACACGAATAATTGATGAAAATTTTATCAATTTCACGAGTTAACTTCAACGAAACTTGTTGGTGGTTTCTTGTAGGCGCAGGACTCATTTGGAAAATTTTTCCTTTGATAAGTTCTAATCTTTCTGAGAATTGCCACAAGAGATAATCGGCGTAAGTATAACTTCCGTTGAGATCTAAATCATTAAAATTGGTTATTATTTGGCTCATACTTCAAAAATTTTGTCAACCTCGAATTTTAATTCAGGAAAAGTTGGCGATTGAATTTCGGTTTCCATAATATAAGGTCTTGAACCAATGTATTTTCCGTTCAATAAAGTATAAATATGAACTTCTTTTTCGAATGGATTGACAATCCAGTATTCTTGAACGCCATTTTCTTCATATAAATCGAATTTTATGGTCAAATCTTTTTTGGAAGTACTTCTAGATAAAATTTCTATTATTAAATTTGGTGCGCCAAGACATCCTTTTTCATCAATTTTTGTACCATCACAAATAACGCACAAATCGGGTTGCACTATTGTTATAATCTGATTGTCAGCATTACTTTTTTTAAAATCAACTAACCTCACATCAAAAGGAGCAACAAAAATTTCACATTTTAAATTATAAAAATATTTGTCTAATTCTCTGGTCAATTTCATTGAAACTCTTTGATGACTGCTTGTAGGCGCAGGACTCATCTTGAAGATTTTTCCTTTGATAAGTTCTAACCTTTCTGAGAATTGCCACAAGAGATAATCGGAGTAAGTATAACTTCCGTTTAGGTCTAAATCTTCGAAATTGGTTATTATTTGACTCATTGTTTTAAATCGAAAAACAAAGTTATTGAAAAAAAAAAACAAAATTTGTAATTTGCAATATTTTTTTGCGTGAGTGACAGCAGTGGAGCTCTTTAAAAAATTGCATTTTTCTGCAATTTTTTAAAAGCGGGAACGTATGGCACGACCCGCCGCGGCGAGGTCACGCCCAGAAAATAAAATTATTTAGAAAGATTTTCTATAAATTCATCGAACAAATAACTCGAATCGTGCGGTCCTGGACTTGCTTCTGGATGATATTGAACCGAGAAAACGTTTTTAGATTTCATTCGCATTCCTGCAACGGTATTGTCGTTAAGGTGAAAATGGGTAATTTCCATATCTTGATTTTTTTCGAGTTCTTCTCGATTGACTGCGAAACCGTGATTTTGAGATGTAATTTCCCCTTTGCCAGTAATAATATTCATAACTGGATGATTTATTCCTCTATGACCATTGAACATTTTGTAGGTGGAAATTCCGTTTGCCAAAGCAATAACTTGATGTCCTAGGCAAATTCCGAAAAGTGGTTTGTTGTTTTCTATAATTTTTTTAGCAACTTCAATAGCAGAAAATAATGGATCAGGATCGCCAGGACCATTTGACAGAAAATATCCATCGGGATTAAATTCTGATAAATCTTGAAAAGTGGAATCGAATGGAAAAACTTTTATGTAACAATCTCGATTGGCAAGATTTCTTAGAATATTGGTTTTAATTCCTAGATCTAATGCTGAAATTTTATATTTTGCCTTTTCATCTCCATAAAAATAAGGTTCTTTGGTCGAAACTTTCGATGCCAATTCAAGACCTTTCATATCAGGAACATTTGCCAATGCGATTTTTAAATCTTCGATTGAAGTTTGGTCGGTACAAATTACAGCATTCATTGCGCCGTTGTCACGAATGTAACTCACTAATGCTCTGGTATCTACATCGCTGATGCAAATGAGATTTTGCTTCTGGAAATAGTCAAATAAATTACTTTCGGAATCGGGACGAGAATGATTGAAACTGAAATTCTTGCAAACCAAACCCGAAATTTTAATAGAATTGGATTCGATTTCGTTTTTATTGACACCATAATTCCCGATATGCGGATTGGTGGCAACCATTATTTGTCCAAAATAACTTGGATCGGTAAAAATTTCTTGATAGCCTGTCATGCCAGTATTAAAGCAGACTTCGCCAAAAGTTGTTCCTGAAATTCCGATAGATTTTCCGTGAAAAATCGTGCCATCGCTTAGAAGCAAAATCGCTGGTTGCTTGGTTGTATAATTCATTTTATTGAGTTGTGCAGTTTGGCAAATGTATGAATTCAATTTCAATTGGTAAAATCAATTGCAAAATACAATTGGAATATTAATTTTAAAAAATAATATTATTTCTTATTGAGGTAAACAATAAAGCGTTCAAATAACTTTTCAGTAGACCAAAAATTATTAGTACATTTGATAAAAATCTAGATTATGGCAACCACAAAAGATATACAATATGAAAGCGATGTGAATGGAAATCCAACATTCATCAAGATAAACCTCGAAAAATATGGTGCCGATTTAGAACCTTTTCTAAAAAAAATTGGCGTGCTATTGCCAAAAGATGCCTTTGATTTGGAATTTGAAAATTCAATTTCTTCAGAAGAATTCTTGAAAAAATCTATCGAAAAAATAAATAGTTTACCTTGGAAGAAGTAATTGTTAACTACACAAAGTTTGTTCAAATTTATTTTGACGACTTGATTTAAGAGTTGTTTCGCCAAGATTATTTTATTTATCGAGAAAATGCAATAGATTATGTTGAAAAATTTGTATTTTATATTAACACTTCAATTCATCAATTACCACATTGAAAAACACCAGAATCGCTATTGAAATATGGCGATTTTTATATTTTTTACAAATCAAATTCTAGAACAACTTGGTATATTTTCTTCTCGAAAAAAAATTCAACTTATTTTATAAAACACATTTCGAACAACCACAATTTGGATAGTTCGCTCATAAATGCATTATAAAAATTAAAAAATAAAAGTATATTTCATACATTTGATAAAAATCTAGATTATGGCAACTACAAAAGATATACAATATGAAAGCGATGTGAATGGAAATCCAACATTCATCAAGATAAACCTCGAAAAATATGGCGTCGATTTAGAACCTTTTCTAAAAAAAATTGGTGTGCTATTACCAAAAGATGCCTTTGATTTGGAGATTGTAAAAGCACATACAAGTGTAGAAGCAAGAAAAATTTCAATTGATAAAATAAATAGTTGGTGGAAGAAATAATTATTTATTATACTGACGAAGTTTTAGATTATTTAGACAATCTTGTTCATATACTTTACCAAGATGAGTATTTTAGTTATTTAGAAAACTCACATAATTATGTGCTAGCTATTTATGATTCTATAGACGAAAATGTTACCTGTGCAAATGTTAGAAAAACTCCAGAATCGCTATTGAAATATGGCGATTTTTATATTTTTTACAAATCAAATTCTAGAACAACTTGGTATATTTTCTTCTCGAAAAAGAATTCAGCTTATTTGATAAAACACATTTCGAACAACAACAATTTGGATAGTTCGGTCATTAATATTTTATAAAAAGACATAATGAAAAACATAATTATTACAGGAACTTCACGCGGAATTGGTTATGAACTAGCGCTTCAATTTGCAAATGCTGGTCATAATGTTTTGGCGATTTCAAGAAAAATCCCAGAGGTTTTATCGAATCACAAAAACATTTTTTGTCTGGCTGTCGATTTGTCAAACGAGTCTCATTTGACGAAAGTCATCGATTTTTTATCCAAAAACTGGAAAACTGTCGATGCAATTGTGCACAATGCGGGTTCACTTTTATTCAAACCATTTGCTGATACAACCAATCAAGATTTCGAAAATATTTACAAAGTCAACGTTTTTGCAGTTGCCAATTTGACTAGAATTTGTTTGCCTTATTTGCAAAAAGGAAGCCACGTAGTTTCGATTTCGTCGATGGGTGGCATTCAAGGAAGTGCAAAATTTGCTGGACTTTCGGCATATAGTTCAAGTAAAGGCGCAATTATAACTTTGTCGGAATTATTGGCCGAGGAATACAAAGAGCAAGGCATTTCGTTTAATGTTTTGGCTTTAGGATCGGTCAATACCGAAATGTTGCAAGAAGCTTTTCCTGGATATGAAGCACCACTTTCGGCTCAAGAAATGGCAAATTATATTTTTGACTTTACATTAACCGGAAATAAATTTTATAACGGAAAAGTGTTGTCGGTTGCTAGTTCAACGCCTTAAAAATTGTTGTAAGTTGTAGGTTTTGGGTTGTGAGTTTTTTGTAATTGCAAAGAAATTTTGTTCAAAAAATCCAGAATGTTTAATAAAAAATCGTAACTATGTAAATATAAAAAATTTATTTGCCACAAATAGTTTTTACTGCAAATTTGTAGTTATTTATCGTTTATCATTTATAAATTTCTTTGAATTTACAACTCTTTTTCTTCGAGTCTCGTTGGTTTTGCAGAAAATTTCTGGCAATTTTTAGTAAATAATTAATTCCAAAATCTTAAATTAAATTATGAAACAAGAAAACGCTATTCAATTATTCGAAAATAAAAAAGTCAGAACAGTTTGGGATGCTGACCAAGAAAAATGGTTTTTATCAATTATTGATGTCATTGAAATTTTGACGGAAAGTATTGACCCAAGTGCCTATTGGAGAAAACTTAAACAGCGACTAAAAGAAGAAGGAAATGAAACCGTGACGAATTGTCACGGTTTGAAAATGAAAGCCATTGACGGTAAAATGCGAATGACCGATGTCGCTGATACTGAACAACTTTTCAGGTTAATTCAATCGATTCCATCGCCAAAAGCAGAACCTTTCAAACTTTGGTTGGCGCAAATTGCATCAGAAAGATTAGACGAAATACAAGATCCAGAAATCACGATTGATCGTGCACTAGAACAATATTTGAATTTAGGTTATTCAGAAAATTGGATTAATCAACGCTTAAAAAGTATTGAAATTAGAAAAGAATTGACTGACGAATGGAAAAATAGGGGCATAAAACAAGGACAACAATTTGCAATTTTGACTGATATAATTTCTCAATCTTGGTCTGGAAACACAACCAAAGAATATAAAATTTTGAAAGGTTTGAAAAAAGAAAATCTTCGTGACAAAATGACAAATACTGAATTGATTTTGAATATGTTAGCCGAAGCATCGACCAAAGATATTTCTCAAGCCGTTAATCCTGAAACGTTTTTAGAAAGTAAAAAAGTGGCCCGCCAAGGCGGAAATGTTGCCAAAGTTGCAATGAAAGAATTAGAAGCCAAAACGGGCAAAAAAGTTGTTTCGGAATTAAATGCTAAATCGTTATTAAAAGTGCAGAATGATTAGTTTTTTAAAGTTTATAAACGGATTCACAAAAATAAACTCCATTTTTTGTGGTAGACACGTTTATTTCATTTTCTGAATAGTTTCGAATAAAATCAAGATCAAATTCATCAATTTTTTCGTTACTTAAAAGTTTACAAACAATTTGATTTTCAATAATTTCAAATGAAAATTTTATCGGAAACAGATAATTATTTTTGATTCTCAAATCTTTATATCCAAATACAATTGTTGCATCTGCGCCAAGCGGCGTAAAACGTTCTTCTTCTTTGTAAATATCAACTGAATGGTTGAAACGCTCAACAATTTCTAGATTAGTTTTCAATGCAGTTATATAAATTATACTCGAAAGTTGGCATAATCCGCCACCAATTTCTTCCGAAATTTTCCCTTTTATGATATTTCTCCCAGTTCGAAAATTATTTTTAGAATTTGGATTTCCAACAATTTTCCAAAAAGAAAAAATTTCATTAGGATTAATAATTATATTTTCAATTTCCTTGGAGCCGTTTGAAATATTATGAACTTTATTTTCAAAAAAAACACCTTTTTTCATTTCTTGAACAGTAGAAATACTGAAATTAAAATCAACTTTCAATTCGCTTTCTTTAGAAAAAACTAAATTTCGGTCAAGCCAAAAACGTTTTAGAACTTGAAATTGTATTTTAAAGTTTTTAGGAATAAAATTTCTTAGATTCATATTTTTTTCAATTCAATGATACAATATGAAGCATATTCTTTCAAAAAAGATTTACAAAGAAAAGTATCAATTTTCACAAAAAACGCTCTTGAAAATTTTGGAAAACGATGAATTGGAAGAAACAAAATGCCTTGAAGTTTAGTCATTTTCCATTTTCTATGAATTATTAAATTAATTTCATCAATAGAAAAAGAATTTGCTCCATGCCAGTTATTTGATTTGTATTTAAATAAATTACGTCTTTTCTTTGATGGAAAATCAAAAATTAATCTTCCATTTTCTTGAAGTTTTTTGTGTGATTCATCTAAAAAATACATTGTAATTTCGTGATTCAAATGCATAATTACATGCATTGAAAAAATTGTTTCAAAAAAATTGTTTTCAAATGGAATGTTTGAAACCGAACCTTCACTAAATTCAATATTTGGAAATTTTAATTTAGATTCTGCAATCATATTTGGACTAATATCGACTCCAAAATTGGCAAAACTTAAAAATCGACCAGTTCCGCAACCCAAATCCAGAATTTTAGAATTTTCGGTTTTAGTAATTCTTGATTTAAAAAATGCACGTTCTTGAAGATCTACATATTTTCCATAAGAATTTTCGAATCGATTATTGTCGTATATTGATGCAAGTTCGTCGTAATATTTTTTTATTTCATCAATCATTATACAAATATATCGTATTTCTGACAAAAATAAATAAATTTGCATTAATGTCTGAAACACTTGCTAAATATATTCCAGAACACGCAGTAAAACCAATTTTCGAATTGATTGTTGCGAATAATGTGCATTTAAAAATCGTTAACGAACGCAAAACTCGTCATGGCGATTATCGGAAAGGTTTGACGGGAAAACACGAAATTACTGTTAATGCAAACCTAAATAAATACCGATTTATAATTACATTAATTCATGAAATTGCACATTTAGTCGCTTTCGAAAAATTTGGTAGAAACATTAAGCCTCATGGCGATGAGTGGAAATTTACTTTCCAGAGATTAATGGTTCCTTTTATTCGTCCAGAAATTTTTCCAAGTACAATTTTACCTTTATTGGCAAGACATTTTAAGAATCCGACAGCAAGTTCTGATACTGATTCAACTTTGTCTTTGGCTTTGAAACAATTCGATGAGCAAAATGATAAAAATTATGTGTTTGAAATTCCTTATAATTCGGTTTTTAGGATTTCTAATGGCAAAATTTTCAAGAAAATAGCACTTCGAGTTAAACGATACGAATGTTTAGAAATAAGTTCAGGGAAAACTTATTTATTTAATCCAAATGCTGAAGTTGAGCTTTTAAATTAAAAATAAATAACCAAAACAAATAAAATTACAACTTCTTTTTTCCTTCAATCGAAATTGCCGAACCAATTGCCAAGAAAATAGATGTTGGTTTTAAATCTTTTACAAATGCAAATTCTTGACCGTAAACTTGTTCGAAATCAATATTAGATTTATTGCTAATTACTTCTAATTGTTGCCAACGCGGGTGACGCACTTCGTACTCGAAAGTAGTTTTTTCGTTGACTTTGGTATATCCAAAATAATGTTCGGTAATGAATTCGGCTTCGGAATTTAATTTTATTTCGATTGGATTTTTTTTAGTTTCGACTTCTATTTTGTTCCATTTATTGGCAACTTTCCATTGGTATTGAAACGTTTTTGAATTTTCTTTTTCAAGAATTTCGTGTTTCATTGGCAAAGTTTTATAATGTTCATGATACAAAGAATTGGCAACCAAAGTAATAGCTGCTTTAGGCACAATTTCTGAAATAAAAACAGCACCACGTTTCCAAACGCCATTTTCGAGTCTTTTGACGTAAAACCTGAGATTTACTTCTTCGAAATCGCTGTGAAACGGAATTTTCATTCCTAAAACCCTTACATTTTCGAACATAAAACCTATAAAACTAATGTAGCATTTGTTGTCGAAAAAATCGAGTTCAGTCCCATTTGGAACATATTTTTCTAGAATTTTTGGATTGATTTCGTAATTAATCATTACAAGATTGTTCCATTCGGCGGATAAAAAACTCATTTTTTGTTTTTGGAATAAAAGTAAAACTTAATTGTATTATGAATCAAATAAAAATAAAATTTATTTGTTACCATCTAGGAATTAAGTTTTATTAGGTTTTATAATATGAACAATTTATTTTCTCAAAATAACCATAAAATTATTTGCAAATGATGACCTCGATTCTGGTGTTTTTACTAATTTAAAATCGAAAGTATATTTGCCATCTTTTGGCGCAACGAATTCTTGACTTTTTAATTCGAATAAAAAGTTTTCTTTGTGAATGATTGTGTCTTTGTCGTCATAATTTTTTTCTATAACATCTTCTTTGGTTGCACTTGCGTGGATAATTTTTTGATATTCATTGGTTTGAAAAGATAAACTGTCGAATTCAATTTGTTTAGAATTTTCTTCTATTAAATATTTAACTTTAAAATCTGGCGTTGCAAGTTCTACATCGAATTTGGTCCAAATTGTGACTTTTTCGTCTTTCTTTAATTCAATCTCGCCAGATGAAACAATTTCTTGCTCAGACAACTTAATTTCAATAATATCTTCGCCCAAAGAATGACAACCAATTAATAAAAATGAAAAAATTGCAAGTATTATTTTGAATGTATTTTTCATGATTTTAAATTTTAATTAATGTTTCTAAAGTTTTGTGCTTTGCAAAATAATTTAACATTGTGATATAGAAATTTTTATTTACATTATCAATTTTATAATTTACGATATAGAAATCTTCATTTTGATAATCAAAATGACAAATTAATTTTTCTTTATCAGAGTCGTAATCATCATTAATTTTAAAATAATCTGCATATTCGAATTGTTGTAAATTGTATTTAAACTCGGCATCATAATCAAGAAAAATATTTTCGAAATTATCGTGAATATCATCAGTCAAATCAAAATTTATAATATTATTAGACTTAACAGCATCTATGAAATTTAGGTATGCTAAATTCATTGCAGAATTTGAATGATATAAAAAATAACTTTGATTGTCAATATTTGATCTTTCATTTGTATTTAAGAAAAATTTTACCTCTTTGCTTACATTTGCATACTGATTTTTAACTGCTTCAATTTCGGCTTTTGGAAAATTATTTACATAATCTTGCCAGGTTAAAAATTGTTCGGATTTAACATTTTTATTTAATAAATTTTTGCCGTTTTTTAATAAATGAATGGCCAAATTTAATTTATCTGCTTCTGAAATTTTTACAAAATGATCTATTTCGCTCTGATAAATTACATAACTTTTTAGTGCAATATCATAACTAAAAGTAATTGTTTTAATGTCTTTGTCGTAAATAATGCTGTTTTCATCTTGATAATAAATTGGCATTTCAAAACCGTTTGCATCTGTAATTATGTCGTTTTTGATGTCATTTATTGTGATTAGATTTGAGTTATCTTCTTTTACAATCGAAATTTCTTCATTGGCTAAAGATCTATCATTTGACAATGAAGATTCTAATTCAACAACAAAAATTTCATTTTTATTCTCGCTTGATAGTTTTCCAAATTTTAGGTCAATATCGCCTTTTTGGTAAGCTGTTGTTTGGGCATAATAATGACTCGGAATTGCAATGTTGTATTTTCCAACTTCGCCATAATTGGTCAAATTAACTTTTAGGTTCATAACTTCTTGGACTTCTTTTTTAGAAATTGATGTTTTTTCGGGTGCAAATTCTTTGCTGTTTTCATTATTGCTGTATCGTTTGCAATTTGAAAAAGAAACAATTAAAATCGTTGCAATTATTAGTTTAATTTTCATTTTGTATGTTTTTAAATTCGTTAAACTTTTCTAGATTCGCAATTAATTTTTCTTGATTTTTATCATTCGAGTAATCGACAAAAAAACATTTGTGCAACACATAATACAATATATAGTAAACTAAAAAAACCGCAAAACTTGACAGCCATAAAAAAGAAAATATTCGTTCTTTAAAAAAAGTTAGGTAATCTTCGGTAAATTGGAAAAACTCTTTAATGTCTTGAAAATATAAAAATAATACAACCGCAAATGGTACAATTTTAGTCATGAATTTATATCTCGTAACAAGAAATATGGCAACAAGAAAAAGTGGAATTTTTATTAAATCTTTAATGTTTTGCAATTCTTTAGGTTTATCGATATATTCGTATAATAAAAATCCTGCGAGTAAAACACAATAAATTGATAAATGAATTATTTTGTTTTTATTAATTTTCGATAAATATTCAGTTACTTTTTCACGTTTTTTGGATAATAATAACATTAAAAAAGGAATTAGATTTAATATTGGAATTAATGTAAAAACATTCCAAATTCCGAAATATTTTCTAAGCGAATAACCACGAAATTGAATTAAATTTCCAAGAAATCTTCCTGAATAAAGCAATAAAAAATAATTGGCAAACAATGCGAAAACAGCAGCCAAATCCATATTATTATTAAAATAAATAGAAACTTGAAATATCGAGCCACCAAGATTTATTAATGTCAAAAACAAAATCGAAAAACTGATGATAAAACCCCATTTGAAGAATTTTTTATCAATAAATTGTTCTTCGATTGCATTTCTTAAACTCGAAATATGGTTTAATTTATTGGTAATGTAGAAAAATCCAACCATAATAAATAATATTTTAAAAGTACCAACAACTTCTATGATTGCAACAATAAAATCTTGAATATAAGGATTTTCGAAATTTAAAAAATTAAAATAATTAAAAAAACTATCAATATCTACATCTATAACATGCATTAAAATCGCCGAAATCAAGAAGCCATGAAACCATTTTATTTTCTTGACATGATGTGTGTTTTCGATAATCAAATATTGTTTTACAAAATAAAGTAGCGGCAACATAAAAGATATAAAACGAATAATTTTTGCTATATATTCGCTGTTGTACCAAGTGTAAGTATAAAAACTTGAGGTTAAATTATAATCTATAAAAAACGAAATATTACTTCCAAAAAAATAGGGAAAACTCAATAATTGAAAGATAATTCCTTCTTTTAATTTATTGTTTTTGTAAAAATACCAAGCAATAATCAAACTGTTAAAAAACCAAGAAATTGTACGCCAGAGGTATTTAAAAAAATTGGTGTTTGGCGTAAAAACATTTATTAAATATAAGGTCATGCTTAAGACAAAAAGTGACAATCCATATTTCCAAATATCATCAATTACTTTGTTTTGAGTTGTGCTAAAAAGTTGTTTCATATTTTAAATTTAGTAGTTTTTTTATCGTTTATCGTCTTTGGTATAATTACATGTTCCACTTATATTGATTTCATTACCTAAAAATTTTGGTTTTCGGTTGCGAATTACATCAATTACTGATTTAAAAGTCGAAAAATATTCTCGAAAACATACATATTTATAACCTTTATATTCGCCAACATTTGCCGAAAAACCAATTGATTTCACACCTAATTTATTACCAAGAAAAACAGCACGATTCAAATGATATTTTTGTGAAACTAGAATTGCACGATCAATTTTAAAAATATTTTTTGCTCGATACATTGTCGAATAAGAATCGAAACCAGCATAATCGATATAAATTTTCGTAGTATCTACGCCATGTACAAAGCAATATTTTTTCATGACTGTTAATTCGTCATGTTGATCATTGCCATTATCGCCAGAAAGTAAAATTTTATTTATTTTTTTAAATTTGTATAATAAAATGCCAGCATCAAGTCTGTCTTTTAAGTATTTACTTGGTTGGTCACCATTTATTCCTGCGCCGAAAATTATTGCAACTTCGGTTTTTGGAACTTTATTAATTGCATCATAAATTGATGAATTGGTTTTTGATTTTATATAAAAATTGACTAAAAAGACGAAAATTAACCCGCTAATCGTTAAGTAAATTAATTTTTTGAAGTATTTTTTCATTATTATTCTTGTAATTTCTTAATCTGTTTGCTGTTAACCAAAGCTTTCATTTGCGTAATAGCAATAGAATTTAACTGGATTAATCGTTCTGATTGCGATTGCCCTTGATGAATAAAAACCGAATTTAAACTTTCTAAATTTGACAAAACTACCAATTGTTCAATAGTTGCCATATCTCTAATATTTCCATCTTTATTTGTATTTTCGTTTCGCCATTGTTTGGCTGTAATTCCAAATAAAGCAACGTTTAATAGATCGGCCTCGTTAGCATAAATGAAATTTATTTTAGATTTGTCAAGTGTTTCTGGAATTAAATTTGCCTTGATAGCATCGGTATGAATATGATAATTTACTTTGGCTAAAGTGCGTTGAAAATTCCAATCTAGTTTTAATCGGTCATTTTCATCGTCTTTTAATCGTTGAAATTCTTTGATTAGATATAATTTGAATGATGGGCTTAACCAACCTCCAAATTCAAAAGCTATATCTTTGTGTGCGAATGTTCCACCACCATAACGTCCAGCTTTTGAAGTCATGCCAATAGCATCTGTTGCTTCTATCCATTTTCGAGGTGTAAGATTAAAGTTGTTTAATCCAGCCTGGCTTTTAAAGGTTACGAATTCGTTACCTTTAAAAATTGGGTTATTTATTTCTTCCCAAATCCCAATAAATTCCAAAGTATTTCTGTTTCGCATCCAACTATAAATCATACTATCATCTCCAAATCCTTTAACCATGTCGGTCAGAGATATGAAATCTGAATTTTCCTTATGAATTATATTGATTTCCTTTCCCTGCACATTAATTTTTTTGCTTTCAGCCATAATATTTTTTTTTAACTGTTTAATAATGGCATTTTCGCCACAATTAAAAATTTAAACTAATAATCCTGCACGCTTCAACAATGCATCGGCATTCGGTTCTTGACCTCGAAAACGTTTGTACAGTTCCATTGGCGCAACAGTTCCGCCTTGCGAAAGCACATTGTCTTTAAATTTTTTGGCAGTTTCTTTGTCAAAAATTCCTTTTTCTTGAAAATACGCAAAAGCATCAGCATCAAGTACTTCTGCCCATTTATAACTGTAATATCCCGACGAATAACCGCCATTAAATATATGTGAAAACGAAACCGACATACAATTTTCTGCAATATTTGGAAATAAATTGGTGTTTTGAAGAATATTTTTTTCAAATTCTTTGATATCAACAATTTCGTTTGGATTATTGCTGTGAAAAGCCATATCCAATAAACCAAAACTCAATTGTCTTAAAGTTGCCATTCCTTCTTGAAAACTCGCAGATTCTTTAATTTTTTCGACATATTCTTGCGGAATAATTTCGCCTGTTTCGTAATGTTTTGCAAACAATGCTAGCGCTTCGGGTTCGTAGCACCAATTTTCAATAACTTGACTTGGCAATTCGACAAAATCCCAAAAAACTGATGTTCCAGACAAACTCGGATAAACCGTGTTTGCCAACATTCCATGCAAACCATGTCCAAATTCGTGAAACAAAGTTGTCACTTCGTTAAATGTCAACAGTGATGGTTTGGTTTTTGTTGGTTTTGTAAAATTGCAAACATTAGAAATGTGAGGTCGTTCATTTTTTCCTTCCTTTATATATTGCGATTTAAAACTGGTCATCCAAGCGCCATTTCGTTTGCCTTTTCTCGGAAAAAAATCAGTGTAAAAAATGGCAACCAATTCATTAAATTCATCGGTAACTTCGTAGGTCGAAACCTCATCGTGGTATTTATCGATATCAAAAACCTCTTTAAAATTTAATCCAAAGAGTTTATTTGCAATTGCAAATGCGCCTTCCAAAACTTTTTCTAATTGAAAATAAGGTTTTAATTTCTCGTCATCGAGATTGAAAAGTTTTTGTTTTAATTTTTCAGAATAATAAGCCAAATCCCATTTTTGGAGTTGGTCAATGCCATCTTCTGCTTTCGCAAATGCGACTAATTCGTTAAATTCTCGTTCGGCAGCTGGTTTAGCTTTGGCTAATAAATCGTTTAAAAAAGATTTTACTTTTTCTGGATTTTGGGCCATTCTTTCTTCAAGAACAAAATTAGAATGGGTTTTGTAACCCAATAAATTGGCACGTTCAAAACGAAGTTTTGCAATTTTAAGTGTAATTTCTTGATTGTCGTATTCGTTATTTTGAAAAGCTTTTTTGCCAGCAGCAATTGCCATTTCTTTTCGCAATTCTCGATTGTCTAAATAGGTCATAAACGGTAAATAACTTGGCATGTCGAGTGTAAAAATAAAACCTTCGAGATTTTTGGATTTTGCCAATGACTTCGCAGATTCAATTGCACCATCGGGCAAACCTTTTAAATCATTTTCATTGACGATATGCAATTGATAATTATTAGTTTCTGCAAGAATATTTTCGCCATAAGTCAATTTTAATTTCGCCAGTTCCGAATCGATTTCACGAAGTTTTAATTTTTTATCATTAGATAAAAGTGCGCCATTTCTTGAAAAACTTTTGAATTTTTTGTCTAATAATGTTTGTTGTTCTTGCGATAAATTTAAAGTAGATTTTTGCTCGTAAACAGCTTTTATTCTTTCGAATAATTGTTCGTTTAAAGTTATGTCGTTTCCAAATTCGGTTAATAATGGCGTGACATCTTGAGCGATTTTTTGCATTTCGTCGCTGGTTTCGGCAGAATTCAAGTTAAAGAATATTGATGATAATCTTTCTAAAGCCTCGCCAGAAAATTCTAGTGCTTTGATGGTATTTGCAAATGTTGGTTTTTCAAGATTGTTGGTTATTGTCTCGATTTCAGCTCGAGCCGATTTTATATTTTCGATAAATGCAGGTTTGTAATCTTCAATTTTTATTTTGGAAAATGGAGCTGTGTTGTGTTTGGTTTGGAATTTTTTTGATAAAATATTCATTTTAAATTGATTGTTTTTTATTAAAAAATGTTTTTAAAGAATTTTGATTTTTTAGCCCCGATAGAAGGGAAAATCCTTTTTAAAAAATTGATTTTTTTTCAATTTTTTAAAAAGATTTGGAATGATAGCGGGATTAAGCTCCTTAAAAGTTTATTTGTTTAAATTTTCTGATGATTTATCGACAAGATCTTTCAAGCCTTGTTTGTAAAGAATAATTTTGTCTAAAACGCATTTATCGGAAGTTGCTATGATTTGAGCTGCTAGAATTCCTGCGTTTTTTGCTCCGTTTAATGCAACGGTTGCAACAGGAACGCCACCTGGCATTTGTAGAATTGATAAAACCGAATCCCATCCATCAATGGAATTACTCGATTTTATGGGAACACCAATGACTGGAAGTGGCGACATTGAGGCGACCATTCCTGGTAAATGTGCTGCACCGCCTGCGCCTGCAATTATTACAGAAATTCCTTTAAGATGCGCATTTTTGCTAAAATCGAATAATTTTTCGGGTGTGCGATGCGCTGATACAATGTCGACTTCGGTTTCTATATCAAAACCTTTGAGAATTTCGATTGCTTCCTGCATTATTGGCATATCGGAAATTGATCCCATTATTATGGCTACTTTCATATTTTGAATAGTTTTTTTTAAAAATACATACTAAAACTGATAAATTTTGATAGCAAAAGTAACTATTTTTTATTTTTTTCTTTAAACAATTAATGTTTAAAATTGTTATAATATTTTAATTCTTTAAAATTAAAAATTAATTGCAAAATAGTATCTTTGTGCAAACAAATAATAATGAACTTTTTCTCATCAGATTTTAAATTAGGGGTTTTAGGTGGCGGGCAATTAGGTAAAATGTTACTAGCCGAAACACGAAAATTTGACATTCAAACTTATGTTCTTGATCCAAGCGAAAATGCGCCTTGCAAAATAGCTTGCAACAAATTTTTTCAAGGCAGTTTGACCGATTTTGAAACTGTTTATAATTTCGGAAAACAAGTCGATATTTTAACATTCGAAATTGAATTGGTCAATCTCGAAGCTTTAGAAAAACTTGAAAATGAAGGTTTAAAGATTTTTCCGTCGCCAAAAACATTACGATTAATTCAAAACAAAGGCATTCAAAAGGATTTTTATGTAAAAAATGGAATTCCAACTTCTAGTTTTAAAAAATTCAATAATCTTGAAAATCTGAAATCTGAAATCTGCAATCTAAATTTTCCTTTTGTTTGGAAATGCACCGAATTTGGCTATGATGGCAACGGCGTAAAAATCATTAAAAGCGAAGCAGATTTAGAAAATTTGCCTAATGTCGAATGTATTGCCGAAGAAATGATTGCTTTCAAAAATGAATTGGCTGTTATTGTAGTTCGAAATTCATCAGGCGAAATTAGAAATTATCCAGTCGTTGAAATGGAATTTCATCCAGAAGCCAACCAAGTAGAATATGTAATTTGTCCAGCAAGAATTGATGCTAAAATTGCAAAAAAAGCTATTGAAATTGCTTTGAATGTTTCAGAAAAGTTTAATCACATAGGACTTTTGGCAGTAGAAATGTTTCAAACCGAAAACGACGAAATTTTGGTTAACGAAGTTGCTCCACGCCCGCACAATTCTGGACATCATACTATTGAAGCCAGTTATACATCGCAATTCGAGAATCATTTGCGTGCTGTTTTAAATCTTCCGTTAGGAAATTGCGAAAGTAAAGTTGCTGGAATTATGGTTAATTTAGTAGGTGCAGAAGGATTTTCAGGCAATGTAATTTATGAAAACATCGAAAAAATAATGACAATTGATGGTGTTACACCACATATTTATGGTAAACGCGAAACGCGACCTTTTAGAAAAATGGGACATGTTACGATTGTAAATGAAAATATGATTGAAGCACGAAAAATTGCTGAAGAAGTGAAGAATAATATTCGAGTGATTAGCAGTAAATAGCATTAAAAAGACAATTTAATTTTAGAACTTGAAATATTTATACAAGTAAATAAAATATCGGCATAATCTTTGGTACAATTTTAAAATTAATTGTTTTTCAAAAAAAACAATTTTATCTTATATACTACTAAAATAATTACTTTCCATATTATGAATAAATTTATCAAAATCGCTGCCGTTTTAATACTATATATAACAGCACAATCATGTGGATATGGTTTTTTTAATAATATAAATTTTACTTCATTAGCAAACGCTGAGGTTAAATGCGAAAATCCACCACAAGATGTTGAATTATACTTTGATAATGAAAAAATTAGTTTTGAATATGAAAAAATTGGGCTAATCGAAATACAAGGATACCAACTTGCGAGTGATGAAGAATTAATTAAAGAATTGAAAACTGTAGCAAAAAATAAATGTTGTGATGCAGTTATTTTCATAAAAAGTGAATATGTAAATAGAGAGCGTGGCATTCTGTTTTCGAACCAGCCACCAGAAGTTTTCATCTCTAAAAATTATACTGCAATTGTTGTAAGAAAAATAAAATCTAAAAATGATATAACTTCAACAAATATTGAAGAAATTAGCAATCTTAGAAATAATAACTAAGAGTTAGTCAAAATTAATAATTGATTTTGTAATTTTTTTAAGATTCTGATATTATGTGTGACCAAATTAGAGCAATTGATAATACTCGATTTTTAAAAAAAATTGGATCTTTAAGTTCTGATTTAAAATTAAAATTGAAGGAAGATTTTAAAATTGATCTCGATTTGTGACAATTTTTTTGTTAGATTTTAAATTTTCAAAAATTCTCTAAAATTTTCTGATGTAATTACAGCAAAACTTCCAGAATAATAATCAGAAAAACTTTTTGGTAATTTAGCTTTTTTAACTTTCCATTTTATTTCAAATGCGTTAACTTCATCGGCATCGACTTCGATATAATCGATTTCTTGTTGTTGTGTTGTGCGCCAAAAATAGGGTTTTTTGTTGCTGTTTTCATAGCTTAAAATTTTCATTCTTTCGGAAACCATGAAATTTTCCCATAACGCGCCTTTATCATAACGAAGTTCTAGATTATTGAAATTTCCAATTAACATGTTTCGAACACCATTGTCATAAAAATAAATTTTTCTATTGGCTTTTATTTCATTTCTTGCATTTCTAGAAAAACTATTTAACCTGAAAATTACATAACTTTTTTCTAATAAATTTATATAATTATTAACTGTATTTTTATCTACACCAACCAATTGCGCAATTTCGTTATAACTCACTTCACTGCCAATTTGCAAAGCAAGAGCTTGAAGAATTTTCTCTAAAACGTCAGATTTTCTAATTCCAGTTAATGCTAAAATATCTTTGTATAAATAACTTGAAACTAGATTTTTAAGTACTTCATATTCATTACCAAGATTATTTATCACATCTGGATACATGCCATATAAAATGCGTAATTCAAGTTGTTGCTGTGCTTTCATATAACCAACATTTCCTTCGAATTCGCTCCAAGAAACTGGAAACATCTGGAATTCGAATTTTCGACCAGTTAATGGTTCTTGTGTTAAATCGCTGATATCCAATGCCGATGAACCACTAACTATTATTTGAGCAGTTTTTATTTGGTCAACCATTATTTTCAATTTCAAACCAATATTCGGAATGCGTTGCACTTCGTCAATAAAAACGTACTTATAATTTCCAATAATGTTTTTAAGTTGTTCGGTATTTGCATTTGATAATTCATCACAAACCGATGAGTCATCGCCATCTAAAAATAGATAAGGTGAATTTTTTAACATCGCATTTATCATGGTTGTTTTACCAACTTGACGTGGACCAATCAAAACAACAACTTTTCCTTTATTGAGTCTTGCCTTAACATTAGCTTGTAATCTTCTTGAAATCATGGTGTTATTTTTTTTACAAATATACAAAATTTTTATGTATTCACAGATAAAAATATAAAATCAGTGAATACATTCACTAAATTATATATAAAATCAGTGAATACAATCACTAAATTATATATAAATTTGATGTTTTAAAATAATTTATGAATTTGTTCAATGATTAAATTCACCAAATAAATACTAATATTAGTGAATATATTCACCATATTAGTATTTATTTGGTGAAATCAAGCAAAACCCACCAAACGACAGGTAAACTTTCTACCCAAAAACTGCTGTAATATTTTGTAAGATTTTTATTATAAAAAAAAGATTGCAATGGGAATTATAATTGCAATTACAATGTCAATAGTAATGTCAAAATTTAATTTCAATTTCAAAAAACAAAAAGCAACCAACAAACAATATCCCAAAAACTTCAAATTCTGAATTCCAATAATTTTTGGTAAAGTTTTTATGGTTTTCGAATCATTTTCTAAATCACAAATTTCTAATGGAATTAGCAAACAGAAAATTATTAAAAACCTTTGAGTAAAATAAATATAATAATGGTTTATTTCAATAATATACACAGTAATCAATGTCAAACAAAAACTCACATAAACCATTTTTATCAATCCGAATTTTCTAATTAATGGGTAAATTAAAATCAATAACCCGATCTTTATAAATTCAATTTGAATATTTGATGACAATCGAAAAAAATAAAATACAATTCCATAAAATGAAATTAAAGTAATTAAAAGAATTTCAAAATTTTTCTTTAAAGTAAAAATTCGATTCCAAAAAACTACACAATATTTTAAAAAATTATATCCTAGAATTGTTCCAAAAAAAATAAAATAATCAAGATTTTTATTTGTAGAAATGTTTAACTGTAATTTTGTTATTTGTACCAGCGAAAAAACTGCAATCGCAACATGAATGCTTGTATTGATGTAAAAATCTAAAATTTGTTTTACAACTTTCATTCAACAAAAATAATCAAACTGTTAACAACAATGCAATTTAGTTGAAAAATCATTAAATAATTGATTGTTAAAAACCCATTTATTAGCAGATTAATATTTATTTTTGCAATCAATATTTTACACGACTACAACTACTTATTTTTCAAGATATGAAACCAGATACTTTTGACACACGACACATTGGACCAAGAGAAGACGATTTGCCACACATGCTTCGAACTATCGGAGTAGAAACTATTGACCAGTTAATTTTCGAAACAATTCCGAGTGATATTCGATTAAAATCGGACATCGTTCTAGATGCGCCAATGACTGAATTTGAATTTGCAAATCATATTGCCGAATTGGGTAAAAAGAACAAAGTTTTCAAGTCATATATAGGTCTTGGATATAATCAAGCGATTGTTCCAGCCGTTATTCAAAGAAATATTCTTGAAAATCCGGGTTGGTACACAGCATATACTCCATATCAAGCCGAAATTGCTCAAGGTCGTTTAGAAGCAATTCTTAATTTTCAAACTACAGTTATTGAATTGTCAGGAATGGAAATTGCAAATGCCTCTTTGCTTGACGAAGGTACAGCAGCAGCCGAAGCTATGGCATTATTATATGATGTTCGTTCCCGAGATCAAAAGAAAAATAATATTTGTAAATTCTTCGTTTCAGAAGAAATTTTACCACAAACATTATCGGTTTTACAAACACGCTCTGCGCCAATTGGGATAGAATTAGTCATTGGAAACCACGAAACTTTCGATTTCTCGAATGAGTTTTATGGTGCAATTTTGCAATATCCTGGAAAGTATGGTCAAGTTCACGATTATGCCGAATTTATTGCAAAAGCTAAAATGGCAGAAATAAAAGTTGCGGTCGCAGCCGATATTTTAAGTTTGGTAACGTTAAAACCGCCAGGAGAAATGGGAGCCGATGTCGTTTTAGGCACAACGCAACGTTTCGGAATTCCGTTAGGATATGGTGGACCACACGCAGCCTATTTTGCCACCAAAGACGAATACAAACGATCAATGCCAGGACGAATTATTGGCGTAACTATTGATACTGATGGCAATCGTGCATTGCGTATGGCGTTGCAAACTCGTGAGCAACATATAAAAAGAGACAAAGCAACATCTAATATTTGTACGGCACAAGTACTTTTATCAGTTATGGCTGGAATGTATGCAGTTTATCATGGTATGAAAGGCTTGATGAATATTGCCGATATTTTGCATGCCAAAACCGGAACATTAGCCAACGAATTAGAAAAACTAGGTTTATACCAAACAAATACTGCTTTTTTTGACACAATCGTAATAAAAACAGATGCTAAAAAAGTTAAAGAAATTGCCGAAAAACACGAAGTTAATTTTTATTACATTGATGAAAATACAGTTTCAATTTCATTAAACGAAACAACATCAATTGCAGATTTGAATGTAATTGTTTCAATTTTTGCTGCTGCAAATGGTAAAAAAGGCGAAATGATTACCGAATTGGAATACATGACCTATTTGCCAAAATCGGTTAGAAGAACTTCTGGATTTTTATATCATGATGTTTTCAATAAATACCAATCAGAAACTTCGTTGATGCGTTACATTAAAATGCTAGAAAAGAAAGATTTGGCATTGAATCATTCAATGATTTCTTTGGGTTCTTGCACCATGAAGTTGAATGCAGCCTCAGAAATGTTACCTTTGAGCACTGCACAATGGAATAATATTCACCCATTTGCGCCACTTGACCAAGCACAAGGTTACATGGAAATGTTAGCTAAATTAGAGCAACAATTAAACGAAGTTACAGGTTTTGCAGGCACAACATTACAACCCAATTCTGGCGCGCAAGGCGAATATGCTGGCTTAATGGTTATTCGTGCATACCATCAATCTCGTGGCGATTTTCACAGGAATATTGCTTTAATTCCATCATCGGCACACGGCACCAATCCCGCTTCGGCAGCAATGGCTGGCATGCAAGTTGTAGTTACGAAAACATTAGAAAACGGAAATATCGACATTGACGATTTGCGTGAAAAAGCATTATTGCATTCGGCAAATTTATCTTGTTTGATGGTAACTTATCCATCGACTCACGGTGTTTTCGAAAGTGCAATTAAAGAAATTACACAATTAATTCACGATAATGGTGGTCAAGTTTACATGGATGGCGCCAATATGAACGCACAAGTCGGATTGACAAATCCTGCAACAATTGGCGCTGATGTTTGCCACTTAAATTTGCATAAAACATTCGCAATACCACATGGTGGTGGCGGCCCTGGTGTTGGTCCAATATGCGTTGCACCACAATTGGTGCCATTTTTACCATCAAACCCAATTATTCAAACTGGCGGAACAGCAGCAATCACTGCGATTTCGGCAGCGCCTTGGGGTTCGGCTTTGGCGTGTTTGATTTCTTATGGATATATTTGCATGCTTGGCGCAAAAGGTTTAAAAAAATCTACCGAATATGCGATTTTGAATGCCAATTATATTAAAGAAAGATTAAACGGACATTTTGACACGTTATATTCTGGCGAAATGGGTCGTGCCGCTCACGAAATGATTATTGAATGTCGTCCATTTAAAGAAAAAGGAATCGAAGTTACTGATATTGCAAAACGATTGATGGATTATGGTTTTCATGCGCCAACAGTATCTTTCCCCGTTGCTGGAACTATGATGATTGAACCAACCGAAAGTGAAGATTTAGCCGAAATAGACCGTTTTTGTGATGCTATGATTTCGATCAGAAAAGAAATTGAAACTGCAACATTAGAAGATAAAAACAATATTTTAAAAAACGCACCACATACTTTAATGATGGTCACAAGCGATACTTGGAACTTTCCATACACACGTGAGCAAGCAGCATTTCCATTGGATTATATTTCAGAAAATAAGTTCTGGCCAACAGTTCGTCGAGTTGATGAAGCGTATGGCGACAGAAATTTAAATTGCAGTTGTGCGCCTATTGAGGCTTATATGGAAAGTTAAATTTAATAGGATTAATTTATTATTTTTAGTTTCTTATTTGTTAAATTGCCTGTGATTTTAACCAAAGGTAATATAATGTGGGTTTTATTGGCTTTAGCCATAATGATTTGTTTTTAGGCTAAAGCCAATAAATAGCAACCATTTTAACCGTTGACTAAAGTCAACGGCGATTGATATAGTCTTTAAAAAATGCTGACAATTATACAATTATGCTGATTATTACAAAAAATAAAAATATTAAAATCTCAATTTCAATTGATTTGAGATTTTTTTATTAAATTTATAAAGCATATTGTAATTTTCATTTAAGCATGATTTTATTATATTTTCATAATAAAATGTGCTAAATAT
The DNA here is from genome assembly GCA_043778105.1 of Bacteroidota bacterium. GTDB lineage: Bacteria > Bacteroidota > Bacteroidia > Flavobacteriales > Flavobacteriaceae > Flavobacterium. Next base: position 29,164 of record JAYWGV010000083.1, read on the forward strand.
GTTTTTAAAAGCAATAAAAATAGAAGATGTAAAACAAGAAATCGCTTTTTTGGTTAAATCATATCGAAAAAAAGAAAAAATTTCTCAAGAAGATTTAACATTAAAACTAGGCATGTTGTGAATTACTATTTAAAACTTAGAATCGGGCAAAAATTGTACAATTGACACACTTCTAAAAATTTTACAATATTTTGATTTGCTTGGAAACATATCAGTTTTGCTTGACGAGAAAATTAAAGAAAATCAAAATTATAAATCATTATACTAAATTATGGATAAAAATATATTCTTCAAGAAATTATTACACATTTTCCATTAACACAACCAACATTAGTTGGAGGCATAACAAACATACAATCAGACACAATATCATTGTCAATATTGAATTGTTTTTCAAGAGCGTTATATTCGGTAACCTTTTCGGTTAGAAAATTTAAATCTACGTTTGCGGGAAATATTAAATATTCTTTTGGTCCGCCACAACCTTTTTCTCCAAAAGCTAAAAACTTGCAACCAACTGTTTCGTTGCAACTAAAACCAGCTATATAATCTAGAATTGCTTGTTTTTTCTTAATTAATTCTTCCGAAGTTGTAACTTGAACAGGCTGTTTATCATCTTCGCAAGTGAAATTCATAAATAACATTGCGAGAACTAATGAGAATAAAATTGATTTTTTCATGATATATTAATTTGAGTTATCAATAATAAGATGTAAATTTATCAAAAAGGTTGCGTAAATTAATAAAATTATGAAAGATATCGAGAATCCTGCCGATTTATATTCACTAGTAGATGAGTTTTATAAAAAATTATTGGCTGATAGTCGCATCAATTATATTTTTACCGATGTAGTAAAAATAAAAATCGAAGAGCATTTGCCAATTCTTGTAACTTTTTGGTCACAAATCATTCTTGGAACTGGCGGATATATGAATAATTTAACAGACATTCATCTAAAAGTTGATAAACTGGAACATTTAACGCCTGAACTTTTCGAAATTTGGATTTCGCATTTCAACTCGACTGTTGATGAAAATTATTTAGGAAAAAATTCTAAAGAAATAAAACTGCAAGCAAACAATCTTTCAATCATACTTCAAATAAAAATTGCGAAACAAAACAATTTAATTTAATAAAAGAAGCCTCAAATTATTGAGGCTTTAATGTAATGTATTAAAAAATACTAGTTGTATTTATAAGCTAATCCAGTTTTGATTGCTTGAGAACCACCAATTGCATTAGAATTTGCGCCAACTGTTGTTTTATCAGATGTCATAAAAATAAAAGGACAACCCAAAGCAGCAGCAGCCATTTTTAGTTTTTTCTCTGCTTTTTTATCACCTGTATTACCTGTTTGAAAATTAATTAAACCCGTTTTACCTCTAACTTCGCCAACTTTTTTCAAACCAGCAATATAAGATTTTTCTTCGAAAATAATTACCTTTTCCCAATCATCTTCTGTGGAAACAATAATTTTTTCAGTTACATCTTCAACACGACCGCTTTTTCCGTAAACAATTTTTTCAATAGCATATTTCCCGATTGAATTTTCAGCATCTTCACCATCATATTTGAAAACAATTGAATATTCTTCTACACGAATAACTTTTCCTTTAACAATTTCTCCACTGTGTTTTGTAATCATGTCAACCTGAGCAAATGTTATAGATCCTGATAGCATCATAACAAGTAAAATAATAATTTTCTTCATTTTTTTTTAATTAATTAGTAATATTTTTGGAAAATATAATTTAAATATTTTAATAACAAAGAAATATTTTTTACTTAAAAATATACAAGTTTAACTAATTTTAATTACATTATCTTTATTTAAAGTTAATGTAAATTACATAATTCATAATTATATGCACGCATAATACTTTTTGTGATAGATTGTTAAATATTATTTATAGTTTTGCCATAATTCTTTCATAAATAAGACAATGAATATAAAAATCACAGGTTCAGGAAGCTATATTCCGACCGAAATAGTGACCAATTCAGATTTTTCAAATCACGAATTTTTAAATGAAGATGGTTCTCCATTTGCAGCCGAAAATCAAGTCATTACCCGAAAATTCTTTGGTATTACAGGCATTGAAGAACGCAGGTATGCAGCAGATGATTTGCAAACATCTGACATTGCATTTATTGCCGCAAAAAAAGCTATCGAAGATTCCAAAATTGATCCAGAAACATTAGATTATATTATTTTTGCGCACAATTTTGGAAATCAAAGAAAGGGTGCTATTCAAGCTGATTTATTACCAAGTTTAGCAACAAGAGTAAAACACGATTTGCGAATTAAAAACCCGAAATGCGTTGCCTACGACATGCTTTTTGGTTGCCCAGGCTGGGTCGAAGGCGTTATTCAAGCAACAGCATTTATCAAAGCTGGAATGGCAAAAAAGTGTTTAGTAATTGGCGCCGAAACTTTGTCAAGAGTTGTTGATCCGCATGATCGTGACTCAATGATTTATAGTGATGGAGCTGGTGCAACAATTATCGAAGCTGTTCAAGAAGAAAATTGTGGCATTCTTGCGCATGAATCAGCAACATACGCCTACGAGGAATCTAATTATCTTTTTTTTGGAAATTCTTTTAATAAAAATCTCGATCCCGATGTTCGTTATATAAAAATGCATGGTCGAAAAATATATGAATTTGCCTTGACAAATGTGCCACAAGCAATGAAAGAATGTCTTGACAAAAGCGGAATTGATATTGCCGATGTTAAAAAAATACTCATTCATCAAGCCAATGAAAAAATGGACGAAGCGATTATTCAAAGGTTTTATAAACTTTATGACAAGCCAACTCCTGCGGGGATTATGCCAATGAGCATTCATAAACTAGGAAATTCTAGCGTGGCGACTGTTCCAACATTGTATGATTTATTAGTCAAAAAGCAAATAGAAAACCATGAACTACATAAAGGCGATGTTATAATTTTTGCATCGGTTGGTGCGGGAATGAATGTAAATGCAATTGTTTATAGAATGTAAATTAGTTTGTAGTATGTTAAAAAAACCGACTTGAAAATTTCAAATCGGTTTTTTTGGTAGTAGTTTTTAAGCTTTATTTACTTTTTGATAATTGCTTTAAAGTATTCGCAAATTGAATTCCTAAATCCAAATATCCTGTTGAATCATAATGATACTTATCTGAGTATTTGTAATTGGAAGTTGATCTAACAATTGCAACATTTATTTGATTTCGAACGTATTTTTCTTGTGCATATTGAACTAGTTCGCCAAAATCCCAAACTTTTCCATCTTTGTCATCGCCAGAATCGGATATTTTTCCAATAACAATTGGCAAATTATTGTTTCGAAAAGTAGCAAGCATTAAATCCATTAATTTTTTTAAATTTATAAAATAACGATTGGCAACTTCTTCATTATTAGCATCAGACTCGCCTTGCATCCATAAAATTCCTGCTGGAACTAGCACATCTTGGATTCCATCATTATTAATATCTCCAACCGACAAAGCATTATTGACTGTTTTTAAAAAATAATCAAATTGATTTTTGCCGGTTTTTGATATTGCTTCGGTATCCCAAGTTCCGAAGTATGGTGCGCCAGAAATATCTATTGATGATCCATTTCTAGAATATTTTATTATTGCAATTTTTTGTTTTGGATTAATTTCTTGCATTTTTTTTGCAAATGACAATTCTATTCCAAATCTATCAGATAATTTATTGGTTTTTCCGTCTGATGAAAAATCAGTGCCGTGACCAGGTTTTAGATTATCCCAAATTCCTAATCCAGCATTGGGTTTGTTGTCTTCGACATTATTTCCTTGAAAAATATAAACATCTTTAAACTCTTTTTTTAATTCATTTCGCAAATCTTTATTAAAACCATATCCTTGCATATTGGATTGTCCGCCAAGAAAATATACTAAAACAGTATCTTTTTTTACTTGTGCAAATCCAATAAATGGTAATATGATTATAAGACACAGATTTTTCATGATTTTACCAAATAAATGTTCCAACTGAACCAGCATCTAAAGAAACATTTACCCATTTACTGTTAAAAGTTATTCTAAAAATTTGTGATTTATTGTCATCATTTTCAACTATTAAAACTTTTTTTCCAGTTGGTGTTTTAAAAGCTACGTTGTTAAGATTTCCAGGAACATTCGAAGCTATTCTTACAGATCCAGCTGGAACAAATTTTGAAGCATGAGCAATTGTGTAATAAGCCACGTTTCTTGAATAAGCATTTGCATCATTAATAGTTATTGGTCCTTTACATTGAAAACAACCACCAACAGTGTTAGGCCCAAAGGCATTATCGGTAGCCAAGTTCCATTGCAAAGCGTTTTTACTCCAATTTCTCATTGAACCTATAACAACATTTTTTGTATTCCATTTTAAATCAACATCAAATGCACCTGTAGATTGCGTCCATTGTTCTGTAAAATAAATGTTTTTAGTTGGTTTTGCATTATGAACGGTTGTCAAAGCACTAATTTCGCCACCATATAAATGAAAAGCAGATCCATTAATAAAAGCTGCTGCAGCTGTATTGTTAAGTATCGAAATTGGATATTCGGGTGTGTCACAATTGTGGTCAAAGCATACAATTTTAGTTGAAGATAGTGATGCTGCTTGAAAAGCTGGTCCTAAATTATTTTTAATAAAGTTAGCTTGATCAATAGCAGTCATTATCATACTTGGATTATTCCCGCCAAATAATGGTTCATTTTGTGGAGTAATTGCATCGATAGTAATTCCTTGCAATTTCATTGCTTTTATGTATTTAACAAAATATTGCGCATACAAACCAAAATATTGTGGTTTTAAACTTCCACCAACGAAACTGTTGTTGTCTTTCATCCAAATTGGAGCTGTCCAAGGACTTCCCATAATTTTGATATTCGGTTTGATTATTAATATTTCTTTTAATAATGCAATCACTTCTGCATCTTGAGCAAGGCTAAAATTGGCTAATGTTGGATCTATTACTCCATCATTATAAGTAAATGGAAATGTATTTAAATCGGATGCACCAATACTTATTCTTAAATAACTAATTGAAATTGAATTGGCATTTGAACCAAATAATTCTTGCAATAACTCAGCTTTTTTGGTTGGGTTTAACGTGTTAATAACCTGAGCACTTCCGCCTGTTAATGTATAACCAAAGCCGTCTATTGTTTGAAAAGTTTGAGTTTCGTCAACAGCAATTGAAGGATAATTGTTAATCGAACTACCGAATTGCAAAAAAGCATTTTGTTTTTGAAGTTTTACTGTTTGATCGCCTTTAGTTAACCAAAAATCAATTTGGTTAGGCCCAGTTGTTAAATTTATAACAGCAGGATTGTAAACTATATCGTCTTTTATTTGAGAGCAATTAGTTTGAGAAACTAAAGCAATTAAAACAATCAATGCTTTTAGTTTAAGGAATATTTTTGAAATAGATTTCATGATTTATTTTTTAAAATTATTTAAAAGATTAATGTTTGTATCGCTCGAGCAGGAATTTCGAGAATTGCTTTTTGATTTTCGATATATAAATTATAGCTGACAGACTTATTAGTTTTATTCATTACAACTGTAACGATTTTTCCGTTTTCATTTAAAAAAGATGTACTTAACAATGAACTTCTGCTAACTGCTGTACTTATTCTTTTGGCATTAGGTCTAATGAATTTTGAAAATTGTCCGATGTAATAATATGATGGCGTATAAATTAATTCGCCTGTCGATAAATCGGCGTGAATTGGCGCAAAACAAAAATTCTGAACATGGTTTGGTCCACCATTTTGGTCTAATAAAATATTCCAATCAGTCCAGCCAACAGTTCCATTATTAAAATCGTTAATTATTGAAGTTCCATAACGTTCGGCATTAGCCCAATGTTGGTATTTTTTTGCATCAAATTCTTCTACGCAACCTTCGGTAAATAATGTCTTTTTATCAGGAAATGCTTCTTGAACTTTGGCTATATTATCGAACATTGGTTGTCCACCAGTCCAAGTTTCATACCAATGAAAACCAGTTCCCCACGCATATTTAGCTGCTTCTGGGTCTGAGAAAATTATATTGGCACGTTGGTTAATTAAATCGCGATTATGATCCCAAACTATTATATTTTTATTTCCTAATCCATCTTTTTTAAATGTTGGTCCTAGAAAATTTTTCAAGAAATCTCGTTCTTGTTCGGCTGTATAAATGCAAGATTCCCAGCGTTGGGTCGCCATTGGTTCATTTTGAATTGAAATTCCCCAAATCGGAATGCCTTCTTTTTCGTAAACTTTTATAAATTTAGAATAATAATTCGCCCAAGATTGATTGAATTCTGGTAATAATGATCCGCCTTTTAGCATAGATTTATTGGTTTTCATAAATGCTGGTGGCGACCATGGACTTGCATAAACCATTAATTTTCCACCAGCAGTTTTTATGGCTTCTTTTATCATCGGAATTCTAAATTTTTTGTCATGTTCAATATTAAATGATGTTAAATTTTTATCATTTTCATTGACATAAGTATAACTTTCTGAACTAAAATCACTGCTGTGAATGGTTGTTCGAGTTAATGAATATCCAATTCCAGAATCTTTATTGTAATAGGCATTTATAAATTCTGACCTTTTCGCATCTGATAATTTTGAATACACTTCAGCCGATGCGTCAGTTATTGCACCGCCAATCCCTATAAATGTCTGATATGTTTTTTTGGGATTTACAAACACACAAATCTCTGTCTCAAGAGGCTGTTTTGCATCCACGAAAGTGCTGTTTTTTTGTTTTGATAACCTTAAATTAATACTATCGGCAGTTGTGTAAATTTCTATATTTTTATTATTAAATGAAAAATCTATTTTTTTGACAATAGTCTTTTTTGTCTGTCCGAAGATTGACAAACTTAAAATTAAAAGATATAGAATGTATTTATTTTTTAACATTTGAAATTTTTATTATAAAACCCAAGTAAATTATGAGAAAACTTGGGCTTTGTCAACTAAACAAACCTAAATTTATATAACAGGAAAGAACTTGACATTGGTTATAGAAACTCCGTTTGTGCCTAAAGTATTATTATCGAATCCTCCTGCTCTAATAACTAAATATACTTTTCCAGTTTGATTAAATTTCATTGTATTACTAACTGGAGTAAAACAATTTAAAGCCAATAATTGACCATTAAATACTGAATTCATTACAGTACAATTATCAAAAGTGCTTATTTTTAATCTTTGAGTTGTTGTTGCAGTTCCATAATCTTCGTTTTGAGCAGGAACCGCAGTGCCAACATGAACCTCGAACCAGCAACTAGTTCCAGCAGAACCTTTGATGGTCATGTCAACTTTATATTTTTTATTGGCAACAACATCAATTGCTTGAAAAATGCCTTGTTGTCCATAATTTGAAGGATGTGAACCTTTTACAGTTGCAAAACCATCGGCAAAAGTCCAATTTACATGTGTTCCTGCAATTCTAAGAATTTCCCACTTAGAAAGATCATCAGCAGTTGCGAAATTTCCGCCTTGAACAAGATTTCCAAACAATGGGTCAGAGCTATTTACTGTGACATTTTGTGTGGTTTTGTTATATGCACCGCCTTTAGAAACTGTTGTATGTTCTATTTCGTAGGTTCCTGCAAATGGCAGAAATATTTCTTGTGTGCTGGTTCCAACGAATGGCTGATTGCCATCATTCAAATTCCATTGATTGCTTAATACATTAGTACTTGCTGCCTTTAGAACAAATTTATTATCTGATCCAGCAACAATTGAAATTGTAAAGTCGGCGTTTACAGATGATTGCTCTACTGCTAAACCATTGTTGGCAGGTTGGTCATTTGGTTGACAAGATATTATTGTGCTAATTATTAAGAGGACAATAATTATTTTAAAATTTTTCATATTTATAAATTTAAAAAATTAATCATAAAGCGGGTTTTGAACAATCAAAGTATTTTGAGTTTCGGCAAATGGAATAGGTAAAATTTCGTTTTTACCAGCGATAAACCCTCTTGAAGTAAGTGCTGCTGTAGCGCGACCTGTTCGAACTAAGTCAAAAAATCGATGACCTTCGCCAGCAAGTTCAAGCCTTCTTTCGTCCCAAATTGCTGCAATAGAAACTGGCCTCGAAGGCAAACCAACTCTGGCTCTAACTACATCGAGTAATAACTGTGCTCTTGCACCAGTTCCACCAAGTGCTTCGGCTTCCATCAAATAAGTATCGGCAAGTCTAATTACCATATAGTTTTGTTGAAAGTTTGTTAAAGGACTACCAGCACCACCAGTTATATCGGATTTTTTTGGCATGAATTTTTTTATATAACAACCAGTTTGATCAAGATAACTATCGGTAAATCTAATCAAATTAGCAGCTCTTAACGGTTTTAAATCTGCAACTGTTTCAGAAAATCTTGGGTCTAACTTAATAAAATCGTAGAGATTTTGCGTTAAAGTATTAAAGCCCCAGCCTCCAGCATAATTTGGAGCTACTGAATCTGGTGGCAAATCATAGTTAATTGCACCTGTCATTACATTAATAATATTTCCTTCATCAGAGCCGCTTCCCCAGTTATTAAAATCTGAATTCGATTTATTGGTATGATTTACCTCCAAAATAGATTCGGTTGTAAATTTATTTGCAAAAACCCATAAATCTTTAAAATTCGGTAATAATTTGTATCCATAAATATTACTTGCATTTGGTGTACCATTAACATCGGCAAGTTGAACAGCTGCTTGAGAATTTTTACCTTGAAATAGATAGGCTTTACCTAATATTGCTTTTGCTGCACCTTGGGTTAATCTGCCATTTTCATTGGCTTTATCAATTATTGTAATTGGTAAATTTGGAATAGCATCGAATAAATCTTTTTCAATCTGAGCATAGATTTCAGATGGATTAGCTTGATTTACATTTAAAATATCGGCTGGTTGCAGCGGCACAGTAATTAATGGAATGTTTCTAAACATTCTGACCAGATCAAAATAATAAAAAGCTCTTAAAGTCTTTACTTCGGCAATAAATCTTAATTTTTTAGATTCTGGCATTGGAACATTAGGAATTTTTTGAAGCATTGTATTGGCTCTGTATATACCTTGATACATATCATCCCAATAACTTGGTTTCATAGTTGTACTTGAAATTTTAAATGTTGCAAATGTTTGATGTGCAGTACCATTTAAATCATCTGTACCGCCAGCTATATGGTCATCTGAGCCGGCATTCATTAAGGTAACCATGTTTTCAAAACCACCAGATTGTTTTCTTAAAATATCATAAACAGATGTAAGTCCAGAAAACGCCTCGGTTTCATTTTTATAGAAATCTGTATCGAGAATGTTTCCAGGTGCTTTTGGTTCGAGAAATTCATCGTTGCAAGATGTCAAACAAATAATTAACAAAACAGTACATAATTTGTATAAAATATTTTTTGATTTCATAATTTTTATTTTTTAAAATTAAAATTGCAAATTAACTCCAAGCATGTAACTAATTGCTTGTGGATAAAACCCTTTATCAATTCCAGCTACATTACCACCAATTTCTGGATCGAAGCCATTGTATTTTGTAAATGTCAATAAATTTTCGGTAGTTATGTAAAGTCGTGCTCTTTCAATCGATGCTTTAGAAAGAAACGATTTTGGCATCGAATATCCTAATTGCAATGTTTTAATTCTTAAATAATCACCATCTTGCAAAAAGAAATTAGACGGGTTTGAAAAATTTAAATTAGTATCATTTAATGTCAATCTCGGATAGGTATTCGATGTTCCTTCTCCAGTCCAACGTCCTAATGCTGTTGATTGTGAATTTGTTTTTGAAACATCATAACGCTCGAATGCTTGAAAAATTTTGTTTCCATCAACTCCTTGAGCAAATATAAGTAAATCAAAATTATTGTAATCTAAATTTATTGTGAAGCCATAAGTGAATTTTGGCAATGGACTACCAATAAAAGTTCTATCTAAATTGCTAATTTTACCATCGCCATTGTTGTCTTTCCACCTGAAATCTCCAGGCAAAGCATTAGGTTGAATTAATTCTCCAGCGGCATTTTTATAGGCGTTAACTTCTGCTAGATTTTGAAAAATGCCTTGTGTTTGAAAACCAAAAAACGAACCTACTGGTTGACCAACTTGGTTTCTTGTAAATGGTAAACTAGTCTTTACTGTTTCGCCGCCTTCATCGAATTTTCTATTAAATCCTAGGCTAGTAATTTCGTTTTTAAAATGAGATATATTTCCTTTTAAAGCCATGTTTACGTTACCGATTTTTTTCACATAACCCAATTCTACATCGATTCCTTTATTGGTCATACTAGAAATATTTCCAAATGGATTGGACGTTGCACCAATAAAACCTGCAACTTGAATTTCTTTTAAAATTCCAACTGTTCGTTTGTCATACAAATCGACTGTGAACGTAAAATTTTTGAAGAATACAGCGTCAAATCCAATATTAGCTTGTGATGTTTCTTCCCATCTTAAATCTGGATTCGATGGTCGGTCTTGGCTATTTCCGATAATAATATTAGCATTGTTACCAAATGTGTAATTACTTCCTGATCGAATTAAAGCACGATCTAGTAAACTTTCGATTTTGTCATTTCCAACAACACCATAACCACCTCTAAATTTCAAAAAATTTACAACATTATTTATTTTCCAAAAACTTTCTTTAGTAACTACCCAACCTAATGAAAACGAAGGAAAAATTCCATATTTATTATTTCCACCGAACTGACTAGAACCATCACGTCTCACAATTCCTGTAAGAAGATATTTTTGGTTGTAGTCATAAGTCAATCTGCTAAACAATGAGTTTCTTTTAACAGCAATGTTTGTGCTTCCATAAGCAGTAATATCAATTGCTGGCACACTAAAATTGATTGTTGCTTCTTGATAATTATCGGTCGGAATTCCAGCTTTGGTAATTCCGTTTTGTCTGGCAATATTATCTACATAAGCGCCTTGACCTAATAAAACATCAAAACTATGATTGCCAATTTTTTTGTAATAATTTAAAGTATTTTCTATTGACCAACCAAAATTACTATTGCTTTCTGTCTGATAGGAATTCTTGACAACAATTGCTATTGAATTCAAATAACTTCTTGGTGTAAATCGATCAAAACCATAATAAGCCAGTTTGGCTGCAACATTGGATTTAAATTTTAGATTTTTATTAAAGGCAAGTTCTACAAATGCATTTCCTATAAAATTATCTGCATAACTTTTATTACCGAGTTTAGTTCGGATTACTGCCAACGGATTAAAAATTTGCTCCTGAATTACTTGCGATAAACCATAAGGATTGCCATTATCGTCACGAACAACCAAAGGATTAGTGTAAAAATTTGCCAATTTTTCTGGATCAGTCTCAATTATTGGTGTTGTAGGGTCTAAATTTATGGCTAATGATGTCAAGCCACTTGTTTCACTATTATTATCAATATTAGCATAATCTTCACGAGAATAGGCAACTGTTTCTCCAAATGATAAATAATTATTGACTTTGTGGTTGGCATTTATCCTAATATTTTTTCTAGCATAATTAGAAATGTCCTTCGCGATAATTCCGTCCTGATTTAATAATCCTAACGAAATATAAAAGTTAGATTTTTCGGTTGCACCACTCAAACTAAATTCATGCGAAGTTCTTAAAGCATCATTAAAAATCTGCGATTGCCAATCTGTTCCTTTTCCTAAGGTATTTGGGCTATTGTTTCTGTCAGGCACACCTATAATTCCTGATGGAGTAATTGCATATGGCAAAGGAAATTGTCCTGCAGCTGCAGTAGCCTCGTTCATTAAAGTAGCATATTGCTCTGCGTTTAATAATTTTAATTTTCTTGCAACAGTAGAAATTCCTGTAAAACCATTATAACCAACTGTAATTTTACCTGATTTCCCTTTTTTGGTTGTAATAATAATAACGCCGGCCGAAGCTCTAGTTCCATAAATAGCTTGAGATGCAGCATCTTTTAAAACTTCAATTGTTTCAATATCTGATTGATTTAATATACCAATACCGTTATTGTCAATAATTATTCCATCAACAACCCAAAGTGGGTCATTGTTATTCAAAGTCGTAATTCCACGAACTCTAACTGATGATGAAGTACCAGGTTGTCCAGAATTGGCAGTTACCAAAACTCCAGAAGTTCTACCTTGTAATGCTTGTTCTATTCTGGTAATTGGAATATCTTGTAAATCTTTAGCTTTGACGCTAGAAATTGCACCTGTAGTAACACTTTTCTTTTGTGTTCCATATCCAACAACCACAACTTCATTTAATCCAGAATAATTTTCACGTAGTTTAGCATCAATATTTGCTCTGCCATTAACTGACAAGTTTAAATTATCATAACCAATAAAACTAAATGTTAATATTGATTTAGAATTGGTTTTAATGGTATATGAACCATCAAAATCGGTTGAAGTTTTTGTTGAATTTGTGCTTGAAAATACATTTACACCAGTCATAGGCAAACCGTTTGGATCAATAACTTTTCCTTTAACAACAAAATCTTGAGAAAATGTTTTGGTTAATGTTGCAAATACTAAAAAAATGTAAATAAATAATTTTGTGTATTTCATTTGTAGTTTTGTTAGATTACATTTTGTTTACACAATATTAAGAATTAATTGTTAATTGAAATTAAAAATAATCACTACAAAAACACATCAAAAATAATTTAATGAAAAAATGAAAAAATCTAAAATGCTTATAATATGCGGATTAAAAAATAATAAATAAAAATTAAATATTTTTAAATAAAAATAAACACTACAATTATAATAAAGTGTACTTTTATATTTAAGATTTATTTAGGAATCAAATAAAATTTAAATTAAACAAAAGCATTAATGAAAAATTTAAAAAATACTTTATTCGCAATTTTAATTTTAATGTTATTTTGCAATAAGATTATTTGTCAAATAAAAATTATTGGAACACCAGAAATTAGAAATTATAACAGATCTATCTATAACGGTGGAACTCAAAATTGGAATATTGATCAAGACCAAAACGGAAATATATATTTTGCAAACAACAACTGCTTGTTACAATTTAATGGAAATTCTTGGTCAAAACATTTATTGCCAAACTCTAACTCGGTACGAAGTTTAAAAATTGCTAAATCTGGAAAAATATTTATAGGTAGTTATAATGAATTTGGATATTTCGAAGCGAATGATAACGGAAAATTGGTTTATAAATCTATTTCTAAAGCATTAAATCAAAGTCAAATAAATGCAATTGACTTTATTTGGAAAATACATATATATAAAGGAGAAGTAATTTTTCAATCGTTCGAAAATTTATATTGTTTTAGTAAAAATAAATTAAAAGTTATTAAATCACCAAATAAATTTCAATTTTCATTTTTAGTAAACAACAAATTATTTATTCAAGACAAAATATCTGGTTTACTTCAATATGAAAACGGTAAATTAACAATTTTACCAAACACAACTTCATTGAACAATATCGAAATTTGGGCAATATTTCCTTTCGAAAAAAATAAAATATTAATTGCTACAATAGACAAAGGATTGCAAATTTATGACTATAAAACTATTAGCCAATGGAAAAACAATGCTAATGATTTTGTGGAGAAAAACAGTTGCCTAGGAGGAAATATAATCAAAGATGGCAATATTGTCTTGAATTCGGTTTTAAACGGAATAATTATAATTGACAAGTTTGGTAAAATTTTACAGCATATTAATCAAAAAAAAGGCATACAAAACAATACAATTTTAGCATCGTTTGTCGACAATAAAAATAACTTATGGCTTGGATTAGACAACGGAATTGCATTTGTAAATGAAAATTCACCATTCAGTTTTTTTAGTTCAAATGCTAATCTTGGTTCGGTTTATGCAACTGTAGTTTATAAAAAAAAATTATATGTTGCGACAAATCAAGGATTGTTTTTTAAGAATATCGACGAAAACTCTAACACTGAAAGTTTCGAACTAATTCCAGGTACTAACGGGCAAACATGGAATATTCAAGTAATTGACAATCAGTTATTTTGCGCTCACAATCGTGGTGCTTTTTTAATAAATGAAAATAATTCTATTCGAATATTAGATAAAAATGGCTATTGGAATTTTAAATTATATCCAAAAAATCCAAATTTAATTATTGCAACTAATTATACCTCGGTTTCTATATTCGAAAAAAAATCATCTGGCTGGATGTTTAAAAATCACGTTTTAGGATTTCCTAAACCACCAGCTTCGTTCGAAATCGAAAATGATGATTTATGGTTTAAAAAAAACGACTCGATTTTTAGATTTCAACTTTCAAAAAACTTAAAAAACTTTGAAAATGTTAAAAAATTTTCAGATTTATTTGCAAAAAGTAAAGGAAATTCAAGCATTCAAATTTTGAATAATAAAATTTATTTTCAAACTAATAATCATTTTTTCAATTACAATTCATTAACTAATAAATTTAAGGAAGATCAATTTATGAACCAATTATTCGAAAAATTGCCAAATACAAAATGGGTTTTTGAAGACCATTTAGGTAATATTTGGTTCACATTCAATGAATCGATTGGAGTTTTGAAGAAATTTAATGGCAAATACATTAATAAAACCTCAAAGTTTTCTAACCTTACAGGAAATTTAGTAAATAATTATTTTTCTATAAACACATTAAATTCAAATAATATTTTTATAGGATTAACTGATGGTTTGGCTCATTTTGATTCAGATTCTGATGAGATTCTTTCTAAACCCACAGCGTTTTTTAGTGCTTTTTCTTATTCGAATGATACTTTGTTTTTAGGAAACTCTAAGAAGAAATTAAACAAAATCAAAATAAATTATAATGACAATAATGTAAAATTTTCTTTTTCAAGTCCAATTTTTGAAAATCCAAAAAATATTAATTTTTCATATCAACTTGAAGGTTTTGATAAAAATTGGAGTGTGTTTTCAAATAATTCATTCAAAGAATATACGAATTTGCATGAAGGAAATTACAAAATGAATTTAAAATCAAGAAACTCATTCGGATACGAATCTGACATTGTAAGCTTGAAATTCTCAGTTTCTCCACCGTTTTACCGAAGTATTTTTGCTTATATATTTTACATAATTTTTTCAGGATTCGTTATTTTCATTATTCGATTACAAATAAGAGCCAAAATTAGAAAAAATAAATATTACGAAACTATTGAACAACGCAAAATTTATTTAGAAAAAGAATCTAGAATTCGCCAAGAACAATATGAATTAGAAAAAGAAATTGAAAAATTAAAAAATGAAAAACTTCAAATTAGGATTCTAAATAAAGATAAAGAACTAGTTAACAACTCATTGCAAGTTGTCAAGAAAAATAAAATTTTTAGCGAAATAATTTCAAAAATCAAAGATATCGATACAGAAAAACTAGATGAAAGTACTAAAACAAAGTTCGTAAAACTCAAAAAAAGTGTCAATAAAGAAGTAAACCCAGATAAAAATTGGTCAGAGCTCGAAAAGCATTTAAAAAATGTACATTTTGAATTCTTAAAACGATTGAAAGGCAAATTTCCAGCAATTTCAACTCGCGAACTCGACTTATCGACCTATTTATTAATGAATATGTCAACCAAAGAAATTGCCGAAATTATGAATATTTCTGGTCCTGGCGTAGAATTAGCGAGATATAGATTACGAAAAAAATTAAATTTAAATAATAAAGAAAATCTAACTGGTTTTATGATGTCGATTTAATTCAGCTTGAAATTATACTCAATTTTGCCAACTTGTTGTTCCGATGCGTTTTCGTCGGAACTCCATTTTGTATTCATAGCTGCAATTTTGGCTTGATCCAAAAGACATTTTGCAGTGTTAGTTGTGCCTTTAATTCCAGGTGTTGCGCTAATTGTTTTTCCTGTTTTATCTACTGTAATTTGTACCACAACTCGACCAACTTCGTCGCAATTATATGCTGGTGCAGGTTTAGAAAGTGCTTTTCGATCGCCCAACGAATATCCTGCGCCCGAACCTTTTCCGCTGCCAGAACCAGAGCCACCACCAGTTCCTGACCCAGAACCTTGACCTGTTCCAGTACCGTTTCCTGTTCCATTTCCGCCACCTGTTCCACCGCCAGAACCGCCTGAGCCATATCCAGAATTATTCAATCCACCATTTGCCGAACCTTGATTTCCAGCAGTTTTACCAGTTCCATCGCCAGTTTTTGAACCTTTCAAAATATTCAAAAGCGCATCGTTTTGAGGTTTGGTTGGTGTTTTTGGAATTTTTTTAACTGATTTTGTAATTATTACTGGTTTAGTTTCCTTAATAATAACTTCTTTGACTTTCTTAACATTGACTTTTTTTGGAATAACAACACCATCATCTTTAGAATTTTCTTCGGCAATTACATCTTGTTCTTCTTGAATATCTTTTACAGGAATAGGTTTTGATTGTTTTTCGACAATTTTTTCTTCGTTTTGAAAATCATTACCCATTCCAACATCCGAATCGCCAAAGTTAACCGAAACGCCGCCACCACCGCCACTGCCAGCCAATTCTGCTAAATTTGAAGGTGGCCAAAATCGTATAAAAAACAAAATCAGTAACATTGTTCCATATAAAAATAAAGACAACAAAATTGATTTTCGTTTGTCTGAACCCGACGAATTGACAAATTTGTCTGAAAGTTTATTAAAAACTGATAATGCCATTTTTATAAAAGTGTATGAAAATAAAACGTTTAAAAGTAGTTAAAATTGTAATATTATTTAAAATACGATAAATTATTTTCGAATTTTATAATAAATATACAGGGCAAACGCATTAAAATCCTAGTATTTTCAATAGAAAATTATTGTCCCAAGCTGCTTTTAATCGTTTAGTTCTAATACTCATTTTTGCTGTACCTTCCTTTTTAAGTAAATTTAGTGCGATTTTTTGAGCTTGTGCAAAATTTTGAGCTGCATTTTTATCTCTTTTCCTTTGTCTATCTTCGTTAAAAGTCATGTCCAAAGTCCAATGCAAAGAATTTTCCACTCCCCAATGTTGCCTTATATATTGATTCAAATCCTTTGCTGAAGCATCTAAACTGCTGATATATAGCCTTATTTCTGTTGTTTTCTTTTCTTTAATTTCTCTAATGGAAGTTATTTTTATGATACTTTTTATACCTGTCCATTTCTCTTTGCCATCTAAAAATTGCAAATCCTGTATTACTTCGCATTTTCTAGTTTCAATTCTGCCTCGGTTTTTTTCTATATCAACGTCTTGGCTATCTGTTTTTTGAACCCTAAAAATACTTTCAACTTCCTGCTGCAAAGTGCCTTGATTGCCTTTTAATGCTAAAATATAATCAGCTTTTTTTTCGATTATCAACTTGGCAATTTCAGTTTGAGTTCCCATTGCATCAATGGTTATAATACTTCCTTGGATGTCTAATAAATCTAATAAAATTGGAATTGCTGTTATTTCATTTGATTTTCCATCCACCTTTGTTTGCCCCAAAACAAGCTTGTTGTTGCAAGCCCAAGCACTCACTAAATGTGTGGCTTTTGTGTTGTGAAAACTATCTTTAGAACCACAAATTGTCTTACCATCAATAGCTATTACTTCTCTTTTTATGTCATTATTTTTCAATGAATTAACCCAAGAAATAAAGCATTTTTCAAATTTCACAGGATCAATCGATGCGAAAACCCTACTAATTGTATCATGAGACGGAATGCCATTTTCAAGGGTTAAAAAAGTGGATAAAAACTCCTTTTTTGCCTTTCCAAATTCTTCAATTGCATCCCAAGAATCAGCTGAACAAATTATGCCAATAACAACTAAACTGATAATATCGTGGAGAGCGTGCAATTTTTTTCGATCTTTTCTACTGTCTTTTAAACTTTTAAAATGGGTATAAATGTTGTTTTTCATAGCATCGGACTTTTTATCCGACAAAGTTCTGATCTAATTTTTTATTTCAGTTTTTACACGCAAATAAATTACTGACAAGCAATTAAATCATTTGAACAATTTGTTTACAACTCATCAATTTTCCAAAAACAACACCTAATAACTTATGAAAAATTGTTAATAACGTAGTGGTTTTTATACTTTAATGCGTTTGCCCTGACTTCAAACGCCGTGATAAAAATTATACACAGCGTTTAAAAATGTTAATACAAATATAAATATTATTTATTTGCTTTGGCGATATATTTCTCCAAAGCCATTGTCATTGATGGACTTTCAGGCGTTGGTGCCATAATATCTACTCGCAAACCGTGATCTAGAGCTTCTTTTTGGGTTGTGCTGCCAAAAACTGCAATTCGTGTTTCGTTTTGTTCGAAATCTGGAAAATTCATGAACAAAGATTTAATTCCGGTTGGACTAAAAAATGCTAGAACATCGTAGTAAACATTTGCCAAGTCAGATAAATCGCTCATTACAGTTTTGTAAAAAGTGGCTTGTGTCCAATTTACTTTTAAATTATTTAAAGTAATTGGTGCATCGGCATTTAGTTGGTCAGAAGCTGGAAGTAAAAATTTTTCTTCTTTGTATTTTTTTAACAAAGTTGACATGTCGGCAAAATCTTTCAGTCCTACATAAATCTTTCTTTTTCGATATGTTATATATTTTTGCAAATAAAAAGCAATTGCTTCTGATTGACAAAAATATTTCAAACCTTCAGGAACTTTATAACGCATTTCGTCGGCAACTCTAAAAAAATGATCAACAGCATTTTTACTCGTTAAAATAATAGCCGTAAAATTATTCAAATCGATTTTTTGTGCTCGAATATCTTTTGCGCTAACGCCTTCAACATGAATAAATGGTCTAAAATCTACTTTAACCTTGTGTTTGGTTTGCAAATCAAAATAAGGAGAATTTTCTACTTTAGGCTCTGGTTGAGAAACCAATATTGTCTTTACCTTCATAAATATCGTTTTCTGTTGCTAATTATTTATTTGTAAACCAATAATACATAAAATAATAGGGTGCAATTTCAAGTGCGCAAAGATACAAAATAAAATAAAACAATTTAGCAATAATTATTTTTTGAAAAATTTTTATTCCTTTTACAAATATTAAAATATTAGAAAACAGTATAATCCCAATAATAACTTGCAATACAATAAGTTCGGGTTTCAAATTATAATATAAAATAATTGTAATTGGCAATAATAAAAGCGATATATAGTTGCGATAACTCACCTTTAGCATATTATATTGTTCCGAAATATCTTCGACATCGAACGATGTTGCAACGATTTTTTCGGTTAAATATTTAGATAATATCAAATATGATAATCCTGTTATGATTTGAATAAATGCAATCCAATCTGTTTTTTGAATAAAATTAAAATAATACAATATATAATGTATAAAAATTCCAAACGATAAAACCTGAACTATAAACAAGAAAAAAGTAAAAAACGTCATTAAGTGCGTGTTGTCTTTATACATTTTGACATATCGCTCAGAAAAAAAAAGGTTTTTAAAATCGCTGAACTTATTTTCGAAAGCCGATTTAGTAACAATTACAAGCAAAAAACACAAAATAAACAACAAGGTTGCCCAATCTTTGTTTTCAATAATTCGATTTTGTAATTCTATTTTCAACATGTTTGCAAAAATACAAATTTTCTATCATATACATTATTAATATTATATTATGATTTTAACAAATCTAAAAAGTTTATTTTTGCTAAAATTTATTAGTTTATATGCCAAAAGCATTAGTAATTATTCCAACCTATAACGAGATAGAGAATATCGAAAGCGTTTTGCGTGCCGTTTTTTTATTGCAAAATTCTTTTCACGTGTTGGTTGTCGATGATAATTCGCCAGATAAAACAGCCGAAAAAGTTATAGAATTGCAAAAAGAATTCGAAAATAAATTGTTTTTGAATCAAGGAACTAAAAAAGCAGGTTTAGGAAAAGCTTATGTTCGAGGTTTTCGTTGGGCATTGGCGCAAGATTATGAATATATTTTCGAAATGGATGCCGATTTTTCGCATAATCCGAACGATCTAGAAAAATTGCTCAATGCATGTCACTTAGGAAATGCAGATATGGTAATTGGTTCAAGATATGTAACTGGTGTAAACGTTGTCAATTGGCCATTAAATAGGGTTTTAATGTCGTATTTCGCATCAGTATATGTAAAAATTATTACTGGAATGAAAATTCATGATGCCACAGCAGGATTCATTTGCTACAAGCGAAAAGTATTAGAAACCATTGGTTTAGATAAAATAAAATTCATTGGATATGCTTTTCAAATCGAAATGAAATACAGAACTTTTGCCAAAGACTTTTGTATTGTCGAAGTTCCAATCATATTTACCGATAGAACCAAAGGGCAATCCAAAATGAGTTCGGCAATTTTCAAAGAAGCCATATTTGGAGTTATTGCATTAAGAATCAGAAAGTTATTTGATCGACTGTGAAAAAGTATTCAGTTTGCAGTCTCAGAATAATTATTTTAAAATAATTTCCAGTTTATAATAACAGCATAATTTCGGTACAATCATAGAATAAAAAATATTTATAGAATATTAATTATATGAATAGAGTTTTAATAAAAAATGCAAAAATAGTTAATGAAGGAATTATTTTCGAAGGCGATTTGCTTATCGAAAACGATATTATTGTCGAAATTGCCGAAAATATTAGCCTGAAGACATCAGATTGCAAAATTATCGATGCTCAAAATAATTTTTTAATTCCTGGCGCAATCGATGATCAGGTTCATTTTCGTGAACCAGGATTAACTCACAAAGGCGACATTGCAAGCGAATCTAAAGCTGCGGTTGCTGGCGGAATTACATCGTTTATTGAACAACCAAACACTGTTCCAAATGCTGTTACACAAGAATTACTTGAAGACAAGTACAAGCTAGCCGAAAACAATTCTTGGGCAAATTATTCGTTCATGATGGGTGGCACCAATGATAATTTGGCAGAAATTTTATTAACAAATCCAAAAAATGTCGCTGGTCTAAAAATATTTCTAGGCTCATCGACAGGAAACATGTTAGTTGATGATGAAGAAGTTCTGGAAAAAATATTCTCGTGTACAACATTATTAATTGCAGTGCATTGCGAAGACGAAAATACAATAAAAACTAATTTAGAATATTACAAAAAACAATTGGGCGACGAAATTACTGCCGATTTTCATCATTTAATTCGAAGCGAAGAAGCGTGTTTTATTTCATCATCAAAAGTGATTGCATTGGCGAAAAAAACCGGAGCAAGATTGCACGTTTTTCATGTTTCGACGGCATTAGAAACCGAACTTTTTGTAAATAACATTCCATTAGAAGAAAAGAAAATTACCGCCGAAGTTTGTGTACATCATTTGTGGTTTTCCAACGAAGATTATGAAAAAAAAGGCAATTTCATTAAATGGAATCCTGCCATAAAAACACCTAAAGACCGAGACGCACTCTGGGAAGCCTTGCTTGACGATAGATTTGATGTTATTGCAACCGATCATGCACCTCATACTCTTGCCGAAAAACAATTGCCTTATCTCGAAGCACCATCAGGTGGGCCAATGGTGCAACATGCCGTTGTTGCAATGCTAGAATTTTATCATCAAGGAAAAATTTCTATTGAGAAAATTGTCGAAAAAATGTGTCACAATCCTGCAAAAATATTTCAAATCGAAAAACGTGGATTTATAAAAGTGGGATATTATGCCGATTTAGTAATTGTGAATACTGGAATGCCTTGGAGCGTTTCTAAAGATAATATTTTATACAAATGTGGTTGGTCGCCGTTTGAGGGTTTTACTTTCAAATCAAGAATAACACATACTTTTGTAAATGGTAAATTGATTTATAATAATTTTAAATTCAAAGAAATTCGTGCAGGAAAACGACTTTTATTTGATCGTGAATAATGCTTTTAAAATTTTTAAAATGAAAAGATTTCAAATAAAAAATAGTTTTTTTGCCATTTTAGTATTGTTACTTTTAACAAATTGTGGAAACTCACACGTTGAAAAACCAGACAATTTAATTGATGACGATACAATGATTGAAATTTTTTATGATTTAGCAATTATTGATGCTGCTAAAAATTCAAGTTATGAAAATGGAATTTCAACTTTTCAAGCCAATGATTTCATCTTTAAAAAATATGAAATTGATAGTTTACAATTTGCCAAGAGCAATAAATATTGGGCTGCCGATGTTGCAAAATACAAACGAATGTACAAAATTGTAAAAGAAAAACTAGAAGTAAAAAAGGCAGAATTAGAAAAAATTAAAAAATAAATTTAATTATATCTATCTTTATTTAGGACATAAATTTACTACCTTAATTTATAATAGTTTTTTGAATATAGATTTCTTTGACCTGAATATTATTTAATAGATTTTATTAAAGAAAATTTTTAATCTGTCTAGTTCTTGATGTTTATTTCAAATGTTTTATTAACATAAAAAACTCTAATTGGAACTTTCCATATTGTTTAGGTGTTTTAAACTAATAAAAACATTTTTTTTCAAAGTTATTTTATCTCTAATTGCTAATATATTATTAAAAAACAATTACATTTGCGCCCAAATAAAAAAAAATGAAAAGAAAATTATTGCTTTTAATAATCCTTGCAAATTTACTATTTTTAAGTTGTGTTAATGAAGAACCTATAAATTGTATACTACCTTCACCACAAACAACTGTTTCAAGTCAAGTAATTTCGGGACAAAGTATTTTTTTAAAAGCAATTTTCGAAAAAGAAGATGAATCGTACTCGTTCGAATGGGTTGGCCCTAACAACTTCAAGTCAAATTTACAAAATCCTGTAATTACGAATGCAACTATTGCAATGTCTGGTGATTATTCATTAAGAATAAAAAAGGGAATTTGCCAATCTGACCCGAAAGTTTCAAACGTCGAAGTTATCAATAATACTGTTACTTGCGATGTATCTAAAAATACTTTAAACTTAAGTGGTATTGTCAATACACCTTTGTATGCGGTTTCGAGCTCTGAAACTAGTGGCGATAAACACAGAATATACGGAAGTATTAATTCTTTTTATGCCGAACTTTTATTTGCTGGTGCAAAAAAGCCATTAACAGGACTTTATGAAATTGTATCTTCGACTAGTGAATTAAATGCAAAAAAAGTTAAAGTCGAAGTTCATGCTGGAATTAGCTACTTCGCTACAAGCGGAACCGTACTACTTTATTATGATTCAGACAACAATGTTGTAATCAAATTCTGCAATGTGCCTTGCAGTAGACTTAATAGTACTTTTACGGATACAAATGCAACTTGCACAATGACTCAAGACCGCTAATATGAAAACAAAATTATTAATACTATTTGTTATTGCATCATGCCGTTTATTTGCTCAAAACAACTACTTTGTAGATAAAAAAGGAACTAAAATTATAATGGACAACGAGTCTGTTAGAGTTATTTTAATAGATAAAAGAATCTCTTATTCATTAGTAGGCAAAACATGGAACAAATATGTAAAATTTGACGATCTAGATTATGCCATTGTTGGTTCAAGTTTATTAAAATCTTTTAATCTTAATAACGATAAAAAATCAAATGTTTATTTTGTGTTTGGTGAAAGTGAAGATAAATACTTGATTGGTGCCGAAATTACTTATACAACAACCCAAGGAAATATGTCATATTCAGAAATGAGTTATAATTTAATAGTAACAGATAAAAAGCAAATGATACTAGAAGATTTATATTTCACATCAAGAAAAAAAGATAGAGAAAACAACGAAAGTGATAAAGTCGCACCTTTGATAGAAAAATATTTTTCTAATTGTCCTGAAATAATGACTAAATTAAACAATCACAGAGCATCTATTTTAGATTTTTTTGGAGATACAGAATACGTTAATTGCACAAAATAAAAACATGAAAAATAACATTTATTTAGCTTTATTGCTTTTCTCAACCTATACTTTTAGTCAAGCACCTATAGGTTTTTATTTAAATATAGGAGCAAACCAAACAGCCATTCAGTCAAAGGATTTATTAACGGTTGCAAAACCTGGCTATACCGCAGGAATTAACTTTATTATGGGTTATCATGAAACATATAACTATCAAATAGAAGTTTCGTATCTCAACAATCCTATAAACATTAAAGCAACTGATTTGAATTTTGTTGATTTAAAAGAATCAGAATACAAATATTCAGCACTAAACATAGCATTTTATTTGAATTATTATATTTTAAAACCAGATGAAGACAAATTTTTTGTTGGTCCACAAGCAGGGTTTTTTATATCGTTTGTTAGCCCATTAAAGCCAGCAGATGGTTCTTCAAAAAACAATGAACTCTATTTACCGTATTTACTCGATGATCAAGCGCTAGGAAAAAGTAATGAGTTCGATGCAGGTCCTGGTTTAGGATTTACTGGTGGATATAATGATTTTCGATTCGATTTAAGATATTCTATTGGTTTGTCGAATGTTCTTGAAAAAGTACAACTTAATCAATACGATCAATCCAATAGATATATTGGACCAATTTTAGAAGGGAAAGCGAAGGGAATTTCTTTTGGAATTAGCTACAAAATTTTTTAATTATATTTTTATGAAATTTTACTTCAACAATCCAATCACAAAATCAGGGAAAATTCCAATTGCAATATTCAATAAAATTGAAGTTAGACCAACGAAATAATATACAAACGGTGTTTTTTCACCTACTTCGTTAGGTTCACGGGTGTACATTGCTAGAATTAATTTAAAATAATAACCAACACTAATTATTGAATTGATAACTGCTGCAATAACTACGAGTAAATAGCCAGATTCGATTGTGTTTGAAAACAACATAAACTTAGCAAAAAATCCAGCAAAAATAGGAATTCCAGCCATCGAAAGTAATGATGCAGTTAATATTCCAGCCATTAACGGGTTGGTTTTTCCTAATCCGTTGAAATTTAAAATATCTTCGTTGTCTTTATTTCTAGTTACAAATATAATTACTGCAAATGATGCAATTCCTGCCAACGCATAAGCGCAAGTGTAGTACAACAAACTTCCTTGTGAATTGGCTATATTCAACAAAGTCATTAACATAAATCCAGCATGCGAAATTCCCGAAAACGCCAACATTCTTTTAACATTATTCTGGCGCAAAGCCATAATATTTCCTACGGTCATTGATAAAACCGAAATAATTGCAACAACATTTGTAAACATTGTCGAAACATTTGCATCAAGCGAACTTACTAATTTGTACAGTGTCGCAACGGCAACAACTTTCGCCAAAGTACTCATTGTTGCTGTCGAAAGTGCTGGTGCGCCTTCATAAACATCTGGTGCCCAAAAATGAAAAGGAACGGCTGCAATTTTGAAAAACATTCCAATAATTATCATTGTTAAACCAATATAAAACCATTGCGGAATGCCCATTCCTTGAGATAAATCGTATATTTCTTGTATGTTGAACGAACCCGTTGCGCCGTAAATCAAGCAAATTCCAAACAAAATAATTCCTGAGGCAAATGAACCCATCAAGAAATATTTCATTCCGGCTTCGTTACTTTTTACACTCAATCGGTTACTGGCAGCCAATATGTATAATGAAATCGATAAAACTTCGATTCCTAAGAAAAACATTGCCATATTTCCGAAAGAAACCATAGCAACGGAGCCAGAAAGCAAAAATACTTTTATGGCAATAAAATCAGAGATTTTGGTTTCGTGATTTTTATAAACATCGTGACCTAAAGCCACTAAAAATATTGTCAAAATAATAAATAAACTAGAAAAAGCCACTGAAAAATTATTGACAACTATCATCGAATTGTAATAACTAGACGGATAATCAAACTCAGAAATGTTGAGCCCCAATATTGCTAATAGCCCAACTATTGTAATTGGTACAATTGCTTTTCTGGCATTGAAAATTTCAAATACTAGACACAAAATGCCTAATCCGACTGTTGCTATTAATGTATTCATTTTTTTGTTTAATATAAAAAATTCTTAATTCCTGCTTTATTTTTTAAAATAAATGTTACTTTTGTGTTGACTTAAGCGTTTAGGACGTTTTGAGTAGGTATGCTTCGTGCTTCATAACTCGTAAGTTTTTTTTAAAGCCGTCAAATTTATTTGGTGGCTTTAATTTTATACATAGTATGAAAAACCAACCGATTTAGTTTATTTTTCTTTTTACTTGTTATCAATCTAACTTCTTTCACGACAAAAACCCTATCATTAATTCTCTTTTCAAATTGTAAAATTGGATTTTGTGAATGTTTGCTTACGCCAATATTTTTAATTGTATCAGCATTCAAACATACTTCAATCATTGTAATAAAATCTTCTTTTTCGACTGCTATTTGCCCTCTTTTTGCTTCAGAAACTGGACTACCGTGCTTTTCTAAAGTATGAATAATTCCAAAATTGTCAATACATATCCAAAAACCTGATAAATCTAAATTAGTTTCGGTTAATATTCTTGAAACTAATGTATCTGGAATTTCAAATAAATCTAATTTTTTATGAAATGGTTCAAAATTATTCAAACATTCATCATATAAATCGTTTATTTGATTTCTTAAATGTTCCGTCATTATCTAAAACTGATGATTCACCACATTCAAAACAACTTCTAAACTTGGTTTTATAAACTCGATAATTGGTTTCGGATACAATCCAAAAAACAATAAAAAAGCAATTATAACTGCCAAAACTATTCCTTCGTTAATTGTTATGTCTTTAAAAACTTTTGTATTCGTTTCGCCTAACATTACGTTTTGAAACATTTTTAGCATGTAATACGCTCCGAGAATAATTGTTGTTCCGCCCAAAACTGCATACCAAACATTGATTTGCGAAAGCGAATAAAGAACTGTGAATTCTCCAATAAAATTGAAAGTTCCTGGCAAGGCCACCGATGCCAAAACCAAAATCATAAACATTGATGTGAATTTTGGTGCTTGTTCACGAACTCCACCTAAATCGGAAATTGTTCTGGTTTCGAAGCGTCTATAAATTACCTCTGCAGCGAAGAATAAACCAACAATTACAAATCCGTGTGCAATCATTTGCAAAACCGCACCAGATAATCCATCGAGTGTTAGAGTATAAGTTCCAGCTGCTATCAATCCAACGTGTGCCAATGACGAATAAGCCAACAATTTCTTTAAATCTTTTTGGCGCAAAGCAACGATTGAACCATAAATTACACCTGCAATTCCTAATCCTAATAAAATTGGCATAAATGTTTTTGCTGCTAATGGAGCAATTGGCAATTGCCAACGAATAACGCTGTATAATCCCATTTTTAACATGATTCCAGACAATAACATTGTTCCTAAAGTTGGTGCTTTTTGATAGACTTTTGCTTGCCAAGTATGAAACGGAATTAATGGAATTTTGATTGCATACGCCAAGAAAAATGCCAAAAATATCCAAGTTTGTTCGTTGGCTGATAAATCAAGTTTATATAAATCTTCTATCAGGAAACTTCCTGCTTTTTGGTACAAATAAACAAATGCAACCAACATAAAAAGTGATCCTGCAAGAGTATAAATAAAGAATTTCAAGACTGCTTTTTTGCGTTCGTCGTCATCGCCATTTCCCCAAATTAATGCTATAAAATAAATAGGAATCAATGCCAATTCCCAGAATATATAGTATAAAAATCCGTCGCCAGCCAAGAAAGTTCCGACCATTGCAAATGCCATAAATAGAATTAATCCGTAAATTGCTTTTGCATTTTGAAATTCATTTCCAAACGATGAAAAAATGATAATTGGTGTCAAAGCCGTTGTCAATAAAACCATCGACAGCGATAATCCATCGGCATTTAATGCAAAATGAATGTTTGGTTTAGCAATCCATTGCAATAAAACATTGATGTTTTCGCCTTGATTGAATTGGTTTAATAATACTAATGATGTTCCAAATGCAACCAATCCGAAAAATAAAGCCACTTTCGAAGCCAATTTATTTCCAGAGAAATAAGTAGCAAATGCGCCGATTAAAAGAATAATTAATAAATAAGATATATCCATTATGTAGAAATTATTGTGCTAAAAATAAATAAATTAATATTGCCGAAACGCCAATTACAAATGCAAAAAGATATAATCCAATGTTTCCGTTTTGCAATTTTTTTCCTTGTTTACCGAAATAATTTGCTCCAGTTCCTAATCCGAAAACCAATCCAGAAAGCGCTGGTTCAACATTATTTTTGAATATTTTTGATAATGCATTGATAGGTTTTACAAAAATTGCGTTATAACCTTCGTCAATATAATATTTGTTATATAAAACGTTGGCAAATCCAGTAATTTCTGAATCTTGCGAAGGAACTTGATTTTGTTTGATATACTTTGTATAAGCAATAAAAATTCCGACCAATGCACCAATTGTTGCAATTCCCATTAAAATATAATCAGTTTGACCCAAAACATGATGTTCTTCGCCTAGTTTTGGTAAAACTGGTGTCAAATAATGGTTCAACCAACTGTTTTCTGGCAATGAGATAATTCCTCCAATTGCTGCTAATATTGCTAAAATAACTAATGGAAACGTTATTAATGCTGGACTTTCGTGCAAATGCAATTTTTGTTTTTCTGTTCCTCTAAACTCTTTGAAGAATGTCAAATACATTAATCTAAACATATAAAAAGCAGTCAAAATCGATGCTATTGAACCAACAACCCAAAGTGCAATGTTGCCGTGAAATGCAGTCATTAATATTTCGTCTTTCGACCAAAATCCTGCAAATGGAAAAATTCCTGATATTGCCAAAGTCGAAATCATCATTGTCCAAAATGTAATTGGCATTATTTTTTTTAATCCACCCATATTGCGCATGTCTTGTTCGCCATGTAATGCGTGAATCACAGAACCTGAACCTAAGAATAAACAAGCCTTGAAAAAAGCATGTGTAATTACGTGAAAAACTGCAATTTCATAGGCACCAAGTCCAAGAGCCAAAAACATTAATCCTAATTGAGAAACTGTCGAATAGGCCAAAACTTTCTTGATATCGTTTTGAACCAACCCAATTGTTGCAGCGACTAAAGCTGTTATCGCACCAATAATTGCTATTAAAGTTTGAACATCTGGAGCCAAATCGAAAACATAATTCAAACGAGTAATCATAAAAATTCCCGCTGTTACCATCGTCGCAGCGTGAATCAATGCAGAAACTGGCGTTGGTCCAGCCATTGCGTCTGGTAACCAAGTATATAATGGAATTTGTGCCGATTTTCCGCAAGCTCCAATAAACAAGCAAAATGCAGCGATTGGCAATGTGTCTAAATGCAAACCTTTGTCATCGGCAATTGCTATTTGTAAAGTTGTATAATCCAAACATCCAAAACTATATGCCAAAATAAAAATCCCAATTAGCAAACCTAAATCGCCAATTCTGTTCATTATGAATGCTTTTTTGGCAGCATCGTTATATTCTTGATTTTTATACCAAAATCCGATTAATAAATAGGAACAAAGTCCAACGCCTTCCCAGCCAATAAACATTACTAGTAAATTGTTGCCAATAACCAGCATAATCATAAAGAAAATAAACAGGTTTAAGTATGCGAAAAACTTATTCATATTCTCATCATCGTGCATATAACTAATAGAATATAAGTGAATAAGCGAACCGATTCCAGTTACAAACAATAACCATAATAAAGACAATTGATCGAATAAAAATCCGAAATCTACCGAAAATTTATCTAAAGAAATCCAATCGAATAAAGAAATTTCGATTGCTGTTTTGCTTTGGTTTACATCTAAAAATAAAATTAAAGTAACTATAAATGAAGTAATTATTGCAAAAGTCCCAAGGTAACCAGAAACATTTTTCGAAACATTTTTACCGAAAAAAACATTGAATAAAAATCCAACGAACGGCGATAGCAATAATATAAGTGACAAAATTGTGTTATCCATTGTGGCTTATCCTTTTAAGTTTTTTAAATTATCAATATCAATCGAACCAAGATTCCTAAAAACCGAAACCAAAATTGCTAATCCAACGGCAACTTCTGCGGCAGCAACTGCCATCGAAAAGAACACGAAAACTTGTCCGTTTGCATCTTGATGATAAGTCGAAAACGCCACAAATAAAAGGTTAACAGCATTGAGCATAATTTCTATCGACATAAATACGATAATTGCATTTCGGCGGTACAATACTCCAAAAATTCCAATACAGAACATCAGTGCTGAAAGGAAAATGTAGTTTTGAATGCCAATTTCTTGTAAAATATTTTGCATTTTTATTTTTTAAGTTCTTCTTTTTTAGACAATAAAACTGTTCCAATCATTGCGACTAATAACAAAATCGAAGCATATTCAAACGGAACCATATAACCTTCTTTGTCGTCTAACAAAACGATTCCTAATTTTTGAATCGATTGATAATCAGTTCCTGATACATCATATTCAGCAATAAATGGTACAGCATTTATAAATATCAAAACCAATATTACACAAATCGAAATGAAAGAAACAATTGCGCCTAAACGAGTAATTCTAGGTTTATGAACTTCATTTTCTTTATTCAAATTCATTAACATTATCGTAAACAGAAACAAAACCATAATCGCTCCCGAATAGACAATTATTTGAACAATTGCTAAAAATTGCGAGTTCAGTAACAAGAAATGAAATGCGATTGTAAAGAAGCACACTACCAAATAAATTGCACTGTGAATAGGGTTTTTGCTGTAAATTGTCATAAATGCAGTTCCAAGTGTGACTGCCGACAATAAATAAAATATAATTAAAAAAGTACTCATTAATTCAAATTTAATTGTTGAGAGTTTTGCATTGCAACATCCAACGGCATTACCAATCGATCTTTTCCGAAAATAAAATCTTCACGTTTGCCGCTTGATGGCACTAAAACTTTCGATGTTGTCAAATAAATCGCATCTTTCGGGCAAGCTTCTTCGCACAATCCACAAAAAATGCAACGCAACATATTGATTTCATAAATCGATGCATATTTTTCTTCGCGATACAAATGTTTTTCGTCTTTAGTTCTTTCGGCAGCTGTCATTGTTATTGCTTCTGCAGGACACGAAAGTGCACAAAGACCACAAGCCGTGCAGTTTTCACGACCTTGTTCATCACGTTTTAGTTGATGTTGCCCACGATAAACTGGACTCATTTCACGAACTTGTTCCGGATAATGAATGGTTGCTTTTTTTCTAAAAAAGTGTTTGATTGTAATCAAAAGCCCTTTTACAATGGCGATTAAATACATACTTTCAAAAAAAGTCATCTCTTTATTGGAGACTTGTTTTTTACTTCCAGAAAGCGAAATTGTTTGTATTGACATTTTTTATATTATTTTTTTTGAGCTATTTCCTGCTATTCGTTTTAATCTTTTTTTCAATTGCCACGGGTTGAAACCCGTTACAATTGAAAAAAAGGATTTCCACTACTATCAGGGCTAGGGCATTCCGTTTTATTTCAACTTTTTAATTTTTATAACCAATTTTTGTTCTTTCAACTTTATTTTTGTTTTTATCCATCATTTCATCTAAATAACTAAACAAAAGTTCAACATTTTTGTCATTATTATCCAATCGCTTTTTGATTTCTTCAATATCAATTTTCGAAGTTAGATTATTTGATAAAAATTCTCTCATTTTGATAAATGCTTCAACTATTTTTATGCTAAATTCAATTGCTCGATCAGAACTTAATACATTTCCTAACATCATTGTACCGTGTTCTGTAAATACATAAGGCAATGTTGACGAAAATTTTAATTTATCTAAATGTTCAAAATTTGCTAAAACCATTTCTTTTTCAATTTCCGTTAATTGAAACATAAAGTTATTAGGAAATCTTTTGATATTTCTTTTTACTTGTTCATTCAACCTTTTAGTTGTTACACCATATAAAGTTGCTAAATCTGAATCAATCATCACTTTCTCATTTCTAATAAGTAAAATTTTACTCATTATAAATTCTTCAGTTATCATTAATTCTCCACTCATAATTTAATTTTTTAACTGGTCGCGATTTGCGACCACCTTTTTTTAAAATTTTATTAATAAATTAAAAATTTGCAGGTGGTCGCAAATTGCGACCACCTTAATTGAGTGTAAATCAATTTTTTGTATTATAATTTAGTTAGGATTTCAATAACTGGTCACAAATTGTGACCACCAAGTTTTTAAAATCCAAAATAAACTGCAATTTCACTTTTCAAAAGCACAATTCCAACAACAACAATATTTGCAATCGAAAGCGGAATCAAAATTCTCCAACCCAAATTCATTAATTGATCGTAACGAAAACGTGGAATCGTCCAACGCACCCACATATAGAAAAATATGAATCCACAAATTTTTGCAAATAAAACAATAATTCCTATAATATTACCAATATTTACGCCCCAATTTTCAACAACCCAACTCATTCCAGGATAATTGTATCCACCAAAGAACAAAACGGCTAATATTGCTGATGAAATGAACATATTTGCATATTCAGCAAACAAATAAAATCCCATTTTCATTGACGAATATTCTGTGTGATAACCACCAATAAGTTCGGTTTCACATTCTGCTAAATCAAATGGAGTTCTGTTGGTTTCTGCAAATGCACAAATCAAGAAAATCAAAAACGATAACGGTTGATAAAAAACATTCCAATTCATTCCCGCTTGTTGTGCAGAAATTTCCCTTAAACTCAAGGTGCCAGTCATCATTAAAAGTGCAATCATCGACAATCCCATGGCTACTTCATAACTTACCATTTGCGAAGCTGCACGAACGGCGCCCATCAACGAAAATTTATTATTTGATGCCCAGCCGCCAATCATAATTCCGTAAACACCAATTGAAACAACTCCGAAAATGTATAATAATGCAACATCAATATCTGCAGCTTGAAGTAAAATATCTTGTCCGAACAAATGGAATCTGTCGCCCCACGGAATTACCGCACTTGTCATTAATGCTGTTGTCATTGCTATTGCCGGACCAACCATAAACAAAACTTTGTTTGGTGTGTTGGGTTCAAATTCTTCTTTAGCAAACAACTTCATTCCATCGGCAAGTGGTTGCAACAATCCGCCCCAACCTGCACGGTTTGGTCCTACTCTGTCTTGTAAATAAGCAGCAACTTTACGTTCTGCCCAAGTCGAGTACATTGCCATTAGCATTGTTATTGCAAAAACTGCAAAAATGACAACGCTTTTTTCTATTATAAATGCGGTTTCCATTTCTTAAGAATTTTTATTTTTAACTAATGGAATTGCTGCCATACTAATTTTATCACGGTCTTGTTCACGACCTTCAAGAATGAATTCTTCGGTTGCAATTTCGACTTTTTCTAATTTTTGAGTATAGTTATTTTGTCCAATAACAGAATCTTTTTCTACTTTTCTTGGGCCTTCAATTGTCCAATCGGAAACATTTTTGTGATCAAAACGACAACCATTGCAAATGAATTCATCTACTTCGTGGTATTCGTCTTTTCTACCTGTTATTCTCTGAATTTCGCCACCAAACATCCAAGCAGTAACTTTTCCTGAACATTTATCGCAATCACGGTGCGCATTATAAGGTTTGTTGAACCAAACTCTTTGTTTGAAACGGAAAGTTTTATCGGTTAATGCGCCAACTGGACAAACATCAATCATATTTCCTGAAAATTCATTGTCGATTGCTTTAGAAATCATTGTCGAAATGTTGGAATGATCGCCACGATCCATAACGCCATGAACTCGGTCGTCGCACAATTGGTCGGCAACTTGCACGCAACGTTGACACAAAATACAACGATTCATGTGCAATTGAATGTTTGGACCAATATCTTCGGGTTCAAACGTTCGTTTTTCTTCGATGAAACGAGATTTTGGATTTCCGTGTTCGAAACTTAAATTTTGCAAATCACATTCACCTGCTTGATCGCAAACTGGGCAATCTAGCGGGTGGTTTATCAACAAAAATTCGGTTACCGATTTTCTGGCTTCTTGCACTCTGGCTGATGCTTTGCTGGCAATTTCCATTCCGTCTTGACAACCTGTCACGCACGATGCCATTAATTTTGGCATTGGTCGTGGGTCGGCTTCGCTGCCTTTGGTTACGTCAACAAGGCAACAACGGCATTTGCCACCGCTTCCTTTTAGTTTTGTGTAATAGCACATTGCTGGTGGCACTACTTCGCCACCAATCATTCGGGCTGCTTGCAGGATTGTGGTTCCTGGTTCAACGTCGATGCTTTGTCCGTCTATTGTTACTTTCATCTACCGATATTTAACTCCTACGGAGTAGTTTTTTAAATTTTTTGAAATTCGTCAATATTAAATTGATATTTCTTTTGTAAAATGTATTCTAATTGTCTTTTTAATTTTGAAATATGATTTTCATCATTATTAAAATTGTCAAAAACATAATTTACTAAATTTCTAAATTTTTCGTCACCTTCAGGTTTTAAAGTTTTTGATTTTTTCTTAAATTCATTAAAATCAATAAAACCAAAATCTATTACCTTAACGTTTCTTGTATTTAAATACTCTTCAATCCAATTTTCAAATTCTTTAGGACCGATTAAAATTAAAAACTGACATTTGATGTTGTGTTTTAATATTTTTGAATTATTGCTTTCAAAAATTATATCAAACCCAAATATTTTGTCATTATTGTCATCAATATCTATAATTCCCATGCTGAAATTACCTTTGCTTCTTTCAACAACTCCTTTTATTACTTCTTGTTTATTTTTTTCTTTTCTAATTATATTGTAATTGTTCAATAATCTTCCAAAAAAATATTTATCTGCCCAACATTCTACACCAATTAATTTCATATTTAAAATTAATTAGATTCCCATAAACTTTCAAAATTAAAAAAAGCATTCATTCCAAATTCATAAACATCATCATTTTTATTTTTATCTAATAGTTTGACTTTGGTTTCTCCATCGACATTATTCACAAGATAAATATTAGTATTCAATTTACTTTCTTCATCTCTCAAAAATTCTTGAATAATGAAATCACTATGAGTAACTATAAAAAACTGATTGTCATTTTCGTCATATTTAACGGAATTTGTAAATTCTAAAATATAAGGTTCAAAACAATGTGCTTCAGGTTCTTCGAATAATAAAACTGAATCTTTATTACTAATTATTGCCGCCTTATAAAAAATTAACCTTTGTAAAGTGTCAGCAATTAATTCATATGGTAACGTAAAAACTGTTCCATCTTGATATTCTTTGAAAATTTTTAACTCATTTGTATGCTTTTCTATTAGTAACTTTAAATTATTATTTTTAAATAGTTGATTTATTGTTTTTCTAAATTCTGGATTTGATGATAATATTTGAACTAAATTTTGACCATATGGAAAGTCTAAAATTGTTTTACTTTGTGATTCTCTAAAATTAGTATTTAAAAATTGATACTTTTTTATATATGGAAGATACTCTTCATTTAATTTATAGGGAGGCAATTTTAAATTAGAATTTTTAAACCCTAAGTTATTTTCTAAGTCAAGAAATGAATTTTCTTTTTTAAATTCGTCTTTTGATATTATTTCTGTTACTATTGTATTAATCTTCAGTACAATTTTTTCAGAAATGTTTTCCTCAAAAAACAATTCTGAATTTCTAGTGTAACGAACAATTTGTTTAATCGGAATTGGCGAAAATAAATCTAAATTATTTATTCCTCCAAACAACCCCAAAGCCTCCAAAATATTACTTTTCCCAGCATTTGGCATACCAATAAAAACATTAATCTTGTTACAATCATTTATTTCTAAATGTTTGATAGATTTAAAGTTAGTTATCGATATGTTTTTTATTTTTTCCAATACTTGTTTACGCTAATTCTTTTCCAATTAAATGCTTCACTTTTTCAAATGGTTCGGTAACAAAATGTTCACGGTTTTTTATTTTTTCTGGAAAACGAACGTGGTATTCGAACTCGTCACGGAAATGTCGAATTGCCGCTGCTACTGGCCACGATGCAGCATCGCCGAGTGGACAAATCGTGTTTCCTTCGATTTTGGATTGGATGTTCCAAAGCAAATCGATGTCTTCTTTGCGACCGAAACCGTTTTCGATTCGATTTAATATTTTTTCTAGCCAACCTGTTCCTTCTCGGCATGGTGTGCATTGTCCGCAAGATTCGTGGTGATAAAAACGGGCAAAATTCCAAGTGTTTCTTACGATGCAAGCTGTGTCGTTATAAACAATAAATCCACCTGAACCAAGCATCGAACCAGTTGCGAATCCGCCATCTGACAGACTTTCGTAGGTCATTAATCGGTCTTCGCCTGTTGCAGTTTTATAAATTAAATTGGATGGCAAAATTGGCACCGAACTTCCACCTGGAACCAATGCTTTTAAAGGTCTATCAGAACTCATTCCGCCCAAATATTCGTCAGAATTCATGAACTCGTAAACTGATAATCCTAAATCAATTTCGTAAACACCCGAATTTTTAATGTGTCCAGAAGCCGAAATTAGTTTGGTTCCTGTCGAGCGACCGATTCCGATTTTTGCATATTCTGCACCAGAATTATTGATAATCCATGGCACAGCGGCAATAGTTTCGACATTATTGACAACTGTTGGGTTGCTCCAAAGACCTGAAACTGCTGGAAATGGTGGTTTGATTCTTGGGTTTCCACGTTTTCCTTCAAGTGATTCGATTAGTGCAGTTTCTTCGCCACAAATGTATGCTCCGCCACCAATTTGAACGTGAAGTTCCAAATCATAACCTGAATTTAGAATGTTTTTTCCTAACCAACCTGCATTTTTGGCTTCGGCGATGGCTTTTTCAAGGATTTTATAAACCCACATGTATTCGCCTCGTATGTATATGTACGATAAATTGGCACCAAGTGCGTAACTTGAGGTTATCATTCCTTCGATTAAAAGGTGCGGAAGGAATTCCATCAAATAGCGGTCTTTGAAAGTTCCTGGTTCTGACTCATCGGCATTGCAAACTAAATGTCTTGGTTTTCCTGATTTTTTATCGATGAAACTCCATTTCATTCCTGCTGGAAATCCTGCTCCACCACGACCTCGAAGTCCAGAAGTTTTTACTTCTTCAACTACTTCGTCTGGTGTTAATGTTTTTATGGCTTTTTCTACAGATGCATAACCGCCTTCACGACGATAAACTTCGTAGGTTTTTATGCCTGGAACATTGATTTTGTCTAATAATATTTTTTGTGACATATTATTTATTGTATAATATTAAATAGATTATCATTAATAAAATCTATCAATTTCTTTAATTTTTTATTGTTTTCTGGATCAATATTCCAAATATTTTTATCTGAATAATCATAAACTGTTGCGCCTTTATAATCCCAATTTGTACTTCTGTAATTCTTAAATAAATCAATTTTAGAATATAAAAACCCTTTTTGCGCTGGAATATTTAACTTTTCATAATTTGATTTTTTTATACATTCTAGCATTTCATTCCAACAATTATCAAAAAATTTAAAATTATTGTTTACACAATTATCTAATAAATTTTCCAAAATACCTTCTGTGTCATCATCAAATGGTAATAAAAATATTTTAAATTCTACATTTAATTCCTTTTCAACTTTATCTAAATCTTCTAGCCTTTGTTTTCTTCCTCCATTAATTTTAGTTGAATCGGTATCAAAAATAATAATGTTTTTTGCCTTTTCTACTTTTCTTTTGGTGTCGGTTAATAAAGGTTGGTCAATTAATTTGTCTTTTCCTTTAACATCAATAACCAGATTGTTATCTTCAATATCAAAAAATGATTTCAATATAAAATCAATAAATAATTTATCGCTTTTGCCTTCTACAAATATTTTATTTAAATCGTAATTTTTCATTAACCTCTCAATTCAACATTAGATTCTATTCCTGCACTAATCTGGTTGTATTTAAAAGTTGATGAATATATTTTTTCTTTATCTGAACTTTCTTCTAATTTAATTAATCTAATATCATTTTCACAACTTGCTGTTTCTGAAGCTTCCACAAATGCCTCTGAACATTCATCTGAATGCGTCGTTGCAAATAATTGAACATCGAGTTCTTTGCAAACTTTAAAAATATTTATCCAAAAATCTTTCATTTTAGAATAATGAATTCCGATTTCGATTTCGTCAATAATAACATATTTATTTTTATTAACTAAAATTTCAAATAAAATCCTTAATATTCTGATTAATCCATCTCCATATTCATTTATGGTATGATAATCAGTTCTTGCGTTTGTAGAAATCTGTAAAAAATCTGATTTATTGAATAAATCAAATATCGAAAATCTGTTAATTCCTATATCTGGATAAATTTTTTGAACCAGTTTTATTAGTTTCTCTTCATCTTTAGGGTTTTTGACAATTTGCTGATAATAATGAATCAAATCATTATCGTACAAATCATCAATTTTTATTAATGGTAATTCATCTAGATAAAAATAAAAATCTTTATAATATGAAGAGGTTACATCTGATAAAAATATTATTTTATAATCCGTATCTAATTCCTTTTTTAACTTAAAAACTAACCAATTTTTTGATAATTGATTTAAATTATTGTATTGAAAGAGGTTTACTTCATCAATGAAATTTTTAGTGTCATCTCTTTTTAAAGGATTGAAATCTTTTAAATTTTCAATTAAAAATTCTATTTTATCAATGCCTTTGTATGTTTTGGTTATATGTATGGGATTTTCTTTTGTTTTTTGACACAATCCAATCAGATTGAAATTGAAATTAAAATCTACTTTATTTATTAAATATTCAATACTTTGGTCAATAATTATTTTTCTTTTAAAAAAAGTATATCTTATAGTAGACAAAGTTTTCTTTGCATTAAATTCTAACAAAAAAGCCTCCAACAAACAAGTTTTCCCAACATTGTTATCGCCAACAATCAAGTTAAATTGTCCAATATCATTAACTTCAAGAGATTCAAACTTCTTGAAATTTTCGACTTTGAAATATGTTAAATGATTGTTTTCCATATTTAATTTAATGGCTCAATTTTTTCTGGTTGGTTCCCGCTTTGGCATAAATCCCAGTTTTTCATTAGTTCGTCCTGATGGTCAATTGCCCATTCTATAACAAGGGACTGTGCTTTTTTAGGTAAATAACCTATTGTTACACCTAGCGTTTTTATATCAATTATTGCTTCAAATTCATTATATTTTGCATGAAAATGAGGTGGATTATGTTCGTTGTAAAAGAAATAAATTATTATTCCGTAAAAATTACTAACTATTGGCATACTCTTCAAAACTTTTATTAGTAATAGTTAGGTAAAAATTTAGTGTATCAAAATCTAAATCATCTTTCCAAGTTACATAATTATTTATGACCCTGAAATTTTGAAAGTTTTCATAATCATTCCAAAATTCGAATAACCCTCTCCCTTTATACATCGATAAATCAATTATTCCAGAAATGCCATCATCAAACCTTAGAAAAATATTATAATTTTCTAATGCATTTGCCTCAATGATTCTTGGAATATCTTTATTCATCTTTATTTATCGTGTAAAACTATTTTTCCTTCTTTGCAATCTGCAATTAATTGATCGATTTTTTGCTCGTTTAAATGTTCTTGATAGAAATCGCCCAATTGCATCATTGGTGCATATCCGCAAGCACCAAGGCATTCTACTCCACGAACTTCAAATTGTCCATCGGCAGT
Source organism: Bacteroidota bacterium (assembly GCA_043778105.1). Classification (GTDB taxonomy): domain Bacteria; phylum Bacteroidota; class Bacteroidia; order Flavobacteriales; family Flavobacteriaceae; genus Flavobacterium. Next base: position 68,786 of record JAYWGV010000083.1, read on the forward strand.
TGGTTCGCCAACTTTTACGCCTAGTTTTGAACAAGTATAATCCATAAGATTTTCAACTCCGTTTAAAGCGCAAGGTCCAGTTTGACAAAATTCAAACATAAATTTGCCAATTGGTCGCTGGTTGTACATTGTGTAAAATGTAACAACTTCGTAAACTTCGATTGGTTTGATACGCAAAATTTCGGCAACTTTGTCTTGCAATTCAATGCTTAACCAATCATTATGTGCATCTTGTACTTCATGCAAAACTGGCAATAATGCCGATTTTCGTTTGTCATCTGGATAGTGACTGCACAATTCTTCTATGCGTGTCATTAACGCTTCGGTAATATTTATTTCTTGTTTTATTTGTGTGTGTACCATAAGCCCCACCCCAGCCCTCCCCTTCGGGGAGGGAGCCGAGTTATAAAGTTATTATTTAAATTTTAAAAATCATTTTCTATATTTTTTACCTCTCTATTTCCCCCTTTGGGGGTTAGGGGGCTTCTAAGCGTCTAATTCTCCAGCAATTACATTCAAACTTGATAAAATTACGATTGCATCAGACAACATTGCTCCTTTTATCATTTCTGGATAGGCTTGATAATATATGAAACAAGGTCTTCGGAAATGTAATCTGTAAGGTGTTCTGCTTCCGTCGGTTACGAGATAAAATCCAAGTTCGCCGTTTCCGCCTTCTACTGGATGATAAATTTCGGCAACTGGAACTGGAACTTCGCCCATTACAATCTTGAAATGATATATTAAACTTTCCATTGAAGTGTAAACATCTTCTTTTGGAGGCAAATAATAATCTGGAACATCAGCGTGATACTCATTTCCAGCAGGCATTTTATCTAATGCTTGACGAATAATGCTCAAACTTTGCCAAACTTCTTCGTTACGAACACAAAATCGATCATAAGTATCGCCTGATTTTCCTACTGGGATTTCAAACTCAAAATCTTCATACGAAGAGTAAGGTTGTGCTTTTCTTACATCATAATCAACTCCTGCTGCACGAAGGTTTGGACCTGTAAATCCGTAATCCATTGCCATTTCGGCTGTTATTGGGCCAACATTTACGGTTCTATCTATAAATATTCTGTTTCTTTCGAAAAGATTTTGAAATTCTCTCCAACAAACAGGAAATTCTACTAAAAATGTTTCTAATAATTCAAATGCTTTTGGTGACCAATCTCTTTCGAAACCACCAATTCTTCCCATATTTGTCGTAAGACGTGCTCCACAAATTTCTTCGTAAATCTCGTAAATTTTTTCTCTAAATTGAAAAACGTATAAAAAGCCAGTATATGCACCTGTATCAACCCCAAGAATTGAATTACAAATAATATGATCGGTAATTCGTGCCAATTCCATTACGATTACTCGAAGATATTGAGCTCTTTTTGGAACTTCAATATCGAGTAATTTTTCTAATGTCATCCACCAACCCATATTGTTTATTGGTGATGAGCAATAATTCATTCTATCAGTAAGTGGTGTAATTTGATAAAATGGTCGGTTTTCGGCTATTTTTTCAAATGCACGATGAATGTAACCAATTGTTGGTTCGGCTTCGAGAATGCGTTCACCATCCATAAGCAAGATATTTTGAAAAATACCATGCGTTGCTGGATGTGTAGGTCCTAAATTAAGAATCGAAAGTTCGCTTCCGTCTTCGTTGCGACTGGTTTCGATTATTTTAGCATATCGATGCTCTGGTGATAATAATAGTTCTGACATTTTATTTTCTTTGACCACAAATTACACAAATTGGCACAAATTATATTTTAATTATTTGACATTGTTCTTCCGAAAAATCTGTCATCTTTATCTGTTCGTCCTGAGTCTTCCATCGGGAATTCTTTGCGCATTGGGTGCGAAATCATTTCGTCCATATTCAACATTCTTTTTAATTGTGGATGTCCTGCAAAATTAATTCCATAAAAATCCCAAGTTTCACGTTCCATCCAATTGGCACATTTGTGAATATTGATTGTGGTTTTTATATCTGGATTAGTACCATTTATGTATGCTTTAATTTTTATTCGTTTGTTTTCATACCAATTGTGCAAATGATACACAATTGCAAATTGACGATTTTCTTCATTATCAGGATAATGAATTCCGCACAAATCTGTCAAAAAATGAAAACGCAATTCTGGGCTGTTTTTTAAAAATAAAATTACAGCTGTATTTTTATCGGCATTGATTTCGAATGAAAAAATATCTTTTTCTTGTTTGAAATCAAATACATCTGAACCGAATGTTTCTTGTAATTTTTCTTTTATTTCTATATTTTCTAAAGCCATATTTTAAATTTTTGCCATGAAGGCACAAAGACTCAAAGTTTTTTTTTGCCACGAATTGCACAAATTTTCACAGATTATTTTTTTATATTTTAATCTTGAATTTGACACGAATTTCACGAATTAACACTAATTCGAAATAAATAATAATTTCACTAATTTTTATTTTATACCATATGACGCTAACAATTCAACATATTCTGGTGAACTTCTTCTGCGAACAGATTCATTTTTTACGATTTCTTGCAAAAGCATAACGCCATCGACTATTTGTTCTGGACGTGGCGGACAACCTGGCACATAAACATCGACAGGAATTACTTTATCAATGCCTTGAAGGACAGAATAGGTATCGAAAATTCCGCCTGAACTTGCACATGCACCAACTGCGATTACCCATTTTGGTTCAGACATTTGCTCGTAAACTTGACGTAAAATTGGAGCCATTTTCTTAGAAATTGTTCCCATAACCATTAACATGTCGGCTTGACGTGGCGAGAAAGAAACCCTTTCGGAACCAAACCGCGCTAAGTCATAATGTGATGCCATTGTTGCCATAAACTCAATGCCGCAACATGAAGTTGCAAATGGTAACGGCCACAACGAATTGGCTCTTGCTAAACCAACAACATCGTTGAGTTTGGTAGCGAAAAAACCTTCTCCGACAACTCCTTCTGGTGCTTCTACTATATTTGTTTCCATTTCTAATATTAGATTTTAAATTTTAAATATCAAATTTTAAATTTATTTTTAGATTTCAAATATTTAATATTTCAAATCTAAAATTTAATATTTTTATTCCCAAACTAATGCTTTCTTTTTAATAATATAAAAAAATCCAACTAAAAGCAAAGACATAAAAATCATCATTTTAATTAATCCTTCGACGCCTAGATCTTTAAAATTTATTGCCCAAGGATAGAGAAAAATAACTTCGATATCGAACAAAACGAAAAGTATTGCTACTAGAAAATATTTTACTGAAAATGGAATTCGGGCATTACCGATAGATTCTATGCCGCATTCAAAATTTTCATCTTTAATTTTTGACGATCTACTTGGTCCAAGTTTTCCTGAAATTAATATTGTTCCTACTACAAATCCTGCTGCTAACAAGAATTGCATGAGTATTGGTAAATAGCTTAATTGGTCTGATTGCATTTTAAAGAATATTTTTCACAAAGATACCTTTGAAAATATTAATTTGCAATAAAATCTTTATAAATGATAACTACTATATCGATTGAAAATTGTAATTTTTATTGATTATAAATAACGGTTTTTTAAGGGAAATATTTTAGATATGATTATGGCTTATCATTTTGCATAAAATACAATTCAATTTCTTCCTTTTTCATTAGGATATAGTTCTGACAAAAAATCGCTTTGCCAAAAATCTTTTGTTTCGATGTTTAGCATAGTCAATTTTCCTTTGAAAGCTGCGCCTGTGTCAACATTCCAAACATTGGCTTTATTGACTGGAACAAGGCTGTTTATTCTGGTTGTTGGCGTGTGACCAATAAAAATTTCTTTGTAATTCAAGAATCGTTTTGGGTAATATGGACTTAATTCGCTAATTTTTTCGTCGAACGACAAGGCTGTTTCCCATAATGTTCGATCCCAATAATACATTTTTGGAAAATATTCATAATTTACTCCGCTCAAATTGGTAAATCCAGCATGAAT
>JAYWGV010000084.1:0-25268 GCA_043778105.1 Bacteroidota bacterium
TCTTTAAAAATTACATTATCGCCATAAGATTTATGCAAATCTTTTACAATTACAGGATATTGACCAGAACGAATTGCTGGTGGAAATTTCAATTTCAAAGCCGAAGTATCAACTTCATCAACTTGAACAATAACCAGTTTTTCGAGCATTTTTACACGCGATTGAACGGCATCGGTTTTAGAAAAAGTGCCTTTGAAACGATCAATAAAAGTTCTATTATTGGCAATCATTCGTTGCTGCTCGTCATAAGCTTTTTGTTGGTGCATTCTTCGGTCTTTTCGAAGTTCCAAGTAGTGCGTATATTTTGCTTTGTAGTCATAAATGCGACCCATTGTTACTTCGATTGTTCGGTTTGTAATGTTGTCAACAAATGTTTTATCGTGCGAAATTACAACAACCGCTTTGGCAGAATTTATCAAAAAATCTTCTAACCATTGAATGCTTTCAATATCCATGTGGTTGGTTGGCTCATCAAGTAGAATTAAATCTGGTTTTTGAAGCAATATTTTTGCCAATTCAATTCGCATTCTCCAACCGCCAGAAAATTCTGATGTTTGACGATCAAAATCTTCACGCATGAATCCTAAACCAGTCAAAATTTTCTCGACTTCGGCTTCGTAATTGATTTCTTCGATAGCATAAAATTTTTCGGACAAGTCAGAAACTCGTTCGATTAATTTCATATATTCATCTGATTCATAATCAGTTCGCACAGTTAATTGCTCATTGATATCATCGATTTCTTTTTTCATCGAGAAAATTTCTCCAAATGCTTTGGAGGTTTCTTCCATAACGGTTGCACCATCGGTTGTCAATAAATGCTGAGGCAAATAGGCTACAACGGCATCTTTTGGAGCAGAAACATTGCCAGTTGATGGTTTGGCTTGACCCGAAATTATTTTTAATAAAGTAGATTTTCCTGCACCATTTTTGCCCATTAAGGCGATTTTATCATTTTCATTAATTGCAAAAGAAACATCTGCAAAAAGTGTTGTTCCGCCAAATTGTACGGAAATATCGTTAACTGTAATCATTACGAAATATATTTTTTAATATTTTGCAAATATACTTTTTAAATTAAGAAATTGAATTTGATTATTTGATAATAATTTTATATTTGTAAAAAAAAATAATGCCGACCAAACGAGTATCTGTAAACGATTTATTAAAACGCAACCGAAATAATACCAATAATTTAGATTTATATGCTAATGGGAATGATTATATAAATCATTACCGCTATTACAGCCATTTATTCGATGATATTCCCAATCGACTGCAAATCGAAGATATTGATTTAGGTAAAGCAAGAGCTTTTATTGTTAACGATTATTCTAACGAAATTAATTTCGAGAATTTTTCGCAAACATTTGATTTCAAATTAAAGAAAACACTTTTTGACGATCAATATATTGTCTTGAATAACAATTTAGTCATCAATCTTTACAACGATTCAGTTTATTTGCTTTTTGCAAATGAGTTAACAAACTTCGCAACAGATTTTCTTTCTAAATTATTAATATTCAAAATAAAACCAAAAACCGCAAAAACAACCAATATAAGTTTAATAATCAAAGGTTATTCTGGTTTAGAAACCAAAGATATAAAAATAAAAAAACCAAAATTAGATATCGATTTGCATTACAATGACGATTTCAAGGCAATAAATGCCAATATTTTAAACAGCATAAAAAAATCTAAAACTCAAGGCTTATATCTTTTTCATGGTTTGCCAGGAACCGGCAAAAGCACTTACATCAAACATTTAATTCAGCAACAAACCAAAACTGTAATTTTTATGCCTCCAAATATGGCAGGAAATCTTGACAGTATGGAACTAACAGAATTTTTAATTGACAATCCAAATTGCGTTTTAGTAATCGAAGATGCCGAAGATTTAATAGTTTCGCGCGACGACCAATTTAACTCAAGATTGTCTTTTTTATTGAATATTACCGATGGAATTCTAAGCGATAGCCTTGGCATTCAAATAATTGCAACTTTTAATACCGAATTAAAAAACATTGATAAAGCACTTTTAAGAAAAGGTAGATTAACATCAATATACGAATTTAAAGAATTAGAATTAGCCAAAACTAATGCCTTACTTGCCAATTTAAATCATAATTTTGTTAGTGATAAGAAAATGTCTTTGGCAGACATTTTTAATTTTGAAACAAATACCAACTACAATCCTAAATCCAAGAAGTTAGTTGGCTTTTAATAGAAAACTAGTTTGATTTTTTTTACAAACTTATTATTAACCTTTCAAAATAATAAAAAAAACAATAAATTTGTAAAAAAATTAATTTTAAAAACAATATATTATGAAAGTTACAATCGTAGGCGCAGGAAACGTAGGTGCAACTTGCGCAGATGCAATATCTTATAGAGGAATCGCAAGTGAAGTTGTATTATTAGACATAAAAGAAGGTTTCGCAGAAGGCAAAGCACTCGACATTATGCAATGTGCCACAAACACTGGTTTTAACACCAAAGTAACGGGCGTGACTAACGACTATTCTAAAACAGCCAATAGCGATGTTGTTGTTGTAACTTCTGGAATTCCAAGAAAACCTGGAATGACTCGCGAAGAATTAATCGGAATAAACGCTGGAATTGTTAAAACAGTTGTGACCAATGTACTTGAATTTTCTCCAAATGCAATAATCGTTATCGTATCAAACCCAATGGATACAATGACTTATTTGGCTTTGAAAGCTACTGGTTTACCTAAAAATAGAATCATTGGCATGGGTGGCGCACTAGATAGTTCACGCTTCAAAACCTATTTATCGCAAGCTTTAGACAAACCAGCCAACGACATTTCGGCAATGGTTATTGGTGGTCATGGCGACACAACCATGATTCCATTGACAAGATTAGCATCATATAATGGTATTCCAGTTTCTGAATTTTTATCGCAAGAACTTTTAGATAAAGTTTCGGCCGATACAATGGTTGGTGGCGCAACATTAACTGCTTTACTTGGCACTTCTGCTTGGTATGCTCCTGGTGCATCTGTAGCCTATTTGGTAGATTCAATTTTAAACGATCAAAAGAAAATGATTGCGTGTTCAGTTATGCTCGAAGGCGAATATGGTCAATCTGACATTTGCATTGGCGTGCCATGTATAATTGGTAAAAACGGCATTGAAGAAATTTTATCAATCAATCTTAATGATTCAGAAAAAGAATTGTTTGCCAAAAGTGCAACAGCAGTGCGAAGTATGAACGATGCTTTGACCAATATTTAACACAAAAATTATATCAAATTAATATAAAGACTGTTTATAGCAGTCTTTTTTTAATATTAATCAATAAATAAATTGGTTAATGTTGCGGTTAATTATATATTTGCACGTTTCAAAAAAAATCGAAAATCGTTGCAATAAATATAAACAATGTTTATTAACAAATTAAATACGGATTAGATAACAAATTAACACAATAACAAACCAAAATTAATTAATTTTTTAGTAATGCAAAATAAGGGACTTATTCAATTTTTCGCAATTCTGTTTGCAATGGTAAGTATTTACCAACTTTCTTTCACATTTAAATCTAACAGCATCAAAGCCGATGCCAAAGCTTTTGCAAAAGGCGATTCTAAAAAAGAATTTACTTATCTAGATTCTATCGGTAAAGAAAAGGTTTTTATGAATTTCTTTACATATAATGATGTAAAAGACAAACAAATAAATAAAGGTCTAGATTTAGAAGGTGGAATGAACGTAATTCTTGAAATATCTGTAAAAGATATCTTAAAAGGATTATCTAACGATTCTAAAAATGCAACTTTTAATAAAGCATTAGCTGATGCAAAATTAAACAGAACAGGAAACCAAGATTATCTTGACGTATTTTTTGTAGAATTCGAAAAAGCAGAAGGTGGAAATGCTAAATTAGCTTCGCCCGATATCTTTGCAAATAAATCTTTAAGCGATGTTATCGATTTTAAAACATCTAATGCTGATGCTAAAAAAGTTATTAAAACCAAAGTTGACGAATCAATCGTTTCTGCATTCGAAGTTTTAAGAAAACGTATTGATAAATTTGGTGTAACACAACCAAACATTCAAAGATTAGGTCAATCAGGAAGAATTCTTGTTGAATTGCCTGGTGTCAAAGACATTAATCGTGTAACAGCTTTATTGCAAAGTACAGCACAACTTGAATTTTGGGAAACATTCAAAGCGCAAGAAATGGGCAGTTTTATTATGGCTGCAAACAATGCATTAAAAGCAACCGAACCTAAAACTGCTGTAACTCCAAAAGTTGCAATTGACACAACCAAAACTAAAAAAGATGTTTCGGACTTATTAGTCGATAAAAAAAATGATTCAACATCTACAAAAGAAAATGAACCTTTAGTTGATAAATTTATCGCTTATGGCAATGGCCCAATTTTAGCATATTTTGCTCCAAAAGACACAGCTGTTATAAATTCTTACTTAAAAAGAAAAGACATTCGTGCATTATTAGGTGCAGACCAAAAATTTGCAAAATTCGCTTGGGGAAAACCAACAGAAATTGACGTAGTTTTAAAAGACAAACAAATAGTTGACCCAGCAAAAACCAAAGGTTCAGTAAAAGTTCAAGCTGTCGAATTATATGCTTTACGGGGCAATCGTGACAACAAACCACCAATGGGCGGTGGCGTAGTTACAGATGCAAAAGACACTTTTGACCAATCAGGAAAACCAGCAGTTTCTATGCAAATGAGTGCTCGTGGCGCAAGAATTTGGGAAGAATTGACTGGAAACGCTTTCAAAACCCAAGGTGCAATTGCTATTGCTCTAGATAATGTGGTTTATTCTGCTCCAGGAGTTTCTACAGGTCCAATAACCGGCGGAAATTCAGAAATATCAGGAAACTTTACACTTCTAGAAACCAAAGATTTAGCTAATGTTTTGCGTGCAGGTAAATTACCTGCAGCCGCAGAAATCGTACAATCAGAAGTTGTTGGTCCATCATTAGGACAAAAAGCAATCGAAGATGGAACAACTTCATCTCTAGTTGGTTTGTTATTGGTTTCACTTTGGATGATGATTTATTATGGCAAATCAGGTTGGTATGCAAATATCGCACTTGCTGTCAATTTATTATTCATTTTCGGAATTCTTGCAAGTTTGGGCGCAGTATTAACATTGCCAGGAATAGCTGGTATAGTATTAACAATGGGTACAGCTGTCGATGCAAATATTATTATATATGAACGAGCCAAGGAAGAATTGCGACGTGGCAAAACGCTCGAAGACGCAATAAACACATCATTCTCGTGGAAAGGTGCAATGCGTTCAATTATTGATGCGAACGTTACTCACGTTTTGACTGGATTGGTATTACTTATTTTTGGTTCAGGACCAATAAAGGGTTTTGCAACTACTTTATTAATTGGTATATTTACTTCATTATTCACATCAATATTTATTACAAGAATGTTGCTTGATTGGAGCGTGAAAAAAGGAAATATTTTAACATTCGTAACTTCATTGTCAAAAAATTGGTTTACAAATGTGAATATTAATTTCTTGAAACACAAAAAAGTATTCTACGGAATTTCGCTTGCGGTTTGTGTAATAAGTATTGCTTCTCTTGCAACTAGCGGTTTGAATTATGGTGCTGATTTTACTGGTGGTCGTTCATATCAAGTGCATTTTGATAAAACAATTGCTCCAGATGTTGTCAAAGAAGACCTATTAAAAGATTTTGGAACTGTCGAAGCAAAAACTTTTGGTGCCGATTCTCAATTAAAAATTACTACTAAATATAGAGTAGAAGAAAATGGCGAAGGTGTAGAAAAAGAAATTACTACATTATTATTTAAAAATTTAAGTAAGCATTTCCCAGCTGATATGACTTATGAAAAATTTGCAGAAGCTACAGACGGAAAAACTCTAGGTATCCTTCAATCTTCTAAAGTTGGACCAAGTGTTGCTGCCGATATCAAAACCAACTCTATTTGGGCGGTTATAGGCGCAATGCTTATAGTTTGTTTATATTTATTTATAAGTTTTAGAAAATGGCAATACAGTTTGGGTGCAATCGCAGCCGTTGCGCATGACGTTATTTTTGTATTAGGAATTTATTCATTATTATGGAGATTCATGCCATTCGGAATGGAAATTGACCAACATTTTATAGCAGCAATTTTGACCGTTATTGGATATTCTATGAATGATACTGTAATTGTATTTGATAGAGTACGTGAATTTATCGGCGGAAAATCTAAAGGTACTTTTACAGAAATTGTAAACAATTCGATTAATACAACAATGTCAAGAACTATAAATACGTCGTTGACAATGATTATGGTATTATTAATTATGTTTATTTTTGGTGGTGAATCAATTCGTGGATTTATTTTCGCAATGTTAATTGGTATTTTAGTTGGAACCTATTCATCATTGTTTATTGCAACTCCAGTTCTTGTTGATACTTTTTCTGCAGCCGATAAAGCTGAAGTTGAACACCAACATAACGATTAAAAATTATAAAATTTATATGAAAAATGCTCAAAGAAATTTGAGCATTTTTTTTGTTTAAAATGTTTATTGAACTCTAATTTCTATATATTTGTTTTTGATAAAGTTTATAAAGTCTAAATCAAATTTATAATGAAAAAAATATTTCTAGTCCTAATAATTTTCTTGTCATTTTCATCAAATGCACAAATAAAAAAATCTAAAAAAATCGTGAATTCAGAAAAAAAAGCTGTTGTTTATCAAGTATTTACTCGCTTGTTTGGAAATAAAAATACAACCAACAAACCTTGGGGAACTCTAGAAGAAAATGGTGTAGGAAAATTTATCGATTTCACTGATAAAGCATTAACAGAAATCAAGAAACTTGGCGTAACTCACATTTGGTACACTGGCGTTCCACATCACGCTTTGGTTCGAGATTATACTAAAATTGGCATTTCTAACGATGACCCAGAAGTGGTAAAAGGTCGTGCTGGTTCGCCGTATGCTGTAAAAGATTATTACAATGTCAATCCTGATTTGGCAATAAATCCTGCAAAAAGATTAGAAGAATTTGAATCATTAGTTGCACGAAGCCATATAAATGGATTAAAAGTTATTATCGATATTGTTCCGAACCATATTGCCAGAAAATATGAAGGAAAAACCAATCCAAAAGGTGTTCGCGATTTTGGAGCCGACGACAACACATCTTTAGAATACTCAAGAGACAATAACTTTTATTACATTCCAAATCAACCATTTCAAGTTCCAACTTCTGATAATTACAAACCATTAAACGGAGAAAAAAATCCACTAATCGATGGAAAATTCAATGAAAACCCAGCAAAATGGACAGGAAATGGTTCAAGATTAGCCAAACCAGATATTAATGATTGGTATGAAACTGTAAAAATCAATTATGGCATTCGCCCCGACGGCTCAAAAGATTTTGATGAATTGCCAGTTGGTTATGACAAAAAATCATACAAAGAACATTACGATTTTTGGAAAAATAAATCAGTACCAAGTTCTTGGACAAAATTTCGAGACATTGCTTTGTATTGGACAGCCAAAGGAATTGACGGTTTTAGATACGACATGGCAGAAATGGTGCCTTACGAATTTTGGAGTTATATGAATTCGGCAATAAAAACCAAAAATCCGAAAGCATTTATTATTGCAGAAGTTTACAATCCTAAAGAATATAGAAATTATATTCATCTTGGAAAAATGGATTATTTGTATGATAAAGTAGAATTATATGACAAATTAAAAGAAGTTATTCAAGGAAAAAGTTTGCCAGATCCTGTTTCTGAAATAATAAATAACATGGCTGATATAGAACATCACATGTTGCATTTCTTGGACAATCACGACGAACAACGATTGGCAAGTCCAGAATTTGCAGGAACACCTGAAAAAGGAAAACCGCTTATGGTAGTTTCTGCAACAATTAGCAGTTCACCAACAATGATTTATTTTGGCCAAGAAGTGGGTGAAGCTGGCAATGAAAATGCAGGTTTTGGAACTCGCTCAAGAACTTCGATTTTTGATTATATTGGTGTGCCAAATCACCAACGTTGGATGAATAATGGCAAATTCGATGGTGGACAATTATCTGACTCAGAAAAAAAACTTCGAAATTTCTATAAAAAATTACTAAATTTTACAATTAAAAGCGATGCATTGATGGGTAAATTTCAAGAAATTCAATCAGCCAATCGCGATAAAACTGCTGGTTATGATTCTGGAATCTATTCTTTCGTTAGATGGTCAGAAAATGAGAAATTGATTGTTGTCAATAACTTTTCTTGGTTAAAAACAAGCAAATTTGAATTAAAAATTCCGAGTGACGTAATTCAAAAATGGAATTTAAAAGACGGAAAATACAAGATGCAAAATCAATTAGAGAACAATAGAACATTAGAATTGAACGTAACAAATGGCGTTGGAGTTTGCAATATCAATATTGAGCCATCAGAAAGTTTAATTTTGAAATTTTAAATTTAAATAAATCTTAAATTAAAAAACTTGTGAAACTTAATCATTAAATTCGCAAAAAATTATCCATTGAAGAAAATATTGCTTTTTGCTTGTTTTATGTTTGTTTTATTAGCAAATAGTCAAGTTGTACCACAAGATTCCAAAAAAATATTGATCGAATATTCCGATTTTGGCGATAGAAATGAAACGCTTATGCCTGGTGCGTCATTGCTAACGGGCAATGTTCGTGTGCGTCAAGAAGGTTTGGTTTTAACTTGCAACAAAGCCTATTATTACGAAAACGAAAATTATGTAAAAGCATTTGGAAATGTACAAATGGTGCAAGGCGATACGTTGTTTCTGAACAGTAAATATGGCGAATACAGCGGTAATTCTCGTCAGGCGTATGCATCAGGCGATGTAATAATGCGTTCGCCAGAAAGCACTTTGACAACTGATGTTATAAATTTTGATAGAAATTCTCAACAAGCCTACTACAACCAAAAAGGAACAATCGTCAATGCCGAAAACACATTGGTTTCTGATAAAGGGCGTTATTTTGTAAACAAAAAAATGTTTCAGTTTCGGTCTGCGGTGACAATTACCAATCCAAAATATACTATAAAAACCAATCATTTAGACTATTATACCAATTCGGGTCACTCCTATTTATATGGCGCTTCGACAATAACAAGCAAAGAAAATTTTATTTATACAGAAAAAGGATTTTACAATACCAAGAAAAATACAGGACATTTTTTAAATAAATCTTACATAAAATACAACGATCGATTAATAAAAGGCGATAGTTTATTTTACAACAGGAATAAAGAATTTGCATCGGCAACCAACAACGTTAAAATTACAGATTCAATTAATAAAGGAGTTGTTCGTGGTCATTATGCCGAAATTTACAAGCAAAAAGATTCACTTTTTATAACTAAACATGCTGTTACAGCGACTTTGGTTGACAAAGATTCGGTTTACATTCACGCCAAAAAATTATTGATAACAGGCAAAGAAGGCGAAAGAGTTTTACGCGGATTTAAAGATGCCAGATTTTTTAAAAAAGATTTAACCGGCAAGTGCGATTCTATTCATTCTGATACCAAAAAAGCATTGACCAAATTAATAAATAATCCTGTAATTTGGAATTTCGATAACCAAATGACTGGCGACATAATGCATTTGATAGGAAATAATAAAACACAAAAACTAGATTCGTTAAAAGTTTTGAATAACGCATTTTTAATTTCTAAAGACACAATCGGAACTGGTTACAATCAAGTAAAAGGTCAAAATTTGTATGGAAAATTTCGTGAAAGTAAATTGTATGAATGTGATATTGTTAAAAATACCGAGGTAATTTATTTTATGCGAAATGATGATAATGAACTCATTGGAATCAATAAAAACGTAAGTTCGAAAATTAATTTAACACTTGATGAAAACACAGTCGATACAATGACTTTTTTTACCGATGTCGACGGCACAATTTATCCTGAAGCAGATTTGCCAGAAAATGCTAGAAAATTAAGAGGATTCATTTGGCGTGGCGACGAACGAATAAAAACCATGGAAGATATTTTTCCGCAAGATGAAAAAGATTTAGACGACCGAATAACCAAAAAAGCCAAAGCCGAAAAATGCGAACCCAACGAAGATGTCGAAATGCCAACGAGAAAAGAAACTTTGAATTTCGATAAGAAAAAGAAAAAATAGTGGTCAGTTTACAGCAATCAGCGTTCAGGTTTCAGGTTGTCGCGTATAATTTTTTATAGTCTATTTTCAAAAATAAGGATCAAAGTAATCAATCAACTTAATCTTAAATACTAGAAACTGAACACTAAAAACTGAACACTGAACACTAAACAAAATGAGCGATTTCAATAAATATCAAGCCCAAACAACACCTTATCCACTCGGAATGAAGGTTGCTTTTGCCTATGGTTCTTATATTTATAGTTGCGACAATAAAAAATATTTAGATTTTGTCGCTGGAGTTTCGGCTTGCGCACTTGGACATCAACCAAAAAGGGTAAACGACGCAGTAAAAGCCCAACTTGATCGCTATTCGCACGTTATGGTTTATGGCGAATATTCTCAAAATCCAGCAGTTGAATATTGTAAATTATTGGCGGACAATTTGCCATTTCCCTTAAAAAAAACCTACTTAGTCAATTCAGGAACCGAAGCTTGCGAAGGCGCATTAAAATTAGCTAGAAGAGTTACTGGTCGCAGCCAATTAATTTCTTGCAACAATGCCTATCACGGCAACACGATGGGTTCGATGAGCGTGATGGGTTTCGAAGAACGCAAGCAAGCTTTTCGACCATTAATTCCAGATGTTGATTTTATAACTTTCAACAACGAATCAGATATTGAGAAGATTACCAATAAAACCGCTGGAATAATTTTAGAAAGCATTCAAGGTGGCGCAGGATTTATTCAACCCGAAAATGGTTTTTTAAAAAAAGTTCGACAACGTTGCTCCGAAGTTGGCGCCATGATGATTATAGACGAAATTCAACCAGGATTTGGTCGAACTGGAAAATTATTTGGTTTCGAAAATTATGATTGCATTCCAGATATTATCATTATCGGAAAAGGAATGGGCGGCGGATTGCCTGTCGGAGGATTCGTAGCATCTGAAGAACACATGGATTTATTGACCGAAAATCCCAAACTTGGTCATATCACAACATTTGGTGGCAACCCAGTAATTGCAGCTGCTTGTTTAGCAACTTTACAAGAAATAACTGAAACAAATTTAATTTCAGAAACATTAGTTAAGGAAAAATTATTTCGTGAATTGCTCGTTCATCCATTAATAAAAGAAGTGCGTGGCATTGGTTTAATGTTAGCAATTATGACCGAAAACGAAGATATTACTAATAAAATAGTTCTGAATTGTCAAGACAAAGGATTGATTTTATTTTGGTTACTATTCGAGAAATGCGCAGTTAGAATCACACCACCGTTAACAATTTCTGAGGACGAAATTCGTGAAGGATGTGCAATAATTCTTGAAGTTTGTGACTCGATTACTAATCAATCAAGTTATTAAAACTTGTTTTTTTGGAGCTATTTCCCGCTTTCATTCCAAATCTTTTTCTCAATTACCACGGGTTTAAACCCGTGGTAATTGAGAAAAAGGATTTTCCTTTCAATCGGGGCTAATATCTTGCCAGATTTAAAACTATTTTTAAACTAAATCCATCAAATCAAAGTCTAAAATCTAAAAATCTCACATCTAAAAATCTTTCATCTAATAGTCTAAAGTCTTAAAGTCTAAAGTCTAAAAGTCTAAAGTCTCAAAGTCTATCGTGTAATAGTCTCCAAGAAAAACTGTTAATTAAATTGTTCAAAACAAATAAACTTTAACTTAAAATATAGATTAAATGTAGTAATTTTATAACAGATTTCAAACCTACAAAATATGCAATTAAGCGAAGAAGACGACGACGATTATAACTTATCATTATCGAAGTTTGAATCCATGATGAAGACCAACAAAGTGCTATTTTTTGATTCAGAAGAATTCGAAGATATCATTTTGCATTATCTTGATATGGGCAAAACCAATTTGGCAAAAAAAGCTTTGAAATTGGCACTTGACCAACATCCAAAATCAACAGGTTTAAAGTTAGTTCAAGTCGAAATGATGGTTTATGAAGACAAACTCGATGCAGCCGAAAAAATGCTCAACGAATTGTATTTAATCGAACCAACTAATGAAGAGGTTTACATTCAAAAAGCCAACATATACTCTAAGCGTGACAACCATATTAAAGCGGTTGAACTTTTAGAAATTGCATTAAAATTCACTGATGATCTTGCCGATGTTTATAATCTAATAGGTATGGAATATCTATTTATGGACGATTTCGAGCAAGCTAAAATATTTTTTACAAAGTGTTTAGAAGTCGATGTCGAAGAACAAACTGCAATTTATAACGTTGTTTATTGTTATGAATTTTTAGACCAAAACGAAGAAGCATTAAAATATTTAAACGAATATTTAGATAAAAATCCCTATGCCGAAATTGGTTGGCACCAAGCTGGAAGATTGTATTATCACATAAAAGATTACAAAAATGCAATTCGAGCCTTCGAGTTCGCAACTTATATTGATGATGAATTTCTTGGCGCATTTATGGAAATGGGAAAAGCATTCGAACGTGTAAAAGATTATCACAGAGCAATAGAAAGTTATCAAAAAACAATCGATTTAGACGATCCAACATCTTATGCGCTACTGCGAATTGGTAAATGTAATGAAAAATTAGGCAATAAAAATACAGCATTAAAATATTATAACCGAACTGTTCACGAAGACCCATTATTGGACAAAGGTTGGATTGCAATTACCGATTTTTATGTTCGTGAAAACAACTTTAGCAAAGCACTTTATTTTGTCAATAAAGCATTGAGCATTGACAACGAAAATAAATTATATTGGAAACGTTTTGCGCAAATCAACCAAAAACTTAATTTTTTTGAAGAAGCAGAATTTGGCTATAGAAAAGCCGTTGAATACGGTGACAATCAAATAGATACTTGGCTTTATTGGGTCGATGTTTTGCAATATCAAGGCGAATTCGAAATCGCAAGAAACACACTTTTATTAGCTACCGAATTTTATCCAGAATCTTTCGAAATCGAGTATAGATTAGCAGGATTGAATTACATGTCAGGAAAATTAGTCAAAGGAAAATTTCATTTGTGTAACGGTCTGCGATTGTCATTTAAAAATCATGATTTAATAAAAAACTTATTTCCAGTTGTTTGGGATAGAAAAATTGTGCAAACCGAAATCGAAAAACATCGAAATTAAATAAAGTATTTTTGTTTTTTACTAAATTGTATACAAATTATGGCAAAAAAACTGTTTGGATTAATTGGTAAAAACATAGATTATTCGTTTTCAAAAAAGCATTTTTCAGAAAAATTTTCCAAAGAACCTTTTCAAGATTGCGAATATATAAATTTTGACATTCAAGAAATAGAACAATTTAGTGAAATTCTTAAATTAAATCCGAATTTGAACGGATTAAATATTACTATTCCTTTCAAAGAAACAGTTATTCCATATTTAAATAAATTATCAGTAAAAGCTGCTAAAATTGGTGCTGTAAATGTTATTCGATTTACAAAAAAAGGAAACTTAAAAGGGTATAATTCTGATAGTTATGGATTTAAAAAATCACTAAAACCTCTACTTCAACCTCATCATAAAAAAGCATTGATTCTCGGTACTGGTGGCGCATCCAAAGCGGTTGCTTATTCACTCGATGAGTTAAATATTTTATATACATTCGTATCACGAGAATCTAACGAATCATCAATTAATTATGACCGAATAAACGCAACAACATTTGATAATTATCATATAATAATTAATTGTACACCTTTGGGAACAAGTCCAAACATCAAAGAATTTCCTCTAATTCCTTATAATTTTTTTACAGAAAAACACATTGCATTCGATTTAATTTACAATCCCGAAGAAACTCAGTTTTTAAAAAAAGCCAAAAAACATGGTGCAATTTGTAAAAATGGATTAGAAATGTTGGCTTTTCAAGCCGAAAAAGCTTGGGAAATTTGGAATCGTTAATGTTTTAGGAATTAAAAAAGTTTTTACAGATAAAAAATCTACACATTTTATTTAAAGTTTTGTAATTACGCGTGACTTTAGTATCTTTCGCATCTTAATTATAAACCTTAAACATTTAATAAAATGTTAGAAGAAACGAATGATAACCTGCAAGATGCAGATGGAAATGCAGATAACGTATCGCAAGAAACGGTTCAAAATGATGAAATCGATGCAAAAAATGAACAAGTTTTGATAGAAGATGAAGTGAAAACTAAGCCTGAAATCGAAGTTCAAGAAGTTGCACAAACCGAAGAAGTTCTGGTTGATGCAGAAGCAACTGCGGAAACTGAAACCGATGCTGAAGCCTTTGTTGAAGACAGTATTATTGAGATTAGTCAAGAAGAATTGACTAACGAAACTTCAAACATTGAATCTACTGCAATCGATGCAATGGAAGCAATCACGAATGAAAATGCTGCCGAAAGCGAAGATGAAACTTTAAAAGATCGCCACACTGTTGAAATGCTAGATTACGAAGCAATGTCTATGGAAAACCTAATTGACGAACTCGAAAAGCTGACAGCTATCGAAAAAGTAATGTCGGTTAAAGATCATGTCGATAGTATTAAAAATGCATTTCTACAAAAATATTATCATTTTATAGACGAGAAAAAACAAGTTTTCGAAGGCGAAAAAGCTGCTTCTGGAACAGAATCTAATGAAGATTTTCATTACAGTTTTCCTTTAAAAACGAAATTTGATCAGTTATATACCAATTATAGAGACAGAAAAAATACTCATTTTAAAAGTCTTGAAAATAATTTAAAAACCAATTTAGAAACTAGAAATAATTTGGTTGAAGAATTAAAAAACTTATTGTATTCTCAAGAAAATATTGGCAATTCATTAAAACATTTTAACGACATTCGTGATCGATGGAAAAATGCTGGTTCAATTCCTAAAGATAAATACAATCATGTTTGGAATACTTATCATTTTTATGTTGACCAATTTTATGATATTTTGCACCTTGATCGTGAAGCACGAGATATAGATTTTAAACACAATTTAGTTCAAAAATTAAATATTATTGCACGTTGCGAAGAGTTGGTTTTAATGCCAGATGTCAATAAAGCATTTAGAGAATTGCAAGATTTGCATAAACTTTGGAAAGAAGATATTGGTCCAGTTGGTCGTGAACACCGAGACGAAATTTGGAATAAATTTAGCGAATTGACTAAACAAATGCATGATAAACGAGAATTAATTTTCGAAAAAATGCGTGGCACCGAAAATGAAAATCTTGAAAATAAAAATTTAGTAATTGCCGAATTAACGCTTTTAGCAAATGAAAAAGTAGATTCGCACAATCTTTGGATAGCACAAGTTGCCAAAGTAGAAGCTTTGCGAGAAACTTTTTTTGGGATCGGCAAAGTGCCAAATGATGTAAACGAAGAAACTTGGGCAAAATTTAAAGTTGCGGTTAAAGATTTTAATATTCTAAAAAATTCTTTTTATAAAGACATTAAGAAAGACCAAAACGATAATTTACACAAAAAACAGGCTTTGGTTGCCAAAGCAAAAGAATTGCAAGAAAGTACAGATTTTGGAGTTACAACTCCGATAATGAAACAAATTCAAGAAGAATGGAAAACTATTGGTCATGTGCCAAGAAATGTTTCAGATAAATTGTGGAAACAATTTCGAGAAGCTTGTAACCATTATTTTGATAAGCTTAAAGAACAGAAAAACGAAGAAAACGCCGAAGAAGTTGAATCTTTCGATAAAAAGAAGGCTTACATGGAAACCATTCGCGAATTCGAAATGACTGGCGACCATAAAACTGACTTAGATGCGATTAAATTACACATCGAAACTTGGAAAACATTTGGACGAGTTCCTGCGCAAAGACGCCACATTGAAGGGAAATTTAACAAAATTCTTGACGGTTTGTTCGAAAAATTAAGTTTGAGCAAAAAAGACACCGAAATGATGCGTTTTTCGAACAGAATGGAGCAATTTTCGGATAATAACGACACTAGAAAACTCGAAAACGAAAAAGTTTTCTTGATGCGAAAAATTGATGAGGTTCAAAGCGAAATTTTTCAATTAGAAAATAATATTCAATTTTTTACAAATACTAAAAATGCTAAAAAAGAAAATTCTATTGTTCTAGAAGTTCGTAAAAACATTGAAAAACATCGTGAAGAATTGGTCGTTTTAAAAGAAAAATTAAAGCAGTTGAGGAATATGAAACAGGAATAATTATTTTTAAATTACAAATGTAGTTCTTACATATATTAAATTATAAAGCTTTGCTTTATTGTTGTCTGAAAAAACTGGAAATTTTTATAGATACAGCAATAAACCTTGCCTTCGCTTTGCGTGGGCTTTGTTTATTTGTATCTAGGTTTTCCAGTACCTCCAGACAGTAAGCAGAGTTCCACGCATTTTGTTAACATAATTTTATTTATTATTTATGAAGCTAAAAATTTTACTGGTTGATGATCATATTGCGATAACTGATTACTATAAATCTGAATTTAATTGCTCTGGAATGAATGTGGAGATAAAAATTGCAAATACATTAAAAGATGCATTTTATATGCTTTTTGGTAAAAATGAACAAGGTTTTAATTTAGCAATATTGGATATAAGTATGCCTTCTTTTGCTGAAGAAAATATCAAAGATGGCGAAGATTTGGCAAAGTTAATTAAATTAAAAATGCCGAAAACTAAAATATTTTTTGTTACTGGTTACGCAACTACTGCGAAATTAAATTCAATTATAAATAACATTTGTCCAGAAGGTTTGATTGAAAAACTAGATATAAAAGCAGATAATTTTATAAAAATGATTAATAAAGTTATTGCTGGAGAAATTTATAAAAGTGAAACTATTTTGATAAATATCCAATCTAATGTTGATTTGCAATGCAATTTAGGTTCGACAAACATGCAAATTATTAGTTTAATTGCCAAAGGAATATCAACTAAAAATTTACAAAATTACTTAAACATAAAAACAAGTGCTGTTGATAAAAGAAAAGCTTACATTAAACAAATACTCGGAATTGATTTTGGTAATGATGAAGACATTATAAGAGAAGCTAAAAAACGAAACATTATTTAATTTTAACGTTAACATAAAATTAACAAATTTTACAGAAAATCTGTAACGAATTTATTTTCATAACTTTTAGATTTGCTATGTTAAAATATTATAGCAATTAAATTTGATTTTATTAATCACAATAATTCTACAGTTGCAAATGTGATTGTGAGTTGATAAAATTAATTTAATAAAAGTCTGAATTAACTCTGAAACAAAGACTTAAAATTTGAAAGTAAGAAAATCTAAAACGATTAAAAATGAAAAATTTATTTTTTACAGCTATTGCAATAATAGCTTTTGGTTTTGCGGGGAATGCAAGAAACTTTATAACATCTAATAAAACTATTAAAAATAGTTTTGAGCAAAAAATTAATAAAACGGATGTCGATTGTACTTGGACTGTAATAAAAACTAAAATTTCGAGACAAATAAACGCCGATGGAACAATGAGTGTAACAACTGTGCAAGTTTGGGCTTGTATTTAATCTAAAACTCAACAACTATTTGGATTACTATCCGAATAGTTGTTTTTTTTAACGGATAAAAACAATGAAAAAAATATTAACATCGATACTATTAATAAGTACTTTTTCGCTTTTTAGCCAAAGTATAAAAGCACTTTATTTACATAAATTTTTAAGCAATAAAAAAGATAGTATTTTTTCTTTTGAAGTAAACACTTTCAGCTATGGTTATACATATTCAAATAAAAAATCTATTTACAAGCTAATAGATGCTAAAATTAAAAAAAAAGATTCTTTATTAAATGATAAGGGATATTACGACACGTACTTATTTGAAACGGTATCAATAAATGAAAAATACAAAGAATTAATAAAAAAAATATTTTTGCAAGAATATACACTTTATGACAATAATTTTAGTATAAAAGATAATTTACAAAATCTTGACTGGGAATTGTACAATGACGAACAAGTTATTAAAGGCTTTAAATGCAAAAAAGCAATTTCAACTAAAGAAAAATCAAGAATTACTGCTTGGTATTGCGAAGATATTCCCATTAACGATGGTCCAGATAGATTTTATGGATTGCCAGGATTTATCTTAAAAGTAGAGATTGGAGAATTCAGTATTATTGAAATTGATCAGTTCAAATTACTTAATGAAAATTTAAAAATTGAACCACCATTAAATAAATCTAAATATATAACAATGGCAGAATTTGTGAAACAAGAAATTGATTTATTTAATAAAAAAGCAAATGAAGATTGAATTTGTATTAATAATTTTTACTTTATTTTTTAATTTTTCATTTTCACAAATCAGCGTTAATGTTAATATTAAAAACGAACAAAATATTGCACTAGAAACAGTAAATTGCCAAATTATTAACTCCAAAAGCAATAAGATTGTTGCTTTTGGGGTTACTGATTTAAATGGTGATTACTTTTTTGAAATTAAAGAAATTGGAATTTATAAAATTAAAGCAAGTTATATTGGATATGAACCAACAGTTAAAGAAGTTGAGATAAACACTAACAAAGAATTTGAATTAATTTTAAAAGAAAATAGCAATTTTTTAAAAGAAGTAATTGTCAAAGCTAACAGTTCTGGAATGAAACAAAATGGCGATACTTTAACGTATGCCGTTGATAAATTTATGAATGGTACAGAAGAAACATTAAAAGATATTGTAAAAAAACTTCCTGGATTAGATATAAATTCGAACGGTCAAATAACTTCAAATGGTAAAGAAGTTCAAAAAATACTGGTTGATGGTGAAGATTTTTTTCAAAATCAACACAAGCTGGCGACCGAAAACTTATCATCGAAAATGATAAAAAATATTGAATTAATTAAAAATTTCAAAGATTTTAAAAACATCAGTCCTGATTCAAAAACTGATGTTACTGCAATAAATATTAATATCAAAGATGCGTTTAAAAATAAAATTACTGGTAATTTGAAAACTGCAATTGGTTATCAAGAAAAATACAATATACATTCAAATTTATTTTCTTTTCGAAAAAAAAACAAAACTACTGTTATAACTGGTTTCAACAATTCCGGAGAACAAGAATTTACAACATTTGATTACTACCAGTTAACAGATATTAATAAAATTTATGACGACAATTATAGTGGTGTCGAAATTCCAAACCAAGATGATGTTCCAAAGTTTTTATTTGCCAATAGAAATGCAAAATCTCGGAAAACAGAATTTACGGCTTTAAATTCTGTTTTTACACCCAATAAAAAATTAAAGTTCTATGTTTATTCGATTTTTAATAATTCAAAACAAATTCAAAATCAAAATTTAAAACAAGATTATTTCCTTGCAGATTTTTCGTTCATAAATATTGAAAATAATACAATATTAGAAAACAGTTTGTTTAGTTCAACTAATTTAGAAACTACCTATAAACCAAATTCGAAAAATTTAATTAACTTTAAATCAACATTTAATTTTTTAAAAACCACGACTAATAATGAAATTGAAAATATTTCTAATTTCAACATCAATTATTTTACTGAAAAAGGAATCCAAAAACAATTTAATTTATATAATAAAATTGAATATTCAAAAACCTTTAAGAGTAAAGATTTTTTGTCAATAAACATTTTTCAAAGTTATAATAACACTCAAAACATTAAAAAAATCTCTTCTAACAATCCCTTTTTAAACTTAACTTTTAATGATAATTTATTTGAAATTTATCAAAACAAAAAAAACAACAACTTAATTTTTGAATATGATTCTAAATATTCATTTAATTTAAAAAAAAAAAATGTAATCATAATTTGCGGTTCAAAATTTGAAACTTCAAAAATCATTAATACAGTTGAGAATCAAATTCAATTTGAAAATAATTTATTATTGCAAAATAACGATAGTTTTATTGGATTAGATTTTAATTATTTTCCTAGTAATATTGTAAATTTAAATTTTGGAATAACAAATCATAATTTGATAATAAAAAATTATCCAAATTCAAATTTCGATTTTAATTATTTATCTCCAAAGGCTAAGATTAAGGCAATATTTAACCCAAATCATGTACTAGAATTAAATTATTCATTTTCAAACAATTTACCATCATATAATAATCTATTTTCAAATAGAATTATTCAAGATTACAGAAATATCTATAAAAATGATGAAATTAAATTTAATACAATTTTGCCAAACCATCAAGCTAGTTTAACTTATTTTTATTTTAAGCAACCAAAATTTAACTTCATCTTAAATCTAAATTATACATTCAATGAAAAATTTATAAATTTAAATAGTCAAAATGAATCAGCTTCGAATTTAAATGAATATAGATTATTTTCTAATGAAAATATTTTTAGTGGTATTTACTTCATCGAAAAATATTTTCCTAAATCCAAATTATCAATTAAACATAATTTTGCATTCAATTCTTTCAAAAGACCTTTAATTTTTGAAAATGAAATAAACATATTTAAATTAAAAAGCTATTCTATAGATTTAAAAATTGTTTCAAGCTTCAAAAAATTTCCAATAAATTTTGAAACTGGTGTGGTTTTATTGAAAAATACATATGCAAATTCTGGAAGCAATACTGAATTTAATTCAATCGAAATCTTATCCGCAATTAATGGAAAGTTTGTGAAAAATGTTTTTTGGTCTTTAGATTTTAATAAAACTTTTCAACAATCAGAATTTCAAAATCAAAATTTATTATTAATTAATCCAAAAATTCGATATTCGAAAAAAAAATATGATTTAAGTATTTATGGCAACAATATTCTCAATCTAAAAAACACTCAAAGCATTGAAAATTCTAGCTTGAATAATTACATAGAATATAAAACTAACCAAATCTTAGCAGGTTTTTTAATGATCGAATTAAAATGTAAAATATAATTTTCACATTAGTTTGCACAGAAGTTTTTGACAACATATTGCATATTATTATATCAATAAACATTATCAAAAAACTCGTTATCATTTAGTTGATAACGAGTTTTTTAATATAAAATATTAAAGGTTAAAATTTGGCTTATTTATACATTTCCTTCCTCATTTTCTTTATCTAAATATTCTTGAACAATATTTATTGCATTTGTCACAACATCGCTCAAAGCTGTTATAAAACTTCCATCTTCGGCGTTGTCAATGGCATGTTTAATTGCTTCGATTTCTTTAGGAATAATTTCGTGAGTTACTGATTTTCCGCATTCTGCAACGCCTTCAAGAATTAATGCAATAATTTCGTCTTCGGTGCGACCACGCAAATATTTTTCTTGACGAATAATAATATGGTCAAACATTTTTCCTGCCAAACGACCACATTCTTTAATATCTTCGTCACGACGATCGCCAACACCAGCAATAATTCCTATTTTTTTGGTGGCTTCTACACTTTCTAAATAACCTTCGACGGCACGATAACCAGCTGGATTGTGAGCAAAATCTATTAAAACTTTAAATTTTTTAAATTCAAAAATATTCATTCTACCAGGCGTTTGCGCCACACTCGGAATGAATGTTTGCAACGACAAACTAATATCTTCGGTCTTGAAACCATATAAATAACTAGCCAAAGTTGCGGCTAAAACATTTGCAATCATGAACTTGGCTTTTCCACCTAACGTCAATGGAACATGAGTTGCTCTTTCAACACGAATTTTCCATTCGCCTTTTTTGACAGTAATATAACCATTTTCATAAACTGCAACAGTTTTACCTTCTTTGCACAATTTTTGTATTAGCGTATTGTTCTCATCTAAGGAAAAATAAGCAACATTACAACTTAACTCTGCTCCTATTTTCACACATTGCTCATCTTCGGCATTTAGAATTGCCCAGCCATCTTTTTTGACACTTTTTACAACAGTAGCTTTAACACGAGCCAAATCTTCTAAAGTATTAATGTCATTCAAACCTAAATGATCTTCTTGAATGTTGGTAATAATGGCAATATCACAGCGACTAAACCCTAATCCTGAACGCAAGATTCCGCCACGAGCAGTTTCTAGAACAGCAAATTCTACAGTTGGATCTTTCAAAATATATTCGGCAGAAACTGGTCCAGTTGTATCACCTTTTTCCATCATGTGGTTTTGAACATAAATTCCGTCTGAAGTTGTAAAACCAACTTTGTAACCATTATTTTTAACAATATGGGCTAATAAACGTGTAGTTGTGGTTTTTCCATTGGTTCCAGTTACCGCAATAATCGGAATTCTACTTGGCTTTCCTGGCGGATAAAGCATATCGATTACTGGCGCAGCAACGTTTCTCGGCAATCCTTCTGATGGTGCCAAGTGCATTCTAAAACCTGGTGCAGCATTGACTTCGAGAATACAACCACCATTTTCTTTAAGCGGTTGTGTGAGGTTTTCTGCCATAATATCTACGCCGCAAATATCTAGACCAATTACACGAGAAATGCGTTCGCAAAGGAAAATATTTTCTGGATGCATCATGTCGGTTACATCGATTGATGTTCCGCCAGTACTTAGGTTAGCAGTAGATTTTAAATAAACAACTTCGTCTTTTCTTGGAATTGAATCAACTGTGTAATTTAGTTTTTCTAGTAAATCAAGTGAATCTCGGTCGATTTCGATTTCGGTCAAAACATTTTCATGACCATAACCACGTTTAGGATCTTTATTAACTTCGGTTATCAAATATTGAATAGTGTTTTTTCCATCGCCAACAACATTTGCGGGAACACGCTTTGCAGCAGCGACCAACTTGTTATCGATAATAAGGACACGGAAATCGAATCCTGTGATAAACTTTTCTACAATAACTCGGTGGCTGTATTTTTTTGCGTAAGCTAAACCTTCGACAGCAGCTTCACGAGTTTTTACGTTAATCGAAGCGCCTTTTCCATGATTTCCATCTAATGGTTTAAGTACAATTGGATAACCAATTTTTCTGATAACTTCGTCAAGATCGTCTTCATCTACACAAATTCCACCACTTGCAACAGGAATACTTGCTGCATCTAACATTTTTTTGGTTTGCTCTTTATTACAAGCAATATCAACAGCAATACTACTTGTTTTGCAAGTAATAGTTGCTTGAAAACGCATTTGATTAATGCCATACCCAAGTTGTACTAATGAGTTTGTACCCAAACGAATCCAAGGTATGTCTCGAATTACTGCTTCTTCAACAATGCTGCCTGTACTTGGACCAAGTCGCACACGATCACGAATGACACGCATTTTTTGAATATCGGCTTCTAAGTCATAATCGGTTCCTGCAATTAAAGATTCGGCGATTGCAACTGCACTTTCGGCGGCGAACATTCCAACATTTTCTTCGGTGTAGCTAAATACTACATTATAAATACCAGGAGTTTTGGTTTCGCGCGTACGACCAAAACCAGTTTCCATTCCAGCAAGAGTTTGAATTTCTAGTGCTATGTGTTCAATCACGTGCCCCATCCAAGTACCACGTTCTATGCGTGAAAAAAATCCACCACGACAGCCTTCAGAGCAACGATGTTCTATCATTGTTGGAAACATGGCTTCTATCCTTTCTCGAAAACCTTCGATTTTATTGGTTGGAAATTGTTCCATTTCTTCTAAATCCAAACGCATTTGAATTAGTTTTTTGCGTTGTACGCTCCAGATATTTGGTCCACGAAGGGCTTGGATTTTATCGATTTTCATATAAAAAAAGTAATGTAGTTAGTTTATAAAATAAAATGGTTGTGCTAAATGTAAGTAGTTTTTATCAAATAATAATAAATAAATTAAAATTTTCTGAAATAATTTCATTTGATGAATTTTATAATTTTCTTGTTTAATAAAATAAGCATATTAAAACATATAAATCGAAAAATAGTGTTCAAAATAATATCGTCAATGTAATTTATATTTTATTTAAATTTGATGTCAATAATTATTAAAAAAACTACTTCAATCAAAACATTATGAAAATCAAAATCAATCAATCAACCAAAATCGACCCAGTTACTGATAAAATCGTCGTTAAAAATAAAAAAATACGAATACTTTCACTTGACGGTGGCGGAATTCGTGGCATCATTTCTTGCGTTATCCTGAAATTCATAGAAGAACAGCTCCAAATTCATGATCATAAAGATGCCAAAATTGGCGATTATTTCGATTTAATTGCTGGTACAAGTACAGGCGGAATTTTAGCAGCAATAATTTTGTTTCCCAACGAAAACGGCAAAGCCAAATTCTCGGTTCAGGAAGCGCTTGATTTATATGCAGAAAAAGGCGATTCAATTTTTGATGTATCGGTTTGGCGTAAAATCATTAATCCATTTGGACTTTTTAATGAGAAAATATCTGATGAAAATCTCGAAAAACAAATTGAAAGTGTTTTTGGAACTCTTGAATTGAAAAACTTCATAAAACCCTCTTTAATAACATCTTACGACATTCAGGCGCGTCGTGCAAAATTCTTTGCAAGTCACGAAGCCAAAAATTCGAATCTTGAAAATTTTTATGTAAAAGATGTATGTCGCGCAACATCAGCTGCACCAACTTATTTTGAACCTGCAAAAATACAATCATTATACAACCAAGAATTTACGTTAATTGATGGTGGCGTTTATGCAAATAATCCTGCACTTTGCGCATATGCCGAAGCAAGAAAAATTCCGTTTCAAGATCTTACTAACGATGCTGGCAAAAAAAATTATCCTGCGATAAATGACATGATTATTATTTCGGTAGGCACCGGAACTGTAACTAAAAAATATACATTTGAAGATTTTGATAATGGGGGAAAACTAAAATGGATTGCGCCACTTATTGATATTTTACTTTCGTCGAATGTAGAAACTGTCGATTATCATTTGCAAAAAATGTACGAAACGCTTGGACCAACTAATTATCAAAATTACCATCGATTAATGCCAAATCTAAAAAATGCATCGCCAGAAATGGACGATACATCGAAAAAAAATATTCAAGAACTCATTCAAGCCGGATTGACTTTTGTCGAAGAAAATAAAGAGCAATTGATTGTTATTGCAAAAAAATTAATTAAGAATAAATAATTTATACCAAATATACATATAGAAGTGGTTTAAACTTTTTTCAAATGGCTGCAAAATTGTCTTTTTGCCCCATATTTCAGATTTTTTTAATTCCATAGCGATGCTATGCAATTAAAAAA
>JAYWGV010000085.1:0-5069 GCA_043778105.1 Bacteroidota bacterium
AAACAATACTATACGAGATATATTAATTCAACCAGATGGAAAAGTTATAATTGTAGGCGATTTCACATCTTATAATGCCATATCTGTTGGGCGTATTGCGAGATTGACCTCAAGCCCTATCGCTTTAGCGGTTACAGCATATACCCAAAAGAATTTTTCAGTATTTCCAAACCCATCCACCGGCATTTTCAATATCCAAACCGAAAATCCAATCGAAAATGCCATCATAACAGTCGCCGATCTCAACGGACGTATTGTGTATGAAACAAAATCAGAAAACTTAAACAATAAATCTTTGGATTTAAACAATTTGCAAAACGGCATTTATATTTTGAATGTTTCAAATGGCGAGAATAAACATTCACAAAAAATTATTAAACAATAAAACTTTGAAATCATGAAAAAAATTATACAACTTCTATTATTATTTTGTTTTGCAGTAACTTTTGCTCAAACTGGAACTTTAGATTTGACCTTTAACCCAACAGATAGCGGTTTTGGAAATGGCGACGGATTTGATACTTTTGTTAAAAACTTTCAAATTCAATCTGATGGAAAAATTATTGTCACAGGCGGTTTTGTAAACTATAACGGAGTCATCAAAAAAAGAATTTTACGCTTACTTCCCGACGGCAATATTGATACTACTTTTACAGGTACTGGATTTAATTCTAATGTTTATTCTTGCAAACTCTTACCTAACGGTCAAATTTTATTATCTGGAGATTTTGTTCAATATAATTCCGTGGCTGTTCCAAGAGTTATTCTGTTAAATGCCGATGGAACACGAGATGTTAGTTTCAACCCTTCTATTCAAGGGCTTGTAAACAATCTTAGTGTTCAAAATAACGGAAAAATTATTTTAGCGGGAAACTTTCAGTCTGTAAATGGTGTTTCCAAAAACAATATGGCAAGGTTAAATGCTGATGGAACTTTGGACGCAACATTTGATGTTGGATCGGGATCTAACTTGGCTGTCAATAAAATTTTCATTCAACCTGACGGAAAGATACTTTGCGCTGGTCCTTTTACACAATTTAATGGTTTGTCAGCAAACAGAATAGTAAGACTTAACATCGATGGATCTGGTGACACAAGTTTTAATTATGGAACAGGCTTCAATAATACGGTTACAGATATTGAAATGCAACCAGATTCAAAAATTATACTTAGCGGTATATTTACTTCTTATAACGGCATTGCAAGACAAAAACTAGTTCGATTAAATTTAGACGGTTCGATAGATTTAAGCGTTTCTATACAATCAATATCACCGTCTGCTGTTATAAGTGCTATTTTACTAAACAGCGATGGAAAATTAACTATCGGCGGCACTTTTACTTCAATTAATGGAACTGCAATTAATCGAGTTGCACGCTTAAATACCGATTGGACGTTAGATACTACATTTAATGTTGGTAAAGGTGCTAGTCAAGATGTAAGCGTATTTGCGAAAACAAATTCTGGAAAATTACTAATGGGTGGTAGTTTTGTAGCCTACAACAATGTGCTTCAAGGAAAATAGTATCAATCAATCAAGACGGAAGCACAGACAATACTTTTAACGTTGGGTCAGGAGCCAATGATGCAATTTGGACCATTTGTCCTCTAAACGATGGAAAAATTTTATTGGGCGGTGATTTTGGATATTATGACGGAACTTTAAAAGGAAAGTTAGTAAAAACTCAAACAAATGGTGAAATAGATAACACTTTTAACACAGGATCTGGTCCTAATTCTAGCGTATTTGATATTATAGAAAAAAATGAAAAATATTTTGTTGCAGGATTATTTACAACTTTCAATGACATGCCAACCAATTATATCACAAAATTAAACAGTAACGGTGATATAGATCCAACTTTCAATGTAGGAATCGGACCCAATTCGAGTATATTTAAGTGTGCATTACAAAATGACGGAAAAATAATTATTGTTGGATTATTTACTACATTTAACGGTGTGCCTCAAAATAGACTTGCACGATTAAACAGCGACGGCAGTCTTGATACTACATTCGCAGTAGGCACAGGCGCCAATAATACGATAGAGACTTTAATTATTCAACCTGATGGTAAAATAATAATTGGAGGCAATTTTACAAACTTTAATGGTGTTTCAAAACCCAAATTAGCTCGTTTAAACAGCGACGGATCGCTAGATACTACTTTTACAGCAATTATTAACAATAATGTATTTGCAACAACTTTACAAAACGATGGAAAAATACTCATTGGAGGACAATTTACAACCGTGAACAGTGTAGCATCGCCAAAAATTGCAAGATTAAATACAAATGGTAGTTTAGATACAAGTTTTAATGTAGGAACAGGTCCTAACAGCAACATAAGAACTTTAGCAGTTACTTCGGACAACAAGATTATTGTTGGTGGTCTTTTTCTATCCTTTAACCAAGTTAACAAGCAAGGTTTAGTCCAACTAAATAATGATGGAACAATAGATTTAGCGTTTCTTAACGGAACATCTGCAAACAATAGCGTTAATGTAATTGCCATTCAAAACGATCAAAAAATACTTATTGGAGGATATTTCACATCTTATAATCAAGTTGGAAGAAACCGCATTGCAAGAATTCAAGGTGGTTCTAATCTTGGCGTTACTACAAATGATATTCAAAAATTTCAAGTTTACCCCAATCCTTCAACAGGCATTTTCACAATACAAACCGAAAATCTAATAACCAACGCAAAAATCGCAGTCGCCGACCTCAACGGAAGAATTGTGCATGAAACCAAAATCGAAAATTTAGATAGTAAAGCTTTAGATTTAAACAATTTGCAAAGTGGAATTTATATTTTGAATGTTTCAAATGGCGAGAATAAATATTCTCAAAAAATTATTAAACAATAAAAATTAGTTATTTTTTTGAAATTGCCATTAGCATTTTGAACGAAAAAGTAGTGGCAGTAATAAAAACAATTAAAAATGTATAGAATTAACATAAAAATCAATATCATGAAAACACAATTTTTTTTAGGAATGCTTGCTTCTTTCTTTGTTAATACGCAATCAACAGAGGCTCAAATCATAGCATCCAAAGACTTTTATCAAGAAGAAATTTCTCGATTTCCACCAGCCGCAAACATTTTGCAGGTCAATAATCAAAGTTGTATTGGTTGTGGTTTGGCATCAGGCATTATTACCTTGACTGCTGGAATAAGAAATGCAAAAATTAATAGTAACACCAACGTCATGATGAAAGGTTTTGGAATAGATTATTTTCATGCCATAAAAGTTTCTGAACAATTTTCTTGGGGATTTAATGGTGGCATAAGTTATTTTGCGGGAACTGGCGATCCATTCAAAGGTAATTTGCCAAATGCGTTTCCTGTTTCTAATGAAACCAGCAGTGTGGTAGTGGGTACAAGCAATACTAATATTTCTGAATTTTTAATAGGAGCTGGACCACAAATAAACTACGCAATTAGCGACCGTATAGTAGTAAGCGCTCTAGTTCATATCGGTTATTTTGGTTCTAACGAAGGACAATTTGATGCCACACAAACAACTAAGGCTGGAACGAATATATTCGGCTTAAAAGCAAGACGAGATGCACTACCCGAAATTGAAAAATCTTATAATTTGCTATTGCAAAATGAAACTAAAAATAGTGGCATAGTGGCGATACCAAAATTAAGAGTGAATTATATGATAAGCAACAAAATTGGAGCAGGCTAGGAGTTCGCAGCAGTTTTGGGAGCACAGCAGCATTCGGTTATAAAATTAGTACCTCAGCAAGAGCAAGCAGTTTATTCATTTGAAGATTTGGACAATGCTAATTATGTCTCAACAGAAATCAATACTAACTTTGTAAAAACACAGCTTTCAGCAATAATCGTATTCAAACTTTAAACAAATTTTTTTGAAATTCAATTTAAAATTTAAGACAATAAATATCAGGTTTTAAACAATTTGCAAAACGGCATTTATATTTTGAATATTTCAAATGTAGAGACAAAATATTCACAGAAAATTATCAAACAATAAAATAAAAAACCGTGAAAAAATTAACTATTTCAACAACCTTTTTCTTGATAATGTGCTTATTAGTCAATGCACAATCGAGTAAAAATGAAGTAATCTTTTATCCAAAAATTGGCACTGGAGCAAACGGAACCATTTATGCTGTTGCTGTTCAAACAGATGGAAAAATTATAGTCGGTGGAGCATTTAACGCCTATGATGGGATTTCCAGAAATGGCATAAACCGAATAAATGCCGATGGGTTGCTTGACAATTCTTTTATCCAAGGACCGGCGGCAAACAATACTGTTCGTGCCATAGCAGTACAAAAAGACGGTAAAATTATTATTGGTGGCTCGTTTACTTCGTATGATGTTGTGGAAAGAAATCATTTAGCTCGGCTAAATATCGACGGAACGTTGGACGAAACTTTTAAGCCAAAAATGGGTGCCAACGATATTGTATATAGTGTTGCAGTGCAAGCCAATGACAAGATTATGATTACTGGCTCTTTCACTTCCTACGATGGGATTTCCAGAAAAGGTATTGCACTACTCAACACCAACGGTTCGCTCGATTTGACTTTTGATCTTTCGATGGTGGATGGTAAAATTTCCAAAAAATCGGACTATAAATGCAATTAGTAAAATTTTTAAAAGCTGCATAAAAAATATTTTTTTTTAATCAATATAAACTCTCAACTTCAATATTAAATTTTTAAAAACAATTACCATGAAAAAAATCACACTTTTATTTATCCTTTTTTGTTTGCCAAAATTACTGGCACAAACTGCTTTTGTTAGCGCAGGTGGCAATGCCGTTGGCGCAGGTGGCTCGTCAAGCTATTCTATTGGGCAAGTTGCTTATACAAATCATGTAGGAGGCAACGGAACAATAGCTTTAGGCATTCAACAACCAGCAGAAATCTTTACGCTAGGCAACGACGATTTTCCCGAAATCACTTTACAAATGTCGGTTTATCCAAACCCAACAACTGCTTTTTTAAATTTAACTATTCCAGAATACAGCTCAGAAACTATAAATTACCAATTGCTTGATATGAAAGGAAGCGTTGTGCAATCGCA
>JAYWGV010000086.1:0-24352 GCA_043778105.1 Bacteroidota bacterium
TTATGACGCCATTACAACTGATAAGCCGGAACGCTCTTTGATAGCGCCGATAAAAAACTCTGGAGGTAGAAATAGTCAAGGAAAGATGACCATGCGTTATACGGGTGGTGGTCACAAGCAGAGATATCGTATTATTGATTTTAAACGTACCAAAGAAGGAATTCCAGCGACCGTTAAATCAATAGAATACGATCCAAACAGAACTGCGTTTATCGCTTTATTAGCTTACGCTGATGGAGAGAAAACATACATTATTGCTCAAAACGGATTGAAAGTTGGTCAGAAATTAGTTTCTGGTCCAGAATCTCAACCAGAAATTGGCAATACTTTACCATTAAGCAGAATTCCTTTAGGGACTGTTATTTCTTGTATTGAGTTACGTCCAGGTCAAGGAGCAACTATTGCTCGTTCTGCTGGAACATTTGCTCAATTAATGGCAAGAGATGGAAAATATGCAACAATTAAAATGCCATCAGGCGAAACAAGATTAATCTTGTTGACTTGTTCAGCTACAATTGGAGCAGTATCTAATTCTGATCATCAATTGGTTGTATCTGGAAAAGCAGGTAGAACAAGATGGTTAGGTAGAAGACCAAGAACAAGACCAGTAGCTATGAACCCTGTCGATCACCCAATGGGTGGTGGTGAAGGACGTTCTTCTGGAGGTCATCCACGTTCTAGAAACGGAATACCTGCGAAAGGTTATAGAACCCGTTCTAAGAAAAACCCGAGTAACAAGTACATTGTAGAACGTAGAAAGAAATAATAAGATATGGCACGTTCATTAAAAAAAGGACCTTACGTTCACTATAAATTAGAGAAAAAGGTTGAAGAAAACATAGCTGGTGGAAACAAAGGAGTAGTAAAGACTTGGTCTAGAGCTTCTATGATAACTCCAGATTTTGTTGGACAAACTATCGCAGTACACAACGGTCGTCAATTCGTACCTGTATATGTAACTGAAAATATGGTGGGTCACAAATTAGGAGAATTTTCGCCAACAAGATCATTTAGAGGTCACGCTGGAGCAAAAAATAAAGGTAAAAAATAAGAAGCAATGGGAGTTCGTAAAAGAGAAACAGCAGATGCGAGAAAAGAGGCTAATAAGTCTATTGCTTTCGCCAAGTTAAATAACTGCCCTACTTCACCTAGAAAAATGCGCTTAGTAGCAGACTTGGTAAGAGGTCAGAAAGTAGAAAGAGCACTAAATATTTTAAGATTTAGTTCTAAAGAAGCTTCTAGAAAATTAGAAAAATTAGTTTTATCTGTAATTGCTAACTGGTCTGCAAAGAATCCTGAAGCTAATATGGAAGAAGCACAACTTTTCATTAAAGAAATTCGTGTTGATGGTGGAATGATGTTGAAAAGACTTCGTCCAGCACCACAAGGACGAGCACACAGAATAAGAAAACGTTCTAATCATGTTACAATCATATTAGGACAAGTAGATAACACACAAGCAAATAATTAAGATGGGACAAAAGACAAATCCAATTGGAAATAGACTTGGTATCATCAGAGGATGGGACTCAAACTGGTACGGTGGTAATGATTATGGCGATAAAATCGCTGAAGATTATAAAATCAGAAAGTATATCCATGCTCGTTTATCAAAAGCTAGTGTATCAAAAGTAATCATCGAGAGAACTTTAAAACTTGTAACCGTTACTATCACTACTGCTAGACCTGGTATTATTATCGGAAAAGGTGGACAAGAGGTAGACAAGCTAAAAGAAGAACTTAAAAAAATTACTAGTAAAGAGGTTCAAATTAACATATTTGAAATCAAAAGACCTGAACTTGATGCTTATTTAGTTGCTACAAGTATCTGTCGTCAAATCGAAAGCCGAATTTCTTACAGACGTGCAATCAAAATGGCTATTGCTGCTACAATGCGTATGAACGCTGAAGGTATCAAAGTCTTGATTTCTGGTCGTTTGAATGGTGCAGAAATGGCACGTTCAGAAGGTTTCAAAGAAGGTAGAATTCCTCTATCAACTTTCAGAGCCGATATCGATTATGCTCTTGCTGAGGCTCATACTACTTATGGTAGAATGGGTATTAAAGTATGGATCATGAAAGGTGAAGTTTATGGTAAAAGAGATCTCTCTCCACTTTTAGGCATGGACAAAAAACAAGCTGGAACAGGTGGTGCTAAAGGTGGCGATGCTCCAAGAGGAGACAGAAAGCCTTTTAACAAAGGTGGAAAACCAGACGCTCGTAAAAGAAAGTAATTAGAAAAATTAAAGAAAAATGTTACAGCCTAAAAGAACAAAATACCGTAAGGTACAAAAAGGTAAAATGAAAGGAAATTCTCAAAGAGGACATGAACTTTCTAATGGAATGTTTGGTATTAAATCTGTACATGAAGATGGAATGTTCTTAACCTCTCGTCAAATCGAAGCTGCGCGTATCGCTGCAACTCGTTTTATGAAAAGAGAAGGACAATTATGGATCAAAATATTTCCAGACAAACCTATCACAAAGAAACCGCTAGAGGTACGTATGGGTAAAGGAAAAGGAGCCGTAGAATATTGGGCTGCTGTTGTTAAACCAGGAAGAATTATGTTTGAAGTTGGCGGTGTTCCTTTGTCAGTTGCTAAAGAGGCTTTGCGTCTTGCAGCTCAAAAACTACCAGTAAAAACTAAATTCGTCATTGCTAGAGATTTCGAAGCATAATTAATATTATATTATGAAACAATCTGAAATAATAAATCTTTCTGCTGCAGATTTGCAAGCAAAGCTTAGTCAAACTAAGAAGATGTATGCTGACCTAAAAATGTCTCACGCTATAGCACCAATCGCTAATCCACTTCAAATTAGAAGTATTAGAAGAACTGTTGCAAGATTAGCTACTGAGCTTACAAAAAGAGAGTTACTATAACTGTATTCTAAGCAAAGATGGAAGAAAAAAGAAATTTAAGAAAAGAAAGAATTGGTGTTGTTACATCTGACAAGATGGACAAATCTATTGTTGTTGCGCAGGTAACAAGAACAAAACACCCATTATATGGTAAGTTTGTATTGAAAACAAAAAAGTTTCATGCACATGACGAACTTAATGATTGTAACATTGGCGATACTGTAAGAATTAGCGAAACGCGTCCTTTAAGTAAAACAAAATGTTGGAGACTAGTTGAAATCTTAGAAAGAGCTAAATAATAATGGTACAACAAGAATCAAGACTTAAAGTCGCAGATAACACAGGAGCAAAAGAAGTTTTGACTATCCGTGTATTAGGTGGTACCAAAAGACGGTATGCATCTGTTGGAGATAAAATTGTAGTTTCTATTAAAGATACTGCGCCTAACGGTAGCGTTAAAAAAGGTTCAGTTTCAACTGCAGTTGTAGTAAGAACCAAAAAAGAAGTACGTAGAGCCGATGGTTCATACATCAGATTTGACGATAACGCTTGCGTATTGTTAAACGCTGCTGGTGAAATGAGAGGAACTCGTGTTTTTGGTCCTGTTGCAAGAGAACTTCGTGAAAAACAATTCATGAAAATTGTATCATTAGCACCAGAAGTGCTTTAATTATTTAATAAGATGATAAAGATAAAAATAAAATCAGGTGATGTTGTAAGAGTAATTGCCGGTGACCATAAAGGTGCAGAAGGTAAAATTCTTAAAATTGACCGCGAAAAGAACAAAGCGATTGTTGAAGGTGTAAATATGGTATCTAAACATACTAAACCATCTGCGAAAAGCCCACAAGGCGGCATCGTTAAGAAAGAAGCTCTAATTCAAATTTCTAATATTTCTCTTATAGATCCTAAAACAAAGGAAGCGACAAGAACAGGTGTTAGAATTGAAGGAGACAAGAAAGTAAGATTTTCAAAAAAATCTAATTCAGTACTATAATCATGACTTATATACCAAGATTAAAAGACGAGTATAAGAACAGAGTAGTCTCTGCTCTTAAAGAAGAATTCGGATACAAAAACGTAATGCAAGTTCCAAAACTTGAAAAAATCGTTTTAAGTAAAGGAGTTGGTGCAGCAGTATCTGACAAAAAATTAATCGACTATGCAGTTGAAGAATTAACTAAGATCACTGGACAAAAAGCTTTAGCTACTATTTCTAAGAAAGACGTTGCGTCATTCAAATTAAGAAAAGGCATGCCAATTGGAGCTAAAGTAACTTTACGTGGAGAAAAAATGTACGAATTTTTAGACAGATTAGTAACTTCAGCTTTACCACGTGTAAGAGATTTTAGTGGTATCAAAGCCACTGGATTCGACGGTAGAGGAAACTACAATCTAGGAGTTTTAGAACAAATCATTTTTCCTGAAATTGATATTGATAAAGTAAATAAAATATCTGGAATGGACATCACTTTTGTAACTTCTGCAGCTACGGATAAAGAAGCTAAATCGTTATTAACAGAACTAGGTTTACCTTTTAAAAAGAACTAAGACATGGCTAAAGAATCAATGAAAGCCCGTGAGGTGAAAAGAGAAAAAACGGTAGAAAAGTTTGCTGCGAAAAGAAAAGCTTTGTTGGAAGCAAAAGATTTCGTAGGTTTGCAAAAATTACCAAAAAACGCTTCTCCAGTTCGTTTGCACAATCGTTGCAAATTAACAGGAAGACCAAGAGGATACATGAGACAATTTGGTATTTCACGTGTTACATTCCGTGAAATGGCAAATAACGGATTAATTCCGGGTGTTAAAAAAGCATCTTGGTAAAAATCAGTAAAATTGTATTTTTGTATGCTGTTTTTGCATCATACAAAAATACAAATTACTTTTTAACAAAAATTTAACTGGACAAAGGTTCTGTCAATGAGTATTGTCAGAAAACCATGTTCGCAATTATACAAATATGTATACAGATCCAATTGCAGATTATCTTACTAGAGTGAGAAATGCAGTGGCTGCCAATCACAAAGTGGTTGAAATCCCAGCATCTAACATGAAGAAAGAAATCACTAAGATTTTATTCGATCAAGGATATATCTTAAGTTACAAATTTGAGCAGAACACCGTTCAGGGTTCTATCAAAATCGCTTTGAAATATGATAAAGATACGAAAGAGTCAGTTATCAAAGATATTCAAAGAATTAGTAAACCAGGTCTACGAAAATACGCTGGTTCATCATCAATCCCAAGAATCCTTAACGGTTTAGGTATTGCAATAGTTTCGACTTCTAAAGGTCTCATGACTGGAAAACAAGCGAAACAATTGAATGTTGGTGGCGAAGTAGTATGTTACGTATATTAATAATAATACTAGAAAGATGTCAAGAATAGGTAAAAATCCAGTTGTAATCGTTTCAGGTGTAACAGTTTCTGTTGCCGATGGTATTATTACAGTAAAAGGAAAATTAGGTCAACTAACACAGGAATATTCTGATGTTACTGTTACAGTTGAAGACGGTCAAGTATTAGTAGAAAGATCTTCTGACAGTAAAGACCAAAGAGCAAAACACGGTTTGTACAGATCATTAATCAATAATATGGTTAACGGTGTTGCAACAGGTTTTACTAAAGAGTTAGAGTTAGTTGGAGTTGGTTATAGAGCATCAAACCAAGGTCAAAAATTGGATTTAGCTCTTGGATATTCTCACAATATTGTATTAGAAATTGCTCCAGAAGTAACTCTTGAAACAATATCTGAAAAAGGTAAAAACCCAATCGTAAAATTAACTTCTTTTGATAAACAATTACTTGGTCAAGTAGCTGCTAAAATTAGAGGTTTCCGTAAACCAGAACCTTACAAAGGAAAAGGTGTTAAATTTGTGGGTGAAGTATTAAGAAGAAAAGCTGGTAAATCAGCATAATAAATATAAGATTATGTCATTAACAAAATCTGATAGAAGACAGAGAATAAGATTCAGAATTAGAAAAATCATTAGTGGAACTGCTGCTAAACCAAGATTATCTGTATTCAGAAGTAATAAAGAAATTTACGCTCAATTAATTGATGATGTAAACGGAGTAACTTTAT
This sequence comes from Bacteroidota bacterium, assembly GCA_043778105.1. Lineage (GTDB taxonomy): Bacteria > Bacteroidota > Bacteroidia > Flavobacteriales > Flavobacteriaceae > Flavobacterium. The sequence goes on from JAYWGV010000086.1 coordinate 5,949, forward strand.
TAGCTGCATCTTCAAGAGAAAAAGAAGTTAGTTCTAAAGGAACTAATATAGATACTGCAACTGCCGTTGGGAAACTTATTGCAGAAAGAGCAGTGAAAGCAAATTTGGTTGATGTTACCTTTGATAGAGGTGGATATTTATACCACGGTCGTATTAAATCATTAGCTGAAGGCGCGCGAGCTGCTGGACTTAAATTTTAATAATTATGTCAAATAGTAAATATAAAAATATTGAGCTAGTAAAACCAGCAGGTCTTGAATTAAAAGACAGATTGGTTAGTGTAAATCGTGTTACTAAAGTTACAAAAGGTGGTAGAGCTTTCGGTTTTTCTGCTATTGTAGTTGTAGGTAATGAAGACGGAGTAGTAGGTCACGGATTAGGAAAATCAAAAGACGTTTCTGAGTCAATTGCTAAAGCAGTTGAAGATGCTAAGAAAAATCTTGTAAAAATTCCTTTGAATGGTCAATCTATTCCTCACGAACAAAAAGGTAAATTTGGTGGAGCACGTGTGTTTTTAATCCCAGCATCTCACGGTACTGGAGTTATTGCTGGTGGTGCTGTTCGTTCAGTGCTTGAATCAGTTGGAATACACGATATTCTTTCTAAATCTCAAGGTTCATCAAATCCTCACAACGTAGTTAAAGCAACTTTCGATGCTTTACTTCAAATGAGAAGTGCTCACACTGTTGCAAAACAAAGAGGAGTTTCTTTAGATAAAGTTTTTAAAGGTTAATTCAAGGAAATATGGCAACATTATTAGTAAAACAAGTAAGAAGCAAAATCAATTGCCCTCTTACTCAAAAAAGAGGGTTAGAAGCTTTAGGTCTTCGTAAAATGAATCAAGTTGTAGAACATGATTCTAATCCAACTATCCTTGGAATGATAAACAAAGTTAAACACTTAGTTTCTGTTGAAACTAAATAACAAATAACTGTTATGAATTTAAGTAACTTACAACCTGCTGAAGGTGCTACGCACAATCAAAATAAAAGATTAGGTAGAGGAGAAGGTTCTGGAAAAGGTGGTACTTCGGCAAGAGGTCACAAAGGAGCAAAATCTCGTTCTGGATATTCTAAAAAGATTGGTTTTGAAGGTGGACAAATGCCACTTCAAAGACGTGTACCTAAGTTTGGTTTCACGAACATCAATCGTAAAGAATACGAAGGTGTTAACCTTGATACGCTTCAATTATTAGTTGATAATGGAATTGTTACCAATGCAGTTGATATGACTACATATGTTGCAAACCGTTTGGCTACTAAAAACGAAATTGTTAAGATTTTGGGTCGAGGAGAATTAAAGGCAAAATTAAAAGTAACCGCTCACAAGTTTACTGCTACTGCAAAAGCTGCTATTGAAGCTGCTGGTGGAGAAGCTGTAACGATGTAATTTTTTTATCAAGATGAAGAAATTTATAGAATCGTTAACTAACGTTTGGAAAATTGAAGAACTAAAAAATCGTATCTTATTAACTTTAGGATTACTTTTAGTTTATCGTTTTGGTGCGCACGTAACACTTCCGGGTGTAGATGCGACCCAATTGGGTAATCTTTCTAACCAAACTAGTGAAGGTATCGGTTGGTTAATAAATGTGTTCACAGGCGGAGCGTTCTCGCAAGCATCTGTATTTGCATTAGGAATCATGCCGTACATTTCAGCATCTATTGTTGTGCAGTTAATGGGAATTGCGATTCCTTATTTACAGAAACTTCAAAAAGATGGAGAAAGTGGAAGAAAAAAAATTAATCAAATTACGCGTTGGTTGACTATTGTAATTACATTAGTTCAAGGTCCTGGATACATTTATAATTTATACAGAACAATACCAAATGCGATTATTTCTTCAACTAATCCAAATTTAATCTCAGAATTTTCATTCTTATTTTCATCTGTACTAATATTAGTTACAGGTACAATATTTGCAATGTGGTTAGGAGAAAAAATTACTGATAAAGGAATCGGTAACGGTATATCTTTATTAATAATGGTTGGAATCCTTGCTAGAATGCCACAAGCATTTATACAAGAATTTTCATCTGTTGTTTCTCAAAATAATGGTGGTCCAATGTTGATTGTATTTGAAATAATAATTTGGTTTTTAGTAATTATTGCTTGTGTTCTATTAGTATTAGCAGTAAGAAAAATTCCTGTACAATATGCAAGAAGATCTGTATCTGGAGATTTCGAACAAGATTCATTAGATGCAAACAGACAATACATTCCTTTAAAATTGAATGCTTCGGGAGTAATGCCAATCATTTTTGCACAAGCAATTATGTTCGTGCCAGGGGTTATTGCAGGATTAAAAGAAGGTTCAGAAACTGCTCAAGCAATTACAACTGCATTTAGTGATATTTTCGGATTGTGGTATAATGTTGTTTTTGCTACATTAATTGTAGTATTTACATTCTTGTACACAGCAATTACTGTTCCGACAAACAAAATGTCTGACGATTTAAAAAGAAGTGGTGGATTTATTCCTGGAGTTTCTCCTGGTATCGATACTTCGAATTATTTAGATCATTTAATGTCATTAATTACATTTCCAGGATCTTTATTTCTTGCTTTGATAGCTATTTTCCCTGCTATTGTTGTAAATTTATTAGGTGTTCAACAATCTTGGGCTTTGTTTTTTGGTGGTACTTCACTTATCATTATGGTTGGGGTTGTTATTGATACAATGCAACAAATAAATACTTATTTGTTAAATAAAGAATATGACGGTTTGATGAAAACAGGCAAAAATAGAAAAGCAGTAGCTTAATTTATGGCAAAACAATCAGCAATAGAACAAGACGGAGCAATTATTGAAGCATTATCAAATGCGATGTTTCGTGTTGAATTAGAAAATGGACATATCGTAATAGCACATATCTCTGGAAAAATGCGCATGCATTACATCAAATTATTACCTGGTGATAAAGTGAAATTAGAAATGAGCCCTTATGACTTGTCGAAAGCAAGAATTACTTACAGATATTAAATAGGCGTTAAGCCATAAGCATTAGGCTTTAAGCTTATTGCATATAGCATAAAGCATAAAGCAATTAGAAATGAAAGTTAGAACATCAGTTAAAAAAAGAAGTGCCGAGTGCAAAATTGTGCGCAGAAAAGGCAGATTATACGTGATTAACAAAAAGAATCCTAGATTTAAACAAAGACAAGGATAAACTATGGCAAGAATAGCAGGGGTAGATATCCCGAAAAACAAGAGAGGTGTAATTGCACTAACCTATATCTTTGGATTAGGAAAAAGTAGAGCTATTGAGATTTTAGAAAAAGCTCAAGTTAGTCAAGATATTAAAGTTCAAGACTGGAACGATGATCAAATCGGAGCAATTCGTGAGGCTGTTGGAACTTTCAAGATTGAAGGTGAATTGCGTTCAGAAGTATCATTAAACATTAAACGTTTAATGGACATTGGATGTTACAGAGGGATTCGTCATAGATCTGGTCTTCCATTAAGAGGACAAAGAACTAAAAACAATTCTAGAACAAGAAAAGGTAAAAGAAAAACTGTTGCTAATAAGAAAAAAGCAACTAAATAACAAATAATATGGCTAAAGTAGCAGCAAAAAAACGTAAAGTTATAGTTGAATCAACTGGTGAAGCTCATATTAGTGCAACTTTTAACAACATCATCATTTCGTTAACAAACAAAAAAGGTGAAGTTATTTCTTGGTCGTCAGCTGGTAAAATGGGTTTCAGAGGTTCAAAAAAGAATACTCCTTACGCAGCCCAAATGGCATCTGAAGATTGTTCGAAAGTAGCATTAGAAGCTGGTTTGAAAAAAGTAAAAGTTTATGTAAAAGGACCAGGAAACGGACGTGAGTCAGCAATCCGTTCTTTACATAATTCTGGAATTGAAGTAACCGAAATTATCGATGTTACTCCAATGCCTCACAACGGATGTCGTCCTCCTAAAAGACGTAGAGTATAATAACTCGAATTTAATTATAGTATAAACTTAGATAGAATTAAGATTATCGAAGGATAAGACCTGAATTCATAATCTCTATCTTAAACAATTTAAAATGGCAAGATATACTGGTCCAAGTACAAGAATCGCACGTAAGTTCGGTGAAGCAATTTTCGGAGACGATAAAGCTTTCGAAAAAAGAAATTATCCTCCTGGACAACACGGGATGGCTAAAAAAAGAGGAAAAAAATCTGAATATGCAATCCAGTTAATGGAAAAGCAAAAAGCTAAATATTCTTATGGAATTTTAGAAAAACAATTCAGAAATTTATTCGAAAAAGCATCGGCATCGAAAGGTGTAACTGGTGAAATTTTATTACAACTTTGTGAAGCTCGTCTTGATAATGTAGTTTTCAGAATGGGCATTGCTCCATCTCGAAGAGGTGCACGTCAAATCGTTTCTCACAGACACGTAACGGTTAACGGAGAAAATGTTAATATTCCTTCATACCACCTAAAACCAGGTGATGTTGTTGGTGTTCGTGAAAAATCTAAATCAATTGAGGCTATCGGACGTTCTTTGTCAAATTCTTCTCATGTTTATGAGTGGATCACTTGGAATAATGATAAGTTAGAAGGAACTTTCGTTTCTGTTCCTGCTAGATTGCAAATTCCAGAAAATATTAAAGAACAACTGATCGTCGAATTGTATAACAAATAATAATTGACTTAGTCGAAATTATGGCAATATTTAATTTTCAGAAGCCCGATAAAGTTATCATGATCGATTCAACCGATTTTGAAGGTAAATTTGAGTTTAGACCTTTAGAACCTGGTTACGGATTGACCGTTGGTAATGCACTTAGAAGAGTAATGCTTTCTGCTTTAGAAGGTTACGCAATTACATCTGTTAGAATTGAAGGTGTAGATCATGAATTTTCTACTATTCCTGGAGTTGTCGAAGATGTTACAGAAATTATCTTAAATCTTAAACAAGTACGTTTCAAACGTCAGATTGAAGATGTAGATAACGAATCTGTTTCTCTTGCAATCTCTAATAAAACACAACTTACAGCTGGTGATTTCCAAAAATTTATTTCTGGTTTTCAAGTTCTAAATCCAGATTTAGTTATTTGTAATCTTGATAGCAAAGTTAATCTTAACTTTGAATTGACTATCGAAAAAGGACGTGGATATGTTCCAGCCGAAGAAAACAAAAAACAAAATGCTGCAATAGGAACTATTTTTACTGATTCTATTTTTACACCTATTAAAAATGTAAAATATGCAATCGAAAACTTTCGTGTTGAGCAAAAGACAGATTACGAAAAATTAGTTTTTGAAATAAAAACTGATGGATCTATTAATCCAAAAGATGCCTTAACTGAAGCTGCAAAAGTTTTAATTCATCACTTTATGCTTTTCTCTGACGAAAGAATTACTCTTGAGGCAGACGAAATCGCACAAACAGATTCGTATGACGAAGAATCTCTTCACATGCGTCAATTGCTAAAAACTAGATTGGTCGATATGGATCTATCTGTTAGAGCATTGAATTGTTTGAAAGCAGCAGAAGTTGATACATTGGGAGATCTTGTATCTTTCAATAAAAATGACCTAATGAAATTCCGTAATTTCGGTAAAAAATCTTTGACAGAACTTGACGAACTTGTTGCTATCAAAAATTTAACTTTCGGAATGGATTTAGCAAAATACAAATTAGATAAAGAATAAATTACTTCATATTTTGCGCTCCAAAGCGGATTGATGCAAGATGAAGTTAAATAAAAAACGTCATGAGACACGGAAAAAAATTCAATCACCTTAGCAGACAAACAGGACATAGAAAAGCTATGTTGGCTAATATGGCTTGTTCTCTTATTGAGCACAAACGTATTAACACAACTGTTGCAAAGGCAAAAGCACTTAAACAATTCGTTGAGCCGCTTATTACTAAATCGAAAGACGATACAACGCACAACCGTCGTATATGTTTCTCATACCTACGCAGCAAGTATGCAGTAACTGACTTGTTCAGAGACGTAGCTGAAAAAGTTGGAGACCGTCCAGGTGGTTACACTCGTATTATAAAAGTTGGAAATCGTTTAGGAGATAATGCTGATATGGCGATGATCGAATTAGTAGATTTCAATGAACTTTACAACGGTGGCAAGAAAGAAGAGAAAAAAGCTAAAAGCCGTCGTGGTTCTAAAGCTAAAAAATCTGATACACCAGTTGCTGAAACTAAAGTTGAAGAAACAACTTCGGAAGAGTCAAATGAAGAAACTGCAGAGTAATATTTGTAATTCTAATAATAAAAAAAGGATAGACTTGATTGTTTATCCTTTTTTTTTGGAGCTAATCCCGCTTTCCGCTTCAATCATTCTCAAATCCGTTTGGTTTTATTGATTTAAAAAGAACTTCCGCTGGTCGTTTTTTTAAATCAATAAAACCTAAACTTCTTTTTCGAATAATTTTCACTGCAATCGGGGCTACGAAATTGCTGTATTGTTTAAAAAACTTCTTCAATTTCAATCAAGCCAATTTTGTCATTGCTGCGCCAATTCTCACTTGCAGGTTTGTGTCCGAAGGAAACTTAAACAACATTGCTCAGCAATCGATTATTAATAAACCATTGGAAGTCTCAAAAGCTTCTTGCTTTATTATTAAAATAATTTTATTTTATTGATTATTCGATAAAATTTAGGCTTTTAATCTACGAATTCGCAAAACAAAGCCAGTTTTTAAAGTTAATTGCAAAACACTTTCAAATCATACATCGTTTTCGTAAATTTGCATTACAAAAAAAACAACATTATGGCTTTTGATATTAAAATGATTGAAAAAGTGTACGAAAATATGGCTGCTCGTGTTGATAAAGCACGTGAGTTAGTAGGTCGTCCGCTGTCACTTACTGAAAAAATATTGTATTCTCACCTTTGGTCACAGTCGCCAGACACAGTTTTTAAGCGTGGTGCCGATTATGTAGATTTTGCTCCAGATCGTGTTGCTTGTCAAGATGCAACGGCACAAATGGCTTTATTGCAATTCATGCACGCAGGCAAAAAAACAGTTGCAGTGCCAACAACGGTGCATTGCGATCACTTAATTCAAGCAAAATCTGGTGCAACCGAAGATTTGGCATTTGCTAACAAGCAATCAAAAGAAGTTTTCGACTTTTTATCATCAGTTTCTAATAAATACGGAATTGGTTTCTGGAAACCAGGTTCAGGAATCATACATCAAATAGTTTTAGAAAATTATGCATTTCCAGGTGGAATGATGATTGGAACCGACTCACACACAGTAAACGCTGGTGGTTTAGGAATGTTAGCGATTGGTGTTGGTGGCGCAGATGCTGTCGACGTAATGTCGGGAATGTCATGGGAATTAAAATTTCCTAAATTAATCGGAGTAAAATTAACTGGAAAACTAAATGGTTGGACATCTGCTAAAGATGTAATTCTAAAAGTTGCCGATATTCTTACCGTAAAAGGTGGAACTGGAGCAGTTGTAGAATACTTTGGCGAAGGAGCAATTAATTTATCTTGTACCGGAAAAGGTACAATTTGTAATATGGGAGCCGAAATTGGTGCAACAACTTCAACTTTTGGATACGACGATTCAATGAGAAGATATCTTGCAGCAACTGGTCGTCAAGATGTAGTTGATGCTGCCGATAAAGTAGCCAATTATTTAACAGGCGATCACGAAGTTTATGCTAATCCAGAACTATATTTTGACCAATTAATCGAAATCAATTTATCTGAATTAGAGCCACATATTAATGGACCATTCACGCCAGATCTTGGAACGCCAGTTTCACAAATGAAGGCAAAAGCTGCCGCAAATGGTTGGCCATTAAAAGTAGAATGGGGTTTGATTGGTTCTTGCACCAACTCGTCTTACGAAGATATGTCTCGTGCGGCATCAATTGTAGAACAAGCTGTTGCTCAAGGAATTACTCCAAAAGCCGAATTCGGAATAAATCCTGGTTCAGAGCAAATTCGATACACAATCGAGCGTGACGGAATTATTGCAACTTTCGAAAAAATGGGAACCAAAGTTTTCACAAATGCCTGTGGACCTTGTATTGGTCAGTGGGATCGAGCTGGAGCAGACAAACAAGAAAAAAATACTATAATTCATTCGTTTAACCGTAACTTTTCGAAAAGAGCCGATGGAAACCCAAATACTCACGCATTTGTAACATCTCCAGAAATGGTTGCCGCTATTGCAATATCTGGTCGTTTAGATTTTAATCCATTAACAGATACTTTGTTAAGCGATAGTGGACAAGAAATAAAATTGAACCCACCAAAAGGCGATGAATTGCCGAGCAAAGGTTTCGATGTGAAAGATGCAGGTTTTCAAGCACCAGCCGAAGACGGATTGGCAATTCAGGTTGCAGTTTCAACAACTTCTGATCGTTTGCAACTGCTCGCACCCTTCGAGGCTTGGGATGGAAAAAATGTTACAGGAGCGAAATTATTAATCAAAGCTTTCGGAAAATGTACTACTGACCACATTTCTATGGCTGGGCCTTGGTTGCGTTTCCGTGGACATTTAGATAATATTTCAAACAATATGTTAATTGGCGCCGAAAATGCTTTTAATCAAAAAGCCAATTCTGTTAAAAACCAATTGACAGGAGTTTATGGCGAAGTTCCTGCTGTTGCAAGAGCTTATAAAGCGGCTGGAATTCCGAGTATTGTTGTTGGAGATCACAATTATGGCGAAGGTTCATCTAGAGAACACGCTGCAATGGAGCCAAGATTTTTGGGTGTAAAAGCCGTTCTGGTAAAATCGTTTGCTAGAATTCACGAAACTAATCTTAAAAAACAAGGAATGTTAGGTTTGACTTTCGCAACAGAATCTGATTATGATAAAATTCAAGAAAACGATACCATCAATTTTATCGATTTAATAGAATTTGCACCAGCAAAACCATTGACATTAGAATTCGTTCACGAAGATGGTTCACGAGATTTAATTTTAGCAAATCATACCTATAACGAAAGTCAAATTGGCTGGTTTGTAGCTGGTTCTGCTTTGAATTTAATTGCTGCTGGAAAAGCTTAATTAGGTTATCATAAATTTTCAAAACGCTCTTTTAATTAAGGGCGTTTTTTATTTGATTTTTTCTTAAATTTATTTTAAGGAGCTATTCCTGCTCTCATTCCAATCTTTTTTCAAAATCCTTTTTTTCTTGGTTCCAAAACGAACTTCCTTTGGTCGTTGTTTTTGAATCAGAAAAAATAGTATTTTTTTAAAAAGGATTTTCCCTTCGATCAGGGCTGAAAGTTGAGAATATTTATTTTATCCATTCATTCCACGGAATTATAAATGGCAATACAATAACCCAAATCAAGAAAAATAATGCCATTCCTGAAGGATAATTCTGATTATTTTTAATTGCAGGTAAAACAACAACCAAAAGCCAAGTTCCTTTGTAAATAAATTGTACCAATAATATTGGCGAAAACGAAATTGGTCTGTAAAGTCCCAAAATTGATAAAACAGCAATGGCTAACCACAAACAACCAACAAGACGCATAACTTCTGTGGGTTGATAGGCATTTTGAAAAACCGTTGTTGCAGCTATTTTTGGATAAAATAATGAAGATATTGAAATCCAACCTGCAACAATTATGTTTGCGATATATATAATTTTTAGTGCTATCATAAATTTTAATTAAAATGTTTTACCAATTCCTGTTTTTATCACAGGTAATAATATGTTCTTATCTGCATTCATTGTTCGTCCAATTCCAATTCTGCTGTCAAAAATCCAATCGTTATTTTTGCCAAAACGATAGGCATAACCATAGCCAATATATGGTAAAATTGTAGATTTTAAATCCTTTCGCAAAAAATCACTTTCAACAAATGCTGTTCCAATAAATATAAAATCTTCGTTCATTCGCTCTTTTGTAAAATATTTTAGATTAAATCCGTGTGTATTTACAAAATTTGTTTCAAGTTGAATTGTCAATTTGTTTAAAGTTCTAAATTCTAATGTCAATAATGGAGTGATTGGGGGAAAAACCAAAAAACTCAACCGAACGTTGGCAAATGGAATATTCTGTTCAGTTAATTGCGCAGAAATTGTTGAATTGTATAAAAACAAAACTAACACAAATAAATTTTTCATTTGCTTTCTGCTATTTTTTTAAAATTTTCCATAACTCTTGGCAAAACTTTTCTAAAACCGCCACCAAGCACCAAGCCAAAAAAATATTTTGAAATTCCAGTAAATTTTATATCGTCATTAAATTCGATTTTATTGCTTATTGGAGTCAAAGTTCTTTTAATTTCTAACCAACCCAAAGGCATTTTCGTTTTGAAAGTATAGGTTTGGTTTGGAATTATTTCGTAAACATAAAAGTCTAATTTTGGACCTTTAAGCGGAACAAGTTTGCCTTTTGCACCTTCTGAAAAAGGTTCGTTAAGTTCAGATGATTTTAATTCTGTATCCCAGTTTTTCCAATTTTCAACATCTAATAATGTTTCCCATACTTTTTCTATTGATGCATCTACTAATATTGAAAAACTAAAATGATGGTTTGATTGTGTTTGATTTGAGTTCATAAATTTTTAAAAATTAAATTAATGCAAATTTTAAAATTTTATTACTCAAAAAACTGCACCTATGTTACCTTTTATCTTTTAGGATTAATTTTTTACGAACTCTAGACAATGATTGTGGCGCAATGCCAAGAAACGAAGCTAAATATTTTATTGGAATTCTATTTGTAAGTTCCGCTTGATTCCGTAGCATTTTCTCGTAACGAAATTCAGCAGTTTCTGACTGCATTTCTTCTAAAATTTGTTCTGTGAAATATTGAACTTCTTGAATTATTTTTCTAGCAAATAGTGTCCAACTTTCTAATTCAAAAAGTTTATTTGAATCTTGAAAGGTGATTTGCCAAACAACTGATTTTTCAATAGCTTGAATATTTTCTGAAGCTGGTTTTTGATTATTAAAACTAACTTGCGAAGTAAAAAAGTAGGGCGCAACTGTGAAAAATTTTGTTATTTCGTTTCCATCTTTATTTATAAAATATCTTAGCAAACCTGATTCTAGAAAATAAAGATGATTGCAAATTGAACCTTCATTTAGTATAATTTGATTTTTATCAACTTCTTGGTGTTCGAAACAATCCGAAATTGTTTCCCAATCAGATTCCGAAATTGTAGTGTAACTTTCTATGAATTTTCTAAGTTCTAGCACATTTATTATTGTATTTATTGGTTATGTTTTATAAAATGTTGGGTTTTAGCGTAATTAAGTGGGTTTTTGTCATTTCGACGATAGGAGAAATCACATCACTTACTCAACTTATGTGATTTCTCCTATCGTCGAAATGACAAAATCTATCCATCTAATGAAGAAAATATTAACTTTTAAAATCTACAATTCCCAATAATATTACCTTTTTATTTGATCAAGTTTATAAAATATAGAGTTGCTAAATTTTAAAAATCTTTCGAAACAAACTAACAATTCCCAAAGCAACAATTCCAACAGCAAGTCCCAAAATAAAATCTTTTAAAATTGCAGGAGCTTGTTCTAAAAAATGATGCAAAAACGGAATATTATGTCCAAAAATTCCACCAGCAACCAAAAGTAAAGCTAATGTTCCCAAAACTGATAAACTTTTAATGACAATTGGCAAAGCTTGTACCAATAAATTGCCTATAAAATGAGAAATATTTTTCTTGTTTTTACTTAAAGAAATCAGTTTTAACCCAGCTTCGTCCATTCTGACAATTAGTGCAACAATGCCGTAAACACCAACTGTTGCAATAAGTGCAACCACCGAAACTACTAAAATTTGATTGGTTAAAGACTCTTCGATGACGGTTCCAAATGCAATAATCACAATTTCTACCGATAAAATAAAATCGGTAACAATTGCTGATTTTATTTTAGTTTTTTCTAAAGCCAATATTTCAGTTTCGGATAATTTTTGTTCCGAATAATCGATTTTAGATTTTTTTTTATGAAAAAAATATTCAAATATTTTTTCGGCACCTTCATAAGCCAAGTAAATGCCACCTAAAATTAAAACTACAATTACCGCTGGCGGATAAAAAGCACTTAATAAAAATGCAATAGGCAAAATAATTATTTTATTCAACAATGAACCTTTTGCAATTGCCCAAAGCACTGGCAACTCACGAGACGAAGCAAAACCTGAGGCTTTTTCGGCATTTACAGCCAAATCATCGCCAAGAATTCCTGCTGTCTTTTTAGTAGCAATTTTGCTCATTGCTGCAACATCGTCCATAATTGCTGCAATATCATCTAAAAGTGCGAAAAAACCTGAAGCCATTGTTAATTGTTTTAATAATAAAATTAATGTTTAAATATTAATTTTAGTTATTTGTAAAATTAATAAATTTTAAATGTTTCTGAATTCATTTAAGTTAAGTTTAAAGTTTAATTTTGCTTTTTTATATTTTAATGGAAAATTATATTATTGTTTTATTGTGTATTGCATCTTTTTTTGCAGGATTTGTAGATGCTGTTGTTGGCGGTGGCGGATTAATTCAAACTCCGATTTCATTGTTATTATTGCCAAATATTCCTGTTGCAAATATCATAGGATCGTTAAAAATTCCTGGAATTTCTGGAACAAGTTTTGCGGCTTTTCAATACTTGAAAAAAGTAAAACTAAATTGGAAAAGAATTTTGCCAATGTTAATTTTATCTTGCGCAATGGCTTTTTTTGGTTCCTATTTAATGACACAGGTTAAAAACGATTTTATGAAACCAATTTTGATTTTCGTTTTAGTCTTGGTTGCCGTTTATACTTTCTTTAAAAAAGATTTTGGTCAATCTGTTTCTAAAGAAATTCCTGAAAGTAAAATGTTTTTTTATGGATTAATTATTAGTTTATTAATTGGTTTTTATGATGGATTTATTGGTCCAGGAACAGGCAGTTTTTTGGTTTTGGTTTTAATTTCAATATTAGGATTTGATTTTTTAAACGCTTCTGCAAATGCCAAAATTATCAATATCGCTACCAATATTGGTTCAATAGCATTTTTTGTTTTAAAAGGAAAAATTATTTGGGCAATTGCATTTCCGATGGCATTTTGCAATGCTTTTGGTGGTTGGTTGGGCGCAAAAACTGCATTAAAAAAAGGAAATGAGTTTATTAGAGTTTTCTTTTTAATTGTTGTTGTTGCAACACTTTTAAGGTTGTGTTATGATGTTTTTATTAAATAATTCATTAAAGATTAACAAATTAAATTTGTATTAAAATAAAAGATAAAAAACTCTTTTTATATTAAAAAATTATTTATATATTTGTATAATAATTAACAATCTATGTTTTCAAAGTCTTGTGAATATGCAATAAAAGCAATGATTTTTGTGGCTCAAAAATCCAAAGATGAAATTAGAGTAGGAGTAAAGCAAATTGCAAAAGGCATTGATGCTCCAGAATATTTTATCGCCAAAATTTTACAAGATTTAAGTAAAAAGAAGTTAGTTAATTCTATAAAAGGTCCAAATGGTGGTTTTTATATGGATAATAAAAACCTTAAAAGTTCCATTTCGGATATTGTCAAAGCTATTGATGGCGACAGTATTTATTTAGATTGTGTAATTGGTTTGAAAGCTTGTTCCGAAAAAAATCCTTGTCCTGTGCATTTTGAATATAAAGAAATTAAGAAAAATCTTATAGCAATGCTAGAAAATAATACAATAGGCGAATTTAATGAAAAGTTAGATACAGGAAAATTTTTCCTTAAAAACAAGTAGCTTTTTTTTGACATATAAAAAGATAAAAAGATGTTTATATATTATTTTATCTATCAATTATAGAACATTTAGAAATAATTATGCAAGTTTTATAGTAATACAAGTTGGATATTTACTTTACGTTTAAAATCATAAAAAAATATTAAATTCTTAAAAATAAAAAATAAATATCACTAATATGAAACTAAACCAAAAATTAATTTTCAGTTTTTTAGCTATTTTTTTAATTAGCATTACTTCTTATGCTCAAGAAGCCAAAAATCTAATTTCAGACAATTCTAATTCGTTAGGATTATGGCTTTTGATGCTGGTAATTTTGGTTCCAGCAATTGTTTTTATTGGCGTTTTGTACCTAAAATTTAAAGATCAAGTAAACGAAAATAAGGAATGGAAAAATCTCGAAAACGAAACGCATTTTGCAGATTACATTAAAAATTTGAGTAAATATCAAATACAAAAATTCATCGATTTAAAAAAATCTAATAAATTGAAAAGCAATTCTAATGTTATAAAAACAATTGCATTTTTATTTTTGTCAAGCAATATTTTTGCACAAAATCCTTCCAATCCGAAAGAGAATTTTTTTAGTCAGCCAGGTATTATTATTACAGTAATTATTGTTTTAATTCCTATTTTGTTGGCTGTAATTTTTGCTATGTTAAAAGCCAATAATGTTCTAAAATCTATACTTAACAAAGGAAAAGCCGCCGAAGCTGTTGAATTTGCATCTCACATTGATTCATTAAATAACCAAGAAATCGAAGAAAATTTAATTCATCGTGAACAAGCTTTAGATTTTAAATTATCCAATAATGAACTTTCTGGAACCGAAAAAGCAAATGATAAAATTGGAGTTTTAAATAACATTCGAGAAAAACATGAAACGCATTTTATTTCCCTTAAAAAGAAAGCTGTTCGCAAACCATCTCTTGAACCCAATATTGCAAAACTCATCATTTGGTATTTTGGATGCGCTACTTTTTGGCTTGTTCTGGGAACTGGAATTGGTGAATATCTCGGAATAAAATTCGTAGCGCCAGACATTGACCACACAAGTTGGCTCAGTTTTGGACGTTTGCGACCTGTGCACACCAACATCGTTTTTTGGGGTTGGGCATCACTCGGAATGATTGGTTTAGGATATTATGTCGTTCCAATAGTAAGTAACACCAAAATTTACAGCGTAAAATTGGGTTGGATTGCTTTAATTCTGACTAATTTAATGGTAATTTTTGGAACCATTTGTTTAATGTCAGGCATTAATAATGGTGGTGGCGAATTCCGCGAATACATTTGGCCAGTGATGGCATTTTTCGCAGTAGCGTTGATTTTAACGTTAGCCAATTTCATAATGACTGTCGCCAACCGAACGACAAAAGAAATTTATATTTCTAATTGGTATATCGTTTCTGCTATAATTTTTACCATAATTGTTGCCTTAACTGCCTATTTACCTTTTTGGCAAGATGGCGTTTCAGAAACTATTGTTCAAGGTTATTTTATGCATTCTGGAGTTGGTATGTGGTTCACATTGTACACTTTAGGATTGTTATATTACTTTATTCCGCAGCAAATCAATAAACCGATTTATGCTTACAGTCTGGGAATTTTAGCATTTTGGACACAAATTATTTTTTATACTATAATAGGAACACACCATTTTATTTTTGCACCAATAGCTTGGTGGTTGCAAACCGTTGCCATTGTTGGAAGTGCTGGAATGATTATTCCCGTTGTCGCTGGAACTATTAATTTTGTGGCAACCTTCAAAGGAAATTGGCACAAAGTCACATCAAGTTATACTTTGCCTTTCTTTTTATTAGCTGTTATTTATTATTTTCTAGTGTCAATGCAAGGAACTGCCGAAGCGTTTAAATTCACGAATTTGTTATGGCACTTTACAGATTTTACAGTCGCTCACGCACATTTAGGATTTTACGGAATTATCACTTTCACACTTTGGGGCGGAATGTATGTCGTAATGCCAAGATTAACTGGAAAAGAACCACCACAACATTTGGTTGGTGTGCATTTTTGGTTGGCATTTATTGGATTATTATTTTATTCTGTACCACTTTCCATCGGTGCCACATTAAGAGGATTGATGTGGATGGAAGGAAAACCGTTCATCGACAGTGTAGTTTTAATGTTTGATTTCTGGGTTTGGCGCGCTATCGGCGGAAGTTTAATGTTTATTTCGCACTTAATTTTCGCCTATAATTTCTACCGAATGACCGTTAACGAAGTTGAAGATATTGATGTAAAAGAAGAAGCTTTTAGAATTTTAGAAGAAAAAAACAAATAAAAACAGCTATGAATATTTTCAACAATCACATCAGATTATACATCACAGCTGGACTTTTATTTGCGTTGCTAACGTATTTTACGGTCGTTATGCCAGCATTGCAAAACCAGTATACCAATATGCCGTTGCCTGGCACAAAACCACTTTCTGGCGATGCCAAAGCTGGTAAATTAATATATATATCAGAAGGTTGCGTGGGTTGCCACTCGCAACAAGTGCGTAATGTCGAAATGGACAAAATGTTTGGTTCACGTCCAGGAATGGCTGCCGATTATGCCAATATTGGTCGCACCAGCATTTGGCAAAACACTGCAACACTTATGGGAACCGAACGAACTGGACCAGATTTGACCGATGTTGGAAACCGCCAAGCCAGTATTGATTGGAATTTAATGCATCTTTATCAACCGCGAAGCGTTGTCAAACAATCAATTATGCCATCCTACAAATGGCTTTTCGAAATGAAATTAAATCCATCGAAAACTGATGTTATAGTAAGTATGCCAGCCGAATTTTTGATCGGAAAAGCAGGAAAATTAGTTGCCAAAAAAGAGGCATTGCAATTGGTTGCTTATATTTTATCATTAAAACAAACGCCATTGCCAACAGGCACAATTGCTCAAGAATTTTTATACAAAAAAGCAGTTGGCGACATTCCAAGTTCTAAAACTGGCGATAAAACTGTTGATGGAAAAGCATTGTACGAAGCCAATTGTGTCGCTTGTCACCAAGCAAATGGAGAAGGTTTGAAAGGCGCATTTCCACCATTAAAAGGCAGCGCAGTTGTCACTGGCGAAAACCTCGAATTATATGTCGATATTATTATGAATGGCTACGATGCCAGAGCCGATTATGGTGTGATGGCAGCCGTTGGAACCAATATGAATTTTACCGAATTCGATGTTGCTGCATTGATAAACTACGAACGAAATTCGTGGGGAAACAAAGGCAAAGAAGTCACACCCGAAGAAATCAAAAAAATTATGGATTTTATAAAAATTAAAGTTGAAGCAGAGAAGTAAGATAATTTACTTCGTCAGTTCGCTCTTTCAGGCTCGTGTGGGCGTAACCCCGATGAAAAATCGGGGTCAGGCTTTCCGTTTCAATCTTTTTTCATACCTGACAGGTTTAAAAAAACCTGTCAGGTATGAAAAAAGGATTTACACTGCAATCCTTTACGCAAGAAAATATTAATTATGTTTTATCAGAAATGACAGATAAATCGAAAAAATCAGTGAAATTTTTAAATTAGTGAAAATTCGTGCAATTTGTGTCAAAAAAATAAGTAAAATGAAAAAAGCAATCACATTTTTATTCCTCATGTTATTTCAAATAACAGCTTTTGCCTGTCCAGTTTGCGAACGCAACCAACCTAAAATTTTGCGAGGCATAGTTCACGGTGCTGGACCAGACAACAATTGGGATTATGTAAGTATTGTAATTACAGCGATTATTGCTGTCTTCGCATTGATTTATTCTGTAAAATGGTTGTTGAAACCTAATGAGAATAATCTAAATCACATTAAATATTCCATCTTTAAATAAAGCTTTATGAAAAATAATAGTTCAGTATATGTGTTTTTAGATGAAGAAAAACAACCGTTTGGAGAATTTTCTGTACCTATAAATTTCGATTTAGACACGACTAAACTTGTCGATGGAGAACATCTCTTAAAAATTGTTAGCAAGGATCCAAACGGCAAAGAAGGCATTCGCAAAATACCTTTTTTTGTTAGAAATGGACCTTCAATTGCAGTCGAAGGCATTTCCGAAAATGATGTTGTAGATGGCGTAATTCCGATAATGATAAACGCTTATGGAAAAGGTGATCAAAAACAATTTTTAATCGAAGGCAGCGAAACACCACAATCTACACCAGCTTGGTTTTGGGCAATAATTATTGGTTTTATTGGCTTTGCAATTTATTATTTTGTTGTAGAAATGACTAGAGGAATTTAAAAAGCTTAATTTATTTGGTTATACCACGAATTGTGTGGGTAAAATTTTTTTACCACAAATTACACAAATTACACAAATTACACAAATTTGCACAAATTTGCACAAATTTTTAATTTGAAAATTTAATCACACAAATTCTAAGGTTTGATACTGGGATTTGTGAAATTAATATAGGACTTTCATTAGTGAAAATTAGTGCAATTGCTTCGCCTATTCACACTTACAGGCTCGGGTCGTGGCTTTATTTTTATTGTAAATTAATAAACACATTCAATTCGTGGTAAAACCATTTATTTAATTCGTAATAAAAAAAACAGAAATTTTAAATGTTATGAAACTTTTAAAAATAATATTAACCCAACTTGCAGCTACCCGTCTTCAAATACCTCATAATGTTGCAAATTATTTTTTTTGAGTTCCGAGCTGTGTACTACGGATTTTCTTTT
>JAYWGV010000087.1:0-24201 GCA_043778105.1 Bacteroidota bacterium
GTTTACAACTCATCAATTTTCCAAAAACAACACCTAATAACTTATGAAAAATTGTTAATAACGTAGTGGTTTTTATACTTTAATGCGTTTGCCCTGAATAAATATATGGTATTGCCTGATTTTCATAAGCAAATGGTTACTTTTGCATTTGTAAAAATACCAATAAAATGAACAACAATTATTACGCAATATTAATGGCTGGTGGAGTTGGATCGCGTTTTTGGCCAGTTAGCACAGCCGAATTTCCTAAACAATTTCATGACATGTTGGGCGCAGGTCAAACTTTAATCCAGAAAACATTTTCGAGATTATCGCAGCTAATTCCTGTAGAAAATATTTTGATATTGACCAATGAACGCTATAATAATATTGTTTTAGAACAATTGCCACTAGTTAAACAAGCTCAGGTTTTACTTGAACCAGCAATGCGAAACACAGCACCTTGCATTTTATACGCTTCGTTAAAAATTCAAAAAATGAACCCAAATGCTGTTATGGTTGTTGCGCCAAGCGATCATTGGATAGAAGATGAAGCCGAATTTTCTAGAAACTTGCAACTATGTTTTGATTTTTGTTCATCAGAAAATGCTTTGATGACTTTAGGCATTCAACCTACTTTTCCGAATACTGGTTTTGGATATATCGAATATGATAAAAATGACATTAAAACAATAAAAAAAGTAGCACAATTTCGAGAAAAACCCGATTATGAAACTGCAAAATCTTTTCTTGATTCAGGAAATTTTTTATGGAATGGTGGCATTTTTATTTGGTCAGTGAAATCAATTTTACAAGCGTTCGAGAAATTTCAGCCGCAAATGAACGCTTTATTCATTCAAGGAATTGAAAGTTATAATACCGACAACGAACAAAAATTCATCAATGAAAATTATGGATTATCCGAAAATGTGTCGATTGATTATGCAGTTATGGAAAATGCCAAAAACGTTTATGTTTTGCCAGCAACTTTCGATTGGAATGATCTTGGAACCTGGAATTCACTGTATGAAAAACTAAACAAAGATGAAAACAATAATGCAATTATAAATGCAAAAGTAATTTTAGAAAACGCATCAAACAATATTATTCGCTCTGATGCAGATAAATTAATTGTAATTGACGGTTTAAATGATTATATTGTTGTTGATAAAGAAGGCATTTTATTAATTTATCCTAAAGCTAAAGAACAAGAAATAAAAGGTATTGTTGCTGGTTTGAGTAAGTAAATTTTTAGCCTTTTAAAACCGCTTCACGAACTTTTTTAAATAAATTACTCGAATAAACAAAATCGGTAACCGCTTCATTATCTGTCTTAAAAATTTCTTCTTTGGTGCCTTGCCACGCTTTTAACCCGTTTTTTAAGAAAAGAATGTTTTGACCAATTTCCATAACCGAATTCATGTCGTGGGTATTAATTACGGTTGTAATGTCATATTCTTCGGTAATTTCCATAATCAAATTGTCAATCAAAATCGAAGTATTTGGATCCAAACCCGAATTAGGCTCATCGCAAAACAAATATTTAGGATTATTAACAATTGCTCTTGCAATAGCAACACGTTTTTGCATTCCACCCGAAATTTCTGACGGTTTCTTGTGGTTTGCATTTATCAAATTAACCCTGTGAATTACAAAATTTACTCTTTCAGTAATTTCTTCGTTTGTCTTTTGTGTAAACATTTTTAACGGAAAACCAATATTTTCTTCAACCGTCATCGAGTCAAATAAAGCCGAACCTTGAAAAACCATTCCAATTTCTGTACGCAATTCTCTTTTGTCCTCATCAGATAAATCTCCGTAAACTCTTCCATCAAATTCGATTGTGCCAACTTCTGGAGAAAAAATCCCAAGCAAAGATTTCAATAAAACTGTCTTACCTGACCCAGATTGACCGATAATTAAATTGGTTTTACCTGTTTCAAAAATTGTTGAAACACCTTTAAGAACTTTACTGTCGCCAAACGATTTTTCTATGTTTTTTACTTCTATCATTAGGTCAAAAGTAGTTGAGTTAATATGTAATTTACCAAAATAATAACAACCGAAGTCCAAACAAACGAAACAGTACTAGCTTTTCCGACTTCGAGTGCGCCACCTTTCATGTAAAAACCATGAAATGAAGGAATTGTTGCCAAAATTAACGCAAAAATAAATGTTTTTATAAAAGCATAAGCAATATGAAAAGGTACAAATTCTCGTTGCAAACCATCAATAAAATCGGCTGCTGTTCCAAAACCACCATAAACACTCGCAATAAATCCGCCAGCAACACCAAGAAACATTGCAATTCCAATTAAAAAAGGATATAGTAATAATGCAATTAATTTAGGGAAAACCAGATAATTAAGAGAGTTTACACCCATAACTTCAAGTGCATCAATCTGTTCGGTCACACGCATTGTTCCGATTGATGATGTTATAAACGAACCCATTTTTCCAGCCATAATAATCGAAATAAATGTTGGAGCAAATTCTAATATTACCGATTGCCGAGTTGCAAAACCTATTAAATATTTAGGAATCAAAGGATTGGTTAAATTTAAAGCAGTTTGAATGGCAACAACTCCGCCAACAAAAAATGAAATAAAAGCTACAATTCCGAGTGAATCAATTATTAAATCATCAACTTCTTTAAAAATCAATCCTCGCATAACCGACCATTTTGTGGGTTTCTTGAAAATCTCTACCCACATAATAAAATATCTTCCAATTTGTGATAAGTAACGTGTAATCATATTTTGATTTAATTGACTGTAAAAATAGGGATAACTTGTGAGATTTTATTAAAATTTCTAAGCCTTTTATAAAAGTTACTGAAATTAATATGTTAACAGATTATCTCATTTAATTAATTAGTATATTTGTTTAAAGATAAAATGCCAGAAATTTTTCGTTTTTTCGGAAAGCGTTTCTTCTATTTTAGTAACGACCATTTGTCCATTCATGTTCACATATAAAATGCTGATGGCACTGCAAAATTCAATGTAAACCCAATTCAATTAATTGAAAATAAAGGAGTTAAAAAGAAAGATATTTTATTAGCAGAAAGCATAATCGAAGAAAATCAAGAATTAATAATCAAACATTGAAATGATTTTTATAAATCTTAAATTTAAGTAAAATGGAAGCGACTAAAATCTGGTTCGATAGTAAATATATTTTTGTAGAAACAATAGAAAATAAAATTGGTAAAATGCCATTAGAATGGTTTCCTAAATTATTAAATGCGAAAAAAGAAGACCTTGAAAATTTTGAACTTTGGTCAGACAATTCTTGGATTCATTGGGAAAATATTGGAGAAGACTTATCAGTTGAAGGGTTTTTTAAATTTCATAAAAATTTAGAATATTCTAATTAAATTGTTGGAAATTTAAATAGTACATTAAAATCTAAATTTTAATAGCATTTTTGAAAAGCGGTATTTTCTAATAAAAAGAGCTTGTTCGGCAGTAACCAAAAGTGGTTTTTTGGAAATTTTTGCTTTCCAAAATCCTTTCATATAATCAATAAATAAAAGTGGTTTCTTTTTTAAAAAAGATAATTTAGCCGATGCAATTGCGGTAATCCAGAAACCATATCCTAAACTATAAAAAGCTTCTCCTTGTTTGTATCTTGCTGATTTATTGTAATTTGCGCCAGTTGGTTTTAGATGTTTTACTTTCAATGACGCATCAGTCATAACTTTCCAACCATAAAATTTGCAAAATAATTCATCGACTGTGTCCCAACCCATTGCTGGCTTCAATCCTCCAATTTCTACAAAGCAAGCTTTTCTATAAGCTTTAAATGCACCGCGAATATGATCTTTATCTGTTAGATTTTCTAAAATCCAATCATTATTTTTTTCGATATATGCGAATCCGCCAACCATTCCGATTTTTTCATCTGATTGAAAATGCTTAATTATTGTTTCGAAATAATTTTCAGGTAAAATTAGATCCGCATCTAGTTTTACAATAAAATCATAATCATTATCTAAAGTTTCAAGTCCTTTTTGAAATGCTTGAATAACCTTGCTTCCAGGCAAATGAATCGCTTCGGAAATTTTATTAACTAAGCAAACAATTGGATTTTTATCAGCAAATTCCTCAACATTTTCAGCAGTTTTGTCAGTAGAATTGTCATCAACAACAACGACTTTTTTTGGCAAAAAAGATTGAGAAATTATCGATTGCAGTGTTAATGCAATAAATTTTTCTTCGTTGTGTGCTGGAATGATGATGTAGTAGTTCATAAATTAATAGAATCAAGAATAAATTAAATTCTGATTAATACAAAAATACGCAAGAAATTTTAATTCAATCTTACATTTTTAGAAATTAAAATTACATCTTTTTGTAATAAATTCTTGAACCAAATTTATAATATAACTATTACATTTTTTTATTTTTTAATCAAAACAATTTTTTCATTTTGTTTTTCAATCATTTGCTTATAGAAATCTTTTGTTATTTCATAAAAATCGGCAGGAATTATTGTTTTATTTATATTAAAAGAAGTCAAAACCTGAATTAAGTTGTTGTTTTTTAGTATCGAATATTTATATGTAAAAACATTTTCTGGTGACGCAATGTTTATCGAATTTGGCATTGTTTCTATATCGTAACCATCAGGAATTTCTATTGAAACAGTAATGCTTTTTTCTTTCATAAATTCGAAATCTATTGGAAGCGTTCGTTCGTTTTGTTTAAACGGATTTTGACTCAACGAATAATAAAGTAATGGTCTAAAATAAATTTTATTGTTAATAATTTCAATTTCATTATCAGTTTTGTATACAAAAGTTTCTGTAACTGATTTTTCGAGATTTGTTAATTTATTTTCTATTTGATAATCCGATATTTCAATTCTATTATAAATTGATTCTAATTGTTCTATGTAATTGTCAATGTTTAAATTTGCATAATTTTGCCTAAAATTAAATGCATTAAATTTATCTTTTTGAATTTGTGTTTTCCCAGATATTATTCCATTGCTTTCTATTATCGCTTTTAATTTAATATTTTCAATTGATTTTGTATCTGATATTAAATCAATTTCATTAGATGAGCCGTCTAGTCTGATTAGTCGACCCGTCCAATTTAAATTTTTTATCGGCAAAACATTAACTGCGGCAAATGTACTAGTAGCATCAAGCAAAATGAATTTCCCATCAATTTCGACCGAAACTATTACAAAATTAAAAGCTGTTCTTGTTGGATAAACTGCAATTCCGTTGTCTTTGGTGCTAATTAAAACAGGATTAGCATTGAGACCAGCGTGATTTAACATTGCAATTAAAATAAAATTAATTTCTGCTGCGTTTCCAGAACCTTCTTCGAACGCTTTAACAACACCTTTTTCTGTAAATATTGCGTTTTGGTTGTTCCAATTCATTTTATTTTGAACAAATTTGAAAATTGTATTTAATCTTTCTAAAGGTTCTTTTTTATCTTTTAAGATTACATTTAATGAATTTAGATGATATTCATTTTCTTTTAATTCTGCACCAAATCGTTTGTCTTCAAAAATATTTTTAGCAACATTTTCCCAAGTTTCTGAATATTGTTTTATTGGTACTTCGTAAAATCTTGTTTGTTCAAGTTCGTAACCAATTGAACTTCGATAATTTTCTAGATTATCAATAAAATCTTCATTTTTTAAACTTGGTATGTTATCAAGAATATGAATTGTATTAATTTGTCGATAATCCACATTTACGCCTTGATTATTGCTATTTGTAAAATTTTGATATCCAAAGCCTAATTTTTCTTCGGTTTTGATTTTTTGCAAACCTTTTGTAACTTGCTTATATATAAAAAACTCAGGAATTTCTGTTAGATATTCAGCATAATTGACTGGAATGTTTTGTTGAAAATCAAAATCTGGAAAATTATTTATGTATTCTGATGTAATTGTATATTTGTACTCAATGACCGAACCAACTTTAACGTTTGGCATTGTTATGGCAGCTTGGTTGAAATATTCATTAATTTTGGTTGTGAAAATTCCTTCGCTTTTTAATTTGGTTTTTTCTATTTTGCCATCAACAAGATTGTAAGTTATGCAATCAGAAAATGTTACGTAATCCTTATTTATTTCTTTATAAGCGATATAATGATTTACTTTTTTGGTCGCCCAATCAAATCCTTCTTTTTTATAAATTTTTATTCTAATTGAATATTCATGTTCCAAGTAAAAACCAGTTTTCAAATATTTGAAACTTGTTTTGGCTTTGTTAAACAAAAAAGCAGCAACAGCTGTTGAATCTAATGGATGTTTTTTTTCTTGTAATTCTTGAATAGAAACTTTACCTAATTCTAGTTTTTGTGCATTTGATAATAAATTAGAAAAAAATAAAACTAATGTAAATAACTGTAAAATCTTCATTAAATCATTTTTTTATTAATACAATCTTTTCGTTTTGTTTTTCTATCATTTGCTTATAAAAATCTTTTAATACATCATAGAAATCGGCAGGAACAATTGCTTCGTTCAAGCTAGAATTTATTGCAATATTTATATTATTTTCTTTATTCAAAATCATGTATTTGAAAGCTGCCACATTTTCACCAGAAGCTAAGTTTATAGATTTTGGCATTGATTCTATTTTGTATCCTTCTGGAATTGTGATGTTGATAATCATTTGATCGTTAGTAGAAAATCCAAAGTCCAAAGGATATTCTCTAACTTCTTGTTTAAATGGATTTTCTTTTTCTGTCAAAAAAGCAAGTGGCAATAAATATATTTTGTCATTAATAATCTCTATGCTTTTATTGTCTTTAAAATTAAAATATTCTTTTATTGGTTTATAAAAATCATTTTCGTTTTCTCTAACATAATCGCTTACTTCAATGTTATCATTTTTGGTTTCTAAATTTTCTAAGTAAGTGTCTTTATTTGTTGTATTAAACTTATTTCTAAATTGCATTGCATTATGATTCGTAAATTGACGTTTTAAATTACCATTAATTTCTAATTTAGAATCTATTATAAAATTCAGAAGCGCAAATTCACCCGAAGGTTTTTTTGGCATTAAGTCAACTTCGGTTGATGTTCCTTCTTTTCTGATTAGTCTTCCTGTCCAATTTAAATCACGGTTTGGCAAAATGTTTGGCACAGCATATTTTTCGGTAGCGTCTAGTAAGATTAAATCATTTTCGATTTCAACGGCAGCAATAACATAGTTAAAACCGTTTAAACTTGGAAAAAGCGAAATACCATTAGAACGCGTACTCAAAATAACAGGACTAGCTTCGATTCCTGCAAATCTAAGCATTGCAGTTAACATTAGATTTATTTCTGCAACATTACCGACACCGTCTTTATAGGCTTTTTTTACACCATCATTGCAGGAATATCCTAAATAATCATTCCACTTAACTTTAGATTTTACAAAGTCATAAATTCTAGCAATTTTTTCGTCTCGATCAGTTATTCCGGCGATTAATGTTTTAACATCATTTTCAAAATAACCTGTTTTATTTAATTCTGACCCAAAATCATCCGATTCATATATTTTTTTAGTAACTGTTTCCCAGTCAGTTGAAAAATTTTTATAAGGTTGGTTAGGATATTGAACACTACTTAATTCATGAGTTATTATCGATGTGTAGTTGTCAATATTATTTACAAATACTTCTTCTTTTATTGCTGGTAAGTTATAAGCTAAGTAAGTTGTTTGTATTTCATCGAAGCTTAACTTTTCCTGACTACTACTATTATTTCCTCCCGCAGTGAATGTAGGCTTGTAATTATAACTAATTGATTGATCACTTTTCTCTGTGGTTACTTTGGGAAAAATAAACCCTTTTTGCAAAGGTTTGTAAACAAAATATTGCGGTACAAAAGTCTTAAATTCTGAATAATTTACAGGAATTGAATATTGAAAATTCCAGTCTTTTAAAGCGCCAATCGAAGGTGAATTTATAACATACGAATATTCGATGATAGAACCTTCTTTGACATTTGGCATTGCAATGTTTTTTCGGCTCCAATACTTATTTATTTTCTCATCAAAAATTCCATCGTTTTTAAGTTTTGATTTTTCGATTTTTCCATTGACTAAATTATAAGTTACTGCGTCATCTATAAAAACCGATTCATTAGACGAACCACCAACATAATAGCTAATTTTATCGTTTGCCCATTTATATCCATCTTTAGTATATATCTTAATTTTTACTTTAATTTCGGTTGTCATTTCGAAACCTTTGTCTTGAGCATAAGTAAAACGAACTTCTCCTTTTTTGTATAAAAAAGTAGCTGCTGCCGTTGGGTCGTTAAAATTTTGTTTTTCTTCTAGTTCAGCAATTGTAACTTTTCCAAGTTCATAGTTTTGTCCATTTGCAAACGAGAAAACAACTATAAATAGGCAAGTTATAAGTTTTTTAAAATTCATTTTATTAATTTTTGAGTAATACAATTTTAACATTATCGTTTCTAGAAATTTGATCTATATAAAGTCTATATTCTTCGTAGTCAGTATTTTTGTAAATTCCTTTTTTTACAAAAAAAGTTCTTTTGTAAACTAAATTTGTTTCCGATTTTTTAATTATTTCGGTTTTGTATTCTCCGAATTTCGAATTTGACTCAAAATTACTTGGCAATGATTCAATTTTATATGCTGATGGCAAATCGATCTCAATTTCATCATAATCATAATAACCTCTAGAAATTTCGAATGCTGTTTTTCGGTTTCTGATTTTCTTTAAACTACTAGAATACTGATTAAAAGCATTGACATTAAAAATTAAATTGTTCCCCGAAATTTTACCATACTTTTCTGCAGAAATAGTAGCATTTTCAGTGAAAATCACTTTCTCTTTATCATTTACAAAATCTAATTTATTAATCAATAGATTTTCAATATTATGCCAATAGTCTTTATAATGCTCTTCTTTTTCGGTTGGTAAAACTGTTTCGTATTTTGATTTATTGGCATATTGTGTTCCTTGAGAATTGATAGAAATTGTTCCAAAAAAGTCCCCAATTTCTGAAATATCAAATTTACCTTTGCTGATTTGTGCATTTGTTTTATCTGAATAAATTGTTGTTCGCACAATTTCGCCACCATCAGGTTTTATAATTAAAACATCTCTATCATCGGTGAAATTTCCTTGAAAACCGAAAGGATTGGTTTGACTTGTGCACTCTAAAAAAACATTTTCGTTGCCATTTGGAATGCATAAAATGACATGATTGCCTTGTATTGAAAAAAAATCTTTATTGATGTCGATTTTAATTTTGTCACCATATAATTCTGTATAATATGAAGGAACACCTACAACATCGAGTAATGCTCTTGTATAATTAGATAAAGCCTTGCAATCGCCATAACCTAATCGGTCAACATCTGAAGCTAACATCGGCTTGAATCCACCAATACCTACTTGAATACTAATATATCTTGATTTTTCCTGAACGAATTTATAAACTATTTTGGCTTTTTTGATTAAATCCGTTTCATTTTCGACTAATGCTTTTATTTTAGTTTTAGTCTTTTCTGGCAATTCTAAAGTACCTTGCAAAATATTATCCGAAAACCATTTTCCATACTCATTCCAAGTTTTTGCTTTTCCATCGATTCCTTCAAGATTAAAATATTCTAAACTAAAGTATACAATTGGATTATACTTTAATGGACTTAAATTCATTATTTCAGGCTTTTGAGCAATAATATTATTTGCTTCGTATGAAATTTCGGTAGTTGTTTCCTTTATTTTTTTTACTAAAGTATTCGTTAAATTATATTCTTTGAATCTAAAACCTAATTTTTCAGGAAATTTAATATTGTACATTATTTTTTCGGAGCTAGAATAAAAAACATTTATTGGTACAAACGGTCTAATAAAAGCTGTATTAGAAGAGCTTACTTCGCTTTCATAAACTATCGTAAATGGATAATCTATGGGTGTATAATTAAGGTAAATAAATCTTGAATCCGAAAAAATTGTAACTCCGTCAACGACACATTGGTCTCTAAAATCTTTTCTTTTTATTTTTTTTATTTCTAATCCGAATGAATTGTAAACTGTGGCAAAAATATTATTTACGGTAGTTTTTTTATCATAATATTCGATTGCATTTATATCAGAAAGTCCTTTTTCGTTGAAAATAGTAATCACTCTTTTTGTATTGATTTTCATATTTCGTTGGCTAGAAATATCAATGTCAACTTGATTCAATCGAACGACTGAATTTGCATTTTGCTTCAAACTATCAGCAATATTTATGACTGCATAATCATTTTTTTGAGCAAAGCTAAGAGTTGTACAAATCTGTAAAGCTAAAAAATTAATAAGAAATTTCATTTTGGAGATTTTGTGCGAAAATATTAATTTTTTTCAGCATAAACAATATAATACCGATTAGTAAATCGTCTTAATAAAGGACGAATACCAAATTTTTTGACTGGATTAGTCCATTTTTGTCTATCGATTATTTTCCAACCAGTTTTTTCTAAAAGCCAATCGAGTTGCCAATCTTCAAATTCATGATAATGCCTGTCCCATAAGTCGGTTTTGCTTCTATAAGCAGGCGAAAACCACAATCTTAATGGAATTGAAATAAATAATTTTTCTGATTTGATTTCTTTTAAAATAATATATGGATTCAATAAATGTTCAAAAATTTCGAATGCTGTTGTTGTGTTTGCATCAGATTTTTGAATTGTATTTTGGTTTTCGTCCAAATCTTCGCCAGATGTATTGGTTACCACAAAACCTTCTTGGATCATTATTTTCGAAAATGGGTTTTCGACGCCCAAATCTAAAATTGTTTCATTATCAGAAATATGTTTTTTTAAAAATTCAATTGTGCGCTTAAATCTTTTATTTGGAAATGTATTTTCGTACATATATTAGTTATTTCTTTAATTATTATTTATACGAAAATTTATAAAAATTCTAATGTTCGCTCAAGTGCCATACCTCTTGAACCTTTTATCAAAACAAAACTTAATTCAATTTTATTGGTTTCTAAAAACAATTTAAAAACTTCAAAATCTTCAAAAAATGACAAATTTTTTAATTCAATTTTACATTCAAAAAAGCATTTTCCAACGAAAAAGCAACTTATATTTTGATTGTTCAACAAGGAATCGACTACTAACTGATGCTCGAAATTACTTTCGTTTCCTAATTCGAACATGTCACCAAGAATCATAATTTTGTTTGGTTTATCAATTTGCAAAAAATTTTCAATAGCCACTTTCATGCTGCTAGGATTGGCATTATAGGCATCAAGAATTATTTCGTTTGAATTTTTATTGATTAATTGCGAACGATTATTTTCGGGAACATAACTTTCGATTGCACTTTTAATATCTAAATCATCAATTTTAAAATATTTGCCAATTAAAATTGCTATGTTAATATTATTTGCGTTGTATAAACCAATTAAATGAGAATGAATTGAATTATTATCATATTGAATTGTGACCAACGGATTTGCAGCAATTTCTTGAATATTTAAATCCGCATTTAAATTATTTAATCCAAAAGAGACTTTGCTTATATCTGAACATTTTTGAACTTGAATTTGGTCATCAAGGTTTAAAAAACCTATTTTGTTATTATTCCGTAAGTAATCATACATTTCGCTTTTTCCAGCAATTACTCCTTCTACTCCACCAAAACCTTCTAAATGTGCTTTGCCAAAATTCGTAATCAATCCATAATCTGGTTGAGCAATTTTGCATAAAAATTCAATTTCTTTTTGATGATTGGCTCCCATTTCTACAATGCCAATTTCTGTATCTTTTATAAAAGAAAGCAAAGTTAGCGGCACACCAATGTGGTTATTCAAATTGCCAACCGTTGCAATTGTATTGAATTTTCTTGATAAAACACAATTTATTAATTCTTTGGTTGTAGTTTTTCCGTTGCTACCAGTTAATGCAATTATTGGGATTTTTAAAAAATTTCTATGAAAGTTTGCAAGTTCTTGCAATGTTTCTAAACTGTCTTTAACTAATATTGTTTTTTCATTTAAATAAAATGTTGCATTGTCAATTATTACATAAATTGCACCTTTTTCAAGAGCAATTTTCGCAAATGAATTGGCGTCAAAATTATCACCTTTCAAGGCAAAAAACATTGAGTTAGTGCTAATTTTTCTAGTATCAGTAGAAACCGTGTCACATTTAAGAAACAAATCATGTAATTTTTCAATCGTCATTATTATGCTGTTTTTGTTAATAAAAAGAAAGAGGATATAAAAAAAGCCCTTCGTTAAAAGGGCTTTCATAATAAATTTAACTTTTAGGTTTCCCTCTTGGTGTTTTCTTATTCGATTTTGGACCAACTTTTGACATTGCGCATCTAAAACCGATATAATCAGTAGCCATATCTTGTGGAAAATATCTTCTTTGCGCTGGGTCTAACCAATATGCTCTATCTTTCCAAGAACCACCTTTATAAACTCTAACTCTATCGTCAATTAGTGTAGTTCGTTTGTTAGAACTATCATATTTTCTAGAAATAGTTCCTAAACTATCCGCCAAAACACTGTGTTCTGGAGAATTATACATTCTTTGTTTATCAGCTGCGGCTTTATCAAGAACCTCATCGGCTGTACCAAATTTAAAGAATCTTGATGATTGTTTGTCACCATCTCTAAAATTAATATTGTCCGATTTGTTAAAATTCTGTCTCAAATAGGTTTCGTTATCATCAACTGGAACTTGAGCAATTTGACCAGGAAAATTTCTAGCAACAATTTTACCATTCGCTAAAGTGTCAAATTTTTGAGTAGCACTAGTTACAATTTCGATTTTACCATCTTTACCAATTTTATCTTTCAAGTAAACATTTCCTCTAAAATAGTTGAAATCATTTGCTTCATCGTCAACTATTGGTCTGTAAACATCAGCAACCCATTCGGCAACGTTTCCAGCCATATCATACAAACCAAAATCATTTGGAGGATATGCTTTTACGAATTGAGTAATATCAGCACCGTCATCTGACCAACCAGCAATACCACCGTAATCTCCTTTACCTTGCTTGAAATTGGCTAATTGATCACCTTTAACTTTACGTTTTCCAGTTCTTGTATAACTGCCTGACCATGGATATTTCTTTTGTCCTTTATATATATTATATTCTCTTTGACCTACATCAGCTGCGGCTGCATATTCCCATTCTGCTTCTGTTGGCAATCTGTATTCAGGAAGAATAATACCAGAAGTTCTTTGTGCATAAAGATTTTTTGCTTCGCCTAGTGGTGTATCACCTTTTTTAGTTTTTCCTGGTTTTTTCAAACCATTTTTTCCTCCTTTTATAACAATTTTATCATTTCCACCAAATGTCAATGATGGCGCAGCCAAATAAGTATCAGTGCTGAAAGTTGCATCGCCTTTTTCATCGAGAACTTTTGCATCTTTTTTTAGGAAACCTTCTTTTTCAAGAACATTTTCATTAACACGATCAGTTCTCCATTTTGCAAATTCTGTTGCTTGAATCCAATTCACTCCAACTACTGGATAAGCTGCATAACCAGGATGTCTTAAATAATTATTGGTCATTGTTTCATTAAAACCTAAACGATTTCTCCAAACTAATGTGTCTGGAACAGCTCCAGCATAAATATTTTTGTATAATTCTTCTTCTGGATCATAAACTCTTTTTACCCAATCCAAATATTCCATGTACATAAAATTAGTAACTTCTGTTTCATCCATGAAAAAAGATTGAACATGCTGCTGATTTGGAGTATTATTCCACTCATGCATAACGTCATCTTGTACTTTTCCCATTGTAAAAGTTCCACCTTCGACTGCTACTAATCCTGGAGCAGTTTGTTGTTTTTTGAACTTAGAATTGTACTGAAAACCACCTTTTTTGTCGTTGATTTTCCAGCCTGTTGCTGACGAAATGTCTTTGGAGCTTGACTTTTTACTACAACTAGTAAAAGAAAATAATATTGCCAAAACCAGCAATAAATTTAGAGTCATTAATTTGTTTACTTTCATGTTTTGTAGGTAATAATTACGGAGTGCAATATAGGAATTAACCTTTAATTAGCAAAAAAAAAATAAAAAAAATAAAAATTTATTTTTATCCAATGTTTTTCTCACTTATAACGTAAATATTATTATATTATTACATTAATTTTTTTTTAAGTTTGTACAATATATTTTTATTTCAATCGTTATTGATAATATGGCAAAAATAACTACACTTTTATTAATACTTTTTTCTTTGAATTCATCTTCTCAGAATAAAAGTAATTTAGTTTTGGACTGGTCAACAAGTTCTAAATATTATTATCAATCATTTGATGTTAAAATCCCTATTATCAACAACAACGGTTTTAGATTTGATTTTGCTACCAAAAAAATTTATTTTAATTTATTGATTCCACAGACCCAATTTGTCAATGAAAATTCTTTGGTTATTTCGAATATTGTTTACAAAAACATCTCGATTGCAGAACTAGGCGAATTAGATTTAAAAGAAATTCCATCAAATATTAATGCAAAATTAGTTAATCTAGAAGCTCGAGAAAAAATTGATGCTGTTATTTCGATTGCGCCTATTATAAAGGAAGGAAATAATTATTTAAAAGTCATTTCGTTTGAATATGATTTTAACAATAATAACATTTCAAGAAGAGCAATATTGCCGCCAATTACTAAAAATTCGGTTTTGGCAACTGGCGATTGGTATCGGTTTTATGTTCAAAAATCTGGAGTTTACTTGCTAAATAAATCTTTTTTATCTAGTTTAGGGATTGATATATCGAATATCGACCCAAGAAATCTTAAAATTTATGGCAATGGCGGAAAAATGCTGCCATTGTCAAACAGTATTGAATATCCTGACGATTTAACCGAAAATTCAATCGAAGTAAATGGCGAATCTGATGGTGTTTTTAACGATGGCGATTCTGTTGTATTTTACGCTGATGGAACTGATAATTGGAATGAAGAAAGCCAAACATTTGTAAATTTATTCGAAGAAAAAGCCTTTTATTACATTAATATACAAGGTTCTCAAGGCAAAAGAATTCAGACAAATTCGCAACCAACTGCAAATGCAACAATCACAATTAATGATTTTAATGATACTGTTTTCTTCGAAAAAGATTTAGTAAATCTTGGCAAACTTGGTCGATCATGGTTTGGAGATAGTTTCGATTCTAAAAACGAGCAAATATTTAATTTTAATATTCCAAATGTAGTAACTACAAAACCAATGAATCTTGAAGTAAATTTGGCAGCAAGATCAAATAATCAAGTTATTTTTCAGGCTTTCGCAAATGATGTAAATGCAGGAAACATCAATTTAAGTCAAGGTTCGCTTTTTTATTCAATTGGAACTATAAACCGCAATATTACTCCTGCTCCTAATGTTAATATAAAATTGGTATTTGACAACCGTGGCGTTCCATCATCGTCGGGATTTTTAGACAAAATCATCATTAAAAGTCACAGATTTTTGGCTGGTTATGGCAAACAATTCAGATTTGAAAATAACCTATCGGCGACTAATGCTGGCTTGGTTGGTGTTTATCAATTTACAAATTCTGCAGCAATTGGCAGCATTTGGAATATTAATGATATAAATAATGTTACAAGAATAAATAATTCATCAAATAATTTATCGTTCAAAGCCGATTTAGGAATTTTACAAAAATATGTCGCTATCGATTTTAATGATTTATACACACCATTAAAAGAAAACGAACCCAAAGTGACTAATCAAGATTTAAAAGGTCAGTTTTTTGATAATGCAGGGAATTTCAAAGACATTGATTACCTAATTGTTACACCCGATTTTCTAAGAAGCAAAGCCAACAATTTAGCCGATTTTCATCGAAACAATTCTGGAATGAAAGTTTTTGTAGCTTCGTTAGAGTTTATCTACAAAGAATTTTCATCTGGAAAACAAGATGTTGGAGCGATTAGAAACTTTGTTAAATGGATTTATTTCAACGCAACCGATGATTCTAAACGCATTAAATACTTAAATTTATTTGGTGATGCCTCGTATGATTTTAAAGATAGAATTAAAGACAACACCAACATTGTTCCTATATATGAAGCAACTTATGGACAATATGTAAGCGAAAGTTCATTTGCATCTGATGATTTTTTTGGTTGTATGACTCTAAATGAAGGCAACTTATCGGCAAGTAGTCTTGAATCTCTTGATATTGCGGTTGGTCGAATGATTGTAAGCAGCGAAGAACAAGCCGACGAAATGGTCAATAAAGTTATAGATTATCACGACCCAAAATCTTATGGAATCTGGCGTAATAATTGTGTTTTTGTTGCCGATGATCCAAGTGCACAAGCATCAGGCGACAACCAGTTGCAATACAATCAAAATAAATTAGCCGATCAAATTCAAGCAGAAAAACCATTTTTGAATACCAAAAAAATATTAATCGATTCGTATGTTCAAGAAGCATCGGCTGGCGGATTTAGATATCCAAAAGCAAGAGAAGATTTTTTCAATGCTTTTACCAAAGGTGCACTCGTAATTAGTTATTTAGGTCATGGTGGCGAAGATGGTCTAACACAAGAACGTGTTTGGGAAAAAATCGATGGACAAAATTTGTTCAATCAATTTAAATATCCGCTTTTTATAACTTTGACTTGCGATTTTTCTAGATTTGACAATCCAACTAAAAAAACTGGTGGCGAATTTACCTATTGGAATCCAAAAGGTGGTGCAATATCAATGATAACCACAATTCGTGAAGTAAGTCAAACCACAGCACAATTTTTTAGTTTTACTTTTTCGAAAGAACTTTTTGCTTATGGCTCTAATAATTATGTGTCAATTGCAGAAGCTTTACGATTAGCAAAAAATAAAGATGCTGGTGGCGAAAAAGTTATTTTTTATGTTGGCGATCCAGCACTCAAACTCGCTATTCCGCAACCAAAAATTGTATTGACAAAAATCAACGACCAAATAATAACTGGAGCTGTAGATGATTTAAAATCATTATCTTATGTAAAACTTTCAGGCGAAGTTCTTGACGAAAACAACAACCCACTTACTGATTACAACGGCGAAATGGCTGTAAATATTTTCGATAAAAACATTCCAAGAAATACTTTACGAAATGATGGTGCCAATGCAGTGGTTAACGATGCCAATCTGGATGCGCCAATAATGCCATTTACCACTATTGGAGAATCAGTTTTTAGAGGAAACGCATCAATAACCAATGGCAATTTCGAGTTTGGATTCGTCGTGCCGCGTGATATTAGAATTCCGCTTGGCAATGGTCGAATAAGTTTCTATTCTAAAAAAAATCAAACATTGGCAGATAAAACTGGTATAAATTTGGACATTAAAATTGGTGGTGTAAACGCCAATGCAGTCGCCGACACGACACCGCCAACAACCAGATTATACATGAACGATGAAACGTTTGTAAACGGCGGATTCACGAACCAATCACCAATTTTTTTAGCATTTATTAATGATGAAAATGGCATAAATACAGCCTCTGGAATTGGTCATGATATCGTTGCAATTCTTGATGGAAAAGTTACAACACCATTCGTCTTGAACGATTATTACGAAACCGAATTGAACGATTACAAACGTGGCAAACTGAAATTTAATTTTAGAGATTTAACCATTGGTTTGCACACATTAACCTTTAAAGCTTGGGACGTTTATAACAATCTTGTCACATCTGAACTGCAATTTATAGTAGTTGGAGACGAAACATTAACTTTAACAAATGTTCTAAATTATCCAAACCCATTTGTCAATTATACGCAATTTTGGTTTACACACAATCGCCCATTCGAACCTCTTGATGTTCAGGTACAAATAATGACAATTACGGGAAAAGTTGTCTGTACTAAAAATCAAGTCATTAACACAACAGGTTTTCTATCAAGAGAAATTTCATGGGACGGAAAAGACGATTTTGGCGACCGAATTGGAAAAGGAGTTTATGTTTACAAGTTAACCGTGAAATCTGTTTTAACAGATAGTATTACAGAAAAGTACGAAAAACTTGTAATACTTTAATTAAATATTATATTTGTCTAATTATTATTTAAAATTTAGAATGAAAAAAATCGCATTATTTTTTATTTGTTTATTTGTTATTCAATATTCAAATGCCCAAGTTAGAGTTATAACAACTGGCGTTCCGTTTCTTTTAGTTTCTGCCGATGCCAGATCTGCGGGACTTGGCGACCAAGGCGTTGCTACTTCGCCGGATGCATTTTCGCAACAATGGAATCCGGCAAAATTTGCTTTTATTAGCAAGAAAGCAGGTTTTACAACAAGTTACACACCTTACTTAACAAGTTTAGTAAACGACATTTCATTAGGTCAATTCTCATTCTATAATAGATTTAGTGAGCGAAGTTCATTTGCGGCATCAATTAGATATTTTGGACTAGGCGAAATTGAATTGACAAATGAAAATGGTGATTCAAATGGAAAAGTAGAGCCAAATGAATTTACAATAGATGGTTCATATTCTCAAAAATTAAGCCCTAAGTTTTCTATGGGAATTGGCGCTAGGTATATTAGATCAAGCCTCAGAATTCCTGATGTGAACAACAATTCGAATGCTGCATCGACATTTGCAGTTGATATTTCTGGATTTTATCAAGGCGAGGAAAAAGCATATGCCGATTTTAATGGTCGTATGCGTTTAGGTTTTAACATTCAAAACCTTGGTCCAAAAATAAATTATGACCAATCACTTGTCGATAGAACCGCCAATTTTTTACCTGCAAATCTTAAACTTGGTGGCGGATATGATTTTGCGTTCGATGAATTTAGTAAATTATCTGTAAATGTTGAATTGGCAAAATTATTAGTGCCAACGCCACAAATACCGGTTCCAATTGACAATAATGGAGATGGAGATTTTACCGATGCTGGCGACACTACATTGGACGCTGCAAGATTCAAAGCCAATCAAGACTATCAAGGAATAAGTTGGACATCTGGTATTTTTAAATCTTTTAACGATGCACCCGATGGTTTCAAAGAAGAGTTAAAAGAGTTTACCTATTCTATTGGAACCGAATATACCTATCAAGATTCATTTGCATTGCGACTTGGTTATTTCAATGAAGACAAAGACAAAGGAGCGAGAAATTTCTTTTCATTAGGCGCTGGTTTTAAATATAATGTCGTAAAAATCGATGTTTCGTATTTGTTCAATGCATCGAAAATTAAAAGTCCATTAGAAAATACTTTGAGATTTTCATTAACTTTCGGATTTGGAGACGATTATCCTGACAATTAAAAATTTTATAAACTAAACTTAAATCCAAATTTCAATCATTGATATTTGGATTTTTTTTCCTTAAATATATTCCTTACCATTATATGAAAGAAATTAACATAACTACCAAATTAAGTGTTTTCGAAAATTTTAACGAATTGCCAAACGAAATTCAAGATTTAATGAGTGAAGCCATCGAAATTAGAAAAAAAGCTTATGCACCTTATTCTCAATTTCGTGTCGGAGCAGCAATTTTGCTAGATAATGGCAAAATTGTACTTGGATCCAATCAAGAAAATGCAGCTTACCCATCAGGATTGTGTGCCGAACGTGTTGCGATTTTTTATGCTGGAGCAAATTATCCCGAAGCTAAAATAATGAAAATTGCCATTTCTGCAACATCAGATATTAATGTAAATACAACTCCAATTCCGCCTTGTGGTTCTTGCCGACAATCAATTGCCGAATACGAATCGAAACAAGAATCGCCAATAGAAATGTATTTTATGGGTGAAATTGGAGAAATTTACAAATCAGAATCATTAAAAAATTTATTGCCATTTACATTTGATAAACATTTCTTGTAAAAATCATAAAAATTAGTTTTAAAATTTCTTATCTCAATCGGAATTTCCTATTTTTGCAAATCGCAGAATTGTGTGAGGTCAATTTTTGCGTTTCTATTCAGTAATAATAAGCAAATAAAGCTTTAGTATTCAAAAATCGTATGAAAGAAATTACAAAAGAAGTTTATTTAAAATGGTATGAAGAAATGTTGCTTTGGAGAAAATTCGAAGACAAACTTGCCGCACTTTACATACAGCAAAAAGTTAGAGGATTTTTGCACCTTTATAATGGTCAAGAAGCAGTTTTGGCTGGTGCACTTCACGCAATGGAATTGGGAAAAGATAAAATGATTACTGCATATAGAAACCACGTGCAACCAATTGGAATGGGCGTTGACCCAAGACGAGTAATGGCAGAATTGCTTGGCAAAGTGACTGGAACATCAAAAGGAATGGGCGGATCAATGCACATTTTCTCTAAAGAAAAAGGTTTTTTTGGCGGTCATGGAATTGTTGGAGCGCAAATTCCTGTTGGAGCAGGAATGGCATTTGCCGATAAATACTTTGGTCGTGATGGAGTAACATTGACCTATTTTGGCGATGGTGCAGCCCGACAAGGTTCACTTCACGAAGCATTCAACATGGCAATGTTATGGAAATTGCCAGTAGTTTTTATCGTAGAAAACAATGGTTATGCAATGGGAACATCGGTAGAAAGAACTGCTAATCATTCTGATATTTGGAAACTTGGTTTAGGTTATGAAATGCCGTGTGGCCCAGTCGATGGAATGAATCCAGTGAAAGTTGCCGAAGCAATGCACGAAGCAATCGAAAGAGCACGCCGTGGCGATGGACCAACATTTTTAGAAATGAAAACCTATCGATATAGAGGACATTCAATGTCGGATGCGCAACTTTACAGAACCAAAGACGAAGTAGAAGAATATAAAAAAATAGATCCGATTACACAAGTTCTTGACGTGATTATGGAAAATAAATATGCCACCGAACCCGAAATCCAAGCTATTGATGAGCGTGTTAAAAATTTAGTAGAAGAATGTGTAAAATTTGCCGAAGAATCGCCGTTTCCAGAAATACAACAATTGTATGACGTGGTTTACGAACAAAAAAATTATCCATTTATTCCACATAGAATATAAATTATGGCAACAATAATAACAATGCCGCGATTGAGCGACACTATGACGGAAGGAACAGTAGCAACTTGGTTAAAAAAAGTAGGAGATAAAATTGCCGAAGGCGATATTCTTGCAGAAATCGAAACTGACAAAGCCACAATGGAATTCGAATCTTTCAATGCAGGAACTTTATTATATATAGGAATTCCTGAAGGAGAAACTGCACCAGTAGATTCGCTTTTAGCAATTATTGGAAATGATGGCGAAGATATAGCAAGTTTAATAAGCCCCCTAACCTCCAAAGGGGGAACAGCTTCAAATGTCGGCGCAAATGATATAAAAGAAGTTACGTTACCACAAATTGAATCTACATCGACTCCCTCCCCTTCGGGGAGGGCTGGGGTGGGTCTAGGTGTTGTAGTAGTTACAATGCCAAGATTGTCAGACACAATGACTGATGGAACTGTTGCAACTTGGTTGAAAAAAGTAGGTGATGTTGTAAAAGAAGGCGATATTCTTGCAGAAATCGAAACCGACAAAGCCACAATGGAATTTGAATCTTTTAATGAAGGAACCTTATTATACATTGGCGTTCAAGAAGGTCAAACTGCACCAGTTGACAGCGTTTTAGCAATTATTGGACCAGCAGGAACTGATATAACTGGAGTTGCTGAAAATTATAAAAAAAATAGCCCCCTAGCCCCCAAAGGGAGAACTGCTATATTAGAAGCTGATAGTAAAGTTGATAATAGTGAAGCCAGTACAATAGCTCACCCTTCGGGGGTTGGGGGGCTAAGAGTTTTTATATCGCCACTTGCCAAAAAAATTGCTCAAGATAAAGGAATTAATCTTAATCAATTAAAAGGTTCAGGAGAAAACGGAAGAATAATAAAATCTGATGTCGAGAACTTTAAAACAGATAAAAGTGGTCAGGTAGCAGATGGCAGTTTACAGATTGCAAGTGTACAACCTGCAACCCAGAATCTGCAACCTATAAAACCTTTCGTTCCTGCAGGAGAAATGTTTGCCGAGGAAATCAAGAATTCGCAAATGCGCAAAATTATTGCCAAACGTTTGTCGGAATCTATTTTTACAGCGCCACATTTTTATTTGACAATAGAAGTTGCAATGGACGAAGCAATGAAATCTCGTGCAACTATTAACACAATTCCAGATACTAAAGTTTCTTTTAACGACATGGTTATCAAGGCTTGTGCAATGGCGTTGAAAAAACATATAAAGGTAAATTCGCAATGGACAGAAGCAACAACAATCATAAACCATCATATAAATATTGGCGTTGCAGTAGCTGTCGAAGACGGATTGGTTGTGCCAGTTCTAAAATTTACAGACCAAATGAGTTTGACTCAAATTGGCTCATCGGTTAAAGATTTAGCTGGAAGAGCAAAATCTAAAAAATTGAATCCTGCCGAAATGGAAGGAAGCACATTCACGGTTTCTAATCTTGGAATGTTTGGCATATCTGAATTTACATCGATAATTAACCAACCTAATTCTGCAATTTTATCGGTTGGCGCAATCGAAGAAAAACCTGTTGTTCGCAATGGTCAAATTGTTGTTGGAAACACCATGAAAGTAACATTGGCTTGTGATCACCGAACTGTCGATGGTGCAATTGGAGCTCAGTTTTTACAAACATTGAGACAATTTCTGGAAAATCCGGTAACGATGTTGGCTTAGAAAATCTTAATATTTTAGAATTAAATAATCAGTCTCGCTAGTATAAAAATTAAGAGAAATATTTGAAAATCTATGATGAGCAAAATCTAAAAATGTTGTATTTGTTCAATATAATTGAATCTTATGGTAATTGCAAATCCA
Source organism: Bacteroidota bacterium (assembly GCA_043778105.1). Classification (GTDB taxonomy): domain Bacteria; phylum Bacteroidota; class Bacteroidia; order Flavobacteriales; family Flavobacteriaceae; genus Flavobacterium. The sequence continues at coordinate 22,751 of JAYWGV010000087.1, forward strand.
ATTTATGATGTAGTTTTTAAAAGAATGATGGAAAATGATAAGGTTGCAAAATTTTTCATTGGTACATTGTTGGAGCAAACAATCGAAAGTGTAGAAGTGAAACCTCAAGAATTTACTTACACTGATAAATTGGCAGGAATTTCTGTTTTTAGACTAGATTTTCTTGCGACAATTTTAACAAAAAATGGACAACATAAAAAAATATTAATTGAGATTCAAAAAGCAAAAAATCAAATTGATTTGATGCGTTTTAGAAATTATCTTGCTGAACAATATAAAAAAGAAGATATTGTAAATAATGAATATCAAATTTTACCAATTACAACTATTTATATTTTAGGGTTTAACTTACCTGAAATTGATTCCCCATGTCTGCACATTGAAAGAAACTACAACGATCTAATTAAAAAGGAAAAAATAAATGTTAAAAGTGATTTTGTAGAAAAATTAACTCACGATAGTTATATTGTTCAAGTAGCAAAAATCACCAATAGATATCAAACCAAACTAGATAAATTGTTAAGTGTTTTTGAACAAAAAAACTTTTTCGATAAAAGCAAAATAGTAAAAGAATACACACACGAAACAGATATAGATGAAGTGAAAATAATAACTGATATTCTGCATCATTCTGGAACTAATCCAATAGAAAAACGAAAAATCGAAATTGAACAAGAAGCATGGAGGACAGTTGACGCTATGACAGAAGATTTACGAGAAAAGCTGGAAAATCAAATTAAACTTAATGAAAAAAAAGAATTAGAATTAAGCATTAAAAATATGGAATTATTTGAAAAAAATAAATTAATTGAAGAATTAATGATAAAACTTAACAAAAAAAAATAATAGCTCGCACAAAAGAAGTTTAGCAAAATATGGTTTTAGACTATCAAAGTCTTGGATTTTTAAATTGCAGATTTCTGTTAATTCCGATTGAATATATTGTTTTTTACAAACTGAAACCTAGTATCTAGTCAAAATTTTACAAGTTACAAATCCCGATTTTTGAATTTTTTCAATTTCGGGATTTTGTTTTTTATCTAATATAAAAATCATATTTTAGCAAAAGCAAAAAAATGAAATTTGCAATTATTATTATATAATGAAATACCAAAACATTCGCGAAGAAGAAGTAAAAAACAAAGTTGGACAAGATTTTTTTGCCAATTTTGACACATCTAAAATTATTGGAAATATAGATTTTTGCGTTTTGGCTCCCTCCCCTTCGGGGAGGGCTGGGGAGGGGTTATTGTGGGCAGAAGCCAAACGTGGCACTTTTGACACTATAATAATGTTCACGCAACTGGTCTTGACTATTGGCAAAGCCCGAACTTTCGATAAGTTTTTGCCACCAGCATTTTTGGGCGCATTCGATGCTAAAAAAATAGCATTTGTACCATACAATACAATTATTGACGTTTTTGGTATGAACGATTTCAATTGGAATGTCA
>JAYWGV010000088.1:0-24173 GCA_043778105.1 Bacteroidota bacterium
GCCATATTCCGAAAATTTTGAAACCGCATCTGTGCCCGGTTTAGCGGCTTGCACTTCTGGATTAAATGCTGGTTCTGGTAATTTATGGGATACGCAAAACGCCCCAGGTTTTGGGTTTACTAGTAACGCCTTACGCTATAATCAAAATTTTACAAATAATGCCAATGCCTGGTTTTTTATACGTGCTATAAATTTACAAGCTGGTGTAAATTATGTGATACGCTACAGATACGGCATAAGCGACCAAGGCTGGACCGAAAAGCTAAAAGTAGCCTACGGTTCAGCTGCAACAGCTGCAGGAATGACTTTACCACTTACTGATCATCCTAATATTTCAACTACTGGACTCCAATCGGTTAGTCAAGTTTTTACCGCAAGTACAACCGGCATTTATTATTTTGGATTTAATTGTTACTCCGATGCACAACAAGACCAACTTTTTGTTGATGACATAAGTGTAGTTACGGAAGAATCAACGCTACCTGTAGCAACGCCTATCCAAAATTTTTGTGGCAATCCAAATCCTCAAGTTTCTGATTTAATAGCAACTGGCATTAACATAAAATGGTATGCATCTTTAGGCACCAATGTTGTAATGCCTCAATCAATAACTCTAAATAACGGGCAAACTTATTATGCAACTCAGACGATTGACGGTTTTGAGAGTGGCAGAATTGCTGTACAAATTTTCATAAAACCACTTCCAACAGTTAACGCCAATCAGACAGTTTGCTCCGGCAAAACTTTGGCAGATTTGCAAGTTACGGGTACAAATCTTAAATGGTATTCTGCAGCAATTGGCGGTACTCTACTTCCATCGACAACTGTCGTTTCTAACGGATCTTACTATGTTTCGCAAACTATTGCAGGCACAGGTACTTGCGAATCTACTCGCACGACAGTAAATGTTACGCTTACCACACCAATTGCCTCGACACCAATTGTTATAAACACTTGTAATACTTATCAATGGTCAGAAAATGGTCAGACTTATAATTCGTCTGGTATCTATACTTTTGTGAATGAAAATTGCGAACAAAAAACGCTTGACTTAACAATTATTCCAAATACTGAAAACATTAATACAATTTCTAGTTGTAACTCATTTACTTGGACAAACAATGGTCAAACATATAATCAATCTGGTACTTATACTGGAACAACTTTAAACTGTGTTATCCAAAAATTAGTTTTAACCATAATTCCAGAAACAGAAAATATTACAAATATTAATACTTGCAGCAATTACACTTGGGCAAATACAGGTCAAACCTACACACAATCTGGCAATTATGTAGGAACAACAACTGGTTGTGTTACCGAAAGATTGAATTTAATTCTTACACCAGCTTCAGAAAGTACTGTTTTCGAAACTGCTTGTGGCAGTTATACTTGGGCAACTAATGGACAAACTTACACAACATCAGGATTGTACACTTCAACAACCAATTGTGCAACTCAAAAACTGAATTTAACAATTTTTCCAAGTACTACTTCGAGCTTGACAGTAACAGCTTGCAATGCTTATGCTTGGCCAGATACTGAGGATATTATTACTACATCAGGAATTTATACCAATACCGATAATTGTGAAACAACAACGCTTAACCTGACCATCAATCAAGGGCCAATAATCACTGGAGATTCTAATCAAAATTTGAATGTTAATGCAACTTTGTCCAATATTATTGTCAACCCAGCTAACGTTGTTTGGTATAATAATTCTGAAGATGCATTAACCGGAACATCGCCATTATTGAACACTCAAGTTGTAACAAATGGCACAACTTATTTTGCTGTTGCAAATGATGGAACGTGTACAAGTTTACCCTTTGCAGTATCAGTAACAACTACAAATTTGGCTAATGAAAATTTCGAATTAAAAGATTTGAAATATTATCCAAATCCAACTTCAAATATCTTAAATATAAGTAATTCCGAAAAAATTACAGACGTTGAAGTTACGAATGTTCTAGGACAAAAATTAATTATCGAAAAAGTGAATAAAAACAACTATAAATTAGATTTGAGCGGTTTGCCAAATGCAACTTATTTCGTAAAAATTAAAACATTTGATAAAGAAAAAATAGTAAAAGTTTTAAAGCATTAGCCGAAATATTATATCGTTTTAAAAAAATCAATAACTACGATTTCCAAACAATTAAATACAAACATTATGAAAAAATTTATTATCCTTTTTAGTTTATTTATTTTTCAAATAATCAACGCTCAAATCGTTTCCGAAATTACTGTTCCAGCGGGAGCAATATCAATGAACGTAGAGCTTTATGGCGGTAGAGGTGGCAGAGCAGAGGTTGAAGCACCTAAACCATTTTCTAGCGGAACTGTAAATAGTGTTGCACTCGGAGGGCAATCAATGGGCGTTAACATAAAACTAAATATTGGTAATGGAGCCTCTCAAATACCTGTTGGTTCAAACCTTCGTCTAATAAAAGGCACTCAAGGTGAAGATCGTATTAATTATATTTTGTTAGGAAGTGATTTTGCTACGGGCGGCGGCGGTGGCGGATCGGCATTGTTGGTTAAAAAACCAAACATTACTACTTGGGAAATAGTTGCGGTTAGCGGTGGCGGTGGCGGTGCTTATGCGGGTATGGTTGCCTATATTCCAGTAGATCGCAGCAACGGCGGAAACGGTGATTATTTTAGTTCTTATTATCCAACATTTGGCAGCTACGGCAGCGGTAATAACGGAGGTCAAGGTGGTCAAGGCGGTCAAGGCGGTCAAGGTGGTGGCGTAAATGAAGTATTATCTGGTGGTGGCGGTGGTGCATTTAGCGACGGATCTGCAAATATTTTGCCTTTTTGTTCTGATGGTGGTCGAGGTAAACTTGGTTTTCCTGATGGTGCTCCAAGATCAGGTTGTTTCATTAGTGGCGGTTCTGGTTTTGGATCTGGTGGTGGTTCATATGGAGCTAGTGGCGGCGGCGGTGGCTACAACGGCGGTGGCGGTGGTGGAGAATTTTCTGGCGGCGGTGCAGGAAGCGGTTATTTGAATCCAAATTATAATTATTTAGTTCGATATTGCTCTTTATCATCTGAAATAAATGGTGATGTTAAAGTTAATTTTGAATTTACTGAATGCAATAATGCCCAAATAACGCTTAATCCTGCGGTTACAACCAAGCCAACTTGTGTTGGCGCGAACGATGGATCGGCAACAGTTTCGGCAAATTTTACTTTGCCAAACAACGCTACAACAACTTACCAATGGGTGGCTTTACCATCAAACACTATTCTTGCTTCGACTTCAAACTCAATTTCAGGTTTATCGGCTGGTAATTATGTATGTGTCATTAAAATCATTAGTAGTCTTGGCAATGAATGTTCAAGAAAAGAAGTTATTGTTACTGTCGAAAATCCAACACCCATTGTTATTGATACAACTTTCACAAGCAATGTCACTTGCAGAAACGGTAGCGACGGGATAGTTGAAATCAATGTATCTGGCGGTACTGGGCCATATACTTACAACTGGAACGGAACTCCAACTGGCGAAGGAACAAATAACATTTCAAGTTTGGCAGCAGGAACTTATACTTGCACAGTTACTGATGCCAATGGTTGTGTGAATAATTCTTACTCAGTTGTAGTAAACCAACCCCCAGTTTTTCCATCAACAATTATGTATGTAAATGAATCTGCGACAGGAAACAATTCTGGCGATAGTTGGGCCAATGCTTATACTAATCTCAGATATGCTTTATTTGTTTCTCAATGTTCTAATTCAGGAATAAATCAAATTTGGCTTGCTAAAGGAACCTACAAACCTTCTAATTCTATTAGAAATACCACTTTTAATATTCCAAGAGATTTAAAAATATATGGAGGCTTTGCAGGAACAGAAACTGCTATTAGTCAACGAAATATTGGTTCAAACCCAACTATTTTGAGCGGAAATATTGGCGATGTCAATTCTAATGCAGACAATTCTTATAGAGTTGTAAAAGTTTATGGCGGAACACAAACTTTATTAGACGGATTAATTATTGAAGATGCCAATAATCAAAATGTTACTATATCTTCAAATTTATTTGGAGCAGGATTATTAAACGATGCTACTGGTGCTTTTAGTAGCGAGTTAACAATCAATAATTGTGTTTTTAGAAATAATCTAGGTCGATATGGAGGCGCAATTTGCAATGATGGCAGAAGCAATTCTAATACATCAAAAATTAATATTTACAACACTCTTATTTATAACAATAGTACCCTAGGTTTTAATCAAGGTGCAGCTATTGCTAACTATGGCAATGTTGCAGCAAATGCAGTAGTGAAATTGGTCAATTGTACAGTTGTTTCTAACGCTACTGAACTTGATGCAACAATATTTAAAAATGCTAATTCTCAAAATATTATTACAAATTGTATAGTAGCTAAAAATACTGGTGCAGCACAAATAACTACTGGACAAACAGTTACTTATTCTTGTGTTGAAGGAATAACAATTTATGCAGGAATTGGAAACACCAACGCCAAGCCTCAATTTACAAATTTAGGAAGTCCCGCAGGTGCCGATGGAAAAATAATGACGAACGATGATGGTTTGCAATTACAGTCTTGCTCATCATTAATAAATATTGGAAATAATACAGCAATTACTGGCTATTTAAAAGATATTACAGGAAATAATAGAATTTATAATGCTTCAATTACAGATTTAGGCGCTTATGAATTGCAAGAAAATGTAGCCACAGCAGGAAGTGTTTTATATATTAATAACGATGTTGCTACTCCTGGCGACGGCTCATCGTGGAACGAGGCTTTTGCAAGTTTGCAAGATGCTTTAACAGTAGCAAATTCTTGCACATCAGTCAAAGAAATTTGGATGGCAGCAGGAACATATAAACCCACAACTGGAACAGATAGAAATGCTACCTTTACTTTAAGAAATGATTTAGCAATTTATGGTGGTTTCGCAGGTACAGAAACTACTTTGGCAGAGAGAAATTTTAAAATTAATAAAACAATTCTGAGTGGAGAATTAGCTACAACAGGTATTGCTGATAACACCATTCACATTATAACTTGCAATAATTTAAATAACTCAGCCCAAATTGATGGTTTAGTGATCACAAAAGGATTTTGCGTAAATGAACCAAATAATAATTCAATTGGAGCAGGCATTTTTAATAATAATTCAAGTCCAACTATTAAAAATATTATTTTTGAAGGTAACAGATCTGATACTGGAGGAGGAATTGGTAATATTTCTAATTCAAATGCAATAATCCAGAATTGTATTTTTGACAATAATTATGCTTACACCAATGGTGGTGGTATTTACAACAGCAGTTCATTTCCAAACATTTCTAATTGTGTTTTTTATAACAATACTGCTGCTTTAGGTTGCCCTTCACTTTCAAATAATATAGGATCAAATAGCATTATTAATAATTGCACTTTTTTTAATAACACATCAACTTTTACAGGAAGTGCCGACGGAATTGATAATGTAAACAGCAGTCCGATAGTAAAAAATTGTATCATTTGGGATTTAACACCAAGTGCTGTAGCGATTAAAAATACTGGAACTTCAAACCCAAATGTTTCCTATTCAGATATTCAACAAGCGACAGGAGTTTATGCTGGAGCATCAAACTTGAATGTAGATCCAGAATTTGCGAGATTTACTGACCCAAACGGTATAGATAATTTATGGTACACTACCGATGACGGACTTGCATTGACCAATTGCTCGCCTTTAAGTAATTCAGGACAAACAAATATAACATTAATAACAGATATTTTTGGAGATATAAGACCTCAAGGATCAGGTTATTCGATGGGTGCTTATGAAACAGCTGGTGTGCTAACCAGTTTATTAGGACCAATACCAACCAGATTGTATGTAAAACCCGGCGGTACTGGTTCAGGATTGAGTTGGCTACCAACTGGCGCTTTAAACGATTTATCCGAAGCATTTAGAATTGCCAATCAAAACCCTAACATTCAAGAAATTTGGGTTGCAGCTGGAACGTATTATCCAAAATATGATGTAGATTATAACGCTTGTCCAACAAACACAAGAACAAAAACTTTTCTGCTACGCGATGGTGTCAAACTTTATGGCGGTTTTGCTGGTAATGAAGGAAGTATTAATGTTCGAAATATTTCGGCAAATCCAACCATCTTGTCAGGCGATTTAGGAGTTCAAACTAGTGATTTTACTGGATATAATGACAATAGTTATCACGTTATTGTTGCAACAAATACTACTCAAACAACAACAATTGATGGTTTTACCATTCAAAAAGGCAAGGCATTTGAAGGATTTAATAGTATTCCGTTTTTAGGATTAACAAATGAAAATTGGAACGGATTTGGAGCAGGAATTTTGGCGGTTAATGTTACCAATTTATTTTCTGTAAAAAATTGTAAATTTATTGATAATAATAAATTTGGCCCTGCTAATGACCTTTCTGAAGGTGGCGGAATATATACCAAAAATTCGATATTTGTAATTCAAAACTGCACATTTGATGGAAATAATGGAACTAATGGTGGTGGACTTCGTAGTTTTAATGCTGATTTAACGATTCAAAATTGTATCCTAAAAAATAATAATGCAAAAAGAACTGGCGGAGCAATGACATTAGAAGGATTAGTAATCATCGAAAAATCTATTTTTGAATCAAATACATCAATATTTAAAGGTGGCGCTTTGGAACTTGTTGGTGCTACAAGCACCATCAAATCGAGTGTTTTTAGTTCTAATACTGCCAAAAATGGTGGCGCAATAGACATTCAAAACAGTACTTTTGACAATGTCAATATTACAAATTCTATTTTTAATGATAACTCAGCCACAACCGATGGAGCCGCAATTTTTTGTGACTCACCGACTTTGGTCGATTTTAAAATCTTAAATTGTAATATTTTAAACAATACCTGTCCCGTTGGAGCCAACACAATTTATGTTCAAAAATCAAATGCACTAATACTGCAAAACTCTATTATTCAGAACAATATCAACGAAAAAATTCAACTTGGCGATGGTTCGGGTGCAATGCAAGTCATAAATAACACATTAACAAATACGTTGCAATTCAATGACCCAACTAACATAACAGCCAATCCGTTATTTGTGAATAATGCCGACCCAAATGGTACAGATAATTTATGGTTTACCGCTGATGATGGATGGCAATTGCAAAACAATTCGCCGTGCATTGATGCAGGTTTAACTGCAAATGCTCCATTATTAGATATTTTAGATAGTGCAATTTCAGGAAATTCTAAAGATATGGGTGCTTATGAATATTTGTGTCCACAAGTTCAAAGTCCTGTGGCTGCGGCAAATCAATCTTTTTGTAATAGTGGTACTCTAGCAGATATTGCAATTTCTGGTACCAATGTAAAATGGCACGATGCTTTAAATGGTGGTAATCTTCTGCCGTTGACAACAGCATTATCTAACGCAACTTTTTATGCCTCACAATATAACAATTCTTGCGAAAGTACTCGAATTCCAGTAACGGTTTCGTTAGGAACAAGTTCTGAAAATGTTACATTAATTTCGAATTGCAATAATTATTTATGGGCTAATAATGGTCAAACCTATTCAACATCAGGAATTTATACTGGAACAACTACAAATTGTGTAACCGAAAAATTAAATTTAACAATCACGCCAAGTTCCGAAAATATAACATCAATTTCAGAATGTAATAATTATTTTTGGGCAAATACTAATACAACCTATTCAATGTCAGGAATTTATATTGGAACGACTGCAAATTGTGTAACTCAAAAGTTGAATTTAACTATTTTGCCATTAACCGATAATGTAACTACCCAGTCTGCTTGTAGCAATTATACTTGGGCAAATACTGGTCAAACCTATACAACTAGCGGTTTATATTCTGGTTCAACTACCAATTGTGTAACCGAAAAATTAAATTTAACCATTACACCATTAACAATAAATACAACAAACATCACCGAATGTACAACTTACACTTGGGCAAATACAGGTCAAACCTACACAACTTCTGGAATTTACACAGGAACGACTAATAATTGTATTTCAGAGCAATTAAATTTAACAATAACAGGAACTTCAGGAACAACATTTTTTGTGAACGGCTGCGATAGTTATACTTGGAATATTAACGGACAAAGTTATACACAATCGGGCTTTTATCCATATTTGCATACACCAGGAAATGATTGTACCGATTATTATTTGAATTTGACAATGAATACAACTCCAATTGTTACTGCCAATACAACACAAACTATTCCTTCAACAGGAACAATTGCCGATATTGTGGTTTCGCCAAGTAATGTTGTTTGGTATTTAACAGAAGCAGATGCTTTGTCGGCAAGTAATCCGTTACAAAACTCTAATTTTATAACACTTTCAACAACTTATTATGCTGTTGCAAATAACGGGACTTGTTCAAGCGCACCATTTTTGGTTAATATAAACACATTAGCAAATGAAAATTTTGAATTAGAAAATCTGAAATATTATCCAAATCCAACGTCAAATATTTTAAATATTAGTCATTCTGAAATGCTTACAGAAATTGAAGTTTCGAATGTTTTAGGACAAAAATTAATTTCTGAAAAATTACACAAAAACGAGTATAAATTAGATTTAAGCAACTTGCCAAATGCAGCTTATTTCGTAAAAATAAAAACATTTGAAAACGAAAAAATTTTAAAAATTTTAAAGCAATAATTATAATTAATTTTTAAACCTTTGTCAAAATATAAAACTATGATGAAGGTTTTTTATAATTAAATATGAAGTGTAAATTCAAATAATTATTTAATCGGGAATTTATAACTGTAAATTTTAAAATAGAAATTTAACTAAGCGGAATTGCAATTTTCATTTGCGAAGGCAAAATTTTAATATCAAGTTGACTTTCTTGGCCAATATATTCTCCATCTATTTGAAAACTTACTGGCAAGTTAACAATTATTGTTGCTTTATCTGTCGAAATAATTTGTATATCATTAGAATTTTCTGGAATGTTTCCAGTAACAATTTTCGTGAAAACTACTAAATCAAGATTTTTTAAAAGTATAATTTCAAATTTGCCATCGTTCATAATTCCGTTAGGATTTATTGTAACGCCTGTTCCATATTTTTGAGAATTGGCAATTACGATCATGGTTGCTTCGCAATTTATAATTTCGTTATTAACTTGAATTTGAGCCGAAAACGGATCTCCAAGTTCGACTAATGTTGTAATAATTTGCAATGCATAACCCAATTTACCTCGAGTTTCTCCATTTTCATAATTCTTAATTAGCGAAGCATTTAATCCTAAATCACTAAGATGAATGCTTTTTTTACCGTTAATTTCAATCATGTCAATATCCATGAAGTTACTTCCTGCGGCAATTTCAAGACTACTTTCTAAAGATTCTGGCAAACCTAAATCTACTGCCAAACCGTTGGACGAACCGGCAGGAATAATCCCGAAAATTACATCGAATTGCTCAAGCGCTTCGGCTGCAAATTTTATTGTTCCATCGCCACCAACAATTAAAATTCTATTTGGTTTATGAGTGTTATATAAATTTTGAAGCTCCAAAACATCATCGTTTCCTGTGGTTTGAAATGTAATGAGCTCGATATTACTTTCTAAAGAAAACAACTGAATTTTTTCGATAATTTCAGTTTTATCAACATCGCCAGAAATTGGATTTACTATTAAAATGTATTTATTTTGATGCATCTATAAATGTATTTGATAAATAAATTGTACTTTTAAACTTTATACAAATATACAAAAATGAAACCCATTTTGAAATTATATCGCGGTTATGCCAATAACCAAGAACTTATTGTAATGGGTCATGTTTTTCGACCAACTACCAAAGAAGATTATGATTTTCAAAAAAAGAATTTTAAAAATGCTACTTCGGTAATAAGAATGTTTCGCATCGCTACTCAAGCCAATGCTGATGTTTATTTACATCTTGGCGAAGAAAAAATTCACACTAAAACCCTTGATGATGGTTATTTTAAATTTTGCATTCCAATGCTTCAAAATGCTAATGTAGGTTGGATATCTTATAAAGTTAGCATTATTTTTAAAGGTGAAGAAATATTTGAAACTAGCAGTTTTGTAAAGCCACATTCGGGCGATTTTGGATTTATTTCGGATATTGATGATACTTTTTTGGTTTCGCATACTCGAAATCCTTTTAAAAAATTATATATTTTATTATTTAGAAATGTTTACGATCGCAAAGTTTATCAAGATGTTGTTGCGCACTATTTGGCTTTAAGTACGGCTGGAAAACATAAAAAATTTATAACTGGCGATAATGAAATTATCGTGGAACAAAATCCGTTTTTTTATGTTTCAAGCAGCGAGTGGAATTTATATCGATTTATCACTCAATTTGCCGAAATTAATAATTTGCCACGAGCGGTTTTATTATTAAAAGACATTAAAACCAGTCTAACCGATTTGTTTATAACAGGTCGTGGCGATCACAATCATAAGTTTGAAAAAATAAAGCACATTTTAGAATTTTATCCCAATTTGCAATACACACTTTTGGGTGATGACTCGCAACATGATCCTTATTTATATGAAAACATTTGTAAAATTTTTCCAATGAATGTTAAAGCTGTTTACATTCGACAAACTGGAATTCATAAAAAAAAAAAAGCAGAAATTACACTAAAAAATTTAGAAAGTTTAAATGTTGCAGTTTGTTATTTTAAAAATAGTTCGGAAGCAATTGAACATTCTAAAATGATTGGTTTAATTGTTTAATTGTTTTTTGTAAAAACTAAATTAATAATTAAATTCAGAATTTACGGGTATTGTAAGATTTTTATTTTTGTTTAAAAATACTTATTTTTTTACTTTCAATAACATTGTCGTTGGTGATTATTTTTACAATATAAATTGACTCTGCTAATCCTAAAGTAGAGAATTTAAAAACATTTTCATTTCCTAATTTCGATTTAGAAAAAATTAATTTCCCTGAAATATCAAATAAATTAACTTCTTTTAATTCTATTTTTTTAGGATTATTAATTGTCAAAAATTGGTTAACGTTGTTTTGTAAAACTTCAAAATCTTGGAGTGTTATTGTTTCATTTGCTAGAACAGGAATGTTTTGAAATGTAATTTCATATTGGCTTTTATTATCGCCAGCGGGCAAATCTATGCTAAAGTTATCGTTTAAAATATCATAATAAATATCAGATATTTTATCGTGAATATATACATGTTCTGCACCATTAAAATTCAACATTTCATGAACAGATATTTTGAAATTGGCTGGTTCAGTATTTCTTAATCCAATTTGGATTTTTTTATTAACGTCAAAATTTATTGCATTTACAACAAATGGATTGTCTTGTACATTAAAATATACTTCAACAGGATTAGTAGTGTTTGGTGATGGTGCATCTTTAGCAAAATCGATATTATCGGTTGCATTTTCGTCGAATGCTAAAACTATTTGACCAACACCAAGTTGATTCATAATCGTTTTAAACCTTATTTGTGGGGTTGGCAATTTAGAAACCGTTGTGTAATCAAAACCTGAAATAGAAGGCGTTTCGGGTAAAAAATCATTTGAAGTTGTTGCGTTTTTCTCAAATTGTGATAAATTGGTTGCACTTTCTTTCTTGAAAATTCTATAAGAATTTTTCATAGTTGCAGTCGTTCCAAGATTGTTTCCATAAATCAAAAATCCCTGACCTATTGGGCAAAAAAATCTTTCGTAAGTTCCACCTGTACCTGTTGATGTGCCTATTTCTGTACCGTTAGCATCATATGCGTAAAATACAGCAGGAACATAAACGCCAGTTCCTGATCTAGATATTGGTGTGTAGCTACCATAACCACCTTCGGCAACCAACATCAAATGGCTGTTTACGGCTTTATTACTTTCCCAGAAATAAGCTGTTCCTGTAGAATTGGTTGCATCTGTCAAAAAAGCAGATAAATCAATTGCACTTGGATACGGGTTTCCTGTTAGTGTTGCAAGACCATTGACCAGATTGATTGTTATGTCGCCATTGTTTGGTTTGCCTTGAAAATCATATCTTTGATTTTTTCCATCAGGATTATTTTGAACTCCAAAAATTGTCACAGCATTATCAATTCCTTTGGTTCCTTTCATTGTAAATCCTTCTCCAGCGGCAATAGAAGCGGTGTTTGTGACCGGAATCCAATCGGCAAAATTTCCAGAAACTTGATATTTATATATAAACCACGGTTCTATATTTAAAGGGTTTGATGTGCCGTCATAGCTACTGCCAATATGGTTTGCAGTTGCTGGAGTGCTTGTTATTAATCCTGTTGGTCTATTAAGCATTAAAACTCCAAAATTTTCGTTTCCTGTTGCTGTAGATGAATTTCCGATTGGCGAACACCAGTAATTATAATTAAATTCATTACTTGTTCCTTCTTGAAAAACTGATAATTTCCCTGTTCCTTTATTACTAGAAACAGTCGTAGAACCCTGCAATAATTGCGATTCATTTCTCAAAAAAATATTTCCGCCTGTATCTAAATCTACATTTCCTTTAACATAAACATAATTATCTGCCACAAAAATATTAGTGTTTTTTGAATATAACTGTGCCACACAAGTGAAGTTTGTTGATAAAAAAACTAAAACTGCAACAACTAACTTAAAATTTTTCATAAATAAATATTTAAAACAAATTTATTAAAAATAATTAAATTATCAAAGAAAATAATTAAAAAAGTTTTCATACAGTTAAACCCAAATTATCCATTATAAATCTACTGAAATCTCAAATTGCTTCAAAAATAAGTACTTTAAGAGAAATTTACTACTTTTGTCTTTGCTTCGCCAGTTCGCACTTGCAGTCTCGGGTTCGACGAAGGAGAAATCTCATAACGTGAGCAATTAATGTGATTTCTCATTAGTCGAAATGACAAAAATTCGAATATTTTAATTAAATCCACAATATTCCATAACACAACCAACCCAAATTACACATTATAAATCTACCGAAATCTCAAACTTTAGAAAATTTATTCAAATCTGATAAAATATATTTCATAAAAAACTTTTAAAAATGATGCAGTAATAGCTAAGAAAAATATTTTTTAATATTATAGTATGGTTTTAAAAAATAGAAATGAAGTGGTTTAAACTTTTTTGATTGAAGCGAAAAATTAGGATTTTTGTTTCAGATTTTAGACTTTTTTAATTGCATAGCATCGCTATGAAATTAAAAAAATTTGAAATATGGGGCAAAAAGACAATTTTGCAGCCAATTGAAAAAAGTTTTAACCACTTCAATATTTAATTAAGGAATAAAAAATTCTAAATATGAATATTTTGTTTATATTGGTAGAAAATATCACTGGCATGAACATCAAAAATTATTTAGATTCAACCTATTTAAAAACTGCTAAACAATCTGGACTAACAGCAGTTGAGGATATTGAGATTGTAAAAAAAACAATTCAAGAAGCAATCGATGAAAAGTTCAGATTGGTTATGATTCGCCCTAAGTACGTTTTATTGGCTTATGAAATGATTTTTTCTAGTAATTCTAAACTCGAAATCGGTACTGTAATTGATTTTCCAAAAGGTCAAGGTGGGCTTGAAAAAAAGTTAAAACAAGCTAAAAAAGCAATTCTTGACGGCGCAGATGATCTTGATTTTGTATGCAATTTCAAAGCATTTAAAAAGAACAAAATCAATTTAGTCAAGCAAGAAATTATTGAATGTACCAAATTAGCTATACAAAATAACAAAAAAATAAAATGGATTATTGAAGTTGCTGCGCTGAATAATAAACAAATAATTCAACTTTCGGCATTGATTAAAAATGTAGTAATTGCCAATTTTAAAGAAGAAAATTATAACTCAATTTTCGTGAAATCTTCAACAGGATTTTACAAAACCAAAAACAGTTTGCCAAACGGCGCAACTTTTACGAGTATTTTATTGATGTTAGAAAATGCATCGCCATTGCCAATAAAAGCTTCAGGCGGGATAAAAACTCAAGATCAAGCTTTAACTTTTTTAAAATTAGGCGTTAAGAGAATTGGTACTTCGTGTGCTAATGAGATTGTTAATTATAAAAATTCTACTTTTTAAAATTACGATTTTTCCATTTAAAACCTCCAAAAAAAGAATAAAAAGCAACCGAAACACAAAAAAATGGATAGAATAAACTTGATATTATTGGGAAAATAAACTTTCTATTTGAAATAAATTGATTGGTTTTATTCAACAAAATTATATCAATCGAAAATTTTAAAAAAACTATAAATCCGATAGTTTTTGTCTCACTGAGCGCAGTCGAAGTGCAAATATTTACAAACCATAACCCAAAAATCAAAACCAAACTAAAATTCATTAGCAAGACAATTACAGCTAAAAACTTTGCAAAAAAGTTATCGTAAGCACAAGTTTTACTCGCCCAACGAACACGCTGGTTGAATAATTCTGACCAACTTTTTTCTGGTTTTGTATAAATTATTGCATCTTGACTTTTTAAAAATGAAACTTTTTCTGGAAATAATTTTACAACTTTTTGTAATAAAAAAACATCATCGCCAGAGGCAATTTTATCATTTCCATCAAATCCATTCAATTCTAAAAACAGTTTTTTGGTATATGCAAAATTGGCTCCGTTGCACATAAATGGTTTGTTGATTCCAAAACTGCCAATTGTCGTTCCTTGCAAACTCAATAAATCGACAAACTGAAAATAGTTTAAAAATCCTTTTTGATTTAAAATGGAAACAGAACCGCATATCATTTCGCAATTATTTTCTACAATTTGGTTATTAAAAGCAATTAGCCAATTTTTATTCACAACACAATCGGCATCGGTAGTAATTATCCAATTATTTTCAATTTGCGAAATTGCGGTTTGAATTGCGTCTTTTTTTGGAGAATTTGACTTTCTAAAATTTTGTAATAATCTAGATGAAATTTCAGTATTTTCTGATTGCCATTTGTTAAAAATAAAAACAGAATCGTCATCAGAATCGTCATTTACAACCAAAATTTCAAATTGATTTTTAGGATAATTCAAATTTGAAATCGAGTTTAACAAATTTAAAAAATCTTTTTCTTCATTGCGAAAAGGTATAATTATCGAAAATTTGGTTATTGGTTCTAAATAATTATTTGATGTAAATTTCACTTTATCAAAAACATAAATCAACAAGCCAATTGTCGAAAGATAAATAATTAAAATGAATATAAAAAAGTAAATCATTTCTCGTTTTTAATTTTATATGTTAGAACATAAAAACTGCCAATTGCAATTGGAATTACAATATTCAAAAACCACATTAATGTTGTTACAAATATCACAATCCAATCATTAACACCTAATAAACTATAAAAATAAATGCCAATACTGCCTTTTACTGCAAAGTCCAAAAACTGGAAATTAGGCAATGAACTTGCTAGAAAATAAACAGTTGCAATCGTTGCCATCATTGAAAAGTAAGGCAAATGAACATCAAAAGCTAAAAATAAAAAATAGGTTTGATGCGAAAAAGTCAAATATCTTGCAATCGCCATTAAAATATTTTTCCGATGAATTATTTTTGGAATTTGGTTTATTTTATTTATAAAATCATTAATAGAATAACCTTTAATTTTAATCTTTTTGATAGATATTAAAATTGCTAAAACTATAAATATTAATCCTAAAATTTCTAAAACTTGAATTCCAAATCCCAGAAACCAAAGTCCAATGATTCCAAAAACTACACTCAAAATTAATTGAATTCCGTTACAAACCAAATTCAAAAATACAATTTCTGATGCTTTGGATTTTTCGTAATACAATGCTTTTCCCGCATATTCTCCTACTCCATTTGGCGTGAAAATTCCAGCTGTTAATGCTGCCAAAACTTGTTTAGTTGCCTCGCTAACAGAAATTATTTTAAATGTCGAAACCAAGTTTTGCCATTTTAAAATTTCAAGAAATCGATTTTGAAAACTCAAGTATAAAATAAAAACTATTCCTAAAACAGATTGATTTTTCTTGAAAACTACCAAGAATTTATTCCAATCGAGTTTGTCATTATTAACCAATTCATTATAAATAAAATAAAAAGCGCCAACAACAATCAAAATTTTGATAAGAAGAACAAGGAATTGTTTAGTTTTGTGAGAAATTGTCATAAGCCCCCAAGTCCCCAAAGGGGGAATTATTGAGCAACAAATAAACAATTTTTAACCTACATTTGAACAGAAAATCAAAAAAACTTTGCGCCTTAGCGTCTTAGTGGCAAAATTATGGCAACAGAAAGAATTATATTGGGCATTGATCCAGGAACTACTATTATGGGTTTTGGATTGATAAAAGTCGTTAACAAAAAAATGGAGTTTTTGCAACTCAATGAATTGATTTTGAGCAATTACGACAACCATTACCAAAAACTTAAAGTTATTTTTGAACGCACAATTGAACTAATCGATTCTCATAATCCAGACGAAATTGCTATTGAAGCACCATTTTTCGGCAAAAATGTACAATCAATGTTAAAACTGGGTCGTGCACAAGGCGTGGCAATGGCGGCTGGTTTGTCCAGAGATATTCCTATAACAGAATATGAACCCAAGAAAATAAAAATGGCAATTACTGGCAACGGAAACGCCAGTAAAGAACAAGTTGCCAAGATGTTACAGCAACTTTTAGGATTAAAAACATTGCCGAAAAACTTAGATTCAACCGATGGTTTAGCTGCAGCAGTTTGTCATTTTTTTAATTCTGGAAAAGTAGTTGGAACGACGAGTTATTCTGGTTGGGATGCTTTTGTGAAGGAAAATGAAAAAAGAGTAACTAAATAAATTTTAAGTCGCAGTCGCAGTAATCAGTTCTGCGTTCCGCGACTGAAAACTGCGACTGAAAACTAAAAAATGGGCATCTACATTCACATACCATTCTGCAAACAAGCCTGCAACTACTGCGATTTTCATTTTTCGACTTCAATGAAGAAAAAGGAAGAAATGGTTCTTGCTTTGGCAAATGAAATTGCGTTACGAAAATCAGAATTCGAAAATGAAGTTGTCGAAACCATTTATTTTGGCGGTGGAACTCCAAGTAGATTGCAGATTTCAGATTTGAAATTGTTGATTGATTCGGTTTATGAAAATTATAAAGTTACAGAAAATCCAGAAATTACTCTTGAAGCCAATCCAGATGATTTATCTGAAGAATACATAATCGAACTTACTAAAATTGGAATCAATCGTTTGTCAATTGGCATTCAATCTTTTTTTGAAGACGATTTAAAAATGATGAATCGTGCTCATAATTATAATGAAGCTAAGAAATGTTTAGAAATTGCAACCCAATATTTCGATAATATTTCATTAGATTTGATTTATGGAATTCCTGGAATGAGTAACGAAAAATGGAAACAAAATATAGAAACTGCTTTGAGTTTTGGCATTAATCACATTTCAAGTTATGCTTTGACGGTCGAACCAAAAACGGCTTTGAAAAAATTAATCGAATCTGGAAAAATCGATAATCCAAAAGACGAAGTTGCTCAAGAACATTTCGAAATTTTGGTCGAAACGCTAACGGCAAATGGTTTTATTCATTACGAATTATCGAATTTCGGGAAAGAAAATTATTTCTCTAAAAACAATTCTAGTTATTGGTTAGGCAAAAAATACATTGGCATTGGACCATCTGCGCACAGTTATGATGGTATTTCCAGAAGCTGGAATATTGCTAATAATTCAATTTATATAAATTCAATAAATCAAAATAAATTACCAAATGAAATCGAAGTTTTATCAAAAACTGATATTTTTAACGAATATATAATGACTGGTTTGCGCACAATTTGGGGAATTTCTTTAGAAAAAATTGAAACCGATTTTGGTACAGAATATTTAGAATATTTAATGAAACAAGCACAAAAATTCTTAAATGATGATTTGTTATTTATAGAAAATAAAATCTTGAAACCAACCCAAAAAGGAAAATTTTTGTGTGATGGCATTGCAAGTGATTTGTTTATGCTGAACTAGTTTCAGCATCTGTTGTATTATAAACATGATTTTATTAACTAGATTCAGAATACCTTTATTTAAAAAATTAAATTTTAAATCCAAATAATTATGTTAAAAGGCTTTACTTACATTACAACAAATAAAAATTCTACCGTTTTGTACATTGGTGCAACAAAAGATTTAAAAAAAGAAATGAATGTCATAAAAATGGAACAGGAGCTGTTTTTACAAAAAAATATAATGCTACTATTCTAATCTACTTTGAAGAATTTGATAATCATATAGATGCATTTGCTAGAGAAAAGCAATTAAAGAATTGGCATAAAGATTGGAAATGGAATCTAGCAAAAGTTTTAAATCCTGAGTTAAAAGATTTATATTTGGACTTGTAAAATAGTCAAATTAACGTAAGCATCGGGAGGTGCTGAAACAAGTTCAGCATGAATGAAAGCAACAATCAATAATTTTCAAATAGATTTCTCAAAACCAATCGATATTTCTATTCCGTTATCGAATACTGACGAAAACCCAATTGCTTGGTATTTAGATAAACCAATTATTGAACCAGTGAAAAATGGCGATTGGATTGGCAAAGTTTCTAGCGGAAAATCATCGACCAATTTTAATAATATTTTTTTTAATCCACATGGGCATGGCACACATACCGAATGTTTGGGTCATATTACACGTGAGTTTTATTCGATTAATGATTGTTTGAAACAGTTTTTCCTTATGGCAGAATTAATATCGATTGAGTCAAAAATTGTTGGAGAAGATTTGGTAATTAACAAAAATCAAATAGAATTTTTATTAAAAGACAAAAAATCAGAAGCATTAATTATTCGAACTTTACCAAATAAAATAGATAAATTATCGAAGAGATATTCAAATACTAATCCGCCATATTTATCAGAAGAAGCAGCGATTTATATTCGTGAAATCGGAATCAAACATTTATTAATCGATTTGCCAAGCGTTGATAAAGAACACGATGAAGGAAAATTGTTGGCTCACAAAGCATTTTGGAATGTTAAAAATGTTGACATTCTAAACAAAGACGCAAGACTAGATTGCACAATCACAGAAATGATTTTTGTTGATGATAAAATTCTAGATGGAAATTATTTATTAAATCTACAAATTGTGAATTTTGTAAATGATGCAAGTCCTAGTAAACCTATTTTATATAAAATATCCTAACAAGTTTTCAAAATCTGTTAGGTATATTTTTTAATAATGCAACTGAACACTAAAAGCTGAATACTGACCACTATGATTTACGTTTCAACAGATAAAAGCCAACTCGATATTGATTTCATTCAAAATTTCTTGAAAGACATTTTTTGGAAAGCACCAAGAACAATTGACGAAGTTCAAACTGCAATTGACAATTCTTTTTGTTTTGGAATTTATTTAAACGACAAACAAATTGGTTTTGCAAGAGTAATTACAGATTATGTTATTTTTGCTTATGTGATGGATGTTTTTATTGAAGAAAAGCATCGTGGCAAAGGCTATTCTTCAATTTTGATTGATGCAATGATGAATGAACCAAAACTTCAAGAAGTAAAAATTTGGCGATTGGCAACAAGAGATGCACAGTTTTTATATGAAAAATTTGGGTTTAAATTATTGTCTCATCCCGAACAGATGATGGAGAAAAAGAAATTTTATATTGTAGAATAGAGATTTTAGATTAACGACTGCTGCGTTAGGGATTGAAGGGAAAATCCTTTTGAAAATTGCTTTTTTTGCAATTTTTAAAAGATTTGGAATGAAAGCCCGACCCCGATTTTTCATCGGGGAAACGCCCAAAAAATTAGAAAATGAACCTAGAAAATTATTACGAATATTGTCTTTCTAAGAAAGCCGTAACCGAACATTTTCCGTTTGATGAAGATACTTTGGTGTTTAAAGTTGGTGGAAAAATGTTTGCATTGGCGAACTTATCTGGTTTCGAAAACGGAAATCCTTCTATAAACTTGAAATGTGATCCAGATCGAGCGCAAGAACTTCGTGCCGAATTCGATGATATTCAACCAGGTTATCACATGAGTAAAGTGCATTGGAACACAATAAATTTAAACCAAAATGTTTCTGACAAAATGATTTTCGAACTAATAAATCATTCTTATGAATTGGTTTTTAAAAGTTTGAACAAAAAATTAAAGTCAGAAATCGAAAATTTAGAATTGGGTATTTAAAAAATTAGATAATTAGATAATGTGATAATTAGATAATTTAAGAAAAGGCATTATATTTGTTACTTATTTAAAAACTAATATAGAATCGAAAGATTACATCGTATTTTCGATTAATCGCTTAGATTCTGAAATAAATTCAGAATAAATGATTGAAAATTTAAAGAAATTCTTGAACGAAGACCAAGACCCAAAAGCGATTGAAAAAATTACTGCAAAATTGCAAGATTTATTAATGCGAAATGAAGAAGTTGGCTATATTGGCGTTCAAAAAAAACCTGTTACTGTTTTTCCAGATAGTATAGTTTTGACCAATAAAAGAATTATTATTTGTAAACCAAAAAACCTTGGATTATCTATGGATTTTCTAGATTATGATTGGGATGATGTGAATGCAACTTTCGTAAAAGAAAATATTTTAGGATCAGAATTTTCGTTTTCTACCAAAAGCGATTTGACAATTTCGATAGATTATATTCCGAAAACTCAAGCTAGAAAAATTTCGACCTATGCCAAAGAACAATTGGATATTTTAAAAAATGGAGTTCCAATAATTATTCCAATCGAAACTATCGAAGAAGTTATTCAAGAAGAACCAATTCCAGTTTTTGACGAAGTTATCGAAGAACAAATCGAAGAAACCGAAACCGAAGAAGTGACCAATTTTACATCATTCGCTCCAAATCAAACTGCAATTTATGAACCAATTCAAGAAACAATTACTCCACTTCAACAAAACTCTAATACAGTTTTAACTCAAGATGAATTATTTGCAAAACTTCAAAACTACAAGAAATTATTAGACAACGGCTTGATAATGCAAGGCGAATATGACAATTACAAAAAAGAAATTTTGAGTTTGATGTAAATCAATTTCAATTTATAAATTAAAAAAAGCATTGATTAGTTGCAAGCTGATTTAATGCTTTTTTTTATGCTGCAAAAACTGAAATTTAAAAAATTATAACATTTGTTGATAGTTTTGTTAAATTACTTTCTGTAAATTTGCAAACGCTTGTGTAAATATTATATACAGCTTACAACATACAAATTACAATATACAAAATTATATGAGACCAGATTTATTTCAAGCTCCAGATTATTATTTACTCGACGATTTATTGACCGAAGAACACAAATTGGTTCGCGATTCTGCTCGTGCTTGGGTAAAAAAAGAAGTATCGCCAATAATCGAAGAATATGCCCAAAAAGCCGAATTTCCAAAGCAAATCATCAAAGGTTTGGCTGATATTGGAGGTTTTGGCCCTTACATTCCAGTAGAATATGGTGGCGCAGGACTAGACCAAATATCTTACGGACTAATTATGCAAGAAATCGAGCGTGGCGATTCGGGTGTTCGTTCAACATCATCAGTACAATCTTCTTTAGTAATGTATCCAATCTGGAAATATGGAAACGAAGAACAACGCATGAAATATTTGCCAAAATTAGCGACTGGCGAAATGATGGGTTGCTTCGGATTGACCGAACCAGATCATGGATCAAACCCTAGTGGAATGACAACCAATTTTAAAGATAAAGGTGATCATTACTTGCTAAACGGAGCCAAAATGTGGATTTCCAATGCGCCATTTGCTGATATTGCAATTGTTTGGGCAAAAAACGAAGACGGAAGAATTCACGGATTAATCGTTGAGCGTGGCATGGAAGGTTTTACAACGCCAGAAACGCACAACAAGTGGTCATTGCGTGCTTCATCAACAGGCGAATTAGTTTTCAATAACGTTAAAGTTCCTAAAGCAAACCTTTTGCCAAATAAATCTGGACTTGGCGCACCATTAGGTTGTTTAGATTCAGCACGTTACGGCATAGCTTGGGGCGCAATTGGCGCAGCAATGGATTGTTACGATACAGCTCTTAGATATGCCAAAGAAAGAATTCAATTCGGGAAACCAATCGCTGCAACACAATTGCAACAAAAAAAATTAGCCGAAATGATAACCGAAATAACCAAAGCGCAATTGTTAACTTGGCGTTTGGGAGTTTTGCGTAACGAAGGTCGAGCAACAACCGCACAAATATCTATGGCGAAAAGAAACAATGTCGATATGGCAGTTCATATAGCACGTGAAGCAAGACAAATACTAGGCGGAATGGGAATTACTGGCGAATATTCAATTATGCGCCACATGATGAACCTTGAATCGGTTTTGACTTACGAAGGCACACATGATATTCATTTATTGATAACTGGTGCCGATATTACTGGCATTCCAGCATTTCAATCGTAAATATTTTCTAGATTTATCTTGAATTTATTTCAAGAGCTAATCCAGCTTTCATTCCAAAAAAAAATGCGATTAAAAACATTTTTCTAAGCCAAAAAACTCCCGATATCTATCGGGATCCTTTGGTCGTTTTTTTTTGACAAGAAAAATTAGTTTTTAATCGCATTTTGTTTTTCCCTTCAATCTGGGCTATTAAGCGTAGCGTTTTTATTAAAGATTCTGTTCATAAATTCTTAAAAAAAAATCCTTCGCATCTTTACGTCAAAATATTTTATATATTATTACTGGCAAAAAATACTTTTTTTTTACTTCCTTACCTTCTTTTCAAATTTTCTCTTTTCGTTAGCAATTCATTTGTTGCAAAACTTAATAAAATATTTTTTTGGTCACACTTTTTGTGGCAAAATTTTATTTTTTATTTTTTTTGCCACAAAAAGTGTGACGGTTTTACAGTAAAAATAAAATTTGCCACAAATTTAATTACAGTTATTTCTTTTTAGTAAAAACGAATTGTAATTCAACTTCATCGAACAAACAATTAAAATTACCGTTAAAATTTTTTACTTATCACAAATGATATTGAAAATTAGACAAATTATATCACAATTTCTTAGTGTAAAAGTCTTAAACTATTGATTTCTTAAATATTTATTAAAAAAGTTAAAAATAATTATCGATTTGATAATTACCGTTTGTTTAAATTATGAATTTCACAAAAATGATCACAAACATTAACTTGTATGGGGGGGGGGATAATTAGTTTTCTGTTACTTTTGTTTCTTATTAATAAAATTTTAATAGTTAAAAATATGTACACTAAAATATTAGTCGTAGATGACCACATTATGATTACAGATTTTTATAAAAATGCATTAAATTATTTTGATGAAAGTATTAAGGTTGTTGCTAAAAATTGTCTAAAAACTGCCCACAATTACCTAGTAAAATATAACAACGAGTTTGCTGATTTGGTAATTTTGGATTTAAGTATGCCTTCATGTTCAGAAATAAATATGTATGATGGTCTTGATTTAGCAAAATATATTAATGTAAATTTTCCTGAAACAAAAATTGTTATTATTTCGGGATTATTGTATACACTAAAAATTAATGAAATCATAAAAACTGTAAATCCTAATGCATTAATTCACAAAAGCGATATTAGTAGCTGGGACTATTTTTTTAATGCAATTAAGGATGCACTTAATGGTATGAAATTTAAGAGTGAATTTATTCAAACTTGTTTAAAAGATTTTAAAAACCAAAATTTTAATTTTGATAGTCTTGACAATCAAATAATTATTTTAATATCAAATGGAAGTAAGACAGTAGACATATTAAATCATTTGCCATTGTCATTAAGTGCAATAAACAAAAGAAAAACAAAAATCAAAGAAGAATTTAATATTGAAAATGGAAATGATGAGGATATCATAAGAGAAGCAAAAAATCATGGTCTTATTTGAAAAATAATATTTTCAATAAAAAACACTTTTGAAATTCATTAGTGTTTTTTTTGGCAAAAATTTAACACAGAATACACAAAATGTGTACCTTCAAAAAAATTACAACCCATACATTTGTAATGCAAATTTGATGAAACAATGAATAAAAAATATTTAATATTATTAATCACTAGTGTCCCGTTAAAAAAAATAAAAGTTCATTGAAATTATTGTAAATCTGTATTTTACGTTTAGTTTTATAGCGTGACGATTTCAAATCATTA
>JAYWGV010000089.1:0-23647 GCA_043778105.1 Bacteroidota bacterium
TATATTAAACTGATATTCAGTACATTAAAAGATTATTACCACATAATTTTTCTAATGATGAATACCAGTTTTGATAACAAAGATACAGCCTTAATTTCAGTTTTGCAAGGACATTTTAAAGGCGAATTAAATCTAGCAAGGGTCAAGCTCATTTGCCTTTTTATAACGGCTTTATGCAAAATAAAGACAATTAATTACGAAAGATTAGCTTGTGGATTTGACACAAATGCAAAAAAAGAAAGCTCATACAGGAGAATGCAAAGGTTTATGAAGGATTATGATTTTCCTTTAAAAATAATTAGTTCATTGATATTCAATATTTTATCCGCTAAAAATGATTTAGTATTAGTTTTAGACAGAACCAATTGGAAATTTGGTTCAAATAATATTAATATTTTGATGCTTGGTGTTAGTTATAAAAATGTTGCTTTCCCACTCATGTTTAAAATGCTTGACAAAAGAGGTAATTCTGATGTTCAAGAAAGAATTGATCTAATAAAACAATACATTAATTGGTTTGGAAAAGACACTATTAATTGTATTCTTGCCGATAGAGAGTTTATTGGTGGTAAATGGTTAGAATTCTTGAATGATAATCAAATTAGATATTTTATAAGAATTAGAAACAATTTCAAAGTACATTTATATCAAAAACAAAAAGAAATTCCAGCATTTTGGTTGTTCAATAATTTAAAAATTGGAGAATTTTATAGCTATCCAAAAATTGTAGAATTACACGGTCAGAAATGTTATTTATCAGGTCAAAAAACAATAGATAGAGATGGAAAAATGGAGTTTTTAATAATAGTATCATTTAATAAACCTGAGCAATCATTAGAGTATTACAAACAAAGATGGCAAATAGAAACATTATTTAGAGGTTTAAAAAGTAGTGGTTTTAATATTGAAGATACTCACGTATCAGATTTAAAAAGATTAGAAAAATTATTTTCATTAACAATAATAGCCTTCGCATGGTGCTATAAAATCGGAGATTATATTGATGAAAATATTCGAAAAATAACAATAAAAAAACATGGTCGAAGAGCAATAAGCGTTTTTAAATATGGTTTAGATAACTTGTCGAAATTTCTTTTCACAAAAAAAAATCCTTTTGAAAACTGCTTATTTAATTTTTTGTCATGTACTTAAGAAAAAGAGTTTAAAAATTACCTCAATGTAAATATTCAAATTCCATATCGTTCCATACTAGTCAAAGAATTTGAAATTACAGACAAACTAAAAGAACTCAAATCAAGATTGTTAGAAAGTAATATCAGTGATCAGTTACTCAAATTGGTTTATGAACCATTATTGAAAATTGCCACAATAAACATTCAAGAAAAATTAACCTATTATGATTTCAATTATTGCTCAGATTTTATTTTAATACTACACCATCAAATTGACTTCGAGAACATAACTGAAGATGCTATTTTGAATAGTTTGTTTGACTTAAATTTCAATTCATTACAGTTTTTTGATTGTTTGGTTATGGTAATTTCAAAGGAGTTAAAAGAAGCAGAAAATAACATTCAAAAAATTGATATTCTGTACCGTGAATTAAAAAACTACAATCAAAAACAAACCAGAAATTTCACAAGATACAATCAAAAAGTTCCATCAATAAAAGAACAAATTATCAATTGGATTGAAGAAGAAATTGAATATTTAACCAAGAAAATCAAACTCGAGGCAAATCAATTTACTAATGTTGCAAGTAATGAAGAAAAGATTAAATTTCTAACAGGACTGTCAGTCGCACAATTGTGTTACTTCTTTTCATTGCTAATTGAAACTGGGATAATAGACCACAAAAACCACGCAGATATATTTCGTTTTATTTCAGAGAATTTCAAAACTGCAATGACAGACAAAATTTCAACAGTTAGCATAAAATCAAAATACTACAATATCGAAACGAGTACAAAAAATGCAATTCGGGAAAAGATAATTGCATTATTAACCCTTACGAAGCGTTAAAACTTCTACCATCATTCGCCAACCAAAACCAACCATTCCAAGTAATATTTCATCTTCAATTCGAAGTAATGATATAAGATTTGGAATTTTATGCATTACCATAAATCGTTGCAGTTCGGGACTAATTACAGATTCATTTTTCATAGATAATCTTTTTAAGATTTACGAAAAAAGTCCCATTTTGGTTTTGGTACAAACAACAACGTGGGACATCGATTATCAGCATCAGAGGTACGACCAAGCACCCACAGCCACGATAAACCGAGCCCACGCATTGCGTAGGCGAACAGTTTATTCATAGGCTGATAAAAGAAGTTTGGTCGTTTTCTGATGCCCTAAATAACTTTCGCTAATATATTTTGTAGAGATAAATCTCTACCTTTTATTCATAATGCAAATCTAGTCAAAATCGAATAAATAAGATGCCAATAGTATAATAAATAAAAACTTTTTTCTGCTCAATGGTTGATTTTACTATACTTTGTTGGGGGTTGCGCAACCCCAGTGACTGTTTTGATATTAGATTTATATTTCTCTTTGCCCAAAATATATAAACCACAACATTATGGCAATCGAAGTTATTACTCGCGAAGATTTGAACGAATTTCGTACACTTCTTCTTTCCGATTTAAACGAAATGTTTAATTCAAAACCACAACAGCAAAAACAATGGCTTAAATCTACCGAAGTCAGAAAATTGTTAAACATCTCTACAGGTACTTTGCAAAATCTCCGCATCAACGGAACTTTAACCTACACCAAAATCGGAGGAATTATTTTTTATGCTTACGCCGATTTGCAAAAAGTGTTAGAAAAAAACAAAGTCGAGGCAACTCCCAATTTATTCAATCCAAAATGGCTGGTACGATGAATTACATCAAACACCTAACAGGTTTTTTCGACCGAATTGTCCAGGATCGAAACCTCAACCCAACGCACATTAGTTTGTATGTTGCACTTTTTCAATTTTGGAACGTCAATCGTTTTCAAAATCCAATAAGTATAACTCGTGATGAGGTTATGCGCATTAGTAAAATTTGTTCCAAAGCAACCTATCACAAATGTATGCGAGAATTAAACGAAAAAGGATATATCAAATACGAGCCATCATTTAACCCATTCAAGGGCAGTATGGTAATACTTTTTAATTTTTCAGTAGATTTAAAACCAGTTCAAAAAAGAGTAAGCGACACCGAAAAAATTTTGCCAAATACTGAACAGGTTGTGAACAAGCATCAAACTAGTGATGAAACAAGCACTGAACAAGCACTAGTACCTTCTATAAACTATATAAACAAAACAAACATTTCAAACGATTTAAACTTGGGTGAGCAAACACAAAATTTTCAAATTGATGATTTAATTTCTAAAAACGAAACCACTGAAGAAAAAGAAAAAAGTTCCGCCAAAAAAGAAAAAGAGTTTGTCACTTCGAGCGCAGTCGAGAAGCCAACAATCGAAAATGTCAAAACATTTTTTCAAGATAATAATTTCCCAGAACTCGAGGCCGATAAATTTTTCAATTATTTCTCCAGCAACGGTTGGCTAGTTGGTGGTAAAACTCCGATGGTCAATTGGCAAGCCGCAGCAAAAAACTGGATGCTAAACGCAAACAAATTCAACGCTACTGAACCCAAATCCGACAGAGCAAAACACCTTAACACCAGAACCGACAAAGATTATTCAGAACCATTGTAACTGTCATTGCAAGGAAGGAAGCAATCTCACTTTGCGAACCTTGCGACCCGAGACTAAAGGTGGAATTGACGAAGTAAAATCTTTGCGCTCTTTGCGGTTAAAAAAAATAATTATGGAAACAGAAATAAAATCCCACTACAACTACGAAGAAGTAATCCTTTGGCTCGAAAAAAAAGGCGTTGATTTATACGGAAATCATTTCAAAATTCTTGAAACCGATCATCCCATAATTTACAAACTCATCGCCTATTTTCTCAAAGACGAAGCAACTTGTTTTCAATTCAACTTAGACCTCAACAAAGGAATTTTACTTTCTGGACCAGTAGGTTGTGGCAAAACTTCATTGATGAATGTAATGAAATATTTAACCCCAACCGAACATAAATTTTACTTAAAACCGTGCCGAGATATCAGTTTTGAATTCATACAAGATGGCTACGAAATAATCCACAAATACAGCAAAGGCAAGCTCTATGAATCGCAACCCAAAACAATTTGCTTCGACGATTTAGGAACAGAAAACAACCTAAAGTACTTTGGCAACGAGTGTAATGTAATGGCAGAAATTTTATTAAGTCGTTATGATATTTTTACAACCAAAAAAATTCAAACGCATATTACAACTAATCTTTCAGCAAGTGAAATTGAAACTCATTACGGAAACCGTGTTCGAAGTAGATTGAGAGAAATGATTAATCTGATTGGATTTGAAAGAAATGTTATAGATAAAAGGGTTTAATAACTTGGTTAACAATTCAAAACGTAACAAAACAAATCATTAGGAATTATTTTATATTTTGGTAGATTAATAAAAAATTTACTAATGATAGAGAAGATAGAGATAAAAAAAGTAGCATCATACGATGAAACTGGTATTAAAATTACTAGTTTGAAAAAAGTAAATTTTATTTATGGTGCAAATGGTTGTGGGAAAACTACAATATCAAACTTTCTACATGACAAAACAAATTTTGATAAATGTTCAATAGATTGGAAAAACGGTCAAGAATTAAAAACTCTTGTTTATAATAAGGAATTTAGATTACGTAATTTTGGTAGTGGAAAAATTGGAGGTGTATTTACTCTTGGTGAAGCAACTACAGAACAAATCGCTGCTATAAATGAAAAGGTTGAAGCATTAAAGGTAATAAAAGCTGATGGTGCTAAAAAAAGAGAAACTTTAAATACTCAAATTCTTAAAAAAGAAAAATTAGAAAATGATTTCAAAGAAGTTACTTGGACAAAAATCTATAAAAAATACGAAACTACTTTTAAAGAAGCATTTACAGGTTCTTTACAGAAAGAAAGTTTTAAAAATAAATTACTATCTGAATTTAGCGGTAATACAAAAACTTTGTTATCATTTGATGAGATAACTGAAAAAGCTAAGACCATTTTTGGAAAAGTTCCTCAAAGTATAACACCAATAAACATACTAGAGTTTGATAGAATTATCGAAATAGAAAAAAATCCAATTTGGAAGAAAGTAATTGTTGGTAAAGCTGATGTTGATATAGCAAAGCTTATTCAAAAATTAAATATTAACGATTGGGTAAATCAAGGTAGAAATTATATTCAAGAAGATAATACTACTTGTCCTTTTTGTCAACAAGAAACGATTTCAGAAAATTTCAAAAAACAATTAGAGGATTACTTTGACAAAACCTATTTAACCGATTTAAATACGATTAAAGTACTAAAAGAGGAATATAATTCATTAATGAGCAATTTTGTAAATGAGTTAAATAACATTGAAACTAATCAAAAAGCATTTCCGGAAACAAAATTAAATATAGACAGATTTTCAGCATTTTTAAAAACTTTGATTAGTCAGAATACAACAAATGGTGAATATCTAAACAATAAAACAAAAGAACCTAGTAGAAGTATTGAATTAATTTCAGTTAAAGAACAATTAGATTTAATTGCAGAATTAATTGTAAGCGCAAATACTGAAATTACAAAACACAACGATATTGTAATAAATTTTGCCTCGGAAAAAACAAGCTTAATTCAATCGATTTGGAAATACATTATTGAAGAATTCAGAACTGATATTGTAAAATTTAATGCAGAGAATAATGGATTACAAACTGGAAATACTGCTCTTCAAAGTCAGTTAACTGCTAAATTGAAAGAATATAGTGATTTAGATATTGAAATCAAAAATTTAAGTAAGAATGTTACTAGTATCCAGCCAACTATTAATGAAATTAATCGTCTATTAAAGTCTTATGGTTTTTTAAGTTTTGAAATTGTGCCATCATCTGAAGATGGCTATTATCAAATTCAAAGAAAAGATGGTACAATTGCTGAAGCAACTTTAAGCGAGGGCGAAATTACATTTATTACTTTTTTGTATTATTTGCAATTGGCTAAAGGAGGAAGTTCTGAAGAAACTGTAAATGATGAAAGAATTTTAGTTATTGATGATCCAATTTCAAGTTTAGACAGCAATGTATTATTTGTTGTTAGTACGCTTATAAAAGATATTATAAAAAGTATTAAATCAGAAACTGGAAACATCAAACAAATTATTCTTTTGACTCATAATGTCTATTTTCACAAAGAAGTATCTTTCATTGACGGAAGAACTAAGTTTTGTGCAAAAACGAATTTCTGGATATTAAGAAAAAACGATAAGTTCACTAATATTCAATCTTTTATTATGGAAAACCCCATAAAATCGTCTTATGAATTATTGTGGCAAGAATTAAAAAATGAAAATTTAAAATCCAGTATTACTGTTCAAAATATTATGAGAAGAATAATTGAAAACTATTTTAAACTTCTAGGAAAGTATGGAGATGATGACTTAATACAAAAATTCACAACTAAAGAAGAGCAGGAAATATGTACATCACTAATTAGCTGGATAAATGATGGTTCACATAGCATCAATGATGATTTATTCGTTGAATTACAAGATAGAACTATTGAAAATTATAAAAAAGTTTTTAAAGACATTTTCGTTCTAACAAACCATGAAGGGCATTTTAATATGATGATGGGAGTAAGCGAATTAATAAATACTAAAGAAGAAATAGTTTAGTAAAAACAATAAATTATGATTAAAGTTTATTTAGATTGGAATGTAATGTCAGGAATGAATAACAATCATTTCCAAGAACTAAATGATATAATTTTAAATAGGGAAAAGTTTTTGTTATTATATTCAACTTCTCATATTGGAGACATTTTTGCAAGTATAAAAAATCATAGTGCAGAAGAGCAAAGAATAATTAGAGAAGATTTAGATTATATTACATTTTTGACTGATGATTTGTGTTTAGTAAATAATTCTAAAGAAGTTACTTTAAGCAATTATGAACCAGGTGAATTACTTGATGATAGAATTAGAGAAGCACCGCTGTTTCAAAATTTCAGCCTTGATAGTTTGTTTAGTTCCGTTGAAGAGAATGATCCAATGTTTGGATTAGTAAATTCTATGAAAAATATGATTTCTTCAATACCATTAGACATTGCATTTAAAGAAGCTTTTGAAAACCCTGAAAGTGCAGCAATGCTGAACAAAATGTTTCCAGGATTAAAAGAAAACCAAACAATGAATGGTTTCTTTAAAAGTTTTGGTCAAATGTTTCACAATATGAATGAAACTGTAGACTACAAAGATTTAAGAAATATGGTTCAACAAATTGGAGTAAACAGTGGACATTTCAACGAAAATAAAAACCCTTTTGAAGTTATTGATAATGCTTACAAAAAAACAGGAATAGAAAATTTTGATGTTGATCAATATTTTGATAAAACTAAAAATGCTCCAGAATGGTTTAATGATATTACTAATGAATATGTTAAGTTAGATATGCACGGTTTCAAAGCAGACAAAGTAAAAGTCACTGACAAAGAGAAAAACACTTTTAAGAATACAACTGAAGATGCCTCTCATTCTGCATTTGCATCACGGTGCGAATTTTACATTACTAATGATGATAAAAATTATCACAAATCAAAAGCAGTATTTCAAAAATTAGGGATTTATACCATTGTTGTAAAGCCAAGTGAGTTCATTCAATATTACAACTTATTTCTTAGTGCAAAAAGTTTTGATGATCACTTTATAAGTATAAATGAAGAATTAAAAAGAATAGAAAATTTTCAAGAACAAAAATATGAAAGTGGAGAAAGTTTTGGCTGGGTAAATTATACAAATCAGTATTTTTTTAATTTCTTCAATAAAATTCTAATCCCAAATTCAGAGGTAAATGATGCTTTGTTTATTCTGGGAAAAGAAAATCCATCAAGGAGTTATATTATTAGTCAACGTGAAATTGAAGCAATGCTAAAGTTATTTGCAGATAAATTAGGTTCAGATATAAATGGAAAATCTTATTATGAAGTAGGTGAAATCAATAACAATGATGATTGGTCAGGGAGAACTTGGGAAACGAATATTGGTCAAATTAATATTAAAAGGTTAAATGGTTGGTTTCAAATGTATTTCTATCCATTAACAGAGAAAGAAAATTAAATTATGATAATAAAACCAAATTCTTTTATAAGGAGACCTTCAACTAAAATTCATCCTGAACAAATAATTGTTATTAATGCTATTAGATATTCTGTTGATATATGTGAGATGGCTTTCAATAGGCTTGAAAAAAATTTATATGAATTTCAAGAACAATATTATGATGGTAACTACATAGCATTAATATTTTCAGATGTTTGGACAATAATTAATAGTGGAGCTATTCTTAAAAAAATAATATGCAATAACTTCAATATTTCAAGCAATGATCCGATATTTGGTATTTTGAATAAACTTAAAGGATTACGAGATACAAATCAACATTTAGAAGAAAGAGCTTTTCAAATCTTCGATTACCCTGAATTACCTCCTGTCTATGGTACTATTTCTTGGTATGCTAAGAAAAAAGAGAATGATTTTGAAGGGATTTTAACCACTATTTATTCAGGAACGATTTTCAGAAATATTAATGCAGAAATGGAAAATCCAGCAGGTAAAGAAAATCCCAAAATTGTAAATGACATTAAATTTGAAGGAATTGAAAGAGTTGGAAAAAATGATTTTGTAAAATCATCCATTTACATAAATCATGTGATTGATGATGTAAAAATAATTATTCAAAATTTTGAAATGCAGTTTGAAAATCAATTTAAAGATATTGACACAATTGAAAGACACGTTTCTGATTTAATTCTACAATTTAAAATTAGAGAAGTTGAAAATTGAAACAATCAAGATGAAGAATAAGCACGAACATTTTCAGGATTTTTTAGAATGGGAAATTATAGATGAAGATATACAAATTACTAATCTATCTTTTGAAAAAGGACTTTATAAGTTAAATAAGGATTGCGTAATTACATTTTCTAGGAATAGTCACCAAGATTTAGTTGGTACAATTTCAGGAATATTAGAACATCCAAGAGATTTGGATCCAAAAGAAAAAGAAATTCCAGGAACATTTATTGAAAATGAAGTTATTATAGGCTATACAAATAACGGCATATTCAAATACAAAATTTCAGGCATTGCATTAGGTGCGTTATCAATCAATCCAATAGTAAAAGATTTATCAGCATTTGCCTTCGAATCGGAATTAATCTTTGACAGTATTGAAAAGAATTTTAACGGTTATAAATCTGAAACGGATTCAATTCAAGAATGGTATTTATCAGGAAAAACAAGTTTATATTTTCCACGATCAACAGGAAGAAGTGTTGAAAAGAAATATACAAAATCAAGAAACACTATTGATTCTGAGGAAGAATATAAATTAGACGGCGGTAGCGGAAGCAGTAAAGATTTTTTATTCGTTAATGGCTCAGGTATAAGTTTTATTGTTGCTGAAGTTCCTAAAGAATATGGTCCAGATTGGTCTAATAATATAGTAATTGAATATAGAAAATCTTTTGGAAAAATTCCAAGTGATGATGAAAGAAAAGCAATAGCAGAATTGGTAGGATTTGTATTTGGTAATCAATTACTGAAAATAGGTCAAACTTCATATTCAAAAGAGAAAAATATCGCAATCCAAGAATATAAGAGTCCTTGGGGTGATAATGTTTTCGATAAATGCCAAAAGCCAGGTTTTGCTCCAGTATATTTAAAAGATTCTAGAAATTTTTCTAAAGTTGAAAATTTGCTTAATAGTTTATTGCCTAATTATCTAAAGCTAGGTAAATCATTACAAATAAGTGATGCGTTATGGAAATATTGGATTGCTAGACAATCCAGTTTAGGAACAAATTTACCAATACTCTCAAGTGCAATAGAAACATTAGCAGAAAATATTTTAAAATCACATACCGAATATAAATCATTTTATATTGAATATAAAGAATTCAATGAATTGATTAAAGAGGAATTAAACAGTATTGAAACAAAACTATCAGACAAACCATTCAAAGATAAAGTTTTAAATAAATTAAAAGGTGCAGCTCAAAGAGGTTCTAATGAAAAACTCGAAATGATGTTTGAAATACTAAATATTCAAATTGGCAAAATTGAGAGAAGTGCACTGAAAGCAAGAAATAAAATGGCACATTCTTCAATTGAGAATGACAATATAGAAGATATTAAAGCAACAATTCGTTTAACGAGAGCATATGAAACTTTATTTCACAGAGTTATCCTAAAAATATTATCTTATGATGGAGATTATATTGATTACTATACCTTTGGTCATCCAAGTAGAAATATTGATGATTACATAGCTGAATAATCAAAGTCCTAAACAAAACTTTTATATGATGTATAATGCAAAAAATAAAACATTTACCAAAACCACATTATTTATAAAAAAACCACATTACTTTTCATTACCTTTAACCGCAAGATAAACCCCAATTTTTAGGGTTTATCCTTAAACGATTAGTAATGGCAAAAAGCACCTATATTTCAGAAAACACAACACAAAATCAAATAGACTTTATGTTAATGCTTGATGATAATGAGTTAGACATCTTTACTTTAGAGGAGATTAAATCAATTGCATCAACCGAATTTGAAAACATAAACGAGATAGTAGAAAATTTAGTTCAAAAAAAACTCCTGTCACGCATAGAAAGAGGCAAATATTGCAGATACAATTTCAGAGATGAAAACGTAATTGGTTGTAAATTATCCGAGGATGCTGCTATTGCTTATTGGTCCGCATTAAACAAACACGGACTTACAGAACAATTTCCAAATTCTATTTTTATTCAAACTACAAAAAGAAAATCAGATAAAAGCGTTTTTGGAGTTTCTTATAAATTCATTCAAATTTCAAAATCAAAAATTACTGGAATAGAAAAATTAGGATTTGGAAACCACAGCTACCAAATGACCGATATAGAAAAAACTATCATTGATTGTTTCGATTTGCCGCAATATTCAGGTGGTTATGCCGAATTAATTCGAGCATTCAATCAAGCAAACCTCAACAGCGAAAAAATGATCAGCTACTGCAAGTCCATTAATAATATTGCAATAACAAAACGAATAGGATATTTAGCAGA
Organism: Bacteroidota bacterium; assembly: GCA_043778105.1. Classification (GTDB taxonomy): domain Bacteria; phylum Bacteroidota; class Bacteroidia; order Flavobacteriales; family Flavobacteriaceae; genus Flavobacterium. The sequence continues at coordinate 11,173 of JAYWGV010000089.1, forward strand.
ATTACTAAATAAAAAAGGAATGAAATCATTTATAAACTTTGCATTAAAAGAAGTCAACGAAAAATACAATCTCTTTGACCCATTTGGAATAGAGGAAGGCGAATTTGTAAACAAATGGCGATTGCGATTAAACATAAGTAGCGAAGAAATTTTAGACATCTGTAACAAACAATATTAATGATTTTACAAAAAGAAATAGCTACCATTTCCGAACAATTAGGTGTATCAAAATCGGTAATTGACAAAGATTGGATGTTGGGTCACTTTATAGCCGCAATATTCAATGAACCAGAACTAAAGGAAACACTAATCTTTAAAGGAGGAACTTGTTTGAAAAAGTGTTGGTTTGAAGAATATAGATTTTCAGAAGATTTAGATTTTACTTCAAAGTCTCAAGAATTTGAGCTTACTCCAAATCATTTAAAATTTATCACAAAACATATTGAAGACAATACTGAAGTAAAAACACACATTGTTTCATTAAAACCATTACGATTTCAAGACAGACTAACAGGATATGAAGCTATAATTAAGTTTTGGGGTGCCAACCATCCAAAAAATATAATGCCTACAACTCCAGACCGATGGCAGACAAAAATTAAAATCGAAATAATTCTCTACGAAGAAATGATTTTTGAAGTTACAGAACGAAAAGTTAGCCATCCCTATTCTGACAAACTAGCACTAGAAAACCAAATACCTTGTTATAAAATCGAAGAAGTATTATCCGAAAAAATCAGAGCATTAATCCAACGTTCTTATACAGCACCACGTGATTATTATGACATTTGGTACTTATCTAATAATTTCCCAAATTTAAACTGGACAGTAATTGTTGAGGCTTTTTACAAGAAAATGAAATTCAAGAATATTGAATTCACTGGTGTAGATCAATTAATCAATGCAAAAAGTGATAAAGCTTTAAAAGGTGCTTGGAAGAACAGTTTAGAGCATCAAATAAAAAAAGAGAAACTACCGGAATATGCAATAATTAGAGAAAACCTTTTACAGTTGTTTGAGAGAATTTTTAAATAATTTGTGATTGGAATGTTTTTAAAATTTGAACTATAAGAAGAAAAATTAATTTATGAGATTAGCAGCAATATACATTCCAAGCGAAACATTACCACATATTTTTGGAGATAACCATAATGGGCAGACTATTAATTTAGGAGGTAAATATATTTACACATTTGAAGAAAACACAAATGGAGATGTATATGTCAAAGATAAAATGAAAAACGAAAAATTCATTACAAATTTTTGGCTCAAAAACATTAAGTTGATTTCTGCAATTGTCGGAGAGAATGGAACTGGTAAAACAACTATTCTGAATTTATTAAGAGAGCATAATTCTTACTGCAAATATATTTACGAAGACCCGAATTCCGAAGACCCGATAATAATTGATGATGCTGAAATTAACGAAATCATATATTATTCTTCTTTTTTTAACATAAACCAATCTGATTCAGAGAATGGAAATTTCACAGATTTATCTAAATATCAAATGATGATTGACGATACGGAATATGAAAATTTAGATTTAACAACCTTATTAGAATTGCATAATTCAGAAAATTTAAAAAGATGGATAAAATTTATTGAGTTAAAGAATTTAAGTAATTTATTAGAAGAAATGTCATTGCCCACATTTGATAAGATTAAAATAAAAATTCATTCTATCAACATTACTGAACACGAAACCTCATATAAATTCAGACCTTTTTTTGATAAGTTAAAAGAAAGAATAGGTCTTGAAAGAACCGAAAGGGAACAAGCAGAATTAGATAGATTGAAGTTGACAGAGGTTGAAGATATCAGAAATAGTAGATCTACTCAAAAAATTAGACTTGAATTAGAAATAATAAGTAGGGTAATTTTAAAAACACAAAATATACTTGAAAGCTCTGGGAATAAGTATTTACGAGAGGGTTATTTGGAAAAAAACTATACAATTAATAGCAAGGAATTTATAAATCAATCCTACACAAAAGATGCTTTTTATTGGTTTTTAGAAAATTCTTTTATCAAATTAACAGAAAAAAGCGAGAAGATTCGTTTTCCTATTATCGAAATTAAAACCCTTATAGAGACATTATTATCTTACATCCCAGAAAGCAAAAAAATAGATAATTGGACTGAATTTGACGTAGACTTTATACAAGCTCTAGAAATAATAAAAGCTTATGAAAATTTCTTATTAGCATTTAAAGACAAGTTCGCATACGATAAAAAAGTTTTAATGTCTTTTAGACCTTCTAAAAATTTAAGCTCGGGCGAAAAAGGTCTTTATGACTTATTTTCAGTATTAAATGATTTAAATTATAGGATAGAAAAAAACATACATAAAGATTATGGTATTTTTAATAAAAGAGAAAAAGTGTCTAACAATTTACTAATATTACTAGACGAAGCCGACCTAGGATTTCATCCAGAATGGAAAAAAAAGTATGTAAATATTATTCAACAAGTAATTCCATTTATTTTTAAAAATAAGAATATTCAAATAATCATTACCACACACGATCCTTTGACTTTATCAGATTTCCCAAATAATAATATTGTCTATCTATTCAAAAATAATCAAAAAACTGAAGTTTTAGATTATGATTCTAAAAAGAGACCTACAAAAACTTTTGGAGCAAATATTAGTGATTTGTTGGCAGATTCATTTTTTGTAGATAATGGTCTTATTGGAGATTTTGCAAAAATTAAGATTGAAGAAACTATAAAATGGATTAACAAAAATAGTGACGCAAAAAATAGAGACAAAGATTTATTTTTCAAAGAAATTAAATATCATAAACAGATAATTTCGATTATTGATGAATCAATTGTAAAAATTAAACTATCTGAAATGATTTCAGAGCTAGAAGATAAAAACGATTTCCAAAAGCAGATTTTAAGTGATGAAATTGAATTTTTAACCAATAAAAGAGATAATTTAAAATGAATTATATAGATACAAATCTGCTAAATATTATTGAAGCAAAAGATATTCATAAAAATAAATTATTACCTATAATAAAAGCCAAAAGAGATATTTGTGGGCGTAATGATATTATAGATTTTTTGACAAACGATAGGATTGAAAAAATACTTACAAGCGAACCTAAAAAACTATATCAGATTAATTTATTGCTGTTAAAAACAGTAGTTTTAAATTTTTCATTAAAAGATTTTGAAAAATACTTTAAAATTAAAAGAAAAAGGAACAAATCTGTTGTTGACCAAAACCACATTAATAAATACAAATCAGTATATGATATTTTAGAAAATGTCTTTAATTATGATGCGTTTTCTAAAAAAACAAATAATAATTATTCTGCTTATAATTTAGCAGAAAAATTAGACGTGCCTACTTGTCCATATTGCAATAGAATATATACAAAAACAGTAATAAAGCCCGCAAAAATAACAAGACCAACATTTGACCATTGGTATTCTAAAAGCGACTTCCCATTACTTACTTTATCATTTTTCAACCTTATACCAAGTTGTAATGTTTGCAACAGTAGTGTAAAAGGAGCTGATTTGTTTCATTTGAAAACTCATTTTCATCCGTATTGTAAATTTGATAAACAAGAACAAAAGATTAACTTCAAATTCAGTTATGACCATAAAGATTATTCATCATTTAAGTTCAAAATAATTAGTGAAAATGATTATTCGAAAAATTCGACTAACGCATTTAAGCTAAAAGAAATTTATGAAACTCACGAAGAGGAGATAACAGATTTAAGAAGGTTAAGAGACATCTATTCCGAGAAATATTTGCAAATGTTGAAAAATAATATTTTAAAAGGTACTTCTACATCTGATGAAGAAATTTATCGTTTAGCATTTGGTACATATATAGATGAAACTATGTTTGATAGAAGACCATTAAGTAAAATGAAAAAAGATATTTTAGAAGAATTAGGAATTTTAAAACATATTAAATAATGGGATTTAAATTAATTGCTATTAGACCACTCGATAATTGTGGTTCTAAATTTCTTAAAAACCTAGAAGTAAACAGAATATATAAATTTTATGGTAATTATGAATTTTATAATAATAAAAACAGAATTGATAATTTAACTAATGTTGACGAATATAATAACGTTAATAAAATTATAGAAATAGATAAACTTCCATTAAATTTCTTTAGGCATAAAATTAACATTTCAGCAATAGTAGGTAAAAATGGTAGTGGCAAAAGCAGTATTATTGACTTATTCATTGCTTGTATTAATCAAATATCTTTAAACCTTAGAAAAGAAGGTCTTTTAAATACTACCGCAGAGCTTGAATCAACTAATAAAGAAGAAAATAGTATTATCCATTGCGAAGTTTATTATGAAATAGACAATTCTTTTTTTAAGATAACTGTTTCTGATGAAGATTTTTTATTCAATAATATCAATGGTAAAAGTGAATTTGATTTTAAAAAATTCTTTTATTCTGAAATCATAAGCTATTCGGTTTACGCCTTCAATTCTTGGGAAATCGGAGATTGGATAGATTGTCTATTCCATAAAAATGATTCTTATCAAATACCAATTGTTATAAATCCCAAAAGAGAAAGTAAAGAAGATGGTTGGGCAGGAATTATAAATATTAACACGGAAAGTTATTTATTACAGCAAAGATTATTGTCAATAATACTAACTAACTCAACGTTTAAGATTACTGATAATTTATCATCACAATATTTAAAATTAATTTTTAAAGATGCTAAGCATTATTTTATAATTGATAATAATTTAAATGGCAGACAATACGAAGATGAAAAAGACATTAAAAAAGATTTTTATAAAATATTAAATTCGAATTTTGCTTTAAACTTTAACAAAGATAATACTAGAAAACCTGGTGCACTATATAGAGATTTAAATAAAGTATTAACTCAATTTAAATTGAGATTTAATATTGGTAATATAAATATTCCGGATATTCAATATAAACTGGATATTTATATTCTTTACAAAATTATTAGTATTTGCGAAAAATATGTAGGCTATGATAAATTCATTGACGAGTATGACAAAAATGATACAAACAAACATAATACAATTGATATAGAAGGATTCTTAAACAAGATTGAAAACAGTCAAAGTCATATAGTTTTTAAATTAAAACAAGTCATAAATTTTTTTAAAAATTATGATGAAATATGGTCAAAAAATAAAAGTGAAGATTTAATTAATATCAAAAAAATATCAAGTCAATTGAAACTTAAATCTGATAAAAACAATCCAATAATAGAATTATTGCCACCTCCCATATTCCAAACTAAATTATTTTCAAAAAACAAAATTGATTTATTGGATAATATTAGTTCAGGAGAAAGACAACTAATCCATTCTATAAGTACAGTTCTTTATCACCTAACAAACTTAAATTCAGTTGAAAAAGATGATTTGATTGTCAAATATAATTATGTAAATATCATATTGGATGAAATTGAGCTTTATTTCCATCCTGAATTTCAAAAACAATTTATTAAAAGATTAGTTGATGAAATTAGCAAACTTAAATTAAGAGATATTAGAGGCATTAACATATTAATTATATCTCATTCTCCATTTATACTGTCGGATATTCCGAAACAAAATGTATTGTTTTTAGAAAAAGGAAAGCCAGTTAGTTTAGAAAGATTTAAAAATACAAATACGTTTGCAGCTAACATTTCAAATTTATTAGCCGATTCATTTTTTATTGGCGATGGTCTTATTGGTGAGTATGCAAAAATGAAAATAAATGAAACTATTGAATGGTTAAATTTAACTAAAGATGAGCAATTTAAAAAAGAAAAGTCATTAGAAAATAAATTTAAAGAGTTAGTATTAAATAAAGAATATCATAAAGGAGTAATTGAGATTATTGATGAACCAATAATTAAAAATAAATTATTTGAAATGTATTCAGAATTATTTGGAAATGAAGAGAGAATAAAATATTTAATGGAAGAGAAAAAGAAAATTGAAAAAGAAATCGAAAAATTTAAAAGTAAAATAATATAATTTTTAAAACGATTAAACATTGATTACAAATACTAATCCGAATTTTAATTTCATTAAAATTCTAAATGAAGAGAAAACATATAAGTTGTTATTTCCCGAAAGAGAAATAGGACTTGCTATTGTTTTGATATATGAGAAAATTAATGATGGTGTTTTTGAAGATGAAAAATTTACTGAAAATGATTTGCACGAAGCTTTTGAAAATATCTATAAAACAAAGGAACGTTATCCAAAAGAGGTTTATAGCAGTCACATTATGGACTTGCAGGAATATTTTTTAGATTACAATCAGGAAACCCAAAAGTATTTTTTCAAAGACTATGCTTCTAAATTTTGTAAACACGCTAAGGAAACTCTTATTGGTGCTTTTAATCCAACACGAATCCAAGAGATTTGTTCATTTCTTTCAAATTCATTATTAGAATCAGAGGATTCAACAGATAAACTTAAATTTTGGCTTAAAGAAACTTTCAAAAAATTTGAACCTGATTTAAGAGAACAAATCGATTTTTTAGACAGACAAATTACCGAGTCAATTGAATTGCTTAAAAAAGGAAACGATTTTACAAATCAAAATTTCCTTAATATACTAGTAGCAACGGATTTTAGTATGAACAATGCTCAAAAACACGTTACAGAATTACGTTCGGCTTATTCTGAAACCAAAATAATCAGAGGTTTATTAGAACAAAAACAAAATCAAGATAATGAAATAAATGAGTTGATTTCGGAAGTGTATTCATTTGTAAAATACATCAATGATCGATTAAATTCAATTGATCGAAAATTAGATCGAATTCAACCCAAAATCAGACAACTATTTTCAACATTAAGCAAACCATTGTTAAGTTCAAAGATTGAAAAATTCATTCATTTTCTATTGTATAAAAGTACATTAGAATCTAACAATGGTAATAAATCAATAGTATTTCCAAGTAATATTATTTCACCACAAATTCATATCCCAACGCCACATTTCACAATAATTGACAAAGACCGTGAATTATTTCCTTCCAAGCCAAAAGAAAGAAAACAATATATTCAGAATGATAAAGTAATTGAGGAAAACACCAAGAAAGCTCAAGATAAAATAAACGAAATAGACACTATTAGAAATTGGGAAAAATATATTTTGTCAGAAATAGAATTAAAAGAAAGTATCAAATTATCAGAAGTTTTTTTTAAAATTATTGAAGAAAATAAAAGCAGTCAAATCGCAGTGAGCGTAACTTTTAACATCATTAAATATGTTTACAGCAATAAAGAGAAATATAAATTAGAAATTGATAAAGAATTAGAAACGAATAGCGAATTTAAAAACATTGCATTATGGAAAATGAAAATAATAAAATTAGTTTAAGTAGTTTCTTGTACAGTGATAATTCAGAGGATTTATTTGCTTCAATTGATTATTTATTAAAAGATGGTGTACACTTTCAAAAAGAAGGAAAACAAATAAATCAATATAATTTTATTTCGCAAAATGAAGAAAGTCTTAAAATGTATTACAATACCTTTTTTAAAGTCGATTTAGTCAAAGGAGGTGAAGACAATGCTAGCTATTATTATTTAGATTTTATAAATAATGATCGAGGAAATATCTCTGACAAACACAGATATATGCTCAAAAGTGAATATGTAATTATTGGATTTCTAATCTATAAAATTATGTTTATTGACAGAGAATTTGATTTAGATTCTGTTCAAAAATTAAAAGAAAAAATACGTCTTGAATGTGAAGACTACAAGCAAGGTATTTATACTTTAATTGCTAAATCAAAGAATACAACTCCTGGTAATTACAATGATGAAATAATTGATAAAACCATTCAATCGGCTCTTGAAGAATTTAAAAAAATTGGTTGGATAACATTAGATAAAGATGAGTTTCATACATTACCTGCATTCGATAGATTGCTAAAAGTATATGAAGAGTACATCATAAACATTGAGGAAACTTTAAACGAATTGAAATGAAAAACTATCCAATAATTAAAAGACTATCAACTTTAGGAATAGTACACCATCAGGGGTTTGATTATGATTTTAATCCGTTCAGAACTGATTTTGTTGGCGAAGGTGGTGCTGGCAAAAGTATGATTTCTGATATTTTACAATTAATTTGTGTTGGTACTTCTGCTTTTCATTCTCCTACAAAAAGTACAAGCACGAGAGAACCTAAAACTATGGTTTTAAGAACTGATGGTAATGGAACCGATATGGGTTATGCTTTTATAAATGTTGAGGTAGAGAAAAATAAATTTATAGTCATTGGTGTTTATTTAGAAAGTGCTGGTACTTCAAATATGTTTATTATTCAAGAGGGCAATAATTTTGATGACGACACTCAATTGATACCTTTTGAAACTGTTTTAGGGTATTCCGATTTTCTCAAAAACAATAAAATATTACCAATTCAATTTTTAAAAGAGCACATTAGTAATACTTTGCAACTAACTTGTGAATCTTGGCATAAGACTTCAAACTATCATAAAATTCTTTTCAAAAATGAGATATTGCCTATCGATTTATCAATCAGTATTAAAACGTTAGACAATTATGCCAAAATTATTCAAGCATTTTCTAGAGAATCTTTGGATATGAATAAGAGTGAAAAATTACAAAGTTTTTTATTTGGTGAAGAAAAAGAAAAAGAATTACTTGAAAAATTTAATCAGACCGTTAAAGAATTGAATGGTAACAGCAAAGAATTTGATAAAAACTTAAACGAGATAGAATTACTGACCGATAAGCAAAATGCGTTAAGTGAATTGTTGAAATTGAAAAATGAAAAAGATAAAAATGAACAGATTTTCTTGCTAGCATCTTTTAACCATTATTTAAAGGAAATTACTGATTCAGAAAATGAAATAAGAGGGAAAATTAATCTTTACGAGGATAGTTCCCAAATACTCATCCTATTAAAAATAATTGTCCAAGGAAAAATAATTTCAACAAATGAAGAGATTAAAATAATAAATCCAAAATGGGAAACTGCATTTAAAGAAAAAAATAAATGGGAAGAGAGTGAAGACAAATTAAAAAAGTTTTTCTCTTGGTTACAGCATTTCAATTGTTCTGAAAAAGAAATTTTAAAAGAAAAATATAATAAGTACCATCAAAATAAACTTCAAATAACACAATTAAGAGAATTGACTGAAAAGTTAAAATCAAAAAACATTTTGACTTTTTTTACCAATGAAAATTTAAAGGGTAAAAATGTATTGGTACAAATTAATTTAAAGACAGAAGTTTACAATAAAGAGCTAGAAATTAAAAATAAATTAAAAGCTTTAAATAATATTGGAGATAAAAAATCATTAGCACATTGGGCTTTAAATCAAACTAAAAAATTAGATTTATTCCAGGAAAGTATAATTCATAAATACCAAAATGAAAATATAAAAGTAGATTCCCCATCAGATGTTTTATTAAGATATATTCCAGAACCAAATCAATTAATAGAAAATCCTAAAATATCAAATAAAAATGACAAAGGTTTTTGGATTGATCTAAATGGCTTAATGGAACACATATCTTTAATTGAATCACCAATTTTTGACAAGGAGGATAAAAAAGAAATTAAGGAATATTTTCAAAAACAAACTTTTACGATTGAAGAAGACATATTAAATTTGGTGGAAAAATTAGCAAACATTGAATTACTCATAGAAGTTTTAGAACAATTAGAAAGTCCTGATGATTATATACTTGCTTTTAATTCAAATATAGGACTAGAAGAACAACTTGAAAATCACGAAATGTATGAAGTTTCAAATATCTTCTTTGATGATTATTTTGATGCTTTTTCTAGAGAAAAAGAAATTAATGAACAGCTTACAAGTGCGAGAACAAATTTCAGAAAATTAGAAGTCGAAAAGCGAAAATTAGACAATCTAAACATCAATTTAGAGCGTGATTTAGAATCTTTTTCAAAACCAATAATTATTGATGAAATAGATGATTATAAAAATAAATATAATTTTACATCAACTAATAATCTAGATTTAGAGAGCTTAAGTACAAAATTAAACAAAGTCGAAGATTATTATACAGAATTTAAAAAGGCATATAATACTCAAATAAGTAATAACAATCAAATAGATTCTTTAAAGGAAATAGATTTGAAAATTTCAAATATTACATATAAAAAAAATGAGATTTACATCCAAAATCCTACTCTATTTACAGAAGAAATAGTAATGGATATTTATGATGATAATGAAATTAATGAATTAGAAAAAAAATCTATAGATGCTAATAATGATTATATTTCTAACTACAATTTTGTAGTCTATACTTTTCTTAAACAGAAGATTAATCATTATAAAGACACTGGCGATTTCAGCCCTTTATGCAGAGAAATTTTACCTAAAGAAATATTTGATGAAAAAGATTTATTAGAAGAAGATATAATTGAAAACATTTCCAATTACTTACGCAATATAAATATTAAAAATAGAAAGCTAAATAGCCGAAAGCTTCAAAAATTAAGTGAGATTATAGACGATGTTTCAAATGAAGTAAGTAGTCAATTAATGGATATAAGAATAATAAGTAATTTTTTGAATTCAGAAGAAAAAAAAATAACTGGCGGTCACAAGGTCGATTTAGATGTAATATACGATAATGTTTTCAAAAAAGAATGGATGAATAATTTCACTGATGAGATTAATAAAGATATTCAATACGGTATGGATGAATCATTATTTGAAACACTTAAAACATTTTCCACAGAATTAGAACGTTTTCCAACGTTGGAAGAAAAATTAAAAGAAGCATTTTATCGAACTGGTGGAACAAGAGCAAACAAACTAGAAGTTAGGGACTTACTGAATCCAAAATCATATTATGGGTTGAAGTTTTCAATTAAATCAGCACAAGGGAACAAAACTGCTGGTAGCACAAGTCAAACATATTCAGCAATAGCACTTTTATGTATGGCAAAGTTATCTTTAATCGATAAAACTTCAAAATCCAAAATAAGAAAAGGAATTCGTTATATGGCTATTGATGAGGCAGAAGGTCTTGGAAGTAATTTTGATATGCTATATAATATTGCAAAAGCAAATGATTACCAAATTTTATCTTTATCGATAAATCCAAATAAAATTGATGCAGAAAATCAAAATATTTATTTGTTGCACAATAGTTTAGAAGATGAAAATATAAACTATATTCCTGTGCCAATTTTTGGATCATCAAACAATTAAAAGTATGAAAAAAATTGAATGGAAACATCTAAAAGGATTGCATCAGCTTTATAAATCAAAACAAACAAAGTTAAAAATAACTAACAATGATTTTATTAATCAGGTCATTTTAAAACAAAAGAAACTAATAAAATTTAAGGTTGGAAATCATTCTATTATCGAAGCATCATCAAGATTTAAGGAGTATTACGAGCAGGAATTTTTAGAAACCTATGAATACTACAATAATTTCTTTGAGAAGTCGGGAATAGAAAACGATGCTAAAAAATCTTTTGATGATGAAGATTTAAAAGCATTAATGTTTGTTTTTTATAACAAAGAGGAATTAAAAAAAAATGTTACAACAGAGAAAAAATTATCTGCTTTAATTTATAAAAATCAAAATTCTAAATACTTATCTAATAAATTAAGTGTTAAAAATGCAGTTTTAAGAATATTAGAACTTGATGAATTTCCAGAAAAAGACCCCAAAAATAATCAATGGAGATTTGTAGTTGATTGCCTTAATCCAAAAGTCATTGTGCTTTGTGAGAATCTTGATTGTCTAAAAGTTCCGTTAGAATATAAAAATAATAATATCGAATTATGGTATGTTGGTGGTAATAATACCAAACCATTAGAAGACATTTCTCAAGACAAATTAAAATTACCAATATATTATTTTTGTGATTGGGATTATAATGGATTGCTTATATATTCAAATGTTAAACAAATATTTAGATCTAAAGGAATTGAAGTTAAAATTATTCAACCGCAAACGCAGGAAATCGCAATCGAAGTTGGTGTCAAACATCATAAGAGTAAATGGAATGATAATGAATTCTCAAATTTAATGAAGAATGATTTTTCATTACAAGAAATCGAATTTATCAATCAATTAATTTCGGAAAATAAATGGATTGAAGAAGAATCTTTAGATTTAATCAAACTACTGAAAAACGATAATATCATTTAATTACCATTATCTCATTCATCTGCACAAAATCTTCATTTAGTCCAAGTATTCCTAAACTCAAATCTTTGTTTGCTTCATTTCACTAATTACGTTTTCAATAGCAAGAATATCTTTTTCGTTCGGTGGTAAAAAGAAAGTTTTACATTTCATAAGGCACTCCTTTGCCAACGCTCCTAAAAAAAATTCTGGCACAGTTTTCCCAAAAACTCGTACGCTTCGCAACTTGTGCCAGAAATTTTTTCTCCCAAGCTGTGTTACATAACGTGGCATTATAGGGCAACAAAATTCGTTTTTAT
>JAYWGV010000090.1:0-68627 GCA_043778105.1 Bacteroidota bacterium
TGTTTACAACTCATCAATTTTCCAAAAACAACACCTAATAACTTATGAAAAATTGTTAATAACGTAGTGGTTTTTATACTTTAATGCGTTTGCCCTGATGCCTGGTCTGTTTTACGTCAATCTTATGATCCATTATTTACCGCTACGCCGCCAGCATTGCCAAATCCAATAATTAATTCGCCATTATGGACAAGTCGTGTAACTTTACCGTTCAGAAATTGGGAAAAATGGCTAAAACAAAGAGAAGTTTTACCAGAAGGAAAAGTTGTGCCAGTATATCAATTAAATTCTAATACAGCGTTTGATTTTTATAATTTAAAAGCAGAAGAAGCATTAAGAACCGATAGAATTAATGGTGGAAATTATATATATTTTGACGTTGCCAACTCATTTATTCAGGGAGGAAATAATGATATAAAAATAAAAGTAACCTATTTAGATAATTTTTCAGGCAATTGGTGGATAGAATATGATGCTAATTTAGGAGCAATATACAAGCAATCATCGCAAGTAATTAATCAGAATGATAACCTTTGGAAAACCGTAACCTTTAATATTTCAGATGCAGGATTTGCAAATAGACAAAACGCTGGAATGGATTTCCGAATATATAATGGCGGAACCAGCGATTTAACGGCAAGATTTGTAAGAGTAATTAAAAACAATAATCCAGTTTTAGGCTTAATCGAAAATGAACCATCAAAAAAAGAAATAAAACTATTTCCAAATCCAACAAATTCATTTTTAAATATCGAGACAGATTTAAAAATAATTCAAATAAAAATAACCGATATTACTGGGAAAGTAGTCTTTGAAACTGATGAATTTAGTAATACTTTAAACATTTCTAAACTAGCGGTTGGAGTTTATATTGTAAATCTAAAAACTGAAAATAATATTATTTACATTAAAAAATTAATTAAAAACTAAAAAAAGCAACTACAGATAACAAATGCGGTTTGTCGTCTCGTTTTTCGGGACGATAGGGTTTTAGGCTCACGATAGCTATCGGGATTAAAGTTGGTTTTGCACTTGGAAAGTTCAGTGAATTCAGAATGATTTTTGTGCACATTTCACAAAATTCAGCAAGCCACGAGACTTTGAGCGAGATTTTGCGACAAAAAAATCGTATAAAATTTTATGAAAATTTTCTATTAAAAAAGTTGTCTATTAAGACTACTTTTGTAAATTTCCATAATTGAAACAGAATTACACATAGAACAGTGATTTCGTACAAATCTTTTTTAAGGATTTCCTTGAAAAGCAAAATCCGAAAGTGAAAGCGAAAATTGCTTGGACTTTAAAATTAATTGAAGAAATTCAACAAGTTCCTGAAACTTATTTAAAACATATTGAAGAAACCGACGGACTTTATGAAGTTAAAGTTCAACAAGGAAATGATATTTTTAGAGTTTTTAGTTTTTTCGACGAAGGAAAATTAATTGTATTAGCAAATGGATTTTAGAAAAAGATGCAAAAAACACCGAAAAATGAAATTGCGAAAGCATTAAAAATTAAAACTGAATATTATGAAAACAAATAAAGATATAAAAAACACTTTCTCAAATTATTAACTAACAATTTGGAGAAGTAGGAAATGTTGAAAGAACTGAATTTGAAGAAGGCTACGAAAACTTTAAATTAGGTGCTTTAGTCCACGACGCAAGAATTGTAAAGGGTTTAACTCAAGAACAACTTGCAGTTAAATGTGGAACTAACAAATCTTACATTTCAAAAGTTGAAAATAACGTGAAAGATGTAAGAATTTCAACTTTACTAAGAATAATAGAAGTTGGACTTGGTGGAAGATTAAATTTATCTGTAACATTGTAAAAAAACCTAGCACAAAAGCGTTTTGGCGCAATTGGGGTTTTAGGTGAACTATAAAGTTGGTTTTGTCCCGCCGCGGCGGGTGTATCCAATGCTTTTGGCTAACCAAATCCCCAACTAACGCCAAGCCACGAGACGTAACTAGAATCCACCAGTAAACAATAACTGAATTGATTGGCATTGATTGGGAAACCATTTGCTGATTTTTCGCAGTTTTTTTCGTTTGCAAATATCACAAAAACGAGACCAGTTCTATATCCAACTTTAATAAAAATGCTGTATTATAAAATTAAAATAAACCAAAATATCACAAAAATAATCAAATCATATTGTTTAAAATAAAATTTATATAAATTTGCATGTTATAAGTTAAATTTTATAAATTTAAATCGTGCCTATAAAAATTATCAATAATATTAAATCTTTCGTTGCACTTTCTCAAAATGACGAAGCAGAATTTATAAAGATTTTAGAAATAAAAAAGTATGCCAAAAAAGAATTTATTCTAAAGGAAGGAGAAATTTGTGATAAAATATTTTTTATTAATTCAGGATGTGCAAGAGATTTTTTTAATATTGAAGGTGAAGAAAAAATTGTAGAATTTTTCTTTGAAAATAGTTGGTTTACTGATTATGGTAGTTTTTTAACAGGTCAACCAACCATTGAAAATTTACAAGCTATTGAACCTTGTGAAGTAGTTTATTTTAGTAAAGTCAGTTTATACAATTTATACATTACCAATCCAGTTTTCGAGCGAGTTGGTCGTGTAATGGCTGAAAATGCTTTTATGAACTTGATGAAAATTTCAAGTATGAGAACCAACCACGATCCACAGGAACGTTATCTCAACCTAATGAAATCAAGACCCGAATTATTTGAAAGAATTCCACAACATTATATTGCTTCTTATTTAGGTTTACAACCACAATCGTTGAGCCGTATCAGAAAAAGAATCTTTGATAAATAAAAATTAGTTAACTCAGGTTAACGTTTTCAACTTCACATCTGTTTCATCTTTGTATTGAATTTTAAACAATATAAAAATGAAATCAATAATTTATTATTTTTTCTTAACAAATCAGTTAAAGAGAGACAAAAAAACAAAACAAAAACAATTTTCTAAAAATACATTTAAACTAATCGTATTTTTTATTTTTACATTATTTACTGCAACTGCTCAAGTAAGCTCAGAAAGAAAATCATTTACCTATGGTGAGTTCAAAGCAGGTTATGCTGTTTCGCAATTAGGCAAAAATCTAAAAGAAAGGTATGAAGCTGGTAATTATTCAACAACTGGTGGAGGATTGTTTACTCTTGGGGCGTTTCATAAATTTGAAAGCATCAATCATTTCAATTTTGGTGGTAAATTTTCTGCACTTGGTGCATCTCCATCAGAAGCAACTGGTGGCAATCAATTATTTTTCAATTGGTGGGGCGCAGCAATATCTGCAAAATATTATCCATTAAATAAAAATGCAAATAGTGGTTTTAATCTTTATACTGATTTTTATTTTATAACACAATTCACTCAAAAATATCGAAATCTCGAAGCCAAAATTGCTGACCATCAATTTGCAGTTGGAAATGGCTTGACAGTTGGTTCTGCTTATGATTTTGAATATAATAATACCAATATTGTATTGTCTCTTGAATACGGTTTTGCTTCTAGAACTGGCGATGTACAAAATGTTGGTCCAGTAACTTTCGGAAGCAGTTATTTTGGAGCACAAGTAGGTTTCAACTTTTAAAAATAAATAAAATTAATTAACCCAAGTGAACGATTTGAGGCTTTTTAGGCTCGCATATTTGCCTTAATAATTAAAAATCATAAAACCTAAATTTAATACAATGAAAAAAATCTTATTTCTAATTTTATGCTTTACAACAAGTATAGCATTTTCCCAGACAGGTGTAATTCGAGGGAAAGTTACCGACAAACAATCTGAAAAACCAATCGTTGGTGCAAATGTGCAACTAGCGGGTACAGAAACTGCTCAAATTACTGACGATGAAGGTAACTTTAAATTATCAGAAGTTCCTCTCGGACGACAAGCAGTCATTATATCTTATATTGGATATGAAGATGCTACAATTTCAGAGATTGAAGTAACAACTGGTAAAGACAATATTTTATCAGTAGCAATTTCAGAAAAATTCAATACACTAAGTGAAGTTACAATTACTTCAAACGGTGCTAGTAAAACCAAAGCAATCAATAAAATGGCTGCAGTTTCTGTGCGACAATTTTCTGCCGAAGAAGCCAACCGTTATGCAGGCGGTCGTAGTGATGTGGCCCGTTTAGCATCTAATTTTGCTGGAGTTGCTACAGCTGATGACAGTCGAAATGACATTGTAGTTCGTGGAAACTCACCAGCTGGATTATTATGGAGATTGGAAGGAATTCCTGTTCCGAGTCCGAATCATTTTGCTACTTTAGGCACAACTGGTAGTCCAGTTTCGGCATTGAATCCTCAAATGTTGTCGAATTCAGATTTTATCACATCTGCTTTTCCTGCAGAATACGGTAATGCACTTGGTGGTGTTTTTGATTTAGGTTTCAGAAAAGGGAATACCGAAGAATATGAATACAATGTTGGAGTGGCGGCGTTTCCTGGTGCTGAATTTATGGCTGAAGGACCATTGTTTAGAAAAAATGGAGGTTCGTTTGTTGTAGCCGCTCGTTACGGTATTGTGGCTGCAACTGGTCTTGCAGGAACTGCAGCAGCACCAAATTATAATGATTTGTCTTTTAATTTAGATTTAGGCAAAACCAAATTAGGTAATTTCTCATTATTCGGAATACTTGGAAATTCTGATATCGATTTTATTGGAAAAGATATTGACGAAACCGATTTATTTGCTGCAAAAGACGAAGATGCCTTTGCAAAATCTAATTTTACTGCTTTCGGATTAAAACATACTATTGACATTGGCGAAAAATCGTATTTAAAAACTACCATTGGTTCATCATCAGCAAAATCAACGTTTGAAGTAGACCGATTTTTTAATTTTGGAACACCAACTGTCAATAAACAAAGATTTACAAATGTTGATAACACAGAAAGTAGAGTAACTTTTTCGACATTATTCAATACTAAAATATCTAATAAATTTACATTGCGAACAGGTTTATTATATGAAGGTTTTACGCTAAAAGCCAAAATTGATGATCGTGACAGGCAAGCAGACAACAATGGCGACGGCTTGCCAGATTTAGTAAGTATTATCAATAATGATGGTAATTATAATATTGTACAACCTTATGCACAAGCGCAAGTACGTTTATCTGAAAAACTAACTTTAAATGCAGGATTACACGGACAATATTTTTCGGTAAACGAACAGTTTGTTTTTGAACCAAGAACATCAATAACCTATGCAGTAAATGCTAAAAGTTCGTTTAATTTAGGTTATGGTTTGCACCATCAGAATGTCGCAGCACCTTTATTATTCCTGAATGAAAAAATTGGCGGACAAAATGTTCAAACTAACAAAAATTTGAAGTTGGTGCAAAGTCAACATTATGTTTTAGGATATGATGTGAAATTAGCCGACAAATGGCGTGCAAAAGCCGAAATATATTACCAAGCAGTTGATAAAGCAGCAGTTGAAAGAACAGCAACAGGATATTCTTCATTAACCGAAGGAGCAAATTTCTCTTATTCTATTGACAAAACATCATTAGTAAGCAAGGGAAAAGGGCGTAACTCGGGAATAGAATTAACACTTGAAAAATTCTTTAGCAAAGGTTATCACGCATTATTTACTTCATCATTTTTTGAAAGCAAATACAAAGGAAGTGATAATATTGAGCGTAATTCGCCATTCAATAACGGATATGTTGTAAACGCATTAGCAGGAAAAGAATTTAAAATTGGTAAAGCACAGAAAAACATTTTCTCAATAAACACGAAATTAACTTCTGCTGGAGGACGTTATTTCACACCAGTCAACTTAGCCGCTTCTCAAGCTGCAGGTTTTGAAATTGAAGACGACTCAAAACCATATAGCGAACAATATGATGGTTATTTTAGACTAGATTTAAAACTAGGTATGAAATTCAATAGCAAAACCAAAAAACGTTCACATCAGTTTTATGTTGATTTTCAAAACGTAACTGCTAACGAAAACGTGTTTTCAAAAGACTATAACCGATTAACAAAAGTTGTAAATCAAAAAAATCAAATTGGTTTTCAACCAGATTTTGGTTACCGATACAATTTCTAAAGATTTCATGTTTTGTTTTTATTTCTGAATGCTGGTAATAATTAATTGTTTAAATTTTAAAAAACCAGCATTCTATTTTTAAGATTAAAAAAAATAAAGTTCTTTATTAGTTTGCAGATTTATTAACTGATTTATTTAGAAATCTTTAAATAATCCAGCTTATTTTTAAACCAAACATAGATTTTGTGTAATTCGACAACTAATTACCTTTTCAAACCAAAAAACTTTATTATTTAAATATTTTTCAAAATTCTTTTCGCAATAGATTTATATGCTGGCGAATTACCATTTACATCTTTTTCTAGAATAACTCGCAATTCGGGATAAATCCAATCTTGGGTTTTTCCAATTTCGAATAACATATATATTGCGTGTTGTTTTACAGCAACTCGATAATCAGAAATTAACCAATCAAAACTAACTTCGGTAATTTTTTCTAATTGAATTTCAGATAAAAACTTGGAGTCTGTTTTTATTTTTTTAGAATTTTCTTGAACTAAAGGCATTACGAATCTTGAAATAGACCGAATTGCAGAATCATTTTTTAAAATATGTAAATCTTTTAAAATCAAATCTTTAAATTGATAAATTAACCCAAATTGCAATTCAAATACTATATCTAAAATCGCTGCAGCACGATGGTGACTTTTATCATTTACATCAAATGAAAATGCAATTAAAACTGGTAATAAATTCAAGTTTTGCAAAACAAAATTCGCATTATCATAACGGCTTTTTGAGTGCGCCGTGCTGTTTTTTATCTGATTATAAAACTCTAAATTCATTTTTATTTTTAAAATTAAAACTTAAAACCAGCCACAGAAACCTGCTACTGAACACTGAATACTGCTATCTGAGACTTGCTATCTATTCTTCGCCTCAATCCATTTACTCATGTACTTTGTGCTTTTCAAAGTTTGCATTTGCAATATTTCACCAATAAAATTATTAGTTCTATGATTTAATAAATCATTTTTAACTTCAATAATTTTATCAATAAATAATTTGCCAAAACCCAATTTATTGAATCTTTCATTTATGATTTCGATTCCATTTTTCTGAGCGATTTTCCATAAATTTTCATTCAAATACAATTCAATTGCTGCATTTGCAAAATCATTTTCATTATCAGTAATTTTTCCACTCCATTCAAAATTTCCTTGCATCGATTCGGCACCAATTGCCGTTGTTACGCTTGGTGTGCCACATTGCATTGCATCGGTTAATTTGCCTTTTAATCCTGCGCCAAACCGAATTGGAGCTAACAAAACTCGAGCATTTTTGATTACTTCAAAAGCGTTTTTGGCACGACCTTTTACTAAAAAACCATCTTTCTCGTTTTGCAAATTCATTGCTTTTTCGGTAACATAACTTCCATAAACGTGCATTTCGGCTTTTGGAAGTTGCCTTTTTATCAAAGGCCAAATTGTTTCTTTAAGATACAAAACGCTGTTCCAATTAGGTTCGTGACGAAAATTTCCAATAGTTATGAAATGCTGCCTTTCGGCAAATGATGGAAATGCGTCAAAATCATTATCTGTGACTTCATCTAATAAAAATGGCAAATAATGCAAAATTCGAATATCAATCTTGAAAACCGATGTTAAAATTTCCAATTCAACTTCCGAAATTATCAACGAAACATCACACCTATATATAGATGCAATTTCGCGTTTCGCTAAATCCGAATTTAAATAATCTTCATTCGTAGTATTTTTTTGTTTTTTAAAATTTTCAAATCTTGTGTTTCTAATAAAATGTAAATCTTCGGTATCGAGAATTCGTAGACAATTTGGACAATTTTCGGCAACTCGCCAACCAAATTGTTCTTCGATCATAAAACGGTCAAAAATTACAATTTCAGGTTTCAATTCTAAGATAAAATCATCAAAACTCGAATTATTTAATTCAATAGTAACCATTTCGATGTTTACAAATTTCAAATCAAATGAAAATTCGCCTATTACAGCAGCACATGCAAAAAACACTTCAAAATTTTTAATTTGAAATTGCTCGATAATTTGCAACATTCGGTTTCCTGCAGCTGTAGAATCTGGCTCTGGCCAAACTGTTCCGATAATTAAAATTTTTGACATTTTATTACACCAATTAAGAATCGTAAAAATATCAAATATCAATTGCTAAATAGTATATTTGCAAATTATTTTTAAAACTAAAAAATGATACAACTTCACGACAAACAATTTATTCCTTTCATTTCGGACGAAGAAATTAGTTTTGCTATAAAAAGTATGGCAAAACAAATGGATGATGATTTCTTTGACGAAATTCCAGTTTTTATTGGCGTTCTTAACGGTTCGTTTATGGTTTTGTCCGATTTAATGAAAAATTATCGAGGAATGTGCGAAGTAAATTTCGTTAAAATGACATCATACCAAGGAACAAAATCTACCAATGAAGTAAAAGAATTGATAGGTTTAAATCAAAATCTTGAAGGTAGAACAGTCGTAATCGTCGAGGATATTGTCGATACTGGCAACACAATCGAGGAATTAAAATCGATTTTGAAAGATGCAAAAGTAAAACATTTAAAAATCGCAACTTTGTTTTTTAAACCAGATGCATACAAAAAAGATATAAAATTGGATTATATCGGAATTCGAATTCCAGATAAATTCATTGTTGGTTTTGGACTAGATTACGACGGATTAGGAAGAAATCTTCAAGATATTTATCAATTGGCAGAATAAAATGATGGAAGATGGAAGTTTGAAGGATTTGATATTTTATAAAACAACCTTAAACAAAATTAAACTTTAAACAAAATTAAACTTTTAATTAAAATGATCAACATCGTTTTATTCGGGAAACCCGGAGCAGGCAAAGGCACACAAGCCGAATTTTTGAAAACAAAATACAACCTAACGCATCTTTCAACGGGAGATATTTTTAGATACAATATTAAAAACGAAACCGATTTAGGTAAATTGGCAAAAACTTTTATGGATCATGGCGACCTTGTTCCAGACGAAATTACCATAAAAATGCTTAATTCAGAAGTAGAAAAAAACCAAAATTCAGCAGGAATTTTGTTCGATGGTTTCCCAAGAACATTGGCGCAAGCAGTTGCATTAGATGAATTTTTAGCAACTAAAAACGATAAAATTACAGCAACAATTGCGCTCGAGGCAAATGATGAAATGTTAGTTCAAAGACTTTTAGAACGTGGTAAAACTTCTGGAAGACCAGACGATCAAGATGAAGAAAAAATCAGAAATCGATATGACGAATACAATCAAAAAACAGCACCATTGATGAACTATTATGTCAACCAAAATAAATTTCACGCTGTAAACGGCATCGGAACAATCGAAGAAATTACAATTAGATTGAGTAATGTAATTGATAATTTGTAATTTAGCAAAAATTAATTTAACAAAGGCGTTTTTAATTAAACGGAGTATTAATCAAATAACCAAAAATTGGAAATATTAATAATTTTCTTTTTAATTCTTTTAAACGGAGTTTTTTCAATGTCAGAAATTGCATTGATTTCGGCTCGAAAAAACAGACTTGAATCGGCAGCCAAAAAAGGAAATACTAGTGCTCGAACAGCATTAGATTTAGCCAATTCACCAAACAAATTTTTATCAACAGTACAAATTGGCATAACATTAATCGGAATTTTAACCGGTTTGTATTCAGGCGATAAAGTTACCGATGATGTAAGATTGTTTCTTGACGGATTTACAGCATTACAACCCTATTCAGCCAATTTATCAGTTGGAATTGTTGTCGTAATCTTAACTTTTTTCTCATTAGTACTCGGCGAATTATTACCTAAAAGAATTGGTTTAAATCATCCCGAAGCCATAGCTAAAGCAGTAGCAGTACCTATGAAAATGGTTTCTATTATAACTGCGCCTTTTATTTGGTTATTGACCACGACAACCGATGCAATTCTAAAAGTATTAAATATCAAGCCAACTGCTGATGGAAAAGTTACCGAAGAAGAAATTAAAGCAATTATAAAAGAAGGAACAGAAGGCGGCGAAGTTCAAGAAATCGAGCAAGATATTGTAGAACGCGTTTTTCATATTGGCGACAGAAAAGTCAATTCGTTAATGACACATAGAAAATCGGTGGTTTTTATTCCATTAAATTCCGATAAAAATCAAGTTAAAGAATTAATGCTCAAAGAATTACATTCTATATATCCGGTTTTTGGCGAAAATTATGATGATATTGTAGGTGTTGTAAACCTTAAAAATATATTTTCTAATATTGATAAAGAAAACTTTAATTTAAAAAATATTGTTACCGAAGCACCGTATATTATGGAGCAAACCACAGCTTACAAAGCTTTAGAAAACTTCAAAAAAACAGGAATTCATTATGCCTTTATATCTGATGAATACGGTGATTTTCAAGGAATTCTTACTTTAAATGATATTCTAGAAGCACTCGTTGGCGACGCATCTGACTTTTACAAAGACGATTTTATGCTTCAAGAACGAGAAGACGGCACTTGGTTGGTCGATGGGCATTATTCATTACACGATTTTTTAACCTATTTTGAGTTAGACGATTTGATAAATGATTATGAAGTAACAACAGTTTCTGGATTAATAATGACCGAATTATCGCACATTCCAAAGCAAGGTGAAAAACTAATTTGGCAAAAATTCGAGCTAGAAGTCATCGATATGGATGGTGTAATGATTGACAAAGTAATGGTGAAATCATTGCGAGAATAAAATAGTTTTCAGTCACAGTTTTCAGTCGCAGTAAGCATTGAAAACTGTGACTGCGACTGAATACTAAATAAAATGACAGAAGGAAATTTCGTAGATTACGTAAAAATATATGTTTCGTCAGGAAAAGGTGGAAAAGGTTCTACCCATTTGCACAGAGAAAAATTTATTGAAAAAGGTGGACCAGATGGTGGCGATGGTGGTCGTGGTGGACACGTCTATCTTGTTGGAAACAAAGGACTTTGGACACTTTTTCATTTAAAATTTGCAAGACACGTAAAAGCGGGTCACGGTGGCGATGGCGGTGGCGACAGAAGTACAGGTGCCGATGGCGATGATAAATTTATCGAAGTGCCATTAGGAACAGTTGTTCGTGATAAAGAAACTGACGAAATTTTATTCGAAATCACCGAAGATGGCGAAAAACAAATCCTATCAAAAGGCGGAAAAGGCGGATTAGGAAACTGGCATTTTCGATCATCGACCAATCAAACTCCTAGATATTCGCAACCAGGTTTGCCAGGAATTGAAATGGATGTTATTCTTGAATTGAAAGTACTTGCAGATGTTGGTTTGGTAGGTTTCCCAAATGCAGGAAAATCAACGTTATTATCAGTTTTAACTTCTGCAAAACCCAAAATTGCCGATTATCCGTTTACAACATTAAAACCAAATCTCGGAATTGTTGCCTATAGAGATTTTCAATCGTTTGTAATTGCAGATATTCCTGGAATTATAGAAGGTGCAGCCGAAGGGAAAGGTTTGGGACATTACTTCTTGCGTCATATAGAAAGAAATTCGACTTTGCTGTTTCTAGTTCCAGTTGATACTGATGATATTAAAGCAGAATATGACATTTTGGTCAACGAATTGACCAAATACAATCCAGAAATGCTGGACAAAGAAAGAATGTTGGTCATTTCGAAATGCGACATGTTGGACGATGAACTCAAAATTGAGTTAAAAACCCAACTCGATAAAGATTTTAAAAATATTCCTTATATGCTAATTTCATCGGTTGCTCAACAAGGATTGAATGAGTTGAAAGACAAATTATGGTCTATGTTGAACGACGATAATTAGTTGTAGAAAAATTGTAACATTTTATTTTTTAAAGAAAAAATCTCAATATTTAATTAGGTATTGAGATTTTTACTAAATATTAATATTATGTATAATAAACCTCTAAGTCAATTGTTTAAGGGCAATTTCAAATGCTGTTGCGCTAATATTGGTTTTAGAATTATTGATCAAATGAGCTTTTGCAATAGCATTTTTAATAATTTCTGAAGTATCTGCAAAAATGGCTTCGTCGGTCATTTGTACTTTTTTCTCCATAAAATAAGCAAAAACTCGTGCCATTCCACAATTTGAAATAAAATCTGGAATCAAACTGACTTTGCTGTCCACGTTTTCCATGATTGAACCAAAAAATATTTCTTTATCGGCAAAAGGCACATTTGCACCACAAGAAATAACTTCTAAACCAGACAAAATCATAGCTTCTATTTGACTTTGTGTTACTAACCTTGATGCTGCGCAAGGGGTAAATATTTCGGCACCGATTGTCCAAATTTTTTGATTAATTTCTTCGAACGGAATCATGTTTTGGGCAACTAACTTGTTTCCATCTTTATTGAGAAATAAAGTTTTTATTTCATCAAATGAAAATCCGTTTTCGTTAATAATTCCTCCGTCACGATCAATTATTCCTATAATTTTTGCGCCCATTTCGGCTAAATAAAAAGCTGCTGCCGATCCAACATTACCAAAACCTTGAACAATAGCTTTTTTGCCAACCACATTTCCTCCATATATGTTATAGAAATGACGCACGGCTTCTGCAACGCCAAAACCGGTAATCATGTCTGCAATTGTATATTTTCTGCTAACATCTGGTGAAAATTTTGGGTTTTCAATGACT
Source organism: Bacteroidota bacterium (assembly GCA_043778105.1). Lineage (GTDB taxonomy): Bacteria > Bacteroidota > Bacteroidia > Flavobacteriales > Flavobacteriaceae > Flavobacterium. Next base: position 12,697 of record JAYWGV010000090.1, read on the forward strand.
TTGACCACACCTTGTCGCAATTGACCAATTCTGTTAATTTTATCGGCTTCGGTTGGTTTAAAATGTCCATTAAAAACCCCTTCCTGCGGATGCCAAACACCACATTCTTCGGTCATTGGAATAACTTCGTAAATTTCGTCAACATTCAAGTCGCCACCAGTGCCATAATAACTTTTCAATAATGGCGAAACGGCTTTGTACCAGCGTTGCAAAACTCCTTTTTTTCGAGGGTCATTTGGGTCAAAATTAATACCCGATTTTGCACCGCCAATTGCAGGTCCAGAAACCGAAAATTTAACTTCCATTGTTTTTGCCAAAGACAAAACCTCGTTCATATCAAGTCCTTTTCTCATTCGTGTTCCACCGCCAGCAGCACCGCCACGCAGCGAATTGATTACAGTCCAGCCTTCGGCTTCGGTTTCGGAATCTTTCCAGTTAAAAATAATTTCAGGCTTTTTATTTTCGAATATTTGAAGTAACTCTTTCATTATTTTAGGGAATGTTTATTTTTTATGCAAATATAAACTTTTAAAATAGCTTTGAATAATTTTGATTTTTTTATTAAATCAAAAAACCCTGAAAATGTTATTCTCAGGGTAGCTTAATTGTAAAATTTGACCTAATTTTTACCTAATAGCTCATTTTTCAAATCTTTATCAACTGGATTTTCTGAGAGCCATATACCAAAAAAAGCTTTTTTAAAATTCAAACCTGCTATTTTTCCTACTAGAATATCATTTTTAAAAACTATAATTGACTCTTCAGTTTTATCATATATTAGGTTAAAGAAATCATCTTTCATAGTAGGTTCATTTGAAATAAACTTAAGGAGTAAATCTGATTGTGCTTTTATTTCAGAAATCTTATCTTTACCAACAGATTTTATTAAACCTTTTTTCAAAGCTTTCGATAATTTTTCGGATGTTACCAATGCAGATATAATTTGAATTCTTATCGCCATTTCATCATTATTCTCAAGAATTTCTTTTGGATCTTGAGATAGTTTTGACAAATATAGTGCTTGAACATAAACATCTATCCACAACTTAGATCTAGTACCAAAACCGTTGAGTTCCAATTTTTTGTACTTATAATCTATGTACCGCGGAACAATAACTCCGTCAGACTCAAATTGTTTTTGTCCGTAAATGTTGTTAGTATTAAAAATAAAAAAAGTGGCAAGTAATAAAATAAGATTTTTCATGTGTAGGGATTTACAAATTTGGTTTTCAAAAATACTAAAAATTAATGGTTGTGTCGTATAATATTGTAGATTTTTTATTAAATTTTAACTCCTTGTCCTGCAAGGTCTTTTTCGACCTTGTAGATGTTTAAATAAATAAATTTTACACCTACAAGGTCGAAAAAGACCTTGCATGATTAACCAAACAACAATTTTCTAGAACACAACCAAATTAATTAATCCAAAAAATAAAAACAGATTTTAACATTAAAAAATTCTTAGCATGTTTTATCTGGCAACTTAAACAAAATCTAAATTTACGAAATCGTTTGAAATTTTCATTTTTAATAAGTACTTTTGTAATCATTTTTAATAAAAATAATTTTACCTACACAATATGGACTTTAATTTAAGCGAAGAACAAATAATGATTCAACAAGCGGCCCGAGATTTTGCAATTGCAGAACTTTTGCCAGGCGTTATTGAAAGAGACGAACATTCTAAATTTCCGACCGAACAAGTCAAAATGATGGCAGATTTAGGATTTATGGGAATGATGGTTGATCCAAAATATGGTGGATCGGGTCTTGACAGCGTTTCTTATTGTCTTGCACTTGCAGAAATAGCCAAAGTCGATGCATCTGCTTGTGTAATTATGTCGGTTAATAATTCGTTGGTTTGTGCAGGATTAGAAAAATATGCCAGCGAAGAACAGAAAATGAAATATTTAGTTCCATTAGCCAAGGGCGAAGTTATTGGTGCGTTTTGCCTATCTGAGCCAGAAGCTGGAAGTGATGCAACTTCCCAAAAAACAACTGCAATTGATAAAGGTGATTACTATTTGCTAAATGGAACAAAAAATTGGATAACTAATGGTGCAACGGCATCGACCTATTTGGTGATTGCTCAAACTGATATTGAAAAAGGACATAAAGGAATTAATGCTTTTATTGTAGAAAAAGGTTGGACAGGATTCGATATTGGATTAAAAGAAAAGAAAATGGGAATTCGAGGCAGCGATACTCATTCTTTAATGTTTACAGATGTAAAAGTCCCGAAAGAAAATCGAATTGGAGCCGATGGTTTTGGTTTTGCATTTGCAATGAATGTTTTAAATGGTGGACGAATAGGTATAGCTTCGCAGGCTCTAGGTATTGCAACAGGTGCATACGAAATCGCTTTAAAATATTCAAAAGAAAGAAAAGCATTTGGTAAAGAAATTTTTAATCATCAAGCAATTGCTTTCAAACTAGCAGATATGTTCGTGAAAATTACGGCTGCTAAATTGTTGGTAATGAAAGCTGCCTGCGAGAAAGATGAAGGCAAAGATATTGCTCATTCAGGTGCAATGGCGAAACTTTATGCATCGGAAATTGCTTTAGAAGTTGCCAATGAAGCAGTTCAAATTCACGGCGGAAACGGTTATGTAGCCGAATATCATGTCGAAAGAATGATGAGAGATTCTAAAATTACTCAAATATATGAAGGAACATCCGAAATTCAACGAATTGTAATTTCTAGAGGATTGACTCTTTAAAAATATATTTATCATTCGAAAAAAACCTTTCTAAATTTAATTTTTAGTAAGGTTTTTTTTTGGAATTTATTAAATTTCTTGAAATTAGAAATTTAGTAAAATAGTTTTTAATTCTTAAAATTAAAATCATAAAAAAAGTCCTAATTGGCTACGATTTTATTTCTAATAGTTTATTTTGGTTGTGGTATAGAATATTGTGGATTTAATTAAAATATTCGTATATTTTTTCATTTCGACGAAGGAGACTAGAGCCTGAAAGTGCGACTGGCGAAGCAATTCACATTAATTGCTCACGTTATGAGATTTCTCCTTCGTCGAAATGACAAAAGTATTAGTTTTATCTATTACAGTGCTAGTTTTTTTAAAATCTATAATATTCTGTAACAGAACCTTTTTTTCAAACTCTTTAAAATACAAAAACTACTAAATTCCCCATTTTAAGAAAAATGCGTTTAACTAAATGGATTAAATTTATTAAAGAAAACATCAACTTTTATAGAGATGGTTTTTTCGAAGTTCAGTACTTGTCGAATTCGCCGCAAGTAATAATTAAAAGCATAATCAACTCGCCATCAGCGCGTCACGTTGCTAGCCAGCAAACTATTTATAGAAACAATCCGTTTTCGATAGGCGTAATGAGTTATCGTGAAATCGAAGAAGTTTTTTTTGATTATTGCAACCGAAATTACCTTCAAAAAAAAACGTAATACTCAAAGCGATTTACGGCGAAGACGAAGCCTACGGTTACAACACATTGACTTTTTTGGCATTTGAAAGTCAAGTAGAATTACAAAATACTTTTCAAGACAAAGTTCCTTTTCTAGTAAATATTGGGGTTTTAAAAAATCAAATACCGAAGTTGGTGCTTATTTTTATAAAGATTCGGTTTGCAATTTTTATTTATATTGTTTTAATTACAATTGGATTAAAAATAATTTGGCGTTTGAAACATTATCATCTGATAATCAAATAAAAAGTTTTCTTGATTCTCAAAATGGTTTTATTACTTATCAAGACATTGTACCAAATGCAGCCGAATTTTCGATTGAAGTTTATAAAAATCTAAAATTTGCAAAATTTGACCCATAAAGTAATTCAAAATTACAAGTACAAACCTCAAGTTTAGTCGCAATTTTTTTTTACAAATGCGTATAACAACAATTGAAAAGCAGTAACTGAACCACTCGAAAATAGCGATTATCGCAAAGTTGCCAAAGCCGAAAAATTAATTATGAATAACTTGACAAGTTCTTTATTAAGTATTTAAGCTATTGCAAATCAAGTAAATATGTCGAAAACTAAACTCAAAAATTCTTTCAAAGCGGTTTATGACACATCGATGTTACAATATCATTTTTCTAAGAATATGCTTTTTGCGATGCAACTGATTCAAGATACCGATATGCAAATCAAAAATATTACGCACGAAGTTGGTTATGATAGCCCAAGTAAATTTGCAGCGACTTTCAAGAAACAATTCGGAAAATTACCATCGGAAGTTCGAAGTTTTTAGGGTTATTTTTTGGTTGATAATTATTCTATTTTCTATTTTCTTTCATCTTCCTTCATTTTCATCTTTCAGAAACAAAATTCACTATTATTTTACATATTATTTTTTTATAAAACAGCTAAAATTTAAGTTTTTGAATGCGTAATTTAATTTCAAGTTATTCTAAATTAATACTTTAAATTTTTAAAATGTTAAATTTTCGATTTAATCAATACGAAATTTATAATAATATAGGATAATTGCTTTCATCAGAAAAAATGTTTTCTGGTTCGAATGTGATAAATATTTCTGATAAAGCTGCGGGAATATATTTCTTGAAAGCTAATGATGGTAATAATGTGAGCAAATTCAAAATCATTAAAAACTAAATTTTTGGTAGTTTTTTAATTTTTTACAATCCTGTTTGGCGAAAGTTAAACAGGATTTTTTACTAAATAAATAATATTTGGATAACTTAAAAATCAATACTTATAATGAAATCGAATTTTGGTAATTCTAAAAACCGTTTCGCCATATTTTTCTATAAATTGAAATTTATTTCGACCTAAACTTTCAAGACTTATAATATTCGAAGCAGCAATTTCATAATAAGTTCCGCTGCCTTCGAGCATAAATTTATTCCCATTTACACGATATGCAGATCTAATTAATTCAAATTCAGATAAATTCCAAGTTGTAGATTCGGAATTAATTGCATCTAAATTGGTTGTTAAACCTTCGGTAATCTCGGTTTTGGAACCATAATATTTCTGTATATTTTCAAAGAAATCAATAATTTCAGAATTCAATTCCTCAGCATTCATAATATGAAATAAAGTTCACAAAATTATTAGTTATTATCAGATTCTGAAATCTAAAATCTGCATTCTGAAATCTTATATTTTAATTCCTGGTGGCAATAAATCTGTATAAACTCTATTCTTTTTAAAAAACAAAGCAATTTTCGGCAAAATCGGAACTACTTTTAATTTGCGCTCGTATGCAATTTCCATAATATTTTTAAGAAAATCCGATATAAAATTTTCGTTATCATATCCTTCGGGATGATTTATTTTGGTTAAAAAAATCTTTTTTTCTTGAAAAGAATATTCCACACTTATCATTCCACCATCAACTAACAAGGTTTCAAATTGTCTGGCAAATGTGTTATCTTTTATTTCTAATTTAATAAGTGTTTCCATATTTTTATTGCATTGGCACTTCGATTAGAAGTATTTTGGATTTTTTATTAATCTTAATTTCAAAATCTTGACAATCAGTGATTTCAATTGCATCACGTTCAGTTACGACAGCATTATCAATTTCGATTTCGCCTTCTATCAAAAAAAGATATACACCATTTTCTGGAATATTTATTTTATAATTAATGGTTTTATTTTCATCAAATATTCCTAAATTAAAAAAAGTTTGTTGATAAACCCACAATGCATTGCCATCGTTTTTATCACTTGGCGAAACAACATTTACAAAGGTATTAATTTTTGATTCTAAATCGAATGATTTTTGGTCATATCTTGGAGTAACATTCTGTATTTCAGGAAAAACCCACAATTGCAAAGTTTTTGCTGGATCAATTTTACTCGGATTCATTTCAGAATGTTGAATTCCAGTTCCAGCACTCATAACTTGCACTTCGCCAAAACTTACAATGGCTTCGTTGCCCATTGAATCTCGATGTTGCAAACTGCCTTCGAGTGGAATTGTAATAATTTCCATATTCTCGTGCGAATGAGTTCCAAAACCCATTCCTGCTGCAATATAATCGTCATTTAGAACTCTTAATGCGCCAAACTGAATTTTATTTGGATTAAAATAATTGCCAAACGAGAAAGAAAAATTGGCTTTTAACCAACCGAAATCGGCAGTGCCACGATCGGATTTTTTGTTTAATTTAGTTTTCATAATCTATTTAATTAGACTTATAAAGTTTTTTTCTAAAAATAAATTTATTTTTAACAAAATTCGTAAAAATTAATGATTTATTTTAATAGTGAACGTTAAAAGAAAATTCTATCTAAATAATTACAAAAAAATAATTCTAACTGAACCGTCATCATCTATTTTCGACAAACTGATTTCGTGCAAAGTGTTAACCAACTCTGGGTTCCAAGGCGTTTTAACTCTGACGTAATTTTCGGTAAATCCGTAAATGTAGCCTTCTTTATTTTCAGATTCAAATAGAACTGTTCTATTGGTACCAATTTGAGATTCGTAAAAAGCACGGCGTTTTTTGACCGATAATCCACGTAACATTTTGCTTCTTTTAGCTCTAATATTGGCTGGAACAACGTTATTCATTAATGCAGCTTCGGTATTGTCTCGCTCAGAATAAGTAAAAACGTGCAAATATGAAATGTCTAACTCATTCAAAAAATTATAGGTTTCTAAGAAAAATTCTTCGTTTTCACCAGGGAAACCAACTATAACATCTACACCAATGCATGCGTGAGGCATAACTTCACGAATTTTTTTGACACGTTCGACATAAATTTCTTTTTGATAACGACGTTTCATTAATTTCAAAATTTCGTTACTGCCAGACTGCAACGGAATATGAAAATGAGGCACAAATGTGCGACTTTTTGATACAAATTCGATAGTTTTGTTTTTTAATAAATTAGGTTCTATTGACGAAATTCGTAATCTTTCAATTCCTTCAACTTCATCTAAAGCTTTTACTAAATCTAGAAAAGTATGTTCGTGTTTTTTATTGCCGAATTCACCTTTGCCATAATCGCCTATATTAACACCCGTTAAAACAATTTCTTTAATGTTTTGTTGTGAAATTTCTTTAGCGTTTTGCAATACGTTTTCGAGTTCGTCTGACCTTGAAATTCCACGAGCCAATGGGATTGTGCAATAGGTACATTTGTAATCGCAACCATCTTGAACCTTCAAAAATGCGCGAGTTCTATCGCCAATAGAATAGCTGCCGACATAAAAATCGGCTTCAGAAATTTCGCACGAATGTACTTCGGCAATCCCTTGACTTCGCTCAGGATGACTTACTAAATCGTTTAAATAACTTGTAATATTAAATTTTTCGGTAGCACCAAGAACCAAATCTACTCCATCGACTGCTGCCAGTTCTTCGGGTTTTAATTGTGCATAGCAACCAACGGCGGCAACAAAAGCCTTGTCATTTAATTTCATTGCCTTGCGAACAACTTGTTTAAATTGTTTGTCAGCATTTTCGGTTACTGAACAAGTATTAATGACATAAATGTCTGCAACTTCTTCAAAATCAACTCTGTCGAAACCTTCGTTAGTAAAACTTCTAGCAATTGTAGATGTTTCGGAGAAATTTAATTTGCATCCTAATGTATAAAACGCTACTTTTTTATTTTCCATAAGTAAACTCTATTAATGAAACCTGTTCGCCAAATAAATATCGTTGTCAAAAATTGAGGTTGCAAATTTACAAACTATAATTTAGAATCGAAAAAATATTTACATTTGTAAAAAAAGTAAAATCCTATGATCCAAGTTTCGGTAAATATAAATGCTACATTAGAAAAAGTGTGGGAATTTTGGAATAATCCAATCCATATTCAGAATTGGTATTTTGCATCCAACGAATGGCATTGCCCAAAAGCGTTGAACAATTTAGTAATTGGTGAAAAATTTAATATTAGAATGCAAACCAAAGATGGTTCGTTTGGATTTGACTATGAAGGAAAATATACGAATATTATTGATTTCCAAATAATTGAATACATTCTTGATGATGATAGAAAAGTAATCACAACTTTTGAAAAACTAGAAAATTCAGTTTTAATAACTCAGAAATTCGATGCCGAAACCGAAAATTCATTCGAGTTACAACAAAATGGTTGGCAATTGATTTTGGAAAATTTTAAAAAATGTGTTGAACAAATTTAAAAGCCTAATAGATTTTAGAAACCTTTTATAATAATTCAAACAATAAAATCGAGTTTTTTCCACCACCAAAATTCCAAAGGAAAATCGGGATAATTTTCTATAAATTTTTTATATTTAGATAATTTTGCTTCTTGTTCATTGAACTTTACTTCGACAGCAAAACCTTTTAAAAATTGAGTTTCTATTATAAAATCGACTTCGTTACCATCGGCAGTGCGCCAATATTTTATTTGATCTTGTTCGAATCTTTCAAGCAAAACTCTAAAACAAAAATTCTCTAGCACCAAACCTTTGTCGGCACGCTGTTCAATAGGTGCAAAGTAATTGATTAAAATATTACGCAAACCAATGTCATTGATGTAAACTTTTGGCATTTTGGTTAACTCTTTTCGTAAATTATTATAAAAAGGCTTGACCAAAGTGATGTGAAAACATTTTTGTAGAACGTACAAATAGTTTTCGACTGTTGCATTGGTAATTCTCAATGTGTTAGAAATTTCATTTACATTCAACATATTTCCAGATTGACTTGCAAGAAGCATTAACATTCTATAAAATTTTGTTTCATCAGTAACGCCTGATTCTAACAAATCTCTTTTTATGTAAGAATCACGAATTTCTCTTAAAAGTTCAATTTTATCTTCAATGTTATTTTCAAGAACCACAGCAGGATAGCCACCATAATTCATAAATTCATCCATATAAACCCAAAGTAAATTTTCTTGAATCGATTTAGATTTTTTTTTCGATTTTAATAGTCCAATTTCCGAAACTAAATCATTTCGACCTTTGAAATGAAGAAATTCTTCGAAATCTAGAGTTCCCATCTGAAAAATTTTTTTTCTTCCGACCAACGAATCTTTGAATTTCTTGTCGATATAGAATGCAGAACTGCCAGTTGCAATAATTTTTACCTGAGACGAATATTCATCAAATAAAAATTTAAGAAAATTAGTTGCATCATCGAGATATTGAATTTCATCAATAAAAACGGTGATTTTTTTGTTTGATTCTAATGGACAAATTTTAAATAAATTTTCTGGATTAATATTCAAATCATCAAGGATATCTTTTCGATCAAGATTTAAAAAGTAAGTGATATTTCCTTTTTTCAATAAATCACTATGCATTTGTTTTAGCATTGTCGATTTCCCGATTTGTCTTGGACCAATGAGTATTGTAAATTCTTTTTTAGAGAAATGCTTAGCAATTATGAGTTGTTTTTTTCTACGTATCATTTTGCAAATATAAAATAATATTAAATAATAAAAAATTAAAACTAAATTTAATCAGATATTTTATTAAATTATATATATAATATCAGATAATTTAAAATAGAAAAAATAAAATATCCGATAATTTACATAGTGGTGTATGTAAATTATCGGATAATATTTAAAATAATAAAATTTGTATATTCAAAAAAAATCTACATCAACTTTGCAATTATGGTTTCTATTGAAATTCCTTCGGCGTCGGCTTTATAGTTTTTAACAACTCGATGTCTTAATATTCCAGTTGCAACGGCTTTTACATCTTCGATGTCCGGAGAAAATTTTCCGCTGAAAGCAGCATTAGCTTTGGCTGCCAAAATTAAATTTTGAGAAGCTCTTGGACCTGCGCCCCAATCAATATAATTCTTAATAAACTCGTTCGATAACTTGTTGTCAGGTCGGGTTTTACTTACCAAACCAACTGCATATTCAATAACATTATCGGCAACAGGAATTCGACGAATTAAGTTCTGGAAATCAATAATTTCTTGTGCTGTAAATAAAGGATTTACTGTAACTTTATTATCAGAAGTAGTGCTTTTTACAACATTTACTTCTTCTTCAAAACTAGGATAATCCAATTTTATAGAAAACATAAAACGGTCTAATTGTGCTTCTGGTAAAGGATAGGTTCCCTCCTGCTCTATTGGGTTTTGTGTTGCCAATACAAAATAGGGTAAATCTAATTTATAATTGTGACCCGCAATAGTTATCGCACGTTCTTGCATTGCTTCCAATAATGCAGCTTGTGTTTTTGGCGGTGTTCTATTAATTTCGTCTGCAAGAATAATATTCGAAAATATTGGTCCTTTTATAAATTTAAAATGTCTGTTCTCATCAAGGATTTCACTACCTAGAATGTCCGAAGGCATTAAATCCGGAGTAAACTGAATTCGTTTGAAATCTAAACCCAAAGCCTGAGCAATTGTATTGACCATTAATGTTTTAGCCAATCCAGGAACACCTACCAAAAGAGCATGTCCACCTGAAAAAATACTTAATAAAATTTCGTCAACAACTGCTTCTTGACCAACTATTACTTTCGAGATTTCTTTTTTTAATTCTAATCTTTTTTGAACTAATCTTTCTATTGCTGCAACGTCTGACATTTTGATATTAGATTTGGGAATTTAGATTTTAGACTTAAAGACCTTAGACTTCGAGATAAAAGACTTTAGACTTATAGACTTCCGATTTAAAGATTATGGATTTAAGAATTTATGACAAACAAGCTGAATATTTTTTATGTTTTTATAAAATCTTAAATAAAAACTGCACACTGTTTTATTTGACCCATTTATTAGCGAAAGCACATTCTTTATATTCTTTATTAATTTGAATGTAGGTTTCTTTAATTTTTTCTTCTGTCCATTTACCAATTGCTTTTATTTGCTTTTCTTTCAATGCTAATTCTTTTATTTTTATATAATCTTTAGCATAATCGGCAGTATGTTCGGCAATTTTATTGGTAACAGTAATTAATTTATAGGTTTTTTTACTTTTTTCATCTTCATCGATATATGGTGTAGAAACTTCATTATTGGCAAGATTAACTACTCGAGCATATAAAGCTGGATCCATTTTGGTCAATTCAAACCTGATGTCTTGGGTTTTTGGATTTACCAATTGACCTCCATTTGCACGAGTTTGAACTTCGTCTGACATTGTTCTTGCTGCATCTGCAAAAGTAATTTCTTTGGCATCGATTCTTGTTTTAATCAAATTTATTTTTTCTTTTGCTTCGGATAAAGAAGTTTCGGAAGTTTTTGGAGCAATTAAAATGTGTCGTAAATCGACCGATTGCCCTTTAATTTTTTCTACTAGAATAATATGATAACCAAAAGTTGTTTCGAAAGGTTCAGAAATTTCGCCTTCTGCCAATGAAAAAGCAACATCTTTAAATTCCTTAACGAATGGTGTTTTTCTGGTCATGCTATAAAAACCACCTTTTGGTCTAGATCCAGGATCTTCTGAATAAAGCACTGCTTTACTAAAAAAACTCGCACCGTCTTGAACTTCCTTTTTAAAACCTTTAAGTTTATCAATTACTTTTTGTTTTTCTTCTTGTGTGACTTTGGGCGTTACGACAATTTGAGCAACTTCCATTTCGGCACCAAAAACTGGCAAATCTGATGTTGGAATTTTCTTGAAAAAAGTACGAACCTCTTCTGGAGTAATTTCTACACCATCGATAATTTTTTTTTGCATTTCTGACGATAACTTATTTTCTTTCAAAATTTCAATAAAATAAGACTTAAAATCCTCTTCATTATCTTTTTTATAGTATTTCAAAACTTTTTCCATCGAGCCTACTTCTCCAACCATGTAGTTAATTCGGTCGTCCATCATTGATTTTATTTCGGCGTCAGAAACAACAATACTGTCTTGAATGGCTTGGTGAGCATATAATTTATCTTCAAGCAATTTACCCAACATTTGACAACGTGTAATGTCTTTTATAGAATTGCCTTGACTTGAAATCTCGATAAATGATTTGTCAATATCTGAATCAAGAACAATAAAATCGCCGATTGTTGCAATAATTCCATCAATTTTTTGTCTGCCAACCAACGCATTTTTTTTAGTTTTGACAGTATCTTTTTCAACAATAATTTCTTGAGCATTTGCATATAAATTTACAAATAGAAACATCAAAACTGCAAGAAAAAGTTTATTTTTTAAATTGGTCATTTTATTTTTTTTGTGTAATTTCTTTTTTGATTTTCTCAAAAACATCTTGATTTACTTTTACAGAATAATCTTTTTTAAGGTTCGAAACCCAGTTGCTTTCTAAATCTTGCTGATAATCATTAATTGCTTTTCCTTTGCATTCTTCAAGAGTTTTATTTCCAGCCGGAACGACTTTATTTACTAATGAAACAAAATAATATTCGCCTTGTTTAGAAATATCCGAAACGCCAGTTTGCATTTTTGTACCTTTTGGAATAGCATCATTTCCTTCTTCATAAACGCCTTTACTCGACATTACATCAATTTTATCTTTGGTGTTTAATTTGGCTTTTATCTCATCGGCAGTTGCATTTGCCTTGAGCATTTTCATTGCTTCTTTAACAACCAATTCTTTTGTTGATGAAGCAACTGTCATGTCTAAACGAGTTTTCCAAGTGTATTTATCTTTGTTTAAATCATAGAATTTTTTTAAACCAATTGTATCAGTTTTTGACTTTTCCCAGATTTCTTTTTCCATTAAATCGAATAAAAGTAAACCATCACGATATTCGTCCATTACGTTTGCAAATTCCGGAAATTCTTTTTCAAGATTATCATTGTAATAATTGTTGACTTTTTCGTCTTCGAATGTTTTGTACAATTTATCGACCAATTTGGCAACTGGTTTTAATTTTATTCCAGATTTTTGTTGGTCTTTTACATAATTCAAAAATGATTCTTGCGAATTATTACTATCTTGAATAGAAACTAGATTTCCTGCAAAAGGTTTCAAATCGGTTGGTAAATCCCATTTGCTATCATAAAAATCATCGGTAACAACTTTCTGAACATTTGCGTAAGCTTTCGCATCTTTTTTTATAGTATATTTTTTTCTTAATTTATCGTTTAATGAAGCTGTAACCAATCTTGAACGCTCGTCTTTACCAATTTTTTCTTCTAGTTCTGTTTTAGAATCCGCCATTGATTTTGGCAAATGTTTTTCTATTAACTGAACAATATGCCAGCCAAAAGCCGATTTTATTGGTTTCGAAACTGGATTTTCTTTAGTCAATGCAAATGCTACATCTTCGAATTCCATAGAACTTAATTGACCCGAACCAAATTTATTTAAAACACCACCTTTTGGCGCCGATGCTTTATCTTCGGAATACAACTTTGCTAACGCATCAAATTTTTCGCCATCTTTAAATTTTTTATAAATATCATTAATAGTACTTTCTGCTTTTTCTTGTGTTTCTTTACTATCAACAGTTGGTTTCATAACCATAATATGAGCAACGGTTACTTCGCCACGGTTGTCACGATTATCGACAACTTTAATAATATGGTAACCAAATCTAGTACGAATTGGGTTAGAAACATTACCTTTTGGAGTTTTAAAAGCTGCATTTTCGAAAGCATAAACCATTCTAAAAGCCGAAAAATATCCTAAATCGCCTTTATTATCTTTGGCCGATGGATCTTGAGAAAATTCCTGAGCCAATTTACCAAAATCTTCGCCCTTAACTGCTTTTTCACGAATTTCTTTAGCTTTATTAAACGCAATTAATGTGTCGGCTGGAGAAGCATTTTCATCACAATTAATTAAAATGTGCGATGCTCTAACTTCTTTTAAAGAACGATTATATCCTTCGTTAACCAATGCATCGGTCACTTTCGAATCGGTAAAATAATTTTTAGAAAGTTGTGTTCTATAACCTTTTAATTCGCTTGTGTATTTTTCATTTTTTTGTAAACCCAAATCATTGGCTTTGTTAACTTTTAATTTATATCCAATAAAAAGTTCTAAATATTGAGTTAAATCTTTCTGAGATTCGTCTTTTACCAAGTCGATGTTTTTGTTGTAAACTCGTTTAAATTCGTCGGTATAATAAGGTTTATCACCAATAGTGAACAAAACTTCTTTTGTGTTTTTTTGAGCAAAAGTCACAAAATTCAAAACAATAAAAAGTGCCAAAAACAAGTGTTTAATTTTCATTCTTAAAAAAATTTCAATTAGTATATATATTAAGGTATAAATTTCAGTTTTTTAACTGATTTTTTACAATTCACAAAAATAGCAATTCCAATGCATTATGCAAGTTTCGGTTTGACTATTAACAAAAAATTATTAACAGAAAATAGTTAAATCTTAATTATGGCGTGACCCATCTGAAAAAGCTGGGTCGTGCTGTACGTTCCCACTTTTTTTATTTTTTAATTGCCACGGCTTTAAAACCGTGGCAATTAAAAAACAAAAAAGAGTTCCTCTTCCATCTCTCACGCAAAAAAATCACTCTTATAAAAAATATTTAAGTAATTTCAAAATTCGAATTTTCTAATTATCAAATTTTCTAATTGTCAAATCATTTAATAATACTATTTTTGCAAACTATTTACAAATAATATGACTTTTTTAGAAGAATTAAACAGGCGCAGAACATTCGGAATTATTTCGCACCCCGATGCTGGTAAAACAACATTAACCGAAAAATTATTGCTTTTTGGTGGTGCAATTCAAGAAGCTGGTGCCGTAAAAAACAACAAAATCAAGAAAGGTGCAACTTCTGATTTTATGGAAATCGAACGCCAACGTGGAATTTCGGTGTCGACATCGGTTTTGGCATTTAATTACAAAGAGAAAAAAATAAATATTCTAGATACGCCTGGACACAAAGATTTTGCCGAAGATACTTTTCGAACTTTAACTGCTGTTGACAGTGTTATTGTTGTAATTGATGTTGCAAAAGGTGTCGAAGAACAAACCGAAAAATTGGTTGCCGTTTGTAGAATGCGAAAAATTCCGATTTTGGTTTTTATCAATAAACTAGATCGAGAAGGAAAAGATGCTTTCGATTTAATGGACGAAGTTGAGCAAAAACTTGGTTTGCACGTTACGCCAATGAGTTTCCCAATCGGAATGGGTTATGATTTTAAAGGAATTTATAACATTTGGGAGAAAAATATTAATCTTTTTAGTAGCGACAGCCGAAAAAACATCGATGATGTAATAGAAATTTCTGATGTAGATAGCCCAGAACTCGAAAAAATAATTGGTAAAAACCCAGCTGATGAGCTAAGAGAAAATTTAGAATTAATTAGAGAAGTTTATCCAAAATTTGACCGACAAGATTATTTAGATGGAAAGTTACAACCCGTTTTTTTTGGTTCGGCTTTAAATAATTTTGGAGTTAGAGAATTGTTAGATTGTTTTGTAGAAATTGCTCCGTCGCCAAGACCAAAGGAATCTGAAACCAGATTAATCGACCCAAAAGAAGAGAAAATGACAGGTTTCGTTTTCAAAATTCACGCCAATATGGATCCGAAACATCGTGACCGATTGGCTTTTATAAAAATTGTTTCAGGAACTTTCGAGCGAAATAAACCTTACTTGCATGTTCGTCAAAACAAAAATCTAAAATTTTCTAGTCCAAATGCATTTTTTGCTGAGAAAAAAGAAATTGTTGACATTTCGTATCCTGGAGATATTGTTGGTTTGCACGATACTGGAAATTTTAAAATTGGCGACACTTTAACCGAAGGAGAAATTACTAGTTTTAAAGGAATTCCGAGTTTTTCTCCAGAACATTTTCGATACATTAACAATGCTGATCCATTAAAAGCCAAGCAATTAGAAAAAGGAATTGATCAATTAATGGACGAAGGTGTTGCGCAACTTTTTATATTAGAATTAAACAACCGAAAAATTATTGGAACAGTCGGTGCGCTGCAATATGAGGTTATTCAATATCGATTGGAACACGAATATGGTGCAAAATGTTCTTATGAAAATTTCCCAGTTCACAAAGCTTGTTGGGTAAAACCAAATGATATAAAAAGTGAGGAATTTAAAGAATTTCGACGCATAAAACAAAAGTTTTTGGCGCACGACAAATATGGTCAACTGGTGTTTCTAGCCGATTCGGATTTTACGATTCAAATGACACAAAATAAATATCCAAATGTAAAGTTATTTTTCACATCAGAATTTGAATAAATTTTTGAAAATTAAAAGTTTAAAACAATATTTATGTCAAAAATTCCAGTTTATTTTATGCCAGGATTGGCTGCAAGTTCGGCCATTTTCGAGAAAATTAAGTTAACAGAATCTGATTTTGAAATGTTTTATTTAGAATGGTTTATGCCCGAATTGAATGAAAATTTGACTCAATATGCCAAAAGAATGGCACAATTTGTAAATCACGAAAATGCTGTTTTAATTGGTGTTTCTTTTGGTGGGATTTTAGTTCAAGAAATGAAAAAATATTTAAAACTACGAAAAGTAATTATCATTTCTAGCGTAAAATCAAATATTGAATTGCCACAAAAAATGAAATTGGCCAAAATAACTAAAGCCTATAAATTGGTTCCAACTGGATTAATGTCTAATCTTGATTCTTTAACAAAATATGCATTTGGAACCATGATTAAAGAGCGATTAAAATTGTATAAAAAGTTTTTAACCATGAAAGATAAAGCCTATTTAGATTGGGCAATCGAAAATGTAATTTGCTGGGAAAGAACAGAAATCGATTCTGAAATTATACACATTCACGGCGATGACGATAGTGTTTTTCCGCCGAGTTATTTAACTAATTTTATTACTGTAAAACGTGGAACCCATATAATGATTATTAACAGATACAAATGGTTTAATGAAAACTTGCCGAAAATAATTCTTGAATAATCGAAAATCAAATCAAAATGTCGCTTTCTAAATCAGATTTTTCGATTTCAATGTTAAAACCTAATTTTGAAACCAATTCAATAACCAAATTTTTATACCAATTTTCTGATCTAGGATGGATGTAAATTTTATCGATTAATTGCGATATATCAACATTGATTTTTAAACCGTCGTTAATTTTAATTTTTTCTGATGATGTGTCAGATATTATTCGAACTTCACGCTCATATTGAAAACTTTTTCGTTTGAAAAGAAACGGAAAAAATAAATCGTCAAACGGAATATATTCTTTTTTATAATCAATATAATTGACTTCGCCAATGTATTGTTTGAAGTTTTTTTCGGGTTTCAACGCATTTTGTAATCTTCCGATTGTAGATTGAATTGCTAAGCCTTCGCTGTTTTGCGTGAAAATTTGCCACATTGCGAAACTTTCATATTCGTTGATGTGCCAACTGCTAACAACTACTTTTTCACGATGATTTTTATAATATTCTAAAAATTCAGGATTGTCTTTGGACAATTTCTTGATTTCTTCGAAAGTTGGTTCGCTAAAAGTTCCTTCGTACTGGTCTTCGAATTTATCTGATCGAGACATAAATAGTTTTTGCGAAAGTAATAAATCCAAAAATTTAGACAAGTCCAAATATTTCCAAACAATTGTGTCTGGATCCTCAGGAAGTTTTATGTTTGGATTGTTGAAATACATTTTATTTCAAAATTCGATTTTCAAAATTCTTAAAGTTACTGATTTATTCAAATGATTGCATCGTCACCAAATTATTATAAGTTCCGTTCAAAGCGACCAATTCATCATGTCTACCTTGCTCGACAATGCGACCTTTTTTCATAACAACAATTAAATCGGCTTTTTGAATGGTCGATAATCGATGTGCAATGACAATCGAAGTTCGGTTTTGCATCATGTTTTCAAGAGCAATTTGAACAAATTTTTCACTTTCGGTATCCAATGCTGATGTGGCTTCATCAAGAATCATTATTGGAGGATTTTTTAAAACGGCACGAGCAATATTGAGCCTTTGTTTTTGTCCACCAGATAATTTATTTCCTGCATCGCCAATATTGGTTTCTATTCCGTAAGGCAAATCTTTGACGAATTCATAAGCATTGGCGACTTTTAATGCTTCGATAACCTCATCATCGGTTGCGTTTTCTTTACCTATTAATATGTTGTTTTTTATAGAATCATTAAAAAGTATAGAATCTTGAGTAACCAATCCTAACAAATCACGAAGCGAATTCAAATCCATATCTTTAATTTCGATGCCATCAATAGCGATTGATCCTTCGTTAACATCATAAAATCGGGTTAAAAGGTTAGCTATTGTACTTTTACCAGAACCCGATTGACCAACGAGTGCAACGGTTTGTCCTTTTTTTACTTTCAATGAAAAATCTTTAAGAACATTTTCGTCCTCATACCTGAAATTGATGTTTTTAATTTCCAGAATGTCTTCAAATGAGTTTTTTAAAACAGCATTCTCTTTAGAAATAATTTCATTTTCAACTTCAAGAATTTCAAAAACTCTTTCGGCTGCTGCCAATCCGCTTTTTACAGCATAAGTTGCTTTTGAAATTGATTTTGCTGGAGTTAAAATGTTATATGCCAAGCCCATATAGGCCAAAAAAACTGCACCATCGAGTGATTTTTCTATTAAAACCATGCTTCCACCATACCACAATAAAACTGCGATTGTAATAATTCCCATGAATTCGCTAAGTGGCGAAGCAAGATTATTTTTATTTCCGATACTGTTCGATAATTTCCATAACCTGTTGATTGATGCATTAAACTTGTTTTTAAAACTATTTTCAGCATTATAACTCTTAACAACTTTCAGTCCCGAAAGACTTTCTTCTACAATCGAAATGAGATAGCCACCTTCGTTTTGGGCTTCTAAAGATTGTGATTTTAAATTTTTGCCAATTCTAGAAATGATTAATCCAGCAATTGGAATAAATATAAAAACGAATAAAGTCAATTTAAAACTAATCATAAACATTCCAACAATTGAAAAAACAATTGTCATTGGTTCTTTGACAATTAATTCTAAAATCGAAAAAAATGAATTTTGAACTTCTCCAATATCGCCAAGCATTCTTGCCATAACATCACCCTTTCTTTTTTCTGAGTAGAATGAAATTGGCAATTCAATAATCTTGTCGTACATCATTTTACGCAAATCTCTTAGAACACCGTTTCGCAAATGCATAATGTGAAATGACGCTAGATAATTGGCAATATTCTTCAATAAAAATGTTGTAATTACTAGTCCAACAACAAGCAATAACGCCATTTGCGAATCGTTATCGACGGTTAGTTGCGTGATTTGAAAATACAATAAATCTTGCAAATAGCCAACTAAATGAAAAACATCGGTATAAACTGGTTCGACTTCTATTTTTTTGGCTTTGTCGAACAAAACATTCATCATCGGTATTAATGTGATGAAAGATAAAGTGCTGAAGAGTGCATACAAAATATTATAAAAAATATTCCAAATCACGTGAGATTTATACGGAATTACATAAGGAAATATTTTATGGATAATTTTTTTCATTGTTGTTTATTACTATTTCTGTTTATGTTTTCGGCTAATAAGATAGCTTTTGTAAGTTTGTCAATTAAAATTTGTTCGTTAGGAAGTTGTGTCAAGTATTCGGCAACTTTAATTTGTTCGTGTTTATCAAGCATCAAATAATTTATTTGTTCTGGCGATTTTTCACTGCACAAAATTAATCCTATTGGTTTGTTTTCGCCTTCTTTTTGTTCATTCTCTTCAAGCCAAGCTAAATACAATTCCATTTGACCTTTATAACTGGCTTTGAATTTTCCGATTTTTAAGTCAATTGCAACCAATCTTTTTAAGCCTCGATGATAAAAGAGCAAATCTATATAAAAATCTTCATTGTCAATAATTATTCTTTTTTGACGAGCCAAAAATGCAAATTCGCTTCCCATTTCTGTAATAAAAAATTGCAATTGTGCAAGAATTGAACTTTCTAAATCCTTTTCAGAAAAACTATCATAAAGTCCCAAAAAACCAAGAACATAAGGATCTCTAAAAGTTAAATCTGGACTGATTTTTTTTTCGGTTTCTAATGTTTTTAATTCATTTAGAATGGTTTCTTCTGGTTTTTGACTAATTGCTGTTCGCTCAAAAAGTCTGGTGTCAATTCGGTCTTGTAAAACCCGAACACTCCAACGTTCGTGAATTGACATTTGTATAAAAAATTGTCGTTTTACTGGATTTTCAATATACATTATATCTCGTAAATGTGTCCAACTCAATTTTGCACTCACTGCGTGCAAAATTGTAAAGTCTTGAAAAACAAAATTTAACTTAATGAAACTTTGCAAATTTCTTTTATTGAAACCTGTGCCATATCTTTCTGTAAGTTCTTCGCTCAAGAAAGGAATTATTTTTTTTCCGTAATCGGCGCGAGCATTATTAAGAATATCTTCATTGATGCTTTTGCCAATATTCCAATATAATAATGTCAATTCTTGATTAACGGTTTTGGCAACGTTATGGCGTGTTGTATCAATCAATCCAACGATTGACTTTAATAAATTGCCATTGCTGTCAATAAGTTTTTCCATTAAATAATTTTTAAATCTTCTAGTATATTTTTGATTTTTTTATCTAAAAATAGTTCTGTTTCGGCAATTTCATCAACCAAATTAATTTTAGTATTTACACTAACATAAAACTTAATTTTTGGTTCGGTGCCACTTGGTCTTGCTGCGATTTTCGATCCATCTTCGGTATAATAAATTAAAACATCAGATTTTGGAATATTCATCGTTTCGACTTCATTTGTAAAAAGATTCAAGGCAGTCGATGATTTGTAATCTTCCATCATTACGACACGTTCACCATTAATTTCTTTTAACGGATTGGTTCGCATGTCGACCATTATTTGGTTAATTTCTGCCAAACCATCAATTCCTTTTTTGGTTAAAGATACAAGGTGTTCTTTATAAAAACCATGTTCTACATATAGTTTATGTAATTCTTTATAAACCGAACTTCCGTTAGCTTTGGCTTGAGCAGCAACTTCGCAAATTAATAAAGTCGCAGCAACGGCATCTTTATCGCGAACAGCATCGCCAACCATAAAGCCAAAACTTTCTTCGCCGCCGCCAATAAATTCTTGGTTTGGAAAATCTTTAATGAATTTTGCAATCCATTTGAAACCTGTTAACCCAACTTTACATTCTACATTATAAGCCGTTGCCAATTCCATCATCATTGGTGTGGAAACTATTGTTGAACCAATAAATTGTTTGCCGTTTATTTTACCTGATTTTTTCCATTGTTTGAGCAAAAAATCGGTCATAATAACCATAGTTTGGTTTCCGTTTAGTAGAATCATTTCATTATTATTGTCTCGAACAGCAACGCCCAATCGGTCACAATCTGGATCGGTTCCTATGACAATATCGGCATTTAGCTTATTCGCCAATGCCAATGCCATCGTCAACGCTTCTGGCTCTTCGGGATTTGGAGATTTAACAGTTGGGAAATCGCCATTTGGTTCGGCTTGTTCTGGAACAATATTCACGTTTTGGTAACCAGCGCTTGCCAAAACATCAGGAATAGATTTTATCGAAGTGCCATGCAACGAAGTGAAAACAATATTCAAATTGTCTTTTGCGTCTTGCGAAGTATTAAAACTTGCATTTTCAATTGATGATTTTGTAAAAGCTTCGTCAATTTCGGTATCAATATATTGTATGAGATTTTCATTTGGTTCGAATTTGATTTCTTCATATTTCAAATCTTCAATTACTTGAATAATCTCTTTGTCTTCTGGCGGAACGAGTTGTCCGCCATCTTCCCAATAAACTTTGTAACCGTTGTATTCGGGCGGATTGTGACTTGCTGTTAAGACAATTCCAGCTTGACATTTCAAATATTTCAAGGCAAAACTCAACTCTGGAGTTGTTCGCATATCCGAAAATAAATAAACCTGAATGCCATTTGCCGAGAAAACATCGGCAACAGTTTTCGCTAAAGTATTGCTGTTGTGGCGACAATCATAAGCAATTGCAACTTTCAAATCACGATCTGGGAAAACTTTGTGCATGTAATTCGCAATGCCTTGTGTATTTTTTCCAAGCGTATATTTATTGATTCTATTGGTGCCAACGCCCATTATTCCGCGCATTCCGCCCGTTCCGAACTCAAGATTTTTATAGAAACTTTCATTTAGATTTTCTGGCGATGATATCATTAACTCTTTGACTTCGTCTTGCGTTTGCTGGTCGAATGTTGGAGTGAGCCATTCGTTTACTGCTTTTAAAATATTTGGTTCTATGTTCATATTTTATTTTTTTTGGAGCTATTTCCCGCTATTCGTTTCAATCTTTTTTCAATTGCCACGGGTTTAAACCCGTGGCAATTGAAAAAAGGATTTCCACTTCTATCGGGGCTAGCGCATTAGTTTTTAATTCAAATAAATCTAAAATCGTTAATCACTATTCTACAATCAACAATCCTAAATTTTATAACCTATTTTTATTCTTTCGTCATTTGCAACGGCAACATTGTCTTTGTCAACCAAATAATTTAGAGTATTATAAATCTCTGGAAATTGGTTTTCGATTTGAGTTATTTTTTCTTTTAATTCGTTGTAGGTCAAATTGAATTGTCTGAATGTCACAAATGCTCGAATAATTGCGATGTTTATACTGATGGCTTTTTCGGAATTTAATACGCTGGAAAGCATTGCAATTCCTTGTTCTGTGAAGGCAAATGGCATATATCTAGAACCCCCACGGTTTGAGGTCGCAATTTGCGACCTCAAACTTTTTAATTCTAGTTTGGTAAGTTCAAACATAAAATCTTCAGGAAATCTAGTAATATTCCTTCTAACGGCTTCTTTAAGTCTTTTGTTTTCAAATTCATACAACAGTGGTAGATCAAAATCGAGCATAACTTTGCAACCTCGAATCTCGTAAATTTTATTTTGAATTACTTCTATTTCCATATTATTTTATTATTTAAGACCGCAAATTGTGACCTTAAAACTTTTTGAAACTTGAGAACGAAAATTGCATCCTCAAGTTGGTATCACAAATTGTGACACCATCAAATGTTAAAATTTTTAAAACTATAATTATTTGGTAACATTTGAAATCTTATATCTTTCCTCATTGTTCTTGGTTCTCAAAATAATTTCGCCTAGAAAACCAGCCAAAAACATTTGAGTGCCAATAATCATAGTTGTCAATGCAATGTAAAACCAAGGATTTTCGGTAACCAAAATTGTTTCTTGATGCAATAAAAACAATCGAATTAGTTTTGAAATTCCAATATATCCAGCCGAAACAAACCCAATAATAAACATTACGGTTCCAACTGCGCCAAACAAATGCATTGGTCGTTTGCCAAATCTTGAAAGAAACCAAATCGTAATTAAATCTAGAAAACCATTAATAAAACGATTCATTCCGAACTTGGTTTCGCCATATTTTCTTGCTTGATGAATAACAACTTTTTCGCCAATTTTAGAAAATCCTGCATTTTTTGCCAAAACAGGAATATATCGGTGCATTTCGCCCGAAACTTCAATGTTTTTAACAACTATATTTTTATAGGCTTTTAATCCGCAATTAAAATCGTTTAATTCAACACCTGATGTTTTTCTTGCAGCCCAATTAAATAATTTAGATGGTAAATTTTTGGTAACAACCGAATCGTATCTTTTCTTTTTCCAACCAGAAACTAAATCAAAATTTTCGTTGGTAATCATATTGTACAATCCTGGGATTTCATCTGGTGAATCTTGCAAATCGGCATCCATAGTAATAATTACTTCGCCTTGTGCTTTGGCAAAACCTGCATGAAGTGCTTGCGATTTACCGAAATTTCTCTGAAAACGAATACCTTTTATTGATGAATTTTCTTGAGATAATTGTTCGATTATTTGCCAAGAATTATCATTGCTACCATCGTCAATAAAAATAACTTCATAGGAATAATTGTTTTCATTCATGACTTTTACAATCCATGAATGCAATTCGGGTAACGATTCTTGTTCGTTTAGAAGTGGAATAATAATTGAAATTTGCATTAAATTTCTTGCTTGTTTGGGGTTTTGAAAAAAGCTGCCAAAATTAATCCGAAAATTGACGAAACTACAATATTAGTTAATAAACCTTTTATTTGAGAACCAATAGAGAAATTATCAGTTTCTTTAATTGTTTTTATTGCGTCATTTATTGCTTGTTTTTCTGCTCCAAATTTTTGCATCATTTCGACACTTGTTTTTAAAATAATTTCTTTTAAGGTTTCTTTTAATGAAGGATCTATAAAATTAAAAAGCACAATATTAAAAACGGTAGCAATCAAAATACTAATTACAGCCATTATAAAATAGGTTGTAAAACATTCTTTGAAAGTCATTTGACCTGACAACTCTTTTTTAGTTTTATTCAAAAGTACAATTGCCAAAACGACAGAAATCATAATTCCAGACAATCCGACCCACCACGAGGCAAACATATTTACGTTAATAACATATATTAATGTTGTGATTAACAAAGAAATAATTCCTGATAATACGCCAAAAGTTATTCCGTTTTTCTTTATAATTTCATTCATATTGATATAATTTATAATAATTGACAAATATAACAATTCTTAAATTTAATGACTAAAAATTATTAAAGAAAAAATCTTTCATAAATAGTTGATTATTAAAAAATAATTGTAAATTTGCAATCTCAAAAATAATAAATAAAAAGTTATAATGAGTTGATACCTTTTTGAAAAATAAAAGCATCAAAACAAATTATAATTCTCACAGAAAAAATAAAATTTACAATGAAAAAAGGAATTCACCCAGAAAATTACAGATTAGTTGCTTTTAAAGACATGTCTAACGAAGACGTTTTTATAACTAAATCAACAGCCGATACAAGAGAAACTGTTATACACGAAGGTGTTGAATATCCAGTTGTAAAGATGGAGATTTCTAGAACTTCTCATCCTTTTTACACAGGTAAATCTAAACTTATTGATACTGCAGGTCGTATTGACAAGTTCAAAACTAAATATGCTAAACATACTAAATAATATTTTTTATGTTCTGATTTATAAAAAAACCTCTCAAAAATTGAGAGGTTTTTTTATTTTAATATTTTTTTTATTCTTTAAAAACCATTATTGAAGCTTTAAAACCTGTTACTAAATTCCAGCTGTTTTGAGAAACAAGATTTCCTTTATCGTCAAAAACTTGTAATTCGGCAGTATTTGGTCCTACTCTACCTTGATTTAGAGCTTCGAATTCAATTTTATTAAAACCTTTTTTTAATTCAATTCGAGTTATTCCAAATTCATAATCCAAACCTATTCGATTGACTACTATAACACCATTGACTAATATTTTAATTTGATCACCATCAATCTCACCAAAATCTCGATATTTAACAACTAGAGAATTTGCAACAACATTAAAATTACCTAAATCTTGATTGCCTCTAATTGCAACAAAATCCTCGGATACAGGCTTAGGAGTTTTGCCATTTAATTTGTCTAAAACATCGAGATTAGGATTTATAAACGTTGGCTGATTAAGAATATTATCTCTATTTTCGCCAATCACAAACGAAGGTTCTTTTTTTTGTCCTAAAATGTTAGCACTAGATTTATATATTGGTGTTTCACTATTAAAAGTTTCTTGATTTGAAAAAGGATTTTGTTTTTCTGGTTTAAGATCTAATGCTTTTGGTGTGCTTTTGAAATCTGGTGAAGCTAGAATAGGAAATTTTGAATTTTTTTTAAGATTTTTACTCGTTTCGGGTTGCGAAAAAGCAAATGTGGAAGCGAATAAAATCAATAAAAAAATATTTTTCATATTCAATTTTCGTAATAATTTGTAAATCTAACTAATATATTTTTTTTATATCTTAATAAATTGTTATTTAAAAACCTGCATTTTATCGATTAAAAGCATATGTCATAGATTATAAACAATTTAGTGTTAATAAGTTAAAAATAAAAATGTGTATTTGAACGATGTAATATGTATTTTTGTCGATGATTTAATAAAAATCATTTTATGATTCACAAATATTAATTTAAATATTTAATTCTTAAAACATGAAAATCAATTTTTTAAAAATGAAAATCTTGTTAATAGCTACATTTTTTATTTCTCAAGTAATAATAGCTCAAACCCCAAAAAGAGAATTTTATAAAAACGGTCAAAACGGTATTGAAATAATTTCTCAAAATAAAACTGGCACAATTGTAATAAGCACATATAATGCCAAAATGAAAATTAAAGATGAAATAGCTCATAATTTTTATCAAAAATACTTGAAAAACGAAGTTAAAACCGATTCAATGTTAGTAATAATTGGTAAAACTGCCAAAGTCACTGGAAAATGTAAAATAATAAAAAAATCCAAACTAATTAATGTCAATTTTTATTATGAAAAAATTGAATGGGCATCGGGTTTGATAGAAGAACATATAAATTAATTTATCATACTAAATATTCATAATTTAACTTTTGAGCTATTTTAATGTAAATTAGATAAGAAATTTTAAAATAAATCCAATTCTCTAAAATTTTAAAATTGACAAATATTCTAACCTATTAAAATAAAAGCATTTTAATAATACTGTTTTGAAATTATTATTATATTTGGAAAATATTCATTCAAATATTCCCCTAATGAAAAAACTGATTTGTCTAATAATTATTTGTTGTTCTTTTACCAATCAGTTGTGTTACTCGCAACAAAAAAAAGTTGAATATTATCAAAATGGTCAAAGCGGAATAGAAATAATTTCTAAAAGCAAAAAAGGCATTACAATAATTGTGAGTACGTACAACGCAAAATTGAATATCAAAAACGAGGTTGCTCAAAAATTTCTTGAATATTATAATAAAAATAACAACATTGCGGATTCAATAATTAAGTTAAAAATCAAAGATGCGTTGGTTATTGGGAAATGCAAATTATTAAAAAAAGATAAAGTCACCAATGCTGGTTTTTATTACCAACGCGTAGAATGGCTAAACGGTTTAATTGAAGAATATAAAAACTAAAAAAAAAGCTCAATTTGAAAAATTGAACTTTTTTTTGAATTATTGTTTTGGTTTTCTAAAATAATAAATCGGAATTCCTAAAAGCATTATTAAAACGCCCCAACCACAAGTTGCAGTTTGTGTAAATAATAGTGCTATTGAAACTGCACTTGCAATCACAATATATAAAGCAGGCAAAAAAGGATAGGCAAATGCTTTGTAAGGTCTTTCTAAATTTGGTTTTTTCTTACGAAGAATAAAAATTCCATAAATTGTTAAAATATAAAATATTAAGGCGATTATTATTACAAAATCTAGTAAAGCCCCATATTTTCCAGTTAAACACAAAGCACAAGCCCAAAAACATTGCGCCCACAGTGCCCAAGAAGGTACACCAGCAAAATTTAGAACCGAAGCTTTTTTGAAAAACAATCCATCTTTTGCCATTGTATAATAAACCCTTGCACCAGCCATTATTAGTCCATTGTTGCAAGCAAATGTAGAGATCATAATCATTATTGCAATAATATAAGTGCCAATATCACCAAAAATATATTGCGACGCCACTACTGCTACCCTATCATTTTTGGCAGTTGCAATTTCTTGAAATGGAATGACTGCAAGATACATAATATTGATTAATATATAAATAATACTTACAACCAAAGTGCCTAAAAATAAACTTAAACCTACGTTTTTTTTAGGATTCTTGATTTCGCCAGCAATAAATGTTACGCCATTCCAAGCATCGCTCGAAAATAATGAACCAACCATTGCAGCAGCAATTCCAGCAATCAACGCTTTACCCGAAATTGCTGTCCAAACTCCTGAGTCAAGATTAAACGATTTTGTTTGCCATAAATTTTCGAAATTGGCATTCCAAATATTAGCTTTGGCTGCCAATAAAAATCCAAAAATTAACAATCCAAACATAGATCCAATTTTAATAATTGTTAAAAATGTTTGCATAGTTTTACTATCTTTTACGCCACGACTGTTTAAATAAGTTAAAAAAATGATCATTATTATAGAAACAATTTGGGCAGCATTAATCTGGAATTTTCCAAAATCTAATAATATATTTTCGTTACTCAAACTCGGAATCAAATAGGCGGAAAATTTAGAAAAACCAACTCCAACAGCTGCTATTGTGCCAGTTTGAATTACTGCAAAGAAACTCCAACCATATAAAAAAGCAATTAATTTGCCATAAGCTTCTTGCAAATACACATATTGTCCACCTGCTTTTGGAAACATCGAGCTCAATTCGCCGTAACTAACTGCTGCAATCATTGTTATTAATCCAGAAACTAGCCAAATTGCCAACAACCAACCAGCCGAACCCACTTGTCGAGCAATATCTGCACTTACAATAAATATTCCTGAACCAATCATTGATCCAACGACTAACATTGTACCATCAAAAAGCCCTAGTTCGCGTTTAAAATTTTCTTGATTCTCTTCTTGCATGTGTATTTTGATGTTTTTAATGTGATTTTAAAATTAAAATATTATAGTGGTAAACTTAAAGTTTTATTTTTAGAATTTGTAAAATATTTAAATAAAACATAAAATATCGAAATTAATTTAAAACAGCAACATAAATTTGTCAAAATATCTTAATTTTTAGAATAAAAACTTTAATTTTGCAAAAAGCTAAAAATCTCATTCAATGCAAATTATAAAAAAAATCGGAATAATAGCAGCCGCAATAACTGGAAGCGGTTTCTTGATTTATGCTGTTTCGAATAATACTAAAGCAAAATCACTATATAAAGGTACTCCAAACTTTTTTCCTGAAAAAATTGATTTTGCCAGTGAAGAAACGCCACTTCAAGTCATTGATGTAAAAGAAAGACTGGATAGAGAATTGGTAGTAAATGCCAATTTGCACGGCTCAACAATATTAATAATGAAACGAGCCAACCGAGTTTTCCCGATAATTGAACCGATTCTTGCAAAAAATGGTGTTCCAGATGATTTTAAATATTTGGCAGTTATAGAAAGTGCATTAATAAATGCTACATCACCAGCTGGCGCCAAAGGTGTTTGGCAATTTATGCCCGAAACTGCTCGTGAAAAAGGGATGGAAGTCAACGATAATGTTGATGAAAGATATAATTTAGTAAAATCGACCGAAGCTGCTTGTCTATATTTACTTGATGCAAAAGCGAAATTTGGTTCGTGGACTTTGGCAGCTGCAAGTTATAATGGCGGATTAGGCGGAATTAATAAACAAGTCGAAATTCAGAAAAGCAATAATTTCTATGATTTATTACTTATAGAAGAGACGCATCGATACATTTTCAGGATTTTGGCTTTGAAAGAAATCATGAAAAACCCAGCCAATTATGGTTTTAACCTTCAATCCGAAAAATTGTATCCGTTACTTGAAACCAAAAAAATAGAAGTCGATTCGACAATTAACGATCTAGTAAGTTTTGCAACCAAGCAAGGAATCAATTACAAAACACTAAAACTTTACAATCCGTGGTTACGAGATAGAAAATTGGATAATAAATTAAAGAAAAAATACGAATTAGAAATTCCTTTGAATGGGTTTTAGAATTTTTCTTGAAATTTTTAAATGCACTGCCGTGCATCCATACAATAAAAAAACCATCAATTTACTTTGATGGTTTTTTTATATTTATAAATTTTATTTATTTTTAACCTTCCCCCTTTGGGGGTTAGGGGGCTTCTAAATCTTCTTCATCTGATCTTTCATCATCTTTATTTGGTCTTTTAACATGCCTTGTTTATCAAGCTTTTTGGCTTCGGCTATCAAGTTTGTAGCCTCGAGTTTGCGTCTTCTTGAAAGTGCAACTCCAGCCAAATTAAGTTTTGCAACAGCCAAATCCATATCCATCGAAAGTCCTAGTTGTATTGCTTTTTTAAAATATTTTTCAGCCTGAATTAAGTTGGTTTGTGACAACATTATTCCGTGCAAATAATTGTAATAACCTTGTTGTTTTTGAACCAAAGCAGTTTCTGGATTTTTAATTTTGGATAACCAAGCTGTTGCACCTGCAAAATCTTGTTTTCTGAGTTTCAAGAAAGCCAATAAAATAAATTCGTTTTTAAAATATAAAAAAATCGGAATGATAGACAATATAATAAGGAAGATTCCGTTGCCAGTATTTCCGCCCTGAGTAAACAAATAAATGGCGAAAACGACCATTAAACCAGCAATAATTAATTTGATATTTCTGTGAAACATATAGTTATATTTTTATGAAATGCAAATATAGTAAAATCCGTGTAAAATAATTTAAAAAATTACTTGCCAGAAAAAAAAAACTTACTATATTTGCACTCGATTTAAAAACAACTAAATCCACCAATAATTAATTAAGATTTTAAAAAACATACAAAATGAGCAAAAGAACGTTCCAACCATCGAAAAGAAAAAGAAGAAACAAACACGGATTTATGGACAGAATGGATTCTCCAAATGGACGTAAAGTTCTTGCTCGTCGTCGTGCAAAAGGACGTCACAAGTTGACAGTTTCTAGCGAACCAAGACACAAAAAATAATGATTATCTAATCATCAATAAAGCCGTTACTGTAATAAGTATCGGCTTTTTTTTTGTCCACCTGAGCGCAGTCGAAGAATTTTTTTTGAAGCTAATCCTGCTGTCCTTCCAAATCTTTTTATCAATTGCCACGGGTTTAAACCGTGGCAATTGATAAAAAGGATTTTCCCTCCCATCAGGGCTAGGGCATCAGCATTCAAAACAACATTAATTTTCAAATCGAAAAAAATTGTAACTTTGTAAAAAATACATAATTATGGAAACAATAATTAAACACAAAAGAACCCAAGACTAATTAATTAAGTTTTTGATTGATAGTAAAAACCAAATGTTAGAAGAAAGTAAAGAGTAATTGAATTCGACCGATTTCAAAAGTGATATAAAAAAATTGAAACTAAAAAAGAAATATAACAACGGTAAATAATTTTCGAAAGGAAACAATATAAAAACGATTCAAAATAATATTTAAATTATATGGAAACAATAATTAAACACAAAAGAACCCAAGACGAAATAATAAAATATTTAATGGACAGCAAAAAGCAAACTATTGCTGATAGTATTGCTTTTTCGAAAACTGAAGAATTTCAAGAAATTAGAAGAAAATTAAAAGAACTAAATAAATCATAAATGAGTTACAGCTTTTTTTTTGAAGGTGGATTTTACAATAGTTATTTCTTTGAAACAGATGATGGAATTATTTATGAAGTAAATTTTAAACCAACACCCTATCTTTTTGGTAATGAAAAATCTATCTTTTCAGATTTAATTTTTGAATTTTCAATTTTAGTAGAATTTAATCCAAATAAAAAACTTCCTGCAACTGATTCCAAAATTGGTGCAACTACTGCTCTAATTTTCAATGATTTTTATTTAAAAAAAGGCAATGCAATTACAATATACATCTGTGATTCATCTGTCGATAAACAATCAATTCGAAAAAGAAAATTTGATATTTGGTTTACAAGATACAACGATGTTAATTTCTTTAAAATAGATAAAACACTTATTGATAATGATAAAAAGCGATTTCCAATTTCATTAATTCTATCTGATTTTAATCCTTATAAAACTGAAATTATAAATTCATTTACAAGTATAATAGTTCAAAATAATGAAAATAAATAATATTTAGATTTATAATAATATTTGTTCCTTTCTATTCTAAAAAACAACACAACTACAACTAAACTACAATGCCAAAAGACATCTCTATAAAATCGGTTTTAATAATTGGTTCAGGACCAATTGTAATCGGGCAAGCCTGCGAATTTGATTATGCGGGTTCACAATCGGCGCGATCCATCCGTGAAGAAGGAATAGAAGTTATATTGATTAATTCTAATCCGGCAACAATTATGACCGACCCAAGTATGGCTGATCATATATATTTATTGCCACTGACCACCAAATCAATCATCCAAATATTAAAAAAGCATCCACAAATAGATTCGGTTTTACCAACAATGGGCGGACAAACCGCATTGAATTTATGTTTAGAAGCCGACGAAAAAGGAATCTGGAAAGATTTTAATGTCAAAATGATTGGTGTTGATGTTAATGCAATAAACATTACCGAAAATCGAGATCAGTTTAAAGATTTACTTAAAAAAATTGGGGTGCCATCGGCTCCAGCCGAAATTTGCACATCCATGCTTCGTGGCAAAGAAATTGCACAGGAATTTGGTTTTCCACTCGTAATTCGTCCATCATTTACATTAGGCGGAACTGGCGCAGCCATTGTTTATAAAAAAGAAGATTTTGCCGAAAAACTATCTTATGGACTTGAAATGTCACCTATTCATGAAGTATTGATTGACAAAGCATTAATGGGTTGGAAAGAATATGAACTAGAATTATTACGTGACAAAAACGATAATGTAGTCATTATATGTTCCATCGAAAATATGGATCCCATGGGAATTCACACTGGCGATTCTATAACTGTTGCACCAGCAATGACATTATCTGACACGACTTTTCAACGCATGCGAGATTATGCCATTTTAATGATGCGATCTATCGGGAATTTTGCTGGCGGTTGTAACGTTCAATTTGCTGTTTCGCCAGACGAAAATGAAGATATTGTAGCTATCGAAATCAATCCACGAGTTTCAAGAAGTTCTGCATTGGCCTCAAAAGCAACGGGTTACCCTATTGCAAAAATTGCTTCGAAATTGGCTTTGGGTTACAATTTGGACGAATTACCAAATCAAATTACCAAATCAACATCGGCACTTTTTGAACCAACTTTGGATTATGTAATTGTGAAGATTCCACGTTGGAATTTCGATAAATTCGAAGGTGCCGACAGAACTTTAGGATTACAAATGAAATCGGTTGGCGAAGTAATGGGAATTGGACGATCGTTTCAAGAAGCGTTGCACAAAGCCACGCAATCACTTGAAATTAAACGAAATGGACTTGGCGCAGACGGAAAAGGCTATAAAAATTACGAACAAATTATCGAGAAACTCACATTTGCGAGTTGGGACAGAGTTTTTGTGATTTATGATGCCATTGCTATGGGAATTCCGCTGTCACGTATTCACGAAATTACTCGAATTGATATGTGGTTTTTGCGTCAATACGAAGAATTATACCAACTAGAAAAAGAAATTTCGAAGTTCAAAATTGATACGTTGCCCAAAGAATTAGTCCTAGAAGCCAAGCAAAAAGGTTATGGCGACCGGCAAATAGCTCATATGTTAGGTTGTTTGGAAAGTCAGGTTTATAAGCTTCGAGAAAATATGAACATTAATCGGGTTTATAAATTGGTTGACACTTGCGCAGCCGAATTCAAAGCGTTGACACCTTATTATTATTCTACATTTGAAGCCGAAATTGAAACTCCTGATGGCAAAAAATATGTTCACAACGAAAGTATTGTAACCAATAAAAAGAAAGTTGTCGTTTTGGGTTCTGGTCCAAACCGCATCGGACAAGGAATAGAATTTGACTATTCTTGTGTTCACGGCGTTTTGGCAGCCAAAGAATGTGGTTATGAAACAATCATGATCAATTGCAATCCAGAAACGGTTTCGACCGATTTTGACACAGCCGATAAATTGTATTTTGAACCTGTATTTTGGGAACATATTTATGATATAATTCGTCACGAAAAACCCGAAGGCGTAATTGTGCAATTGGGCGGACAAACAGCTTTAAAGTTGGCAGAAAAATTATCAAAATATGGTATAAAAATTCTAGGAACTTCGTTTGATGCTTTGGATTTAGCCGAAGATCGTGGCAGATTTTCTGAATTATTAACCGAGCTTAAAATTCCGTTTCCACAATTCGGAATTGCCGAAAATGCTGATCAAGCAAGTGCCTTGGCTGATGTCTTGGATTTTCCTTTATTGGTTCGACCATCGTATGTTTTGGGTGGACAAGGAATGAAAATTGTTATCAACAAACAAGAATTGGAAGAACACGTTATCGATTTATTAAAAAATATTCCAGGAAATAAATTATTGTTAGATCATTATTTGGACGGCGCAATCGAAGCCGAAGCCGATGCAATTTGCGATGGTGAAAATGTGTACATTATTGGAATTATGGAACATATTGAACCTTGCGGCATTCATTCTGGCGATTCGAATGCAACGTTGCCACCATTTAATTTGGGCGAATTTGTGATGCAACAAATAAAAGATCATACCAAAAAAATTGCGTTGGCATTAAGAACTGTTGGGTTAATAAATATTCAATTTGCAATAAAAGACGATACGGTTTATATTATTGAAGCTAATCCTAGAGCGTCACGAACTGTTCCATTTATTGCAAAAGCTTATGGTGAACCTTATGTAAATTATGCTACTAAAGTGATGTTAGGCCACAATAAAGTAACCGATTTTACTTTTAATCCGCAGTTGAAAGGTTATGCGATTAAACAACCAGTTTTCTCATTTAGTAAATTCCAAAATGTAAACAAAGCTCTTGGTCCAGAAATGAAATCGACTGGCGAAAGCATTTTGTTTATTGATGATTTGAAAGATGATCAGTTTTATGAATTGTATAGTAGAAGGAAAATGTATTTGAGTAAATAAAAAAATATCTAGAAACCGCTTATATAGTGGTTTTTTTTATCAATTATAAATTTATAACTCGCCAATTTATGTAAAAAATACGTAAACTTGGCGAGATATAAATTTATTATTCGCCAAATTATATAAAAATATAGTATATTTGGCGAATAATAAAAACTTGATTAGCATGGAACTAATTGGTAGAGAACAAGAAAAAAAAATACTTAACAATTTATTGACTGACAATGAATCGCATTTTCTTGCAGTTTACGGACGACGACGCATTGGTAAAACCTATTTGATTAGACAATATTTCGAAAAACAAATGCTGTTTGAAGTTAGCGGTATCAATCAAAAAGATCGTGAACAACAACTAGAAAATTTTTGGTTGACACAATATGATTTTGAGAAAATCAAAAGAGAAAAACCAATAACTTGGTTGCAAGCTTTTCAGAACTTGAAAGAATACATATCATCAATAAAAAGTACCAAAAAGAAAGTGATTTTTTTAGACGAAATTGCTTGGTTTGAAACGCCAAAATCTGGGTTTTTGGCAGCTTTAGATAAATTTTGGAATATGTTTTGCTCCAAACGAACCGATATAATTCTTGTTATTTGTGGCTCGGCAGCATCATGGATCATAAACAAAGTTGTCAATAATAAAGGTGGTTTGCATAATAGATTGACTTGTCAAATTCAGCTTCAAGCATTTGATATTCTGGAAACTAAAAAATATTTATTGAAAAGAGGAATTAAATTAGTCAATCAAGATTTAGTGAAATTGTTTATGTGCATTGGCGGAATTCCATATTACTTGAGATATTTCGAAAAAGGAACAAGCGTTGACCAATTTATAGATCAATTGTTTTTTACAGAAAATGCTCATTTAAAAAATGAATTTTCTAATTTATATGCTTCATTATTCAAAAATCATGAATTTCATGTTCAAATAGTAAAAGTTTTGGCTGCAAAAAATAAAGGCTTGACACGAAATGAAATTCTGAAAGCTACAAAACTAACATCTGGTGGCGGGTTTACTACAATTTTAACAGAGCTAATTCTGTGCGGTTTTATTAAAGAAATAAGTCCAATTGGTCACAAAAAAGAAGATGCACTTTATAGACTCGTAGACGAATTTTCTATATTTTACTTTAAATTTTTAATTTCGGCATCTAAAAAATCAAACTGGCAACAATTCGCTAATTCGCAAATAGTAAAAATTTGGCAAGGTTATAGTTTTGAAAATTTCATTATTAAACATATTAATTTAATAAAGAAACAACTAGGCATTAGTGGTATTTTGTCTAGCGAATATTCATGGAATTTCAAAGGAACTTCAATCGAGAATGGAACTCAAATTGATTTAATTATTGATAGAAATGATAATTGTATCAATATTATTGAAGCTAAATTTTATAATACAGCATTTGAAATCAATAAAGACTATCATAAAGCTCTTATTTTTAAGAAAGAATTGTTTATCGAAAAAATTAAAACTAAGAAAAATGTTTTTATAACAATGGTTACATTAAATGGTGTAAAATCTAATGAATACTACCTTTCTGCAGTTAACAACCAAATAAAAATCGATGAGTTATTGAATTTATAACTCGCCAAGTTATGTTATAAAATATATAACTTGGCGAGTTATAGACTATTTTTTCAAATTAATATATTGATTCAATAAAACCCGAATTGATAAAGAAAATATATTTGAAATTTTATATTGATTTTCTACAATTTCATTTTTAGAATAAAAAATGATTGAAAATATTTATAGAAAGAATGATGTCTTCGTTTGTAAATAAAAATTTTTGAAAAATAGTTTGTGATAATTTTTCGAGCTTTTTTTTCTCAAATGTAAAAAATTATAAATCAGGATTCTACATATATTTTTTTTATTAGCTTGGTTTTGTAATTATTCCGATTCGTCATTCCACAATAATCTCTTTCTTGCTTGAGATTTATTCTGAATAATAAATTTATTTAAAAAAAATGCCAAAAAAATTTGATGATATTAAAATTAAATTAACTTTGCATTTCAAAGTACTTTAAATTTAATATATTAAAAATGAAAATTACATCACAAATTAAAGAATTTACGAATAAAACATTAGTAAAAGTAAGCATAATTGTAACGCTTTTAAGCACATTAATGCTAACAATTTCATTAATTGGTAGCGAATATGACAGTGAGAAATTACAATTTTTATGTTTTTTTAATATTGCAATAGAATTTATCTATGGAATAATTGTCACTTTTAACGTTATTAAAAACAAAGAAAAATATTTGCATTTATTGCCATTTTTATTCTTGAATTGGTTTATTGGTTGCTTTTCTACAAACGTATTTATTAATATTTTCGAAAATTTGCCTATTTGGGTTTACATTACTACGTTTCTATTTTGTTTTTCGAATTTTGCAATTTATAACCATTCAAAAAATAGATTTTTATCTGGCATTTCATATTTTATTAACGGAATTTCGATAGTACTAATTTTTTATTATGTAATTTATTTATTGCCATTTGCACCAATATCAGCAATAGGCACAATTGCATTAGGATTAGGTTTTTATGGATTGGTTCCTATGATAGTTTTAGCGAGTCACAGCTCGACTTTATATGGGATTTTTAAAGAAAATAAAAAATCTATGTTGGCTTTTTTTATTGGTATATCGACAGTAATAATTGGATTAATCATTTTTACAATTGGATTAATAAATGAAAATAAGAAAATAAATCAATATTCAATAACAAATACTTTTAATAATATTAATTATGATTTGCCAAACCATATTACAATTTCTCAACATTTGCAACCCAATTTTTTGAATGAAATTATTCTTAAAAAAGATATTGTTTACATATCGACTGATAATTTTTTTGAGTTTAGAGGTTTTGATTCATTTGGAAATACACAACAATACAATGAACGAAAAATTCATAATCCGTTAATAAATTTAGCTTATTTATTTATCGATAATTCTGATTTAAGCGATGATGATAAGATAAATATTTTAAAATCAAACTTTGATAAACGATTAGAATCCGAGGAACAATTGTGGAGCGGTCGAGATTTATTTACCAAAAACATTAAAGAAGATGTAAAAATTTATGCCGATAATCGTTTGGCATATACCGAAATCACAATGGATATAGCTTGTGTCGAAAAATCTTGGGCACAAGGCGAGGCGATTTATTCTTTTCAATTGCCTGAAGGTTCGGTCGCAACTTCGCTGTCTTTGTGGGTCAATGGCGTGGAACGAAAAGGAGTTTTGACTACCAAAGAAAAAGCACAAGCGGCTTACAAGCAAATAGTTGGCGTAGAAAATCGAGATCCATCGTTAATGCAATGGAAAGAAGGCAACAAGGTTGTGGTTCGGGTTTTTCCGATAAGTTATGATTTGCCAAGAACTTTTAAATGTGGATTTACAACGCCATTAAAAGTAGAAAACAACAAAATGTTTTATGAAAGTTTAGACATAAAAGGACCAAACATGAACGATGCCAAAACTATTTCGAGAATTCAGATGAATGGTAACGAAAAGTTCGATTCTAATAAAAATTTTAAACTCGAAAATGGTTTTTACATTGATAATTCTAATGGTATAGATGAATGGAAAGCAGAAATTGCAACAACTACCAACGTTTTTGACAAAGCATTTGTATGGAAAAATAAAGCTTATGAAATTAATGAAATTCAAACTGAAAAAATTGTATTTGCACCAAGCGAAATAATTCTAGATTTAAATAATATTTGGTCAAAAGACGAAGTAAAATCTATAGTTAACCTAAAAAATAAAAAATATTTTGTTTGGTTAAATAACCAGAAAAAGCAAATAAATTTGTCTAATTATGAAAATATTTTATTTCAATTCGAAAGTTTGAGTTATTCGCTATTGCCATTTTATAATTTAAAAGAAAATAGTTTGGTTGTCACAAAATGTTCAAGTTTTTCTGCAAATTTCGAAGAATTATCAACATCAGAATACATGCGAAAATTAAAAATTAATACCAATCAAAAAAACATAAAAGTAATAAATATTGGTCAAGAATTAAATCCGTTTTGGCAAACAATTAAGGAACAAAAATATGTTTCGTACATAAAAACCGATTTAACTAATTGCTTAAAATTAATTATTGATAATGAATTTTTAGAATTCAAAAAATTAGAAAACACAGTAAATATAGAAGCTGCAAATATTTCAATACAACAAAATCTAGCAACAGAAAATATAGTAAATAACGGTTCTGATCACATTTATAGAATGTATGCTTTCGGGAAAGTTTTGACAGAACAAGTCGATATTCAAAACGATTCGTTGGCACAAAATAAATATATAGATTTGGCAAAAGACGCCAATATTGTTAGTCCAATTTCGTCATTAATTGTTCTAGAAACCGATGAAGATTATAAAAATAATGGCATCGAAAAAAATGTCGATACTTTAGGCAACGCATCAATAAATAATCATGGTGCTGTTCCAGAACCACACGAATGGGCATTGATAATTATTGGTTTAGCTC
Organism: Bacteroidota bacterium; assembly: GCA_043778105.1. Lineage (GTDB taxonomy): Bacteria > Bacteroidota > Bacteroidia > Flavobacteriales > Flavobacteriaceae > Flavobacterium. The sequence continues at coordinate 51,605 of JAYWGV010000090.1, forward strand.
TTGTATTATATTATTATAAAAACAATAAGTTGCTTAATTTTTAATATTTAAAAAAAAACATCTTACAGATTTTGAAAACCTTTTAAGAAAATTATAGTTAATACAAATTTTAAAAGTTATAAAAAAATGAAAAATTTTCTTTTAAAAAATCAAATTTTGATTTTAATATTTGCAATACTAAGTTTATTTGTAATAAATTTTAATGTTGTTAAATTAGGATTTAATTCTGATTTTTTTGGAATAATAGTTTCTATTTTAATATTTGCTTTAGGTAGCCGAAAAACAAAACTAAAAGTCAATTATTTACTTATACTATCAATATTGATATTAGAATTTGTAAGTTTTAGATTGCATACAAAATCGTTACATTTTTTATCAATATTGCTTTTTGCTAGTTTAATATACCATCATATTACTCAAAAATTTTCATTCATAGCATTTATATGTATTTTAATTTTTTCGTCGATTTTTAATAAATTTTTTGAGCATTTAACTACCGAAATTAAACAAAATCTTTGTTATTTGGTTTTTAAAACTTGTGGAAAATTCTTAAATATTGACCGAATTGAAGGTGTGAATTTCTATATAAAAAATTCGAAAATAGCAATCGACACAGCTTGTATGGGATTGTCAATGTTTAAAACTGGTTTGCTTATTGGTGCAATATTATTAACATTAGACGAGAAAAAACATCAAAAATATTTTGGAATTTTTCAGATTATTATTTTCTGTTTAATAATAATTTTATTGAATATTATCTCGAATTATTTCAGAATTGTGACATTAATAATTTTAAATTGCACACAAGAAAATCTTTTGCACCATTTGGTTGGATTAATTTGTTTTGCTTTTTATCAAGTTGTTCCAATGTTTTTTATTATCAAATATCTAAAACCAAAACACGTTTTTTTAGAGCAAAATATAGATTTGAAAGAAAGAAATAATCAAGGAATTATTAATTTCAATTTGCAAAAACATATTATATTATTATTTATTTTAATAATTATTGTGGTGACAAGTTTAGAAATCAAAAATATAAAAAATAATAGTTTATTATTGAACTTGAACCCAAAATACAACATTGAAAACGGAGAATGGATTAACAATGAAGTTTTTAAAATAGAAACATTTGACAAACTAATTTATATAAAAAAACCATCACACAAACCAATGATTTGCTGGACTGGCGATGGTTATTTAATAACCGAATCTAAAGAAATTACATTAAATAATGACAAAGTTTGGTTTAACAAGATGGAGAAAAACAACATTCAATACAATTCAGTTTGGTGGTATGAATGCGGGAATAAAAAATACACATCATTCATAGAAGTGATGTTTATGAAATTGATTTACAACAAACCAACACGTTTAATAAATGAAGTTTCAATAATCTAAATTAATCTTTGCGCCATTTTTTGGTCAATTCGAAAACATGTTCAAGAATTTTTGCTTCTTTTTCATCGAATTCAATACTGCGTCTTGCCATTACTAATTTGGCTGTTTCGAATGCTTTTTTAGTCAAATAGGTAGTGAATCCAGCAGCGCCGCCCCAAGAAAAACTAGGTATAAAATTTCTAGGAAATCCTGATCCGAAAATATTGGTCGAAACGCCAACAACCGTTCCGGTATTAAACATTGTGTTTATTCCACATTTGCTGTGATCGCCCATCATTAATCCACAGAATTGAAGTCCAGTTTTTGCAAAATTTTCAGTTTCATAACTCCAAAGTTTTACTTCTTCGTAGTTGTTTTTTAAATTAGAATTATTGCTGTCAGCCCCAATATTACACCATTCACCAAGCACAGAATCTCCTAGAAAACCATCGTGACCTTTACTTGAATAACCAAATAAAACCGAATTTTTGACTTCGCCACCAATAGTCGAATAGGGTCCAACGGTTGTTGCTCCATAAACTTTGGCACCGATTTTGACTTTTCCATATTCACACAAAGCAAATGGTCCACGAATTACTGCGCCTTCCATAATTTCGGAATTTACACCTATATATATTGGTCCAGCCGATGCATTTAATGTTGCAAATTCTAGCTTTGCTCCTGCTTCTATAAAAATATTTTCAGGCGAAATTGCGTTTACTGATTTTGGAATTGGTTGCGATTTTCTATCATTAGTTAAAAATTCGAAATCGTCTCGAATTGCAGCGTCATTTTTAGCAAATATTTCCCACGTGTTTTGAACAACAATGCAATCTTGGTTGTAATCTAGTATTTCATAATCGTCAAAATTTACTTCGTCTTGATTTTCGGTAGTATAAAATGCAATAATATTATCGCCTTGAAAAATTGCTTGGTTTATTTCGAGATTAGAAACCATTTCTGATAAAATTTCATTTGGCAAAAACGATGCATTAATCATGATATTTTCATCCATTTCGACCATCGGAAATTTCTCCGACAAATATTCTTCGGTTAAAGTTGTTGTTGTTGAACCTAGATATTTCTCCCATTTTTCACGAATTGTCAATATGCCTATGCGAATATCGGCAACTGGTCGTGTGAATGTGAATGGTAAAAGTGCATTGCGTGATGGACCGTCGAATAGAATGTAGTTCATTTTAATTATTGAATTTGGAAATTGTTTTTGAACAAGCTATTGCAAATTGATATTGTTGTTTCCAGTAATATTTAGATAATTCATCATCTAAATTAAATTGGGCGTTTTTAGAAATAAAATTTATTTTTTTCCAAAATTCAACTCTTACTTTAGAATTCTCATTTATATACAAATTATAAAAATGAAATTGAAACAAATTTATTAAACTTTTGTCTTTTAATTTATAAATATGATAAAAACGAGTATTGCGAAAAATAACGATTTCTTCTAAAAAAGCTAAATATTTAAACAATTTTTTAGAATCAATTTTTTGAAAATTTTCTAGATCGTCTCTATCTAAAAGGTCGAAAATTTCTACAAATTCGTCTGTGCTATAAAATTTTCTCCATAATTCACTTAAATATTGCGCTTTCTTGAATTCATTGGCGCTCCAAAATTGTATTATAGCCCAAATTGCACCAATTATAATTGTGAATTTAGATATTTCAAGTAATAAATTAGTTTCCATAAATTAGATATTTCTAATTTTGTAAATTTATGGAATATTAAAATAAAAACAAAAATAAAAACCGTCCTAAAATTATTAAGACGGATTATTAATTTATTAAGAAATATTGAAATCTAAAGTCTTTAAGTCTTGCTTCTCTTAATCTCAAATCTAATATCTACTAGTAATAAGTATATCGTCGAACTTTAGAAATATACTTTGCCAACCGAATAACTTGATGGCTGTATCCATATTCGTTATCATACCAAACGTAAAGGACAATATTTTTGCCATCGGCCGAGACAATTGTTGCGTTACTGTCGTAAATACTAGGTGCATTAGTTCCAATAATGTCCGACGAAACCAACTCGTTATTTAACGAATATTTTATTTGCTCGACCAATTCGCCTTCAAGCGCATATTTTTTCATGATAGCATTTACATCGGCAATTGATGTTAGTTTTGCCACTTCAAGATTCAAAACCACAAGCGAACCATTTGGAACAGGAACACGAATTGCGTTGGATGTTAATTTTCCTGCTAAACTTGGTAAAGCTTTAGCAACTGCGCTGCCAGCACCAGTTTCGGTAATGACCATATTGAGTCCAGCGGCACGACCACGACGGTATTTTTTGTGCATATTATCGACCAAATTTTGGTCGTTGGTATAGGCGTGAATGGTTTCTAAATGTCCTTTTACAACACCTAAAGTATCTTCGATTGCTTTTAAAATTGGCGTAATTGCATTGGTTGTGCAAGAAGCAGCCGAAAATATATCGACTTCGTCTGGGTTATATTCGTTGTGATTAACACCATGAACAATATTGGGAACACCTTTTCCTGGTGCGGTTAATAAAACTTTATCGACACCTTTGGATGTTAAATGTCTGGCTAATTGTTCTTGGGTCGTGAATGCGCCTGTGTTGTCAATGACTAAAGCATCGTCGATTCCGAATTCGGTATAATCTATTTCTTCGGGTGCATTGGCTGTAATTACATGAACTGTTGTGCCGTTTATTATCAAGGCATTATTCTCTAAATCGGCTACTACCGAACCTTGAAAATCGCCGTGAATAGAATCATATCTTAGAAGTGATGCTCGTTTTTCTAGCGAAGTTGCATCGTTTTTATCTCGTGTAACGATTGCACGAAGTCGCATTTGGTCGCCTTGACCCATTTTGGACATTAATTCTCTGGCTAAAAGTCGACCTATTCGTCCAAAACCATATAAAACTATGTCTTTTGGTTGAATTTCTTGTGTTGCTTTGGCATTTTTAAGCTTATCGACTACGAATGCTTTTGCATCTTGATACTTGTTATCTTCGAGATGAAATTCGAAAGTTAACTTGCCAATATCAAGTTTAGAAGGTGGCAAATCCATTGAAAAAATGGCTTCGGCAATTTCGACTGAATCGAATATTGATATTGGTTTGCCTACAAATTCGCCTGCATATTCGTGCAAATTCATTATATCTGATACATTTTTATCTATCAATTGATTTCGAAAAAGCACTAATTCTATTGACTTGTCGTACCACAAATCGCTAATTATTTTAATTAAGTCGACACCAGCGCGGCGGCGATCGGCCTGGAACGAAAGTTCTTTTTCGTATTGTGCGTTTTTTGTCATTGGTTTTAGTTAAAAATAGTTGTTGGTGAAAAATTTTGGCAAAAGTAGTATTTAGAATTGTTTAACGAAAACGATTTCGAAAAAATATTTTAAAAATTTTAGATTCATACCACAATAATATTTTTAGATTAAATGACTTCAATTTGAAATTTAAAATTACCTGCAATTAACAGCTTTTCGTTCAATTAATTCTTGTTTTTCTTCGCTCCATTTTAGACATTTTTCTTTAGTTAAAATCATTTTGTTTTTTACTAATTTATATTCAGATATTACAACGCTGCTTCCTGCGCAACACGAGTTGGTTTCAGTAATTCTTTTGGTTTTGCTGTCAAATTCTAATGAAACTCCTGTAAAACCACTATCAAAATATTTTTTGGTTTTTGGGTTGTATAAAAAATATAAACTTGAGGTGTTTGGTCCAGCATAACTGGTTTCGAATATTGAAAAATCTGGCAAACCGTCGAAATTAAAATCGTCAACATCAATGCTGTTTGCTCCAGAAAAACGACATTCGACAGCGAATTTTTGCAATAATTTATCAGTCTTTTTTTGATAAATTCTAATTTCGTTATTGCTTTGATAATCCGTAACAACTCTAAAATATTTATCATTTATTGATGACAATTGAATAATTCCATCGGGATTTTCTGCTTTTTTAGTCAAAGCAATTTTCAATTCTTTTTTGGTTTTTAAATCTGTCCAAATTCCATTGATTTTATCACTTTCAGGATTAAATTTTTCGAAAACCATACTTGCAGTTTGTTTTACTTTTTTATCTTTTTCGAAAAAAGTTACTGTGCCATTTTCGAAATTACCAGTTAAAGTTATTGGTTCATCGATATTAGAATAAACATAAACCGCATTAGTATCATTGCCAGAAGTAATTTCTGCAAATAATTCAATTGGATATTTATCTATAAAACCAATATAATTAACTTGTGCAAATAAATTTACTTTAATAAATATTAATGTAAGAATGAATAATTTTTTCATTTTTATATAGATTAATTAGGTTTTTATAATGATTCTGTCACATTTTTATTAACACAAAAGCCACCACAATGTAAAATAGTTTAGTTTTCCGTTTTTGAAATAAAATAAAAAAGCATCATCAGCATTAGGTCCTAAATAAAATCTAACTCGACATTCGTTTTCATTTTCGACTTTTTCAATATTAGCATTTGGAAATGTTTTCCTGAACGATTCTAAAGTTGTGTTTTTATCTAAAATAATATTATGCGAAATAATTTTGAAAAAAATTGACTTGGCAAAAGCTTCATCGAATAATACAATATGGTTGTTGGTGGTAAATTCTGCGTCGTTCCCATAAATTGTTGTAATTTCTCCGTTAAAATTTTCGAAAGTACTTTTTTCTTTATTTATTGGACCATAAGTTTCAATCATCCATTTTTCATCTAAAAAATCCAGTGGATTACCGCATTCCCAAAGTTGTGTTTTTGTAGAATCAATATTTTTATAAAAATTATCAAATTCTTTTTTGAACAATATTATTTTATTGCCATTGACCAATACATTATCAGTATTAAGAAATTTCGAATTGTAAATTGTTTCAATATCTATATTTTGCTTTATTTGTGAAATAGTATCAATTTCTTTTGCAAAAGCAACTTTTTGGGTTTCTTGTATTTCTTCATTTTTATTTTTACAAGATTGCAATAGAACTAAAATCAATATTGTTAAAATTTTAATTTGTTTTTTCATTCTTAATCTTTAAAATCTGCATTAAAATAATTTGCCAAAAGGAAAAATACAAATGGCAATAGTAACAATATCAAAATAATTAATAAAAAAATTAATAGCGGTTTTAGTCGTTTGGTTTTAAACCAAATGAATAAACTACAAACAATGGCAACAAATAAAAGTACAGCAATATGGCTCAATTTTTAAGGAAAAAAAGTATAATCTATTTTAAGAATTCTAGCTTTTTCATTTTTTCTAAAACTAATAGATGCAACCAATTTTTGATCATTTAACTTATAAGTGCTGCCTAATTCAAAATCATCTTTTTGATTTTCTCGTTCCGCTTTTGAGTAATATTTTTCATAAGTAAAATCGTCTTTTTTAACAATTTTTGATTTTCGAAACTGCAAAACTTCGCCATCTTGAAAAGATGTGTAAGTATGAATTGCTGGAAATTTTGCTTTTTCACTATCGCAATCAATAGACCAAACTCTATTATTAATGACAAAATGTTCGCATTCGTTTATCATTTTATGTTCTACAAAAATATTTTGTTGCGAATATTCATCATTTTCCATAATTGTATAACTTTTGGAAAGCAATTGATTATTATCTAACCAATAAACATCGGTTTCGTTGGCGTCACCAACATTGCGATACATAATTATCTTATCGTTGTCATAACTAACTGTTTCAACTTTGTCTTCATAATTTAGTTTTTTAACGAGCATTCCGTTTTCATAAATGAATTTAGTTGTTCCATTATCTTCGCCACTGCTTAAATAATGTTTTACAGAAATAGGTTGACCTTGTTCATTAAAAGCAAGACTTTTTACTTTCGTTTTAGTTTTTCCCTCAATAATATAGGTTTCAATACTTTTAATTTTTGGAATTGCTTTCGAAAATAAATTGGCATCTTCACCTTTGTCTTTCGGCATTGGATTACTCATTTCTAAAAGCAATTTATCCATTGTAATTTTAGATTTACTAGTAATATTATCTTTTTTTAATAATGATTTAATTTCGTTTTTATATTTTTTGGTATTCACTACATACGAAGATTCTTTCTTTACATCTAATTGTTTTGCGACAAATTCGGTTGCCATTTTACTTCCATCTTGCACTTGTACTTTATCGTTGTTTTTTCCGCCCCAAAAGGCAAATGCTTGATACGAATTGTCTAATACGCTAACATCTAGAGTTTGTTTATTTTCGAAAAGTATAAAAACGTGCTTGTTGATTATTTTAATTTCAAATGCATCTTTTTTAAAATTTTGCAATAATTCTTTCTCTTCACTATTTTCATCGCCGCCAACTATTTGGGCTACATCATTATCATATTTTTTTACATCGACCAAAAATACATACGTTTTTCCATAATTAATACGTAAAGTGTCAATTACAAATGCTGCTTCTTGAACAGAAACTCCATCATCGACTGTGCCACCGACGATTGTATAATCTTCTTCGACAACTTTAGTTTTCTTGGCTTTTTTAATTGGTTTTTTAATTTGTTTTTTTTGTGCTATTCCAACTATTGAAAATAAGAGCATAAAAACGATTGCGATAAAATTTTTCATTTATTGATTTTAAAAAAGTTTTTCAAATATAAATAATAATCTTACAAAATCATCAACAAAAATTTTTAAACAAAAAAGCCAGCTAAATAAATAACTGGCTTTCTTGAATTAACAAACTATTAAATTTCCTAAATAATTAACCTAATAACTTGTCCTGTGCTTGTAACCATTTCTACCTGAATACTTTGGCTGTCATTTTTATTAGCCATAATTCTCGAAACAGTTTCAATATCGGTCGCTTTCACGTTATCGATACTCAAAATAATTCCATCTTTTAAATCATTGGCATATTGCATTAATTTTTCATTATTAATGTCTTTAATTTTCACACCATACTGAATTCTAAAACGTTTCTTGTCATTAGCATCGATATTTTCGAGCATAATTCCTTTAAATTCAGTTCCAACAACATCATTTTTGGTCAATTTTACAGGCAAAATCAATGTCTTTTCGTTGCGAATAAAAGTTACCTGAACAACATCTTTTGGACGTTTAGTGTTTATGTATCCTGATAATTCCGAATAACTAGAAATTTTTACATTATCCAATTTCACAATAATATCGCCTTTTTCCAACCCAGCATTTTCTGCGCCAGAATCTTTGGTAACTTTCTTGATGTAAAACCCTTCCGATTGATTTATACCTAATTCTTTAGAAACAATTCCAGTCAATTCGCCACCTTCAACACCAAGAATTCCGCGTTGCACATTGCCAAATTCCATAATATCTTCTATGATTTTTCTGGCAATATTACTTGGCACTGCAAATGAATAACCAACATACGAACCAGTTTGAGACGAAATCATAGTGTTAATTCCTATCAATTCGCCACGGCTATTAACAAGCGCGCCACCAGAATTTCCAGGATTTACGGCTGCATCAGTTTGCAAGAAAGACTGCATTCCGTTGGTTTCTAAATCTCTGGCTTTGGCCGAAACTATTCCAGCAGTAACGGTCGATGTTAAATTATATGGATTTCCAATCGCCAAAACCCATTGTCCAACTTTCACGTTATCAGAATCGCCAAACGTGTTGTATGGCAATTTTTCGCCAGCATCAATTTTTAGCAACGCAATATCCATTTTCGAATCGGTTCCTATTAATTTTGCTTTATATGATTTTTTATTATTTAACGTGATTTCAATTTCCGATGCATCTTTAATAACGTGATTATTTGTAACAATATAGCCATCTTCCGAAATAATTACGCCCGAACCAGTTCCAATTTGCTCTTGTTGTTGCGAACCACCTTGACCATAAAAAAATTCCATTATTGGGTTTCGCATTGTAACTTTCGAAACATTTTTCACGTGAACAACAGTGTGAATACTTTGTTCGGCAGCAACTGTAAAATCCATATTTTCGCCAGAAAAATTTACATTTCTGCCAAAACTTGCGGGAGCCATTGTAGTAAGAGTTTGCTTGTTGTTAGATAACAAACCATCATTTTCGAATAAAATTTTGTAAGCGCCAAGTGTCGTAATGCCGCTCATTAAAGAAACCAAAAACAATCCTGTGTACTTTTTCATTTTTAATAAATTAAATTTTCAATCGTAAAATTAATCAAAAAAAATAGTTACTAAAACAGTTTAACGCTCGATTAACATTCTTTAACTTTGCATTAATAATTGTATTTTAGCGTATTATTTTTTTAGAAGCACAACATTTTCGTTCCAAATGAGACCAGTCCTGCTTTCATTCCAATATTTTTATCAATTATCACGGGTTTAAACCCGTGATAATTGATAAAAAGGATTTTCCCTTCAAACGAAGTTCACTGAACTCAGATGGAAATATAAAATATGTGAAGTAATCAGGACTATTTTAGAAATTCTATCTTTTTAACAACTTTTTGTAATTATATATAAAAAATTTTGAAAATATCATTTAATAAATACCAAGGAACAGGAAACGATTTTGTAATAATCGACAACCGCAAAAACGATTTTCCAAAAGAAAACATCAAATTAATCGAACAATTGTGCGATAGAAGATTCGGAATTGGTGGCGACGGATTAATTTTGCTCGAAAATGACCAATCAACCAATTTTAAAATGGTTTATTACAATTCCGACGGAAACCAAAGTACAATGTGTGGCAATGGCGGTCGCTGCATTGTGGCATTTGCAAAAAAATTAAAAATCATAGAAAACAAAGCCTCTTTCACAGCAATCGATGGCTTACATTACGCATCAATCGACCAAAACGAAATTGTTTCACTACAAATGCAAGACGTTTACAAAATTAAAATCGAAAATGAGTATGTTTTCCTAAATACAGGCTCGCCGCATCATGTGACAATGGTCGAAAACCTACCTATATATAATGTAAAAGAAAACGGCGCACGCATTCGTAACAGCGATTTATATGGAAAAACAGGAAGTAACGTTAATTTTGTAACTCAAATTAGCGATAACAAATTCACAATCAGAACTTTCGAGCGTGGCGTAGAAGACGAAACCTTATCGTGCGGCACTGGTGCAACCGCAACTGCAATCGCAATGCACGCAACTGGAAAAACGAATTCTAAAAATATAAAAATTAATGTAGAAGGAGGAAAACTGGAAATTTCATTTGAAAAAATTGAAAATAAATATGTAAATGTTTTCTTGAAAGGAAAAGCTGAATTTGTTTTTATTGGAGAAATAGAGGTTTAGTATTAAGATTTAAGACATTAGACTTTAAGACGCTAGACTTTGAGACGTTAGGCTTTAAGACGTTAGACTTTGAGACGTTAGGCTTTAGTACGTTAGACTTTAAGATATAAGATATAAGATATAAGCCAAAAAAACTTTCTACATAGAACTTGCAACACACAACTTACAACATACAACCTACAACCAAAAAACTGATGCCAACATTAAAATCACAAAATATTTATCTGCGTGCACTCGAACCCGAAGATTTATCGTTTATTTACGAAATAGAAAACGACGAAAATATTTGGGAAGTTAGCAACACGCAAACGCCTTACAGTAAATTCTTAATTCAGCAATATCTCAAAAATGCACACCAAGATATTTACGAAGCCAAGCAATTGCGACTGGTAATTTGCCGAAATAAAGATTTTAAAGCCCTTGGATTGATAGATTTATTCGAGTATGACCCAAGAAACAATCGAGCTGGAATTGGTATTATAATAAAGGAAGATAGTAAAAATAATGGTTTTGGTTCGCATGCCTTAGAATTGGTAATCAATTACTGTTTTCAAAAACTAAATCTTAATCAATTATTTGCAAATATAAATGCAGAAAATTTAGCAAGTGTCGCACTTTTTACTAAATTTGAATTTCAGAAAATTGGCACTAAAAAACAATGGAATTTAATTGACGGAAAGTATAAAGACGAAGATTTTTTTCAATTATTAAAAAATAAGGTTTTTGTAAAGTAAATTTTTATTTAATAAGTTTAGTTTAGTCGAGTGCAGTCGAGACTTTATTTAGAATTCAAATGCTTTCAATTTTCAAATAATTTTAAAATTAATACTATCATATAAAATTTATATTTTGAACAAAAAAATATTTAAAACCGTTTTACTAATTGCATTATTATCAATTGCAATTATAGGATTTATAACTTATATTCAAGTTTTTTCAAGAAATACTAAATTTTCTGAAAAAGAAGTTTTTATAAACATTCCAACCAATTCTAAATTCGACGATGTTAAGAAAATAATTGCTCCATATATTAATGATATGGATAAATTCGAATTCATTTCAAAAAAACGTTCTTATGACCAAAATGTAAAATCAGGACGATTTTTACTAAAATCAGGAATGAGTAGTTTTGCATTGGTCACAAGTTTGCGCCAAAACATTGCAGTAAAACTAGCATTTAACAACCAAGAAAGAATCGAGGATTTGGCTGGTAGAGTTGGTTCGCAAATCGAAGCCGATAGTTTATCAATATTAAAATCATTTAAAGAACCAGCATTTTTAGATAAAAATGGATTAACCGAAGATAATGTTCTATCTATATGTATTGCAAATACTTATGAAATGTATTGGAACACATCGGCAGATAAATTCAGAGATAAAATGCTGAAAGAGTATCAAAATTTTTGGACAACCGAAAGAATTGCAAAAGCCAAATCTCAGAATTTAACTCCAATTCAAGCTACAATATTAGCATCAATAGTTCATAAAGAATCGGTCAAAAAAGACGAACGACCAACAATTGCATCGGTTTATTTAAACAGAATGAAAATTGAAATGCCGCTGCAAGCCGATCCTACTGCAATTTACGCAACCAAAAAGAATGAAAACGATTTTACAATAATTATAAAAAGAGTTTTAGACAAACACACTCAATTGGCTTCGCCTTGGAACACCTATTATGTGCAAGGGTTGCCACCTGGACCAATTGCAATGCCAGACATTACGGCACTTGAAGCAGTTTTGAATCCGAAAACAACCAATTATTTATATTTTTGTGCATCGGTCGAAAAATTTGGTTATCACGAATTTGCTACAAATTTAGCCGAACATAATGTAAATGGAGATAAATATCACGAGTGGATAAGCAAACAATTTAATAAATAAACTCCAAGATTGACATAATTTGTAGTTTATATCTTACTTAAAAAGTTGTTTTTTAAATATTTAATGTTTTTTTCTTAACAAATAAAATCTTGTCAGCAAGTGTAAAAATCATTTGCGAAAGAGTTATTAACTTTTTTGGAAAATGTTATTTAGGAAATTTTAACTTATTGATTTTCATATTTCTAAACTTTGAGCTTATATTTGCCATGCAGAAATTTCAAGAAGTGACAGACTTGAAGAAATCAAATTTATGATAAAGAAATGGATATTTTACTCGACGTTGTTTTTAATTATTGGATTATTAAGTGCTGGTTTTAAACCTTTTAAATCAGATCCAGAAAAATGGTCAAACGGTAAATCTAATTCAGAAATTGATTACTCGTTACCTTCATTAAAATCCGAAAACTACGTTTCGAAATCCATTCCTTTCACTGGCAAATTCTTCATCGCTTTCAAGGAAGCATTAGCTTTTAAAGAATCACAAGGGAAATACAATAAAATAAACACTTTGGGTTACATGGGGAAATACCAATTTGGTAAATCTACATTACATACAATAGGAATTAACGATAGTTTAAATTTCATCAATAACCCGAAATTGCAAGAAGAAGCATTTGTAACTTTGATAAAAAGAAACAAATGGGAATTGAAAAAAGAAATCTCAAAATATTCTGGAAAAATTATTGGTGGAGTAAAAATTACTGAATCGGGAATTTTGGCTGCTGCACATTTAGGTGGCGCGGGTTCGGTAAAAAAATTCTTGAAAAGCAATGGCAAAAAGAAATGCGCCGATGCTTATGGAAGTTCAATTAAATCGTACATGAAACAATTTGCAGGATACGAAACCACAGGAATTGTAGCTGAAAATAATGCGAAAGTAGATTAATACCATTTTCTAAATATTTCAATAAAAAGCTTCCAATTTGGAAGCTTTTTTTTAGATCAAGACAATAAAAATCTATGAATGATAAAAATCGTTGGTCGATTGTGTAAATCAATAGTTGCATTTTTCCATTCGGATACTTTCATTGTTTTTATAAATTCTGTTGGTAAAGTTATATCGGTTGCTATACACAAATGTGTTGTTGGCTGCAAAGCTATGAGAATATCTTCGAGCATTTTGTTGTTTCTATAAGGCGTTTCCATGAAGATTTGCGTCATATTTTTGTCTTGTGATAATTTCTCGAGCATTTTTAGGAAAGTCTTTTTTTCGGATTTTTCAATCGGAATGTAACCGTTGAATGTAAAACTTTGACCATTCATTCCAGATGCCATCAATGCTAATAAAATTGATGATGGTCCAACCAACGGCACAACTTGAATGCCTTTTTCATGCGCCATTTTAACAATAACAGCACCAGGATCGGCAACGCCAGGGCATCCAGCTTCGCTCATAATCGCAACATTTTTCCCTTCAATACAAGGTTGAATCATTTTATTGTGTTCAGAAACTAACGTGTGTTTATTTAATGTAAATAAAACCAAATCGGCTTGAACTTTATTTGGATTGGTGCTTTTTATACATTTTCTAGCGGTTTTTTCATTTTCGACTATAAAATAATCTACAAAATCTATTGTTCTACTTATTGACATTGGCAAAATATCATCTACATTGCATTCGCCCAGCGTTGTTGGAATTAGATAGAGTTTGCCTTTTTTGGAAATCGCCATAAATGTTTTTTCACAAATATAGCTTTTTTATAAGAATTTAAAAGAGATATAAAATTGTTAGAATCAAAAATCAAAAAATATTGTATTTGAAGAATAGAATTTAAAAATCTCAATCTTATTTTTAGATTGAGATTTTTTTATTAATTACTCACAAATGGCATTTGATAATTAAAAGTTTCATCTTCAATTTGAGTAACAATAAAATCAGCCAAATCTCCACGACTTATTTTTGTTCCAGAATTTACCCCAACCCAACCAACTTTGTATGTATTTATTTTTGCGTCATTGGTTAATCTTGGTCCTCGAACAATTGTCCATTTCAAACCACTTTCTTTTAGAATTTTATGATGTTCAATAGCATCGTTTAAAGCTTTTGGCACCATAATTTTCATAATATTACGAATCAATTTATCAATAAATTTGGGTTCATCTTTATCAAGAAATGGCAAACCACCACCAGATAATGAAATAATTCTTTCTACTCCAAAATTTTTCATCGCTTGAATAATATTTTTTGTACCGTTGGTTTGCAACCATTCTGGCGAATTTTTAACATGACCAAATAGACTTACTGCCAAATCGCAATTTTTGATTATTTTAGCAACGTCATCAACATTCAATACATCGCCTTGAAAAACCGTTAATTTATCTGACTTTTGATTCAATTTAGAAATATCACGAACCAAAACTTGTATTTCATATCCTTTTTCTAATGCAGCTTCTAAAAAAAGTTTTCCTGTTTGACCTGTTGCACCGAATAATGCTATTTTTTTTATCATTTTAATTTATTTTATTTTTAATTTGTAAGAAAGTTTTTTCGAGATTTTCAAATGATGTGAAACCAGAAGCAATTTTATAATATTGATTTTCGACTTCTAAAAATATACTTGGAAAACCTGAAACTTTTAAATTTTGAGATTTTTTAAAATCGATTTCTGCTAATAATTGATAATTCTTATTTTTCATATCATCTAAAAATTCTAATTTGTCAAGTCCAAATTTTTGGGCTATTTTAGCATATTCTTCTAAATTATTTGGCTCAATTCCATCAAAATAGATTCCTTTTTGTAAAGCTGTTGCAAATGCTAAACTTTGTTCTGAAATTTTAGATTTTATAATTGATAAAGCAATTGCCGATGGAATTGATGTAAATATTGAGGTTCCTGTTTTGAGTATTTTATCTAAAAATTCTTTTCCGAATTTTACTCCAGTTGTATCTTCAACATTTTTATATGCAGTACTGATATAAGAAGCAACTTCGCCAATTGGTCCGATTCTTTCGCCAGTAATCATACCGCCAGAAATTACTTCAACCTCAAATTCATTTTTATAAATAGTTGCAAATTTTTCTATCACTGGCGAAAAACCATAACACCAGCCACATAAGACATCATAAACATAAATTAATTTCATAATATTTTTTATAATATTTTGAACAAAAATAAGTATATTTGATTGACTATAATAATACAGCTATACTAACCTTTTTGTAAGTATGAATAATTTATTAATTAATGTAACAGCGCGTTGCCCGATTAGGACTACGCTAGAACTTATTGGAGGAAAATGGAAATTATTGATTGTTTATCAAATAGCTGAAAATTCTGTGAGACTATCTGAATTGAAAAGACAAATTCCTGATATTAGCGAAAAAATGCTAATTCAGGAATTGAAAAAATTGGTTGATAGTAATTTAGTTGCACGTCATAATTTTGGAGAAGTACCGCCAAGAGTTACATATTCATTAACCGAAAAAGGATTAAAAATAATTCCGTTAATCGATCAAATAGGTAAATTTGGGATAGATTATATGAAAAATATTCAGTAAAAATCACATAATTTGAGCAACTAATGTAATTTTTACTTCGTCGAACCCGAGCCTTACCCGAGCCTGAGTGCGAACTGGCGAAGCAATGATAAAATATATGAATATTTTAATTAAGACCACATTATTCTATAACGCAATTTAAGAAATTAAAAAAAAAGCCAACTCGAAAGTTGGCTTTTAATATTGTTAAATTAAATTAATTAGTTTTTTATCACTTTAATGATTTTGTAATCATCATTAGATTTTACTTCAATTAAATAGGCTCCAGCTGGCAATGTTGACATATCAACTTGAGCATTTGTTGCATTAATTTTAGTGTATAAAACTTCTTGACCAATAATGTTGCTAATTTTAACAGTGTCCAAATTAGATGAATATGATAAGTTCAAAACATTATCAACAGGATTTGGGAAAAATCTAAATGCTTGAGAATCAAAATTATTTGTTCCAAGAACCGTTACCGTAATACAAGCTGAGGTAACTACTGGACAAGAACCAACTGTTATATTTACTTTATAATCACCCGCAACTGTTGGAGTATATGATTGACCATTTGCTCCAGATATTATTGTATTAGCTGGACAAGTGAACCATTGATATATAGCTCCAGATTGTGCAGCTGTTAAAATTCCAGCAGTTTGCGTTACAGCATTATTAACTGCTGCTGGTTGTGCAATTGTCACACTAATTGTAGAGTTGGTGCAACCATTTGAATCAGTAACCACACAAGTGTAAGTTCCTGCTGCTAAACCGGTTGCTATTGCTGAAATTTGAGTGTTAGACCAAAGATAAGAATATGGTGCAGTTCCACCGCTTGCTGTTGCTATTGCTGTTCCAGTTGAAGCTCCGAAACAAGTAACATTTACTTGCGAAGCTGTTGCAGTTAGTGCAGCAATTGGTTGTGCAATTGTGACACTAATTGTTGAATTAGTACAACCATTTGCATCAGTAACCACACAAGTGTAAGTTCCAATTGCCAAACCAGTTGCTGTTGCAGAATTTTGAGTGTT
>JAYWGV010000091.1:0-22146 GCA_043778105.1 Bacteroidota bacterium
GCGTTGCGCTGCTCCAGTCTCCCGATAGCTATCGGGATCCGTTCCACAGATCACAACACTTTTTTATTTTTTACAGCTTTGAAAAAAAGCAGTAAAAAATTAAAAAAGTGTTGCTCGCAATCTTCACACGGTCTCTACCCTACATTCGTCGTGGCTACTGTGTCTGCAACACAAACCCCGCTGAAAAAGCGGGGTCAGTGTTACATCCACCGTCCCTTGTGTTTTGGCGGTTGCTCAACCGCCAGCCATCAACTTCGACAAGGTTCGCCTCGTCCGAAAAAAGACGAGACGGATTTTAATTATTTGCTAACGTTCCGTTCGCTACTCGTTGCCGTTACACGCTCACAGCCCTACACCACTGAAAAAGTGGCTCTCGGTCTGTGGTGGCTGTCAGTGACCGCAACACCGCCACCCAGTCATCTAGTCAGGTCTGAAAAAGACCCGACGAGACTCCTTTGGGGTGTTTATTTGCCCTGCTAATCCAAGAACTGAAAAACAACCTTTAAAAAGAAAAGTGATAATAAATACTAACGCCCTCGCCGAAAAGGCGGGTTGTTTGCTCATTTTTTTAGAAGAAAACCCAAGAGATTTTCTTTAAAAACAGCTTTTCCGTTCGGGTTTCCTTCTAAAAAAATCGAGCGCTTGATTTTTAGCTTATCGATAATGATTTGTCAAACTCTGAATGTTTGGGATTTTTTGGATTGGTTTTTTTGATGAAATAAAAATCTTTTTTTTCAAATGAAAAAATAAAAACTCAAAAATCCGATTGCACTTTTTTTTTCAATTGAAAAGAATTACTTTTGAAATTATAATATACGTTCTTAAGAAAAATTGAAGTAGGGGTTTTGAGCAAAAGTGGAGTCTCGTGCGAGGCAGATATTGAGTAGACAGTTACCGTTATGGCTTCCAAGGACAGGAAAAAGATGATGAATTAAAGGGTGAGGGAAATAGTCTTGATTTTGGGGCGAGATTATACGACCCGAGAATTGGAAGATGGTTTGCAAACGACCCATCTGCACATTTACAGCCATCAACTTCACCGTATTCTTTTGCTAATAACAACCCTGTTATATTAGTCAATCCAGATGGTAAACTGCCGATTATTCCAATGCTTGTAAAAGCAGGAATTGCTGGGGCGACAGATATGATGATGCAAGTTGCAATGTCCTATTATTTTGATGACGATGTCAAATCAATCGGACAAGCATTTGATAAAGTAGATTATGTTCAAGTGGCACGTTCGGCAGCAGAAGGATTAATACCTTGGAAAGTTCCAGGTGGAAAACTTGGTAAAGCAGCAGCATCGGCACTTGGAGACGTAGTTGTAAATGCGACAAATGCAGGACTTGCTGGTAAAGATTATTCAAAATCTGAAGCAGTAAAAGACTTTGCAGCAGGATTTTTAAGTGATTTGGCTGGTGGAGAAATTTTTGATTTAGTAAAAAAATACGGAGGGAATAAAGTCCGTCAAGTATTTGGTAAACTTGGACTTCCAGATCCCTGTGGATGTTTTACAGCAGGAACTCAAGTTTATACAGACAAAGGCTATAAAAACATAGAAGATATAAAAGTAGAAGATTTAGTTTGGGCATACAACGAAAAAACAAAAAATCAAGAACTTAAAAAAGTAATAAATACTTTTAGTAAAGTACGTAATCATATTTACAAAATTCATTTTGGTAATAATGTAATTGAAGCAACTGAAGATCATCCATTTTTTATAGACGATCAATGGTTAAAAGTAAAAAACCTTAAAGTTGGTGATTTACTTAATTTGTATGATGGTACCAAACTTGCAATTAATAAAATCGAATTCATAAAAGGAGAATACGAAGTTTTTAATTTTGAAGTTGAAGACGACCATACTTATTATATTTCTTTAGGTAATGTTTTAGTTCACAATAGTGGTCCTTGTGATTGGAAGCCAGCAAAAAAATCTGGTGTTTACGAATTTGAAGGAATTGATAAGAAGGATTATACTGGTCAATCGAAAGATATTGATAAAAGGCTTAAAAAACATTTAAAAAATGGAAAAGTAGATCAGAAAAATATCGACAAGTCAAAGATTACTTTAGTTGACGGAGATAAAGTCGATAGAGAAATTGTTGAAACAAAAATATTAAAAAGTAAGGGCGGTGCGGACACAGATTTAAAACCAAATGATAAAGTTTCAAACAAAGTAACGCCTGTTAGTGCTAAAAGAGAAAAAGAATTAAGAGCTTCTGGAAAGTGGAAGGATTAACTACTGATTTGTATATAAAATGATAATAAATATTAAACCTCTTGAATATCGTGGTTTTTTAATACGAGAAAATGATTTTGGGAAAGCATTAATTTTGAAAGATTCTCAGTTTATAGAATCTGCTGAATTTGTAATTAAAGAAAACATAGAAGGACTTGAAATAAATGACGCCTTAGGTTATAATATAAATAATCTAGATTTTCTAAATTTATTTCCATATATAAAACACATTAGAATTTTAAATCGACTAATTGACTTGAATGGATTGTATAATTTAAAGAAACTTGAGACTTTATATCTTGGAGACGAGAGTAAGCAGGAATTAGATTTTACAATTTTTAAAAATCTAAAAAGGTGTTCATTTGCTTGGCGAAAAAATGCAGATTCAATTTTTGAAATTAAAAATTTGACTTGGTTAAGTGTAGCGAAATTTCCTTACAATAGTTTAGAAAAATTTGCAGCATTTAAAGATTTAACTTATCTTCGTGTTGGTAGTTCTAAACTTGAAAATTTATTTTGTCCATTAAAATTACCTAAATTAAATATGTTAAGTTTATCATCATTGCCATTAATAACAAGTTTGGACGGAATAAATTCATTTCCAAATATTGAAAGTTTAGAAATTTATAATTTGAAAAATTTATCTAATCTTAACTCAATTAAATCATTGGTCAGAATAAAAAAATTAACTTTCGAAAATTGTAAAAAATTAGGTAATATAAATCAAATTTCAAATTTAAAAAATTTAGAAATTTTACATATAAATAATTGTGACGATATTAAATCTTTAAATCCAATTATTGATTTAAAAAAACTAACAACATTACTTTTTATTGAAAGTACCAACATAATTGATGGTAATTTAAATCTTATTAAAAACAAATTTTTTAAAGTGTTGTCTTTTCAAGATAGAAAACATTATTCTGATAAAAAAATAAATTTAATTTAGTCCAATAGCTTGGATATGTCAAGAAAATAAAAAGATTTAACTTGTGCAGGATAGTGCAGAAACCCAGATAGCGCAGATATATTAATAAAATAAAAAGATTTAAATTGTGCGGGATAGCGCAGATTTGCAATCTGTGCCCACAAGCACAGGTTAACATAAAACTAAAAAATGAGCTTTAAAAGAGGCTTGTTTTTTTTAAGCTAATTGTTATTGTAAATTAGATTTAAGGATAAAGGCAAAAAAAATCATTTTTTTAAAAGAAAACTTTAAATTCAATATTGCTCTAAAATATTATGAACTTTAGTAATTTCAACATCAATATAAGATTGTGCATAATGAATATCGCTTAAATGAATTACTAGCATTGCTGTGACCGCTAACTTTGCGAAACAAGCGTTCGGGCATTCCTAAAATTAACATAGTATTTATTGCAGTTCTGCACATCATGTGCGAACTCATTTTATCACAAAAACGATTTTTACTCGCTCTAATTTCAATCAGAAAATGGCGTTTTAGGAATGAGACCTTTTCCATTCGAAGGTGACAGAAGATGCCGATTTAATCAATGCTGGTAAACAAACAATCACGACTTTAACAGGCGCAAGTTTTTTCGATTCGGCTTTTAGTTTCGGAATGATTCGTGGTCAACATGTCGATTTGACAATACTTGGTCCAATGGAAGTTTCAGAAAATGGCGATATTGCAAATTGGAAAATTCCCGGAAAAATGGTCAAAAGAATGGGCAGAGCAATGGATTTGGTTGCATCAGCAGATAACATAATTGTTGCAATGATGCACGTTAACAAAGTTGGGGAAAGCAAAATTCTAAAAAATTGTACTTTGCCACTAACAGGTGTTGGTTGTGTGAAAAAAGTCGTAACGGAATTGGCTGTATTAGAAATTATACCAAATGGATTTAAACTTTTAGGACATGCGCCAAATGTTTCGGTTTAACTAATTATCGCTTTCACCGAAGCCGAATTAATTATTGAAGGCGAAATTCCTGAAAATGATTATAGATTAAAACATTTTGGAAAATTTATAATAAATTTTAAAAACTTTTTTTCTCGGTCAAATATTTCCAATATCGTTTTGGCACATGTTGTACATGTAGATTGGTGTTTTTTCTTTCCTTAATATTGGTATGATCAAAATATTCCCACCACAATTTTTGATATTCAATTTCATTATCTGAAAATATTTGGTTGGTTGTATCGCCAAGCGATTTTATATCTAAATCTATCGTAATAATTTCGGTATCATTCAAATCATAATAGAGACCATATTTTCGACGAAGATCATAAATTAACCATTTTTGGTCTTGATATCGATTTTTGAAATGTCGAATAATTAATGTCAAAACATCAAAATCTGGATCAATTTTGGCGAAATAAATACCATCTTTAAGTTGTTCAAACCTTATAAAAGCTTCCATTCGGTGTTTTTCTCGACCAACACTTTTGGTTAATTTCGATGTTTCTAAAACATATTGATTAGAAAAATCTTTCATAATATTAATGCTAGGATTTTTAACAGAATAATCAATTACATTGAATAATAAATCTTCTATAAATGCTTTTTCTGATAAAAATGAATAAATAATATTTCGAATTCCGTCTGCGCCAAGTTGTAGCTTTAATTTGTTTATTACACGATCAGATTTTTCAATATTGGTAATAATTTCGATTGTTTCTACAAATAAATTTTGCTGCGAATCGCTATTTTTAATGATTTTTGGGTTTTGATATTTGAATTCATAAATTTCAAAAACTGTTGTCAAAAAACCTTCGAAAGTACTATCGTAAGAAAGAGTTGTCATTGAGCAACGATGTTTGATTACTAAATGGTTTTTCGAATTTTGATTTTGTGTCCGATAAAATAATTTCTTTAAGATTCAATGCATTCAAAAATTTAAGATGTGCATTTTCATTGCTAACCGAAATAAAATATCTGGCACGATTTATCGAAACACCAATTTTTTTAAGATGATCTAATGTTAAATTTGTAAAACGTCTTGCCTGAACAATTTTGTGCGCCGATTTTACACCGATTCCAGGCACACGCAAAATCATTTCTAAAGTAGCATTTTGAATAATAACTGGAAATAGAGTAATATTTCGCAGTGCCCAACCCATTTTCGGATCGACTTCTAAATCCAGAAAAGGATTGTTTTTTTCGAGAATTTCGTCGGCTTTGAAACCATAAAACCTCATCAGCCAATCAGCTTGATACAACCTGTTTTCTCTGACAATTGGCACTTGCGCACCAATTGCCGGTAATCGAACATCGTTAGAAACTGGCACATAACCCGAATAATAAACCCGTTTCATGTTAAAATTATTGTAGAAATGATCGGCTACCTTAATAATTTGAAAGTCATTTTCATCGGTTGCACCAATAATCATTTGCGTGCTTTGTCCAGCTGGTGCATATTTGGGCGTATTCTTGAATTTTTTCTTTTCTTCTTTATATTGAATCAATTCATTTTTAACAAATGTCATTGGCTTAATCATTTGTTGATGATCTTTGTCCGGTGCCAATAATTTTAGTCCAGATTCGGTTGGAATTTCGAGGTTCATACTCAGCCTGTCGGCATATAAACCGGCTTCACGCATTAATTCATCGCTTGCGCCAGGAATACTTTTTAGGTGAATGTATCCATTAAAATTGTGTTCTAATCGCAGTTTTTTTGCAACACGAACCAATCGTTCCATAGTATAATCGGCATTTTTAAAAATTCCTGAACTCAAGAATAATCCTTCAATATAATTTCTACGATAAAAATTAATGGTCAAATCTACAACTTCATCAACTGTGAAAGCAGCTCGAGTTATATCGTTGCTTTTGCGCGTTACACAATAAGCGCAATCGTAAATACAAAAGTTAGTCAACAAGATTTTCAATAACGAAACGCAACGACCATCTTCGGTGTAAGTATGACAAATTCCAGTTGCCGACGAATCGCCCAAACCCTTATTTTTATTCACGCGATTGCCACCACTAGACGAGCACGACACATCATATTTGGCTGCATCGGCGAGTATTTCGAGTTTGTCTTTGAGTTTTTCGTAATCCAAAAGAAGTGTAATTTTTAATTACAAATTTATGGATTTTATTAGCCAAAAATATAGTTTTGGATATTAATTAACATGTGGTTGAGATTGTTTTTTATTCTTAATTCTTTTCAATTTCCATTGCCCAATCTATATATTTATCAATTTGAGAAATAGTAAAATAAGGAAGGTTTAAAAGTGTAAAAATTTTGCCTTTTCGGGTTTTGGATTTTTCTAAATTAATTTTGTTTCCCAGCAATCGAATTGCAAAATTGTGCGGAGCAACGTCTATAAACTCATGCAAAGATTTCAAACTGCCTTTTGCACCCGATTTTATTTCAATTGGAATTAAAAGATTTTTCCATTTATAGGTCAAATCGACTTCCGCATTGGAATTTGCATTTTCTCTAACCCAAAATTGTGGTTTAAAAAAAGTATTATTTAATGTCGAAATTAATTCTTGTGTTACGCCATGATTGACTACAAATCCTCGATAATAATCATTCAAATCTTCGAGTAACAATAATTCTGATTGAATTTCTGATGCATAATTCATTAATCCTGTATCTAAAAACTGCAATCTTGGTTTTCTAGACATATCTATTAATTGTGGTGGCGAAGTTTGTGTTGTTGGATAAATTAAATAAATAATTTTTGCCAAATCTAAGGCTCTAAATGCTTCGCCAACTTCTCTAGATTTGTAATTCGAGCCGCCAAATCCTGCAAAACTAATTCGGTCTCGGGCATAAGGTGCGGTTTCGAGAATAAATCTCAAAACTCTAGCTTCGACGCTATTCTTGGCATATTTAACAATGTCTGACTTGTATGTTTCCCAAATTGAAGCATAAATATTTTGCAATCCAGCCAAACTAAATTTCGAAGTTACATATTGTTTGACAACTTCAGGCATACCGCCAATAATGAGATAAGTATTAAAAAGTTTAAATAATTTATCGAATGCAAATTCGTTCATCGGAATGATTTTTAACTGTTCGAGTGAAGCTATTTCATTCGATGCCAATAAAAATTCTTCGAAATTCATTGGATGCAACGTCATTTCATTAACACGACCAACAGGAAAAGAGGTCACGTCGCTCAATGCAAATTCTAAAAGTGACCCAGCAACAATAACATGCAATTGTGGTAAATCTTCGTAAAAATAGCGCAATTGCTTGATAACGTGCGGAATTTCCTGAATTTCGTCTATAAAAAGCAAAGTGTTTTCTAGATCATTTGGAATATTTTTCTCGAAAAGTATTTGATTCCAAATTTCGGTAACATCTTTTTCCTTATCAAAAAATTTGTTGTCGTTTGGTTTTTCTAAATTTAATAAAACATAATATTTATAGGTCATGCTCAATTTATTGACCAATGTAGATTTACCAACTTGTCGTGCACCTCTCAAAATCAAAGGTTTGCGGTTCGTATCGGTTTGCCATTTTTTTAAAATTTGTTCAATATTTCTAGTAAAAATCATTAAAGTAAATTTATTTTGTTACAAATACGGGGTAAATTTACATAATTTTTGTTACAAATACGGGGTAGATTTAATTTATTTTGTTACAAATAAGAGGTTAATTTTGGATTTTCTTGTAACATATACGGGGGTAGATTTTTAAAATTTAAATCTAATTAATTATTTAAAATGAATTATAGAGGTAAACATTGCTTAGTATGCATTCAACAACCGTTAATCATTCTGTTACAACCAAAAGATTAACTATATTTGTTGCCTATTACAATTCGAACGAATGAAACACATTAGAAATTTTTGCATAATTGCACACATTGACCACGGTAAAAGTACGCTTGCTGACAGACTTTTAGGCGCAACCCAAACCGTAACAGCTCGCGAAGAAAAAGCCCAATTGCTCGACAATATGGATTTAGAACGTGAACGTGGCATTACAATAAAAAGTCACGCAATCCAGATGGAATATACCTATAAAGGTCAAGAATACATCTTGAACCTAATAGATACGCCTGGTCACGTCGATTTTTCTTATGAAGTTTCACGATCTATAGCTGCTTGCGAAGGCGCATTATTAATTGTCGATGCAGCGCAAAGCATTCAGGCTCAAACCATTTCAAACTTGTATTTGGCTCTTGAAAATGATTTAGAAATTATTCCAGTTTTGAACAAAGTCGATTTGCCAAGTGCCAATCCCGAAGAAGTTTCTGACGATATTATCGATCTTTTAGGTTGCAAACTCGAAGATATTATCCATGCAAGTGGTAAAACTGGTTTTGGTGTCGAAAATATTTTGGCTGCCATAATTGAGAAAATTCCACCACCAAAAGGAAATATCGACGAACCTTTGCAAGCATTAATTTTCGATTCGCATTACAACTCATTTCGAGGAATCGAAGTTATTTTTCGAGTTAAAAATGGTCAAATTAAAAAAGGTCAGAAAATTAAATTCATGGCAACAGGCAATGAATATTTTGCCGACGAAATTGGCACATTAAAACTAAACCAAGTTCCTAAAAACGTAATTTCTGCTGGCGATGTTGGTTATTTAATTTCTGGAATTAAAGAAGCCAAAGAAGTAAAAGTTGGCGATACACTAACCGATGCCAAAACGCCTACAACCAACATGATTATTGGTTTCGAAGATGTAAAGCCTATGGTTTTCGCAGGAATATATCCAGTCGATACCGAAGATTATGAAGATTTACGCGCTTCGATGGAAAAATTGCAACTCAACGATGCTTCACTGGTTTTTGTGCCAGAAAGTTCAGCTGCTTTAGGTTTTGGTTTCCGATGCGGATTTCTAGGAATGTTGCACATGGAAATTATTCAGGAACGTCTTGAACGTGAATTCGATATGACAGTAATTACAACTGTTCCAAACGTTTCGTATCATGCATTTACCAAAAAAAATCCCGAAACGATTATGATTGTTAACAATCCAACCGATTTGCCCGAACCATCGAGTTTAGATCGAGTTGAAGAACCATATATCAAAGCAACAATCATTACCAAAGCCGATTTTGTTGGCAACGTAATGAGCTTGTGTATTGAGAAACGTGGCGTAATCACCAATCAAACTTACTTGACAACCGAACGTGTTGAGTTGACTTTCGATATGCCATTGGCCGAAATTGTATTCGATTTTTATGATCGTTTGAAAACCGTTTCCAAAGGTTATGCAAGTTTCGATTATTCGCCAATTGGTTTGCGAACTAGCAAGTTAGTTCGGCTTGATGTGTTGTTAAACGCCACAAATGTTGATGCATTGTCGGCATTGATTCACGAAAGTAATGCTTATCATATTGGTAAAAAAATGTGCGAAAAATTGAAAGAATTAATCCCAAGACAACAATTTGATATTCCGATTCAAGCTGCAATTGGTGCCAAAATTATTGCTCGTGAAACCATAAAAGCACTTCGAAAAGATGTTACTGCCAAATGTTATGGTGGCGATATTTCTAGAAAACGAAAATTACTCGAAAAACAGAAAAAAGGTAAGAAACGTATGCGACAAGTTGGGAATGTTGAAATTCCACAAGAAGCATTTATGGCTGTTTTGAAGTTGAATGATTAAAGTCTAGACTAAAGACTTTGAGACGTTAGACTTTGAGATAGTAGACTTTCAGACATTAGATTTTCTAAAGAATAAAAAAACCCAATAACTGGACATTATTGGGTTTTTATTTGAAATTTATCGGTATTTTAATAAGGTCTTTACCAATTTTTTTAGCAGTTCGCCGTTTATTATTCCTCAGTCAAAGCATTCCAACCTCTTGCTTTTAATGGGATTTTTGTGTCAGCACGAGTTATTAAATGAATACCTTCTGATTCTTGAACCATGTGACCAATGATTGTAAAATTCGGGTTGGCTTTTATTTTTTCGAAATCGTCCATTTTGATTGTAAAAAGCAATTCATAATCTTCGCCACCATTTATTGCTACGGTTGTCGAATCTATATTGAACTCTTCGCAAGTGGAAATGAGTTGTGGATCAAGCGGCAATTTATCTTCATAAAGATTGCAACCTACTTTGGATTGTTTGCAAATGTGCATAATTTCTGACGATAATCCATCGGAAATGTCAATCATTGCAGTTGGTTTTATTTCGAGTGCGTGCAGTAAAGTACGAACATCTTTCCTTGCTTCTGGGCGTAATTGTCTTTCTATCAAATAAGTATAGGCATCTAAATCGGGTTGCGAATTTGGATTTACATTAAAAACTTGTTTCTCACGTTCCAGAACCTGCAAACCCATATAAGCTGCGCCAATATCGCCCGAAACTACTAACAAATCGGTCTGTTTGGCGCCATTTCGATAAACTATTTCATTTTCGTCGGCTTCGCCAATTGCGGTTATCGAAATGATTAAACCTTTTTGAGATGATGTTGTGTCGCCACCAATTACATCAACATTATACTCATTTGCAGCAGCAGAAATTCCAGCAAAAAGTTCGTCTAACGCTTCTAGCGTAAACCGATTAGAAACCGCAACAGAAACTGTTATTTGCGTGGCTTTGGCATTCATAGCACAAATATCAGAAATGTTGACAACTACGGCCTTGTATCCCAAATGTTTTAGTGGCATATAGGCCAAATCGAAATGCACGCCTTCGATTAATAAATCGGTCGAAACGACTACTTTCTTGTCTTTAAAATCTAACACGGCTGCATCATCACCAATTCCTTTTAAGGTTGATGGCTGATTTATTTTGAAATTTTTGGTCAGATGGTCTATTAATCCAAATTCTCCTAATTGTGCTATGCTTGTGCGTTGTTGGTTTTTATCTTCGATCATTGTGTTAGTTTACTCCAGAGTTTCTCTTCTTTCCAATTTTCAGGAAACCCCATATTTTTAATTTTAATTTCTGGATATGATTTTAATAAATCATTTAACTTATTTCGAAACTTATTATATGGATTTACAGTATCTAATAAATAAATTGTTACACATAAAGCTGCATAAAAATTTAATTCTTTATTATTAGTTTCCTGATTTCTATTTTTCCCATTTCGATACCCAAGGGTTATTTGGACTTTTTGGCCAAATTGGTTTTTTGGTTAATTCAATATTCCATAATCTACTATGATGCGCACAAATATTTCGAATATAAATAATAGTCTCAATCCAAGACTTGAAAACTTCGTGGTGTAATCCAAAATGCTTACTAATCTTTATTTGTTCTTCATTCTCTTTGAGATTTTTAAAAACAGAAAACAGTGTGTTAAACGATAATGTTTCAAAACTTTTCCAGGAAGGTGGTAAATATTGATTGTAGGTGTCTCTGTATTTTTTAATATACTCTTGATTTGAATTTTTAGTGTTTTCACTAATTTTCTTTAACAAATCAATAAACAGTGGGTAACTTTTAAATGCTTTAGAGTGTTCAAACCAAAAACCTGATTTATATTTTATTGATAAATGAAAAATAATTTGTGTTCTGATTGCAATTTCTATTTGTTCTATGGCATAGAACATAATTAACCTTAACTCACTATCGAATTGATAGATTTTAAAAACTGTTTCAAAATCGGTTCCTTTTATGAAAATTTCATCATCTTTTGGTTGAGCTAAAAAGGGATACCAATAATTGCTTAAACGATTGTAACTAATGTTTTCTAAAACTTTTTCTGCTTTTTCAATATTTTGAATTCTTAAGCCTCTTTTTTTAAGAATTTTAACTTGATTTAAAAAAGATTTAGGCTTTTTGGTGTAGTCTTTTTTCATTTATAAAAACAAAAAACCCGCCAAAAATGCGCATCACTTATAAATAAGGAGAGGCGAGGCAGGTGTTGATGATGCAAATATAATTATTTTATTTATTTAAATCAAAAATTAGTTGATTTTTTTAATTTCCTTCAACTAAAATTTTGCCAAAATTAATGTTTTTTCAACATTTAATCTTATCAACAATCCCAAGAAATTAACTTTTGTATCAGAAACTATAAAATGATATTCTGTAAATTTACAAAATGTATGCACTTGTTGATTGTAATAATTTTTATGCTTCTTGCGAACGTGTTTTTCAGCCGAAATTCAATGGTAAACCTGTTGCGATTTTATCGAATAACGATGGTTGCGTGATTGCGCGTAGCAATGAAGCCAAAGCTGTTGGCATAAAAATGGGTGCGCCAGCATTTCAAATAAAAGATTTGATTCGTACAGAAAATGTGCAAGTTTTTTCGTCTAATTATGCGCTTTATGGCGATTTGAGCAATCGGGTTATGGGAGTTTTAAATCAATTTACTCCAAATTTAGAAGTTTACAGCATTGACGAAGCTTTCTTGAATTTTGATGGATTAAACATTCCAGATTATCATAATTATGGTTTGCAAATGAAAACCAGAATCCAGAAATGGGTCGGAATTCCGGTTTGCATAGGTTATGCAGAAACCAAAGCACTTGCAAAAGTTGCCAATAAAATCGCCAAGAAATTTCAAGATAGAACTTTGGGTGTTTATGTTATTGATAGCGAAGAAAAAAGAATCAAAGCCTTGAAATGGACAAAAATTGAAGATGTTTGGGGCATTGGTCGCCAGCAAGACAAGAAAGCGAAATTGCGAAATATTTTTACAGCTTATGATTTCACTTTGCCACAACATGAAGCTTGGATTAAAAAAGAAATGGGAATTATTGGAATGCGTTTGAAATATGAACTCGAAGGAAAATCGGTTTTGGATCTAGAACCCATTCCAGATCAGAAAAAAAGCATTGCAACGACTAGAAGTTTCCCGAAACAAATTTCAGAATTCGACGCTTTGCGAGAACGAGTTGCTACATTTGCCAGTATTTGTGCAGAAAAATTGCGCAAACAAAAATCGTGTTGCCACACCATAATCGTGATGTTGGTCATTGATAAACACAGCGTTCAAACCTCGAAATATTATTTTAATATGGCGGTAACTTTGCCATTTGCTTCAAATTCGACTTTAACAATATCAAATACTGCGATTAATATGTTGAAACAATTGCACAAAGGAAACGAACATTTCAAGTTTAAAAAAGCGGGTGTAATTGTGACTTCGCTAGTCGATGAAGACAAAAAACAATTTCAATTATTCGATGAAGAGAACCCAAAACATTTGGCTTTGATGCAAACAATGGATAAATTGAATAAAAAAATTGGCGATAAAAAAGTAAAATTGGCATCGCAAAACCTAAATTTGACTTGGAATATGAAACAAAATCATTTGTCAAAAAAATATACTACTAATTTTAAAGACATTCTTGAAATAAAATGCCTGTAAACAAAAATAAAAAACTCACTTTTTTTGTTCCCGATTTCGAAAGCGAACTGCGAATTCCGTATATAAAAGATGGTGTCTCGGCTGGATTTCCTTCGCCTGCAGCCGATTTTATGGAAATGAATATCGATTTGAATAAAGAATTGAGCGAAAACCCATTGGCTACATTTTACATTAAAGTTAAAGGCAATTCGATGATTGATGCTGGCATAAACGACAAAGATGTTTTGGTTGTTGATAGAAGTTTGGAACCACAAAACAACAAAATTGCTATTTGCTTCATTGATGGAGAATTTACTGTAAAACGAATTAAATTAGACAAAAATTGTTTGTATTTAATGCCAGAAAACCCAAATTATGAACCAATCAAAGTTACCGAAGAAAACCAATTAATCATTTGGGGAATTGTGACTTATGTAATTAAAAATTTATAGAATATTGTATTTGAAATAAAACCCAACTCCTCGAATAGTTTCTATCGAAATGCTTTTATCTTCGCCAAAATATTTTCTGATTCTACTAATAAAAACATCAAGACTTCGACCAGAAAAAAAATCGTCGTTGTGCCAGATTTTCTTTAAAACGTGTTCTCGTTTTATTAATCCGTTTTTGTTTTCGAATAAATATTGAATTAATTGAGCTTCTTTTTCGGTCAATCTTTGGGCTTTGGAATAATGAATTAATTGCAAGTTTTTAATATCGAATTGATAGTTTCCAATCGCTATTACTTCATTTGATTTAATAGTAATTAGTTGACTTCTTTTTAAAATATTTTGAATTCGCAACACCAATTCATCGGCTTCGCAAGGTTTCAAGATGTAATCGTCGGCACCCAATTTCAAACCTTTAATTTTATCGTCTTTCAAAGATTTGGCTGTTAAAAATAAAAACGGAATTTCTGGATTTATATCAATGATTTTCTTAGCAAGTGCAAATCCGTCAAGAATTGGCATCATTACATCTAGCACACAAATATCAAATTGATTTTTTTTAAAAATCTCGAAAGCTTCTTGACCATTTTTTGCCCAAACAACATCGAAACCAGAAATTTCTAAATATTGTTTAAGGATTGTTCCAAAATCAAAATCGTCTTCGGCTAATAATATTTTTTTCATTTTATTGGTATAGAAATTATAAATTCTGAACCGTTTTTTGAACTTTCAACATCGATTTTTCCGTTATAAATTTCAATAATTTCTTTAGTATAAAACAATCCTAAACCCAAACCTTTTATGTTATGAATATCGCCATTTGATATTCTATAAAACTTATCGAAAATTGATTTTTGCTCATTTTTTGCAATTCCAATTCCGTTGTCTTTTATTTTTAATTCGAAATAATTGTTTTCTTGTTTTACAATAATTTGGAGTTTTGTTCCACCATATTTAACTGCATTTTCTAGAAGATTAGTAACGATTGTATTGAAATGAAATTTGCTTATTTTTAAATCAATTCCAGAATCTATTTCAGATTTTATTTCGATTGCTGGATTTACAATTTTAAAATCATTAATGCAGTTTTCAATAAATTCTTGGTTAATGTTTTGTTCAATTTTTGTATTTTCGATATTTGTCATAATCGAGTTAAAATTAACTTGATTGAAAATTTTTTGTAATCTAATGTTTTGTCTTTCGATAATTTCGATAGTATTTTTAGTTGTTTCTTTATCTAAAAAATGATTGTTTAATGTTTTGGTTGCAATACTCAATGTTGCCATTGGCGTTTTAAATTCGTGGGTAATATTATTGATAAAATCACGTTGTGTGTCGGCAATTTTCTTTTGTTGAAAGAGATTTTTAATAGAATAATAAAATAAACTAACAACAAAAACCATCAATAAAAAAGATACAATCAACAAACCAATCATTTCAGAAAAAACCAATTTCGCTAGATTATTGATGCTGTAATTGTATGTTTTTTGAACTTCGTATTCGTATTTTTTTACAATTTTATTATTTGAATCAGAAATTGAACTGTTTTCGCTAGATGTGTGCCAACTTGATTTTGTCAATATTAATTTTTCAATTAAAGGTAATTTAGATCTATATAATTCGATGTTTTTATTAATTAAAGTATCTTTTTTATTTCCTTGAATTGTAATAATTGATGTTATATTTTTAGAAAATCCAACTTCGTAATTTGTAGATTTGAATTTATCTTCAATAAATTTCATTGCTGCTTTAGCGTAATTCGATTCCAAAAGTTGCAATTCTTGAATAAACTGTTTTTTGGTAGTTTTTTTATTTTCGAATGCTATCAAAATTTCTTGTTCGCGATCGTCTTTTAAATCTCTTTTCTCGAGTTGTTCGCGACCATCGAGTTGCTCTAAAGTTGTTTTTACTTCGAATTTTATTTCACGTTCTTTTAATTTATAGGTATTAAAAATGAAATAACCTTGAATTGTTAGCAATGCCAAAACAGTGACAACACAACCAAATATTAAAAATTTATTTTTGTTCATAGTGCGAAAATACATTTTTAAAGTCTTAAAAAATTTTATTTATTAGCTATTAACCTTGCGTTAACCTAGCATTAACTCAAATCTATAAAATGTTTATTGAGATTTGTATCAAATAAATAATTTATGAAAAATCTAATAATCGTTTTAATTTTAATTTCAAATTACAGTTTCTCGCAAAACGTTAAATTCTCAGGATTGGTTTTCAATTCAAAAAAAGAAATTGTATCGAATGCAAAAATTACTATTTCGAATCAAATTGATAGCTTGAAAACTTATAATTTTGTATCAAACGAAAAAGGTTTGTTTGAAACAAATAATATCAAATCAGGAAAATATAATTTAATCATTTCTGCAAATGGTTTTCAAGAATTTAAAGATGTTTTAAATCTAGAAAACGATGTTTTGAATAAAGACTTCACATTGCAAGAAACTTCAAATAAACTTGAAGAAGTCGTCATTCAAACCAAAAAACCAACCATAAAACGCAAAATTGACCGATTAGAATTTAATGTAGAAAACACAATTCTTGCGACCAACAACGCTTGGGAAATCATCAAGAAAACTCCCGAAGTTCAAGTTTCTGGAAGCGATATTTCTATCCGCGGAAGCAATGCGATTTTAGTAACAATTAATGATAAAAAAATTTATTTGACTGGCGAAGAACTCAAAAACTTGTTAGAATCGACCAACGGTGACGATGTAAAATCTATAGAAGTTATAACGAATCCACCCGCAAAATATGATGCTCAAGGAAGTGCAGTTTTGAATATTAAACTCAAAAAAAACTTGAAATTGGGTTATAAATCATCTTTAAAAACCAGTTATGTGCAATCTACTTATCCGAAATTTGTTACAAGTACAACACAATTTTATAAATCTAAAAAATTATCGGTTTTTGGAAATTATAGTTTCGGAACTGGAACTTATATCAGGTTTGGAGAAGATGTTGTGGTTTATGAAGAACAAAAACAAACTTGGAAAAGTATTTTGAATCGTAAAAATAAATCGCTTTCACAAAACACTTATCGAATGAATATTGAATATGAAATTGACAGTTTAAACACAATTTCGTTTGGCACCGATGGATTTATTTCGCCTAAAAACGAAGCTAAATATCAAGTTCCAACTTCGATATTTGATGATGATAACAATAAGGTTTCAAGTTATTTAACATCGAATAATCGTTTAACGCCGCAAAAAAATTCGAGTTACAATTTTACTTTTGAGCATAAATTCAAAAATAAAAAGTCGTTAAATTTCTCGTCAGATTATACCAATTATAATTATTTTGAAAAGCAAGATGTAAATACAAAATTTAATTTTGCTGGAACGCCAGAATTTTCAGAACGTTTTATAAGTGATAATAAGCAATTCATCAAGTTATTTTCGTCGCAAATAGATTTTCGTTCAGAAAAAGACAAATCTACATTCGAAACTGGTTTGAAATTCGGAAATGTTTCGGCAGAAAGTAATTTAATTTTTCAAGAATTAGAATCCAATTTATTGGTTAATAAACCCGAAAAAAGCAATAATTTTAATTACGACGAAACCATTTTGGCTGGTTATGCAAGTTTCTCTAAAACCATTGCAAAATGGGAATTTCAAGTTGGACTTCGAGCAGAATATACCGATTTGAAAGGAATTTCTATCAACCCGAAAGAAGAAAATATTCAAGATTATTTAAAGTTTTTTCCAACTTTGTATGTGATGTACAAACCAAATTCCGAAAACGAAATCGGAATTTCTTATGGAAAACGAATTTCTAGACCCAATTACAGCTGGTTGAATCCGTCGAAATCTTACTATAATAAATTCTCTTATTTTATTGGCGATGCTAACTTGAAACCAACAATTACGCACAACATTAGTTTTCTTTATACCTTAAAAAGTAAGTTTAATTTTGATTTTTTTTATAGAAATGAACGAAATCCAGCCATAGAAATTTCATTTCAAGATGTTGCCACAAATACTTTGGTTTATAATTTTACAAATATCGAAAAAGACGAAGCCATCGGTTTGGATTTTAGTTGTAATCTCAACCCAAAAACTTGGTGGACAATTGGTTTTAATAATACAATAATGTTTACCGAAGACACGTTTCAAGGCATCGATAAATTGATTTATAAAAATAATGTTTTTGGTTTTAATTCATCAATAAATCAGCAATTTAATTTCAATAAAAGCAAGAGTTTTAGTGGCGAAATAAATTTTTCTTACAACTCGCCATCGGTTCAAGGTACATTTGATATTTCAGAAAGTTCTAGTTTGCAAATTGGTTTACTAAAAAAGTTTTTGGATGATAAATTTTCATTAGCACTATTATTATCTGATATTTATCAAGGCGAACGCCAAAAAATTTCGACCAATTATGCCAATCAAAATAACTATTTTTTGGATTATCGAGATACGCAAAGTTTTCGAATCAACTTGAAATACAATTTTGGTAATCAGAAATTGAACAACGAAACCACAAAAGGAAAAACTGAGGAACAGAAACGGTTGTAGCTTTATGAAAGTTCAAGCCAGATGTAATTTTAGATCTTTGTCAACGTTTTAAACTTTGACAAAGATTATAAAATAAATTAAACGCATTAGTTTATTTCATAAATTTGTATAAATTATTTTTTATGTCAACCATAGTAACCAATTTTTCGGATTTAGATTTAACCAAAACCTACACTTATTCTGATTATTTGCTTTGGCAATTTTCTGAACGAGTGGAACTTATAAAAGGATTTATTTTAAAAATGAGTCCTGCACCAAGTTCTAATCATCAAAGTGTTTCATTTAATCTAACTGATTGTTTTGCACAAAACTTCAGAAGAAAACCTTGCAGAGTTTTTGCAGCACCATTTGATGTGAAATTACCAATAAAATCTGCTAAAAAAGAAACAACCGTTGTTCAACCAGACCTGTGCGTTATTTGTGATGAAAGTAAAATTGACGACAATTGTTGTGTTGGTGTACCAGATTTAATGGTCGAAATTATTTCGCCTAAAAATCGCAAACACGATGTTGAAACTAAATTTAATCTGTATTTAGAAGCTGGTGTCAAAGAATATTGGTTGGTAGATCCGCAAGACAGAATGATTTTGATTTATTCATTAAAAAACGATGAATATGTTGGTTCTAAACCATATATAGAAGGAATGAAAATAAAAAGCTTACTTTTTGCTGAACTTGATATTGATGTTGAGGATGTTTTCTATAGGGTTAAATAAGAAAATCCCATTTCATTTGAAATGGGATTTTATGTATTTATTGATATTTAAAATTTAATATCAAAAAATCTAATATTGATTAACCTAAAGCTGCTCTTTTGAAACCAGTTACAGTCACACCAACAGTTTTAGCATAAGCAGCAACGCTCATTGAACTGTCTTTGATATAATCTTGGTTTACTAATGTATTGTCTTTAAAGAAACGACCTAATTTTCCTTTTGCAATATTATCAATCATAGCTTCAGCTTTGCCTTCTTGACGCAATAAATCTTTAGCAATTTCTATTTCTTTAGCAATAACCTCAGCATCAACACCAGCTTCGTCCAAAGCAATTGGATTCATTGCTGCTGCTTGCATAGAAATGTTTCTTGCAGCTTCTTCAGCGCAATCAACTACAGATGAAAGAGCAGTCAATGTAGCAATCTTGTTTCCTGAGTGAATGTAAGATCCAACAAATGCACCTTCTAATCTTTCAAAAGTTCTGATTTCTAGTTTTTCACCAATAACTCCAGTTTGCTCGATTAATTTATCAGCAACAGTAATTCCGTTAAAATCTGACGCTAAAAATTCCTCTTTTGTTTTGAAGTTCAATGCCAAATTAGCCATATCAGTAGCCATTTTTACAAAGCTTTCGTTCATTCCAACGAAATCAGTTTCGCAGTTTAGTGTAATAACTACACCAACAGTTTTATCAGTATTTACAACAGCAATTGCAGCACCTTCTGTGGATTCTCTATCAGAACGGTTTGCGGCTACTTTTTGTCCTTTTTTACGAAGGTTTTCGATTGCTAAGTCAAAATCTCCATCAGATTCAACTAATGCTTTCTTGCAGTCCATCATTCCTGCACCAGTCATTGTTCTTAATTTATTTACGTCCGCAGCAGTAATTGTTGCCATAGTATTTGTATATAAGCCCCACCCCAGCCCTCCCCAAAGGGAAGGGAGCCGTAATTGGTGGGTAAATTATTAAATTATTTTACTTTTATTTTGTTCCCTTCCCTTTGGGAAGGGTTAGGGATGGGCTTTATTCTTTAGTTTTAGCTTCTGCTTCTGGAGTTGATTCAATAACAACTTCTTCCGCAACTGGAACAACTTCTTCAACTACTGCTGGAGCGCCAACTTCTGTTTTAGCTTCTTTCGCATGAGCAACCTCAGCACCTTCTTGAGAATCATCGGCTCCTTCAGATGTTCTGTTAGCCAATCCATCAACAACTGCTGCTGTCACTAAAGATAAAATTTTATCAATAGATTTAGATGCATCGTCATTTGCAGGAATTACATAATCAACTTCACGTGGATCAGAATTGGTATCAACCATTGCGAAAACTGGAATGTTCAATTTCTGAGCTTCTTTGATTGCGATGTGTTCTGCTTTGATATCAACTACGAATAATGCAGCTGGAAGTCTAGACATATCAGCAATTGAACCTAAGTTTTTCTCTAATTTTGCACGAAGACGATCTACTTGAAGACGTTCTTTTTTAGACAAAGTCATAAAAGTTCCATCTTTTTTCATTTTGTCGATTGTTGACATTTTTTTAACTGCTTTACGAATTGTAACGAAGTTAGTCAACATTCCACCTGGCCATCTTTCAGTGATGTAAGGCATGTTACATGCTGCTGCTTTTTCGGCAACGATGTCTTTTGCTTGTTTTTTGGTAGCAACGAATAATATTTTTCTACCTGATGCAGCAATCTTTTTCATAGCTTCGTTAGCTTCTTCGATTTTTGCTGCAGTTTTATATAGATTGATAATGTGAATTCCATTACGTTCCATATAAATATAAGGAGCCATGTTTGGATCCCATTTTCTAGTCATGTGTCCGAAATGAACACCTGCTTCTAGTAATTCTTTAACTTCTACTTTTTGTGACATTTTTTTTCTTAGTTTACGTTCTGTTGATTAGCAATGTTTCTTTTAGACTTTTAGACTTTAGACTAACAGATGCTAGACTTTAGAATTTGACATTAAGACTCATTTAGATGCTAAACTAATTCTCTACCTCGGCAGAGCAACAATAACATTGTTTAATGAACTTATTTTTTTATGCTGAATTCATTTCAGCATTTTTGAATCATTTCAGGATTTTTCAGTTTAAGCTGATAATAAAACCAGTTTAAGAAAGTAAGAATCTGAAGCGAGTTCAGATTGAATATTAACGTTTAGAGAATTGAAATCTCTTACGAGCTTTTTTCTGACCGAATTTCTTACGTTCAACCATTCTTGGATCTCTTGTCAATAAACCTTCTGGTTTCAAGATGGCTCTGTTTCCTTCGCCAACTTCGCACATTACGCGGGCTAACGCCATACGCACTGCTTCTGCTTGACCTGTTGAACCACCACCATAAACATTAACTTTAACATCGTAGTTCCCTACGTTTTCAGTCATTGTCATTGGTTGCATAACTTTGTACTGCAATGTTGCAGTTGGGAAATATGTGGCAAATGCCTTTTTGTTTACAGTAATTTGTCCTGTTCCTTCTTGAACATAAACTCTTGCTACTGCACACTTTCGTCTTCCAATTTTGTGAATAACTGCCATTATTTTAAATCGTTTAGGTTAACCGTTTGTGGTTGTTGAGCGCCATGTTTGTGCTCAGAACCAACATTTACATTTAAATTACGGAATAGTTCGGCACCCAATTTATTTTTAGGCAACATTCCTTTTACAGCTTTTTCAACTAATAACGCAGGATTTTTTTGCTGCATTACTTTTGCTGTTAAGCTTCTTTGTCCACCTGGATAACCTGTATGACGGATGTACGTTTTCTCGTCAAGTTTGTTTCCAGTAAGGTTAATTTTCTCTGCGTTGATAACTATTACATTATCCCCACAATCTACGTGCGGCGTATAACTTGGCTTGTATTTACCTCTTAAAATCATAGCGACTTTAGATGCAAATCGGCCTAAGTTATGACCTTCAGCGTCAACAACAACCCATTCTTTAACAACGGTTGCTTTGTTCGCCGAAACTGTTTTGTAACTTACTGCGTTCACAATTAT
>JAYWGV010000092.1:0-4665 GCA_043778105.1 Bacteroidota bacterium
ACAGCAAAAATGAGTATTAGAACTAAACGATTAAAAGCAGCTTGGGACAATAATTTTCTATTGAAAATACTAGGATTTTAATGCGTTTGCCCTGAACAACAAATACTTTGAGTATGTATGTTGCAAAATCTGCTTCTGGTGGCGTAAAATTAAATGGTGTTTCGAATGTTTCGACTGCGAACATTGTCGCATCGAATGGTATTATTCATATTGTTGATGCTGTAATTGGTCTGCCAACCATTAAAACACATGCATTAGCAAATAGCCAAACTTTTTCAACATTAGTTGCAGCATTATCTTTTAATCCAGCAGATAATTTTGTTGCAACTTTAGATACTACAACTGGTGCAGTTGTGCCGTTTACAGTTTTCGCACCAACAAATTCTGCCTTTTCTGCGTTTCTTACAGAGTTAAGTCCACCGCCAGCAGCACCAGCTACATTAGCAGGAATTCCAGCTGCAACTTTGACCAAGGTACTTAAATATCATGTGGTAACGGGAACTAATGCAATTTCTGCCGGATTAACAGATGCGCAGTCGATACCTACATTTCAAGGTACAAATGTAACTGTACAAAAGACAACAACAGCTGGTGTAACAACTATTAAAATAAAAGACACAACGCCAAATAGAGCAGCATGTACAGTTGTTGTTGCAGATGTTCAATGTTCTAATGGCGTAATTCACGCTTTGGATAAAGTTTTATTACCAAATTAAATTTGGCATTCAAATTAAAAATCCCGAAATCTAATTCAAGATTTCGGGATTTTTTTTATTTTTTCTTCTCATTCAATTTTTTCTGCGTTTCGGCTTGTTCCATGACTTCATTCAATTTCTGTCTGAACTTGCCCACTTTTTTAGGCTCTTTTAATTTATTTTCTTGAATTTGAGCGTGAATTTTATCGCTATCTACAATATAATTCTTTATTACAAACATAATTCCGATTGTAATTAAATTTGAAATTAATGTGTACAAACTTAATCCTGAACCATAATTATTAAAGAAAATCAACATCATTACTGGCGACAAATACAACATGATTTTCATCATTTTTGCCATATCTGGCATTCCTTCTTGTGTTGGCGCTGGCATTTGATTGTCTGCTGATGTCATTTTCGTATAAAAGAAAATCGCAATTGCTGCTAAAAGTGCGAATAAACTAACGTGATTTCCATATATAGAAGACAAAATCGGAATGTGCTGTTTCCATGATAATACACTATCAAAAGCTGATAAATCATCAGCCCAAAGGAATGATTTTTGTCTCAACTCTATAGCAGCTGGAAAAAACTGAAATGATGCATACATAAATGGCAATTGAATCAATGCTGGAATACAACCAGCCATCGGATTTACTCCTGCTTTGGTATACAATTTCATGGTTTCTTGTTGTTTTTTCATTGCGTCTTTTCCGAATTTTTCGTTCAAATCGTTGATTTCTGGACGCAAAACTTTCATTTTTGCCGATGATAAAAATGATTTGTAAGTTATTGGCGACATTGCAATTTTTATAATAATCGTGAAAATAATTATTGCAATTCCTAACATCATATAGTTACTTAAAAATCCAAAAAGTGGAATGAAAATAAACATATTTATCCAACCAAAAATTCCCCAACCTAGTGGAATGATTTTTTGTAAACCTTTGTCGTAAGTTTTTAATAATTTATAATCGGTTGGTCCAAAATACAAATTCATTTTGTAATCAATTTCTCCATTTGAAAAAGCAAGTGGCAAATTGGCTTTGAATTGTTTCAAGAATAATGAATCTTTTTCTTTATCGACGATTAAATTATTAGACTTTAATTGTGCTTTTTCGAATGGTGTTTTAGAAACCAAAATCGTAGAAAAGAAATGTTGCTTGAATGCGATGTAAGAAACTTTTTCTGGATTTTCTTCATCATTAGTGCCTTGACCTACATAATCGTCTTTGCCGTCTTCGTATTCAAATCGCAAATCTGAGTAAGTATTTTCATAAGAAACGCTTTTCTCATTTCGAATGGTTTTCATATTCCATTCTAAATCTAATGGTTTCGAAATGTTCAATGTTTTTGATAATCCTTGCGTACGAATATCAAAATCTAACATATAGTCGTTGGCTTTTAATGCATATTTATATTCCAAAAATTCATTTTGACCAGCTTTTAATTTCATTGATAAAATTTGAACATCGCCAGATTTTGTTAAAGTTGGCTCGAAAAATAAATCTTTGGTGTTTAAAACTCTATTGTCAGTGGTTTGCAATTGAATGCTTAAGTTAGCATTGTTGTTTTTTATTAATTCTACCAATTGCTTGGAATCTTTTCTAAATTTTTCGAATTTTTTTAAAGTTGCATCTACAACAAATCCGCCTTTATTAGATATTTTTAAAATTACCAAATCGTTTTCAAGAGTTGTAAATCCTTCTTTGGCGGTTGGCAAAGATGCGCTAAAAGCAAAATTGCCTAAAGTTGCTTTTAGTTTTTCATCATTAAATGAAGTACTTGCACTTCTAGTTGGTATAATTGTAACAGAATCAACTTGGATTACTTGCTTTTTTAATAATTCTGCTTTTTCGGTTTGGGCTTTTTTGGCTTTTTCGGCTGCAAGTTCTTTTTCGGTTGGTTGTGCGTTATAAAATATCCAAGCGATAATTACGAAAATTAATCCGAAACCTATTAATGATTTTTTGTCTAGTTTATTTTCTTCCATTCTTTTTTTATTCTTTTTTTTAAATCTTTAATAATATGCGAAAAACTTAATCGATTAGCCCCGATTAAAGGGAAAATCCTTTTTCTTGATTTTTCTTCAAGAAAAAGATTAGGAATGAAAAGCGGGAATTGCCATTCCTGAAAATGCCTGAACATTCGCTTCTAAATATTTTATTTATGTAATTTTTTATTTTTAACCATTGCAGCAACGAAATTCACAAAAATTGGGTGCGGATTGGCAACTGTGCTTTTATATTCTGGATGGTATTGCACACCTATAAAAAACGGATGATTTTTGATTTCAATAATTTCTACTAAACCAGTTTCTGGATTAATTCCGGATGAGATTAAACCAGCATTTTCTAATTTTTCGGAATATTTATTATTGTATTCATATCGATGGCGATGTCTTTCTAGAATTGTATCTTTTTGATAAATTTTGTGAGCCAAACTATCTGGTTTTAAATTGCATTTC
This sequence comes from Bacteroidota bacterium, assembly GCA_043778105.1. Taxonomy (GTDB): domain Bacteria; phylum Bacteroidota; class Bacteroidia; order Flavobacteriales; family Flavobacteriaceae; genus Flavobacterium. The sequence goes on from JAYWGV010000092.1 coordinate 3,166, forward strand.
CAAGCGCCAAGTCGCATTGTTCCGCCCTTTTCGGTTACGGTTTTTTGCTCTTCCATTAAATTAATAACTGGATTTTTGGTTGCTTCATTCATTTCGGTGGAATTGGCATCTTTTAATCCTAGCACATTTCTTGCAAATTCGATAACTGCCATTTGCATACCTAAACATATACCAAAAAACGGAATATTATTTTCACGAGCATAGCGAACTGAGTCGATTTTTCCTTCGATTCCGCGACCTCCAAATCCTGGTGCAACTAATATACCATCGAGGTTTTTGAGTTGTTCATCTGCCGATTTGTCATTTAAAAATTCCGAGTGAATACTTATAACATTTACTTTGGTTTCGTTAGCTGCTCCAGCATGAATAAATGCTTCGAGAATTGACTTATATGAATCTTGCAATTCGACATATTTTCCAATTAATCCGACGTTTACTGTATGTTTTGGATTTTTTAATTTATGTAAAAAGATGTTCCAATTTTTTAAATCTGGTGTTGCTTTTTTTGGTAAATTTAATTTTTTGAGTGTTACAACATCTAAACCTTCTTCGAGCATGAGGTTTGGAACCTCATAAATCGTAGAAGCATCGATAGATTGGATGACTGCTTCACGTTTTACATTACAAAAAAGTGCTAGTTTTTGGCGCAAATCTTCGGATAATTCATATTCGGTTCTGCATACTAAAATGTCAGCTTTTATGCCACTTTCCATTAAAGTTTTTACTGAATGTTGTGTTGGTTTGGTTTTTAATTCGCCAGCAGCAGCAAGATATGGAACGAGTGTTAGGTGAATTACGATTCCGTTGTTTTCTCCAAGCTCCCAAACTAATTGCCGAACCGATTCTATATAAGGTAAAGATTCGATGTCGCCGACTGTTCCGCCAATTTCGGTAATTACAATATCATAATCTCCAGAATTGCCAAGAACTTGCATTCTTTCTTTAATTTCGTTGGTTATATGCGGCACTACTTGTACAGTTTTTCCAAGAAATTCGCCACGACGTTCTTTTTCGATTACCGATAAATATACACGGCCAGTTGTAACATTGTTGGCTTGCGAAGTTGGCACATTCAAGAAACGTTCATAATGACCAAGATCAAGATCAGTTTCTGCGCCATCATCGGTGACATAACATTCGCCGTGTTCGTAAGGATTTAGTGTTCCTGGATCAACGTTAATATATGGATCAAATTTCTGAATCGTGGTTCTGTAGCCACGTGCCTGCAATAATTTTGCCAATGAGGCTGCAATAATTCCTTTGCCTAAAGAAGAAGTTACGCCACCAGTAACAAAAATATATTTAGTTGGATTCATTTTGTATTGTTTTCTAATGTTTTATTTGGCAGTTAATTCAAAAACGTGGCAAAAGTACAATTTTTATTTGATTGTATGACGATTCGATTCAGGGCAAACGCATTAAAGTATAAAAACCACTACGTTATTAACAATTTTTCATAAGTTATTAGGTGTTGTTTTTGGAAAATTGATGAGTTGTAAA